>JBAZBL010000001.1:0-121530 GCA_041671485.1 Minisyncoccota bacterium
ATTTAAGAAAAATCTCACAAATGCAGAAGAATGGCTCAATAAGGAATTCCAACAGATACGTACAGGACAAGCTTCACCGGCTGTATTGGATCCAGTCCGTGTAGAAGTATATGGTGCACCGCTATCTCTCAAAGAAGTTGCTGGTATTACGACAGAAGGAGCTAGGACACTCCGGATAACACCGTGGGATAAATCACAAGTAAAAGCAATCGAAAAAGCTTTAACAGTTGCAAATCTTGGTCTTTCTATTGCCGTAGATGATCAAGGTATAAGAGTCAATTTTCCTGAACTTACAACAGATCGAAGGGTGAGTATTGTAAAGATAGCAAAAGACAAACTTGAAGAAGCAAAAAAACAAGTAAGGGCGAGTAGAGAACATATCATAAAAGATCTTCAGGCAAAAGAAAAAGAAGGTGGTATGGGCAAAGACGATATATTCAGACTCAAAAATGAAATACAAAAATTCGTAGATGAAGGAAATAAAAAGTTGGATGAATCTTTTACAAAGAAAGAAAAAGAAATAATGAATTAAATGACAGTTATTATCTTTATTCTGGTTCTGGCAGTTCTCATATTTGTTCATGAATTGGGGCATTTTCTTGTTGCAAGAGCTTTCAAAATAAGGGTTGATGCATTCAAGATAGGTTTTGGTCCGAGGATATTATCCTGGAAGAGAGGAGAAACAGAATACGGTCTCAATCTAATACCATTTGGTGGCTATGTGAAAATATTTGGTGAAAATCCAGATGTTGAGTCCATGTCTGGTCCAGATGCAAGTAGGAGTTTTGTGAATAAACCAAGATGGCAACAGGCCTTAGTCCTTTTCGCAGGAGTATTTTTCAATTTTCTATTTGCATGGATATTGTATGTAATTATCTTTTCTTCTGGAGTTACTGCATCCACAGATGGTCTCGAAAAATATGCTGATAGATTCCAAGATGAAAGGATAATGATCACATATGTAGGACAGGGTTCGCCAGCAGAGAAGGCGGGGATAAGATCAGGGGATGTTATTAAAAGATTGAATCTAGTTGATGGTGAATCTATATCGATAGATAATCAAATAAATATTGAAAGCCAGATTCAAACTATTCAAAAGACCATAGATCAAAGTAATGGTAACCCTATCTCATTTGAATATTTGAGAGATGATACTATTTCAAATGTACAAATAATCCCTATAACTGGAATTGTTCCTGATAAATACGCAATAGGTATAGCAATGCAAAGTGTTGCAGATATACGATTGCCATTTTTGAATTCTATATATGAAGGTGGGCATTATACTTTAGTCTTGATAAGAGATACTGCCATAGGACTATATACATTCATTGCAAATATATTTCAAGGTGAAGCTGACTTCTCTGATGTGGCTGGGCCTATAGGGATTGCAGGTATCGTAGGTAGTGCAGCAAAGATTGGTTTCAATTATCTTCTTATCATCACAGCTATCATTTCGATCAATTTAGGTGTTATCAACTTGATACCATTCCCAGCATTAGATGGAGGAAGAATATTATTTGTAGGCATAGAAGGCATCATAAGACGTCGAATTCCTGCAAAGTTTTTTAATATTGTAAATACAGTTGGTTTTGTTCTGCTCATGATACTTATGGTTATAGTAACTTACAAAGATATTGCAAAGTTGTTTATTTAGATATCGATTGATAGTTTGATGAAATATCTCCCTCGCCTCCACTCAAAGTCGCCATTCCAAATTGCAACCGCATTTGCTTACAAGGATTCAGCAAATGCGGGCAATTTGTTCATGGCTCACATCGCATTTCGTGTCGGCTCGAGAGATATTTCATCAAACTATCAATTTTACTCGACAGAAGAATTCTGCTAGAATAGACTCAATGAAACAATCTGAACTATTCTCTAAAACTCGTCGCGAAGCTCCTAGAGATGAGGTAGCAAAGAATGCTCAACTCTTGATACGCGCTGGTTATATACACAAAGAGATGGCAGGTGTTTATTCATTCTTGCCGTTAGGTCTCAAAGTCTTAAATAAGATAATAAATATAATAAGAGAAGAGATGAATGCTATTGGCGGACAAGAATTGTTACTTACAGCTCTCCAGGACAAAGAAATGTGGCAAACAAGTGATCGTTGGGATGATACGAAAGTAGATATTTGGTTCAAAACTTCTCTAAAAAATAGTAGTGAATTGGGATTGGGCTTCACACACGAAGAACCATTGACAAACTTGATGAAAGATCATATACGTTCTTTTCGAGATTTACCCATAGCTGCGTATCAATTCCAGACAAAGTTTAGAAATGAAGTGAGAGCCAAATCAGGCATATTGAGGGGGAGAGAGTTTCTGATGAAAGATTTGTATTCATTTTGTAAAGACGTGAAGGAGCAGGAAGAATTCTACGAAAAAGCAAAACAAGCATATATACGAATATTTGATCGCTTGGGAATAGGCAATGAAACATATATGACATTTGCAAGTGGTGGAAGTTTCTCAAAATATTCTCATGAATTTCAAACTGTTATCGGTGCAGGTGAAGACACTATATTTGTTCATGAAAAGAAAAAGATTGCTATAAATAAAGAAGTCATGAATGATGAAGTTCTGAAAGATCTAGGAATAGCAAAGTCAGATCTCAAAGAAAAGCATGCTGTAGAAGTTGGAAATATATTCAATCTCGGTTCTCGCTTCTCTGAAGCATTGGGATTGTACTACAAGGACAAGGATGACAATCCAAAACCAGTTATTATGGGTAGTTATGGTATCGGTCCTGGAAGAGTAATGGGTACAATAGTAGAATTACTCGGTGATGATAAGGGACTTGTATGGCCTGAAGCAATATCACCATTTGCTATCCATCTAATAGTATTGAGAGATGAAAAAGGCATAACAAAGAAGACTGCCGATGATATCTATAAAAAGCTCATAAAGAAAGGAGTAGATGTATTGTATGATGATAGAGAATGTAGTGCTGGAGAGAAATTCTCTGATGCAGATCTCTTGGGTATACCCAAAAGAATGGTAGTTAGTGAGAAAACTCTTGCTCATAATTCTGTAGAATTGAAAGATCGTATTACTCAAAAAATAGAACTAGCACCCATATCCAAGCTATGATAAGGTGATGATATTATGGATAGTTTCAAAGAAAGAAAAGAGAAATTGCTTGGTCGTTTTTCAAATGATATTGGAATAGACCTAGGTACTGCAAATACCCTTGTTTATGTTCGTGGCAAAGGAATAGTGGTGAATGAACCGTCTGTTGTAGCAGTAAACCAGAAAACTGGTCAAGTGGTGGCCGTAGGAAGAACAGCCAAAGATATGCTTGGTAGAACACCGACTCATATAACAGCAGTAAGACCACTCGTTGATGGAGTTATATCAGATTTTGAGGTGACAGAGGAAATGCTTTCATATTTTTTGAAAAAGACTAGTGAATTCTTGCCCAAAAAGATTTTGGGTCCTAGAGTTGTTGTTGGTATCCCGTCTGGCGTAACCAATGTTGAAGTTAGAGCAGTACGAGATGCAACCAGAAATGCAGGTGCTCGAGAGGTATATATCATAGAACAACCAATGGCAGGTGCTATAGGGATAAGATTACCTATACATGATCCTGTAGGAAGTATGGTTATCGATATAGGTGGTGGTACAACTGATATAGCAATAATATCTCTAGGAGGTATTGTGAGATCAAAGAATCTAAAGATTGCAGGAGATAAATTCAATAATGATATAATCTCCTATATTCGTAATGAATTTAAGATTTTGATAGGAGAGACAACGGCTGAACAAGTAAAGATTGATGTCGGTGTTGTTATGCCAGGAGAAGCAATAGAGACAACAATCCGTGGTAGAGATCTCATCACTGGACTTCCGAGAGAAGTTATAATTACTGATTCTGATATCAGAGAAGCGATGGCGCAGTCGATCAATATCGTTGTTGAATCAGCAAAAGAAGTACTGGAGACAACTCCTCCGGAAATCCTCTCTGACATCATGAGACGTGGCGTTCACCTTATCGGTGGTGGTGCTCTGATAAAAGAGCTGGACGTACTCTTTGCTGAAGTATTAAAGATCCCTGTAACTATTGCCAATGATCCATTGACTGCTATTGCACGTGGTGCAGGGATAGTCCTAGAAGATCTAGATACATTTCGAAGTGTTCTTATAGAAAATGAAGATGATATTCCTAGAAACAAATAATAGAAGAGAAAATAGATTTAACAGAATATATATTGTTGCAATTATATTCATAATTATAATTTTGGTCCTTATCCAATTATTATTTCCACATATTTTATCTTCCATATTTATTACTATTGCAAAACCATTTTGGAGAATAGAGTTTGCTGTAAGTAGTGGATCTATGAAATCACAACGACAACTGTTATTAGAGAATGAAACTCTAAAAATAAGACTTCAAGAAAAAGACATTAAGTCCTATTTGATCCAATCTATAGAACAGGAAAATCAATCCCTAAAACAATTCTTTGCAAAAAATCGTGTTTACTCAAATTCTGAATCAACTTCTACAGATGCGATGGAGATTGTACCTATTCTCATGAATCCTCCATTTGCTCCATATGATGAATTGATAATTGATGGTGGTAAGGATTTGGGATTTACTGCTGAAATGGTGGTATATGCATATAAAGGTATTCCAATAGGAAAAATAAAAGAAGTCTTGAGGAATACTTCAAAAGTTGTATTGTATTCATCACCTGGAATAATACATGATGTGATAATAGGAAGAGAAGGTATTCGAGCAACTGCTACTGGTAATGGTGGTGGACAATATTCTCTCGAATTACCGAGGAGTATTGTTGTCAAAGAGGGTGATCTTGTAACAGTACCATCATATGACGGGGATACGATCGGTATAGTCTCCAAAGTGATAAATGATGAGGCACAACCATTTGAAACTATTATATTTGCACCACCTGTAAATATATTTGACTTGAGATGGGTCTTGATAGATAAGAAAGATCAAGAGTAATAAGTATATATAAATTGAAGAAAATTATAATCATAAGAATATTGGCCGATCTAGTATTATTTACGTTTATTATAAATGGTTGGTGGTTTTTTGCTTTACCTATATTAGTTATAGGATCATGGTTTTTTCGAAATTATTTTGAATTGATCATATTTGGTATCATATATGATGCGCTTTTCTGCATGAATAATGGAAAGAGTATATGGGATTATGTGGGAACAGTCAGTTCAGTATCCATATATTTTATAATATATATACTTAAAAAATTTAGTAGATTTTCAATGTAATGTTCAAGTTTCTTAATATTAAAAGGAAAAAATATACAGAAATAAATCCTGATGAAATATTCATGGACTCAAGTAATATCCCTGGATATGATAGGAGTCAATTGGAAGGTAGAATAGAGAAACCAATAAAAAAATTTGCACTATATTCGATATTTGTATTTTTTGGACTTGTAGCAACCGCATTCTTCATTCAAATCTGGAATTTACAAATCATAGATGGAAAAAAATATGCATCTAGAAGCGAAGGTAATATGCTAAGACCAATACCTATATTTGCCGCGCGCGGGACGATAAGCGACAGGAATGGTGTTCTAATTGTTTGGAATGAACCAAGTGAAGAAAAGAATATTGACCTAATTCTTTCACAAGATGAAATAAACTCTGTATCAAAACGTGAATATGCAACTACTTCTGGTATGGCTCATATACAAGGTTATGTTCAATATCCATTAAAAGATAAAAATGGTTTTTATTATCAAGAAGACTTCGAGGGTATAGATGGTGCAGAAGAATATTTTAATGATCGTTTGCGTGGAGTAAATGGTTCTAGACTCGTAGAAGTAGATGCGCGTGGACAAATAGTATCTGAAAGTGTTGTGAGACCAGCCAAACCGGGCGAAAATATCAAGCTTTCAATAGATAGTAGAATACAATCAAATCTCTATAAAAATATCAAAGATATAGCAGAGCGTGTAGGCTTTGTAGGTGGTGCTGGAGTAATAATGGATATAAATACTGGTGAAGTTCTCGCTATGGCTAGTTATCCGGAATTTGATTCGCAGATAATGTCAGATAAAGAAGATCAAAATGCTGTAATATCTGCACTCACCAATAAAAGTTTACCTTTTCTCAACCGTGCAATAGATGGCTTGTATGTTCCAGGATCTATCATAAAACCTTATATTGCTCTTGGTGTATTGAATGAAAAGATTATTGATCCATTGAAAATAGTCAATGAAACAGGTTCTATATTTCTCACAAATCCGTATGATCCTACAAAATCTACTATTTTTAGAGATTGGAAATCACTGGGATTTGTAGATATGAAGCATGCAATAGCACTGTCTTCTGATGTATATTTTTATGTAGTTGGAGGTGGTTATAAAGATCAAAAGGGTTTGGGTATAATAAATATTGATAAGTATTTGCAAATGTTCGGATTTGGTATGCCTATTTCAAAATCATTTTTCTCTGGAAAGACAGGAACAATACCTACTCCAGAATGGAAGAAAATAACTTTTGATGAAGATTGGTATATTGGTGATACATATCACACTGCTATAGGTCAATATGGAATGCAAGTAACACCTATACAAGTCGCACGCGCTGTTTCTGCAATAGCTAATAGTGGATCACTATTAGTTCCTACTTTGGAAATAGGACAAAAACAGATTGAAAGTACTATAGATATACCTATTGAATATTTTAATATTGTTCGTGAGGGTATGAGTATGAGTGTAAATATAGGTACAAGCAAAGCACTCAACGTTCCATATACAAAGATTGCTGGTAAATCTGGTACTGCAGAGCTTGGAGTTACAAAAGAAAAAGTCAATTCTTGGATAACAGGATTCTGGCCATATGAAAATCCAAAATACGCATTTGCCGTAATTCTCGAAAAAGGCTCAGTTCACAATCTTATAGGCGCTGCGGCAGTAATGAGACAACAATTGGACTGGATGGCGATATATACACCAGAGTATTTTAAGTAATCATTTGTGATATAATTTGTAGGATCATGAATCCTAACATTAAGACTTCTCACAGCATTGCAATACTCGGTATGTGTTTATTCTTGACTCTAGTATTTATTGCACAGACAACAAGCCAATTTGATATTGTTTTCAAACCAATCCAACCTCGAACACAACTTGCTCAAGTAGCAGGAAATAATTCTATATCATTTGTTCAGGCAACTGATGTGGTTGATTATTATGGTAGTAGAAATAATACGGTTATAAAAGCATTAAATCAGAATGTTACGACCGGTAATTTAATTATTGTTTATGTTTCTTGGGGTTCATCCACAAAAACTTTAGATAACATTACTGATAGTTGTGGAAACAACTATACTATAGTGTCATCTACTCTCATACAACACGGTAGCTCCGCAGAAGTAGCATATGCCAAGAATGTAATCGGCGGTTCGCCCTGTATCGTAACTGCAACATTTTCTGCAGATGAAAATGTTAAAGCTATGATTATCCATGAAATCAGTGGAGCCGATGTAAATTCTCCGCTTGATGGAAATACTGCCTTCTACACTCAAGGAGGAGTAGGAGTTGATATTAATCTGAACACCTTTTCTACAAGTAACAATGGTGATTACATCTTTGGTGCAATGATTAGTCCGAGCCAGAACGGTACTGCTGTTACCGCTGGTGATAATTTTACTAGACGAATATTCGATCAAGGTGGATATAGCGCAAACCTAACGAGTGAAGATCAAATACAAGATTCGGCTTCTGCGTCAACAAAAGTATCATTTTCAGTATCTAGTTTTACCGATGCACTGGTTATTGGCCTAGCTTTTAAACCAGCAATTAACAATAATTCAATATCAACTTCACAAAATAATACTGATTCATCTTCCAATACTACATCTAACTCACAAACTGGATCTACACAATCACAAACACAGACACAGACAACAGAGCAAAACACACCACCAATACAAACAATTAATAATCCCATTGTTTTGACAAATCCGCCTATAACTAATTCAAATCAAGTTATTCCAGACGACAGAAAACTAGATTGGAGTCTTGCGGGTGTAATTCAATCAAATGGCATTAATAAAGGAATACCTACAAATTTTCTAGATTGTACAATCTCAATTACTTCAGCCGATTCTATTCAAACAGCCATTAATGATTGCCCTGATTATACGGTTGTTAATATTCCGGCAGGAACTTATAATTTATCGACAGGATTGAATATAGCTCATCCAATTGTAATTCGTGGAGCTGGACCAGGAAAGACTATACTAATTCCAGCAAATACCATTCTGTTTTCACCTTATAAAGGAGGCTCACCTTATCTATTAAGTGTGGTAGATTGGACAGATGGTCTAAACAAAGGAAGTACTTCTATCACTCTTTCGAGTGTAACAGGACTCATTGTGGGGCAAACAATAGTATTGGACCAACTCAATGATCCAGATCTAGTAAGTGTTGTTGGGAATTCTGGATCTCTACCTAGTGGGAGAAATGGTACTTCTTTTTATGGTGGTAATAGTCGCGCCCAACAGCAAGTTGTCAAAGTGATTGGGCCAGGTACTAAAGGTGGACCAGTTACTAGTCACACTATTTTGATTGATAATCCAGTAGATTTTTCTCCTAAGGCATCACTTTCTCCACAAGTTTTTTGGTGGCCAGGAGGGAATATGGAATATGCCGGAATAGAAAATATGACAGTTAGTGGACAATCTTTGAATGTTCCATACAATCCATCACTTATAGTATTCAATTTTTGTACCAACTGTTGGGTAAAAGGTGTAGAAACTACTGATTCTCTTAGATCTGCCATTAATATTGGCTATCACTCTTATAGAAATGAAGTTCGTGATAATTTTGTTCACGGCACTCGAGGTACTGGACCAACGCGCTATGGAATTGAAATTGGCGCAACTTCGGCTACTCTAATAGAAAATAATATCTTGTATATGTCAGGTGGTATCGTATCTACTGCTCCAATAAGCGGTAATGTATTTGGGTATAATTATATATATACCACTCCTACTGCCTGGATGGGTGCTGGCATAGAACCACATATCGTTCACGCCTATGCCAGTCTTATGGAAGGGAATGTGACTTCAATGATAGCGACTGATAATATTTGGGGGTCTGGAAGTCATGATGTCATATTTAGGAATCGTCTTACGGGATATCAAGATTCAACTGCTTATAACAATCGAATCGCATTGATAATTAATGCCCAACATAAATATCAAACTATTATAGGAAATGTTCTTGGTACTAGTGGCATATCTACATTCTATGAATTTTCAAATAATACGAAAAACTATGTTAGCGATAGAGGTATATATGGTCTTGGTTTTTGGAGTCAAAGTTGGATACCAAACGGGCCTTCTGGTCCAGATACATCTACACTAGATACAATGATTCGTTGGGGAAATTATGATTATGTAAATAATAGAACACAGTGGAATACAAGTGAAATACCTACAGGACTATCACTCTCTACTAGTCTTCCAGCATCTCTTTATTTATCTTCCAAACCAAGTTGGTGGAATAATTCTCCATGGCCACCAATCGGTCCTGATGTTACAAGATTGAGCAATGATATACCAGCGCAAACATGTTTTAAAAACCAAAATTTAGCAAATGGTGGAACTTTTGATCCATCTTCTTGTTATCATTATTTTCAAATATCTTCTTCCGACACCACCCCACCTACTCTCTTCTCCATCACAACATCTGATATCACAACTTCAGGAATCACCATCTCCTGGTCCACAACTGGAATAAACTCTCAAGTATTATATGGTCTAACCACCACCTATGTCTCAAATACTTCTTTAACTTCTTCAAACAGTCAAACTTTATCTGGTCTTCAACCAAATACCACTTATCACTATAAAATCAGATCAGTCAATGGTTCAAATTTAAGTACTAATTCAGCAGATCAAACTTTTACCACTTCTTCTGGAATAGGTGTCACCCCACCTTCAGTACCTTCTGGAGGAGGCTCTGTCTCATATACACAGTCAAATTCAAACACTTCTTCCTCATTAAACACCTCTCTACCTTCAAACACTCGTCCAAGCGTAAGTACTCCTTCATATACATTCAATAGATATCTAACAGTTGGCTCTACAGGAACAGATGTCAAAGCGTTGCAACAATCTCTAAATTCTCTTGGATATACTGTATCGGCATCTGGTGTGGGTTCTTCAGGAAATGAAACTACATACTATGGTCCATCTACTACTCTAGCTCTACAGAAATTCCAATGTTCTACTCTCAAAATATGTTCAGGATCTCCTACAACCAATGGATATGGTAACTTTGGTCCTACAACAAGAGCTACACTTAATACCAAAATCCAAATGACAAATGTCAATCCGCAGATCAGCGGACAAATGACAAATCTCACTAATGTCTGTCCTCCTGGCCTCATATGCACGCCAATATCATCAGCATCATCAGTCAATAATTATCAATCTTCAACATCAAACAATCAACAAACTGGAACAAAATACCATTTTACTCGCTCACTTACTGTCGGAGATACAGGGAATGATGTCAAACAACTCCAGATCTTTCTCAATTCACATCCCTCGACTTCGCTCCGGACAGGCAACACAGAATATCCATTCAGGATTGCCACCACAGGTCCAGGTTCCCCAGGAAATGAAACCACATACTTTGGCAATCTAACAGCACAAGCTGTTTCCAGATTCCAAGAATATTACAAAAGTGAGATATTAACACCTGTCAATCTAACTCGAGGGACTGGTTTCTTTGGGTCGTCAACTATTAGGAAGGTGAATGCTCTGAATCAATAGGATTTATAGTTTATGTGGACTTTGATTCTCGATATTGCCTGATATACTATTTCTTGGTATCATTAAAATCTAATAATACCCTTAATTCATATAATAAAATGTCTACTGACCCACAATATCTCACTAGTTTGAAGTTTGAAGAGCTTAAAAAAGAGCTAGAATACTTAAAATCAGAAAGACGCAAAGAAGTAGCGGAACATCTAGAATATTCAAAAAAGCTAGGTGATTTGTCTGAAAATGCAGAATATCATCAGGCCCGTGAAGAACAAGCAGAAGTCGAAGAACGTATCAATAAAGTAGAGGCTCTATTGAAGAATGCTTCTATAGTTGGTGAAGGAAGAAGTGATATCATAATTGTCGGTACTACAGTGCGACTCCAAAAAGAAGGAGACAATAAATCATATCTATATACGATCGTTGGTTCTGAAGAAGCGGATATGGCCCATGGAAAGATATCAAATATGTCACCAATAGGGGCAGCTTTAATAGGACGTAAGAAGGGGGATATTGTTTCTGTAAATACTCCAAATGGGATTGTAAAATATTCAATAGAAGTGCTCAAATAAAATGGCTACTCTTAGAGAATTAAAACAGATTCGTTTACAGAAATTGGAGCTTTTGAAAAAAGCTGGTATTGATCCTTATCCAGTTTCTGTTCCACGAGACTTTTGTCTGGCTACAGCCAAAGAAAAATTTGATATTTTGCAAAAAAGTTCTAAAATTACAAATGTAGCAGGACGTATAGTTGCAATACGTGGTCAAGGTGCAATACTTTTTATTGTTATAGACGATGGTAAATCTAGATTTCAGCTGTACTAAAAAAAGATACAATAGATGCAAAAGCATTTGGACTTTTTGTCGAAGCTGTGGATATAGGAGATATAGTTAGTTTTACAGGAACCTTTTTTATTACACAGAAAGGCGAACAAAGCATCCTTGTTACTTCATGGACAATGGCTTCAAAGTCATTATTGCCTCTTCCTGAAAAATGGCATGGCCTGCAAGATCCGGATGAAAGATTCCGTAAACGTTATCTTGATTTCATCATGGATCCAGAGACAAGAGATCTATTCTACAAAAAAGCTAGATTCTGGCAGATCACTAGGAAATTCATGGAAGAAAGAGGGTTTATAGAAGTAGAAACACCGACATTAGAGATCACTACTGGTGGTGCAGAAGCAAATCCATTCAAGACATATCACAATGATTATGACCTCGATGTATATCTTCGTATATCAGTCGGTGAACTTTGGCAAAAAAGGCTTATGGCTGCTGGATTCCCAAAGACATTCGAAATAGGCAGAGTATACAGAAATGAAGGATCCAGTCCAGAACATGTTCAGGAATTCACAAATATGGAATTTTATTGGTCATATGCCAACTATGAAGATGGTATGAAACTAACTACCGAACTATATAGACACTTGGCAAAAGAAATATTTGGTACAACAAAGTTTACTTCTAGGGGCTTTTCATTTGATTTAGACAATGAATGGGTGAAGATCGACTATGTAGAAGAGATAAAGAAACAGACTGGTATTGATATTAATAGTGCATCAGATGAAGAATTAAAAAAACAACTAGCTAAACTCAAAGTAAATTATGATGGGGACAATAGGGAAAGATTAGTGGATACTTTGTGGAAATATTGCAGAAAAAATATTGCTGGACCAGCATTCCTCATAAATCATCCAGTATTGATAGCACCACTTGCAAAAAGTGTTCCTGGCAATCCAAAAATAGTACAAATGTTCCAACCACTGATTGCTGGAAGTGAAATTGGTCGTGGCTATTCTGAACTAAATGATCCAATCGATCAACAAAAGAGGTTTGATGAACAACAAAAATTGATAGACTCTGGTGATAAAGAAGCAATGATGCCAGACTGGGAATTTGTAGAAATGCTAGAACACGGCATGCCACCAACATGTGGTTTTGGATTTGGAGAAAGATTGTTTTCTGTTTTGGCAGATAAACCTCTTCGCGAAACACAATTGTTTCCACTCATGAGACCAAAAGAAAAATAAGATGAATCATCTTATATCTATTACAAAATCAGATGGTACTACAGAACTCTTCGAAGAAGAGAAGTTGGTAAATTCACTCCGCCGTTCTGGAGCATCGCCTGAAGTGATAGATGAGATCATAAATGAAGTTGAAAAAGAAATGTGGAATGGAATGAAGACAGAAGATATCTATCATCGTGCTTTTGGACTTTTGAAACATCGTTCACATTCTGTTGCTATAAAATATTCAACCAGGAGAGCAATATTCGAACTTGGGCCAGATGGATTTCCGTTTGAAAAGTTTGTTGCTAGGATTTTCAACTTTTGGGGCTATGAAGCAGTTACAGATCAGACTGTAGGTGGGGCATGTGTAGAACATGAAGTTGATGTTGTTGCATGGAAAGACAAAGAACTAGCTATGGTTGAAGCCAAATTTCACAATGAATTTGGTCTCAAATCAGATTTGAAAGTAGTCTTATATGTCAAAGCCCGTTTTGATGATGTTGCTGATAATTTCTATGACTATGGAGGGATGAAACGTAAACTCACTAGTCGTTGGCTATTTACAAATACCAAATTCAGCGATATGGCCATCAAATATGGTGAATGCAAAGACATCAAATTGATAGGATGGAATTATCCCAATTCTCTCAGTTTGCATGAAATTATAGATCAAAATTGTCTACATCCAGTTACTTCTATCATGTCTTTGTCTCATCAAGAGAAAAAAGACCTTATAGGCCGTAATGCTTTACTTTGTGTTGATATAATAAAAAATCCAGATATTTTGCATGAAATAGGAGTAAAGACAGATATTGTCAGTAAAGTTATCGAAGAAGCAAATATGGTCTGTGGAGGCAATAGTAAGATATTATGATTTCCAAGTTTGAATTATTGGAACAAATCCGTGATGAACTCTTGGAGTTTCGTGCATCACCACTTTTTGAATATAGGACGCAAAACAATTTCTTTCCTGTCGTAGGGGAGGGTAGTCATGATGCTACGATAATGTTCGTAGGTGAAGCACCTGGTTTGCACGAAGCAAAGAGTGGTAAGCCATTTTGTGGTGCTTCGGGCAAATTCTTGACTGAACTTATAGAGTCTATAGGACTGACACGTGATAAAGTCTATATTACAAATATTGTCAAAGATCGGCCCCCAGAAAATCGTGACCCTACACCAGAAGAGATTGCGATCTATTCACCATTCTTGGATAGACAAGTGCAGATCATTAAGCCCAAGGTTATTGCAACTCTCGGTAGGTATAGTATGGGATATGTTATGCGTAGATATGATCTAGACCTAGAGTTGGAGCCGATAAGTAAGATACACGGTAAGTCATTCGAGACTTCATTCTTCGATAAGGACAATCAGCCAGAACCTCTAACAGTAGTTACTTTATATCATCCTGCAAGCGCACTTTACAATGGTAGTATGAGAAATGTGCATAAAAAGGATTTTGAGGTGCTGAAGAGGTTTGTAAATTGACAGCAAAATGATACTATTTGAAGCATGAAGTCAGAAGAAATACGAAAGAGGTTTTTGAAGTTTTTCGAGAATAGGGAACATGCCGTCATTCCCTCGGCATCTTTGGTGACTACTGACGAAAAAGGAATAACAAATCCAACGCTATTCAATACGGCAGGAATGCAACCACTGATATCATATATATTGGGTAAGCCATTTATGATTAACGGCAAAGAGGTAAAACGTCTGGTAGATGTACAGAAGTGCATTCGAACTGTTGACATCGATGATATAGGTGACAATGTGCATGCAACATTTTTTGAAATGCTTGGCAATTGGTCTCTCGGTGACTATTTCAAAAAAGAGGCGATAAATTGGAGTTATGAATTTTTGACTGACAAGGAAGAAGGATTGGGTCTCGATCCAAGTAGATTGTATATAACAGTCTTTGATGGTTCGACAAGCTCACCACAGGAGGGGGATACAAATGCGCCACGTGATGATGAAGCTAGAGAGATTTGGGGCGAGATATTTAAGAAAAATAATGTTGAAGGTGAAAGGATCTTTTATATGTCTGCTTCGTCAAATTGGTGGGAGGCGGGAGACAATGGTCCATGTGGGCCAGATACAGAAATGTATTACGATGTTAAAAATAAATTCGATGGGAAGGGGATTACCAAAGAAGAGTTTATCAAAGCTGATTATGCGCGGGATGTAGTCGAAGTCTGGAACGATGTTTTCATGCAATATGAGAAAAAAGATGGAAAAATTGTTGGTAAATTATCAAAACCTTCTATAGATACTGGCGCAGGATTGGAAAGATTGGCTATGACATTGCAGGGCGTTGATAATATCTATGATACTGATCTTTTGAAGCCGATAATAAAATCTATTAAAGGAGATTCTGGAGAGATTAAATCTGAACGTATAGTAGCTGATCATATCAAAGCAACGGTAATGATGATTGCTGATGGAATCACTCCTTCCAATACAGATAGAGGTTACGTCTTGAGGAAGTTGATCCGTCGTGCAGTCAGACATTCCGATTTACTTTTTAATGTCAATCTGCCAGAAGTCGTGAAAGCTGTGCAAGATCAATACAAAGGCATATATCCTAATGTGATCGGTAAGGATGATGGATTGACCATTCAGAAGATTATTCGAGAAGAAGAAAAGAAATTTCGAGAAACACTTAAGCTCGGATTGAAAGAGTTTGAAAAAGGGGTTGATGCCTTTACGCTTTTTTCAAGCTATGGTTTTCCATTGGAATTGACGCTTGAGCTTGCCAAGGAAAAAGGTGTGATTGTTGACACAGAAGACTTTGAAGAAAAATTCAAAAAACACCAAGAACTATCCAGAGCAGGTGCTGAAAAGAAATTCAAGGGCGGGCTAGGTGATGTGAATGATGAAAAAGTCGTGCAATATCACACCGCAACCCACCTTCTTCATCAGGCATTGCATGATGTGTTGGGTGAGAATGCCAACCAAAAGGGTAGCAATATCACAGCCGAAAGATTGCGGTTCGATTTTGTGCACTCTTCCAAGATGACACAGGAGGAAATCAAAAAAGTTGAAGAAATCGTGAATGAAAAAATAAAACAAGCTTTACCAGTCAGCCAAGTCATTCTAGGTAAAGAAGAGGCCGAAAAAACTGGTGCTAGACACTTCTTCGGAGAAAAATATGGTGATCAGATATCTATCTACTATATTGGAGATTCATTGGAAAATGCATATTCCAAAGAATTTTGCGGTGGACCACATGTAAAAAATACCAAAGAACTGATAGGACAATTCAAAATAATGAAGGAAGAGGCAGTTGCATCTGGTGTGAGAAGGATAAAAGCTGTCTTAATCTAGTGGGAGGCCTCGCCTCCGACATGGCTTTCGGATATAATATACTTGATGTTCTTCCTAGATCGAAATAATAGAAAAACAATATTACTTATCAATGTTCAAAGTTCTTTTATTCGTGCTTCACTGATTGTTTCATCAAAGACTAGTATTCCAGAGATAATATTTACAACAGGACGAAAGATACCAACACGTCTCAATAAAGACAATGAATATCTGATCAAAGCAACGATAAATACTATAGATAGTGTTATCGGTAGCTGTGGTAATACTTTTATCCCAGCAAATATATCTGAAGTACATTTCATACTATCGTCTCCTTGGGCCATTACCCATGCCAAGAATACGTCCATGACATTTGTTGAACCAACAACTGTTACAAAAGACAATATTGTAAAACTCATAGGAGCCGAAAGGAGAGAAGAAAAATCAAAATCAAAGGATATTGAGCTTATAGAAGAGAAAATATTTTCTGTACGATTGAATGGTTATCATGTAGATGATTGGCAAGGAAAAACTGTTGATTGTATAGATATATCTTCTGCAACAAGTGTTGCTGGAAGTGGCATAATACAGAAGTTCAGAGAAATATGTTCACAAATATTGAAGAATGAAAAATCAATATATTTCCATTCCACGTCGCTTTTGTATTATGCAGCAATAAAATCTATATTACCTCTTGTCTCTGACTATACTCTTGTCGATATACACGGTGAATCAACAGATGTTTTACTAGTAGAAAATGGTGTATGTGTCTCTTTTGGATCATTTCCGAAAGGCATAGACTCTATAACACATACAGTTGCTCAAACTATAGGCGTAGATGAAAGTGTTGCTGACTCACTCATAACCCTATCTGTTGGCAGGCATTTGGATGCCTCGAAAGAGAAAGATACTATTGATCTTTTGGACAAAGTTATCAAAGATTGGAATATTGGATTTGATAAGGTTCTCTCTAATGTTATAAATATAAGTAGACCTTTGGAAACTATAATGATAATAGCAGATATGCATGAAGAGCTATTTGCACACCATATCAATAGTTTTCATTCTGGATCAAAAATATATTCACTTTCTTTTGAACAGATATCATCGAGTGTTTCTTTCGGGCCAAATGTAGAAAAATTAATACCAAATGCTTTATACACAATCGCTATCAACAGCTTATCGAATAATACATAAAATGCTATAATGTAAGGGTAATAAATCATCAAATATATGCCACGTCGTGTTGAAGATATAATTCCAAATGATCGTCGCTCAATAAGGGATATTTCTAGTGGTTTTAGTAAAGAAGCAACTGGGAATAAGACGTCTATTGAAAAGAAAATAAATGGAGAGCATCCAATAAGATTGAGAAAGATACCGATTGCTCCACCTTTATTAAATGAGAAAAGACCCAAGGCAAAGAAGGATTCTAGAAAGATCAAGATTGCACTTTTTGTGGCTGGATCATCAATCTTACTTCTAACGCTTGCATATTTTGCTTCGATATACTTTGCCCGAGCTATATTTACAGTAGTACCAAGGGAGATTCCTGTTATTGTAAATAGTACATATGTTGTTTCAAATACAGCACAAAACAACCTTTTGACTTATAACTTACTATCTGCCAGTACTACTATAAATACTACTGTATCAGCAAAAGATGGTGCATCCATAGAGAAAAAAGCCCAGGGCACGGTGACACTATACAATGTATATAGTCCGAAACCGTGGCGTCTCATAGCTGGTACTAGACTCACAAATACCTCTGGAAAAATATATCGCCTAACTGGTTCGGTCTTGATACCTGGATATACAAAAGCTATATCGGGTCCAATAGTGCCAGGAAAGATCAATGTCCCTATTATTGCTGATCAACCAGGAAGTGAATACAACCTTACTTTAGAAGATGGTATGAATGATTTTATTATTGTTGCATATAAAGGTGGTGACAAATATACCTCTATATATGCCAGATTGGCAAAAGATATTCAAGGTGGTTTTGCAGGTAAAAGAAAGATAGTAGGGGATACAGATCTAGCAACTGTAACATCAACGATCAAGACTCAATTGACTACAAAACTTCTTGAAGAAATAAAGAGTAAAATATCTGAAAAAGACATTATGTATGATAAAGCATTCATCATTTCATTTGGAAGTCCAGAAATTGGCGGTGATAAGCCAGGAATAGCTGATGTATCTATTCATGCAAATATTTATGGAATAACATTTGATAAAGAAGAACTGATAAAAAAATTATCTGGTGAAATATCTACATCGTCATTTGGTGATAATAAATTTGATACTATTGGTCTCCAAGAACTAGCTTTCTCTATATCAAATCTCAATGATTTCTCACCACAAAAGAAGAATAGCCTGATCATAAAGTTACAAGGAGATATCAAGCTTATTGGCAATATACCAGTCGATGAATTGAAACAGAAATTTGCTGGCATCCCACTGTCTGAAACCCAAAATATATTGAGATCATATTCATCTCTTATTGTTCTCGATAAATCAAGCGGTCAAGTTGTACCTCCTTGGGCTAAGGTACCAAAAGATACAGATAAAATATCGATATTGACCAAGTAATAAATTTTTATATGTTACATTATTTTAATAGCTTATTCTTTTATGATTAAAAAATTATTTAGTGATAGTATTTTTTTGGGTAGTTTAATTTTGTCATTTGTGTTCGTTTTCTTTTTTCTAAGTCCACAAAGCGTTTATGCAGAGAACAGCCAGCCGTCAGATGCTTGTGATCTCATAACATATGTCAACGGACATAAAGATGAAAAAGTGTCGTTACTTTCTTCCTCAATTGATTTTTATGCAATTAGCAAAGGTGCTGGCACTGAACAGTTGACTTTTTCACAGCCAAATACTTGGGCGCACTGGGGTAGTAGCCCAACAACCCCATTTAGTACTGTATATAAGACTCCTTTTCAGTGTCCTTCTGATAAAGAAGGTTATTCAAGCCCACTATATTTTATTACTCCCAAAGGAGTCTTTGCCTCTGACGATGGATCCTCTGTTTCTGTAGGAACTCTCAAATATCAATATCCACGCTGGATTGGAACAGTCCCCGAGAATTTATTTACATCAGAACTTCATAGTGTTACTTATTCCTTATTTTTTCAAAATTGGTTTAGCAATCAGTATAAAAGTGAAGGGGATTGTAATGGAAATGAAATTTGTCTAGTTCTCCGCGAATATTATTCCAAAAGTAAAATCACTGAAGAAACATCCAAAAAAGCGACAGGGTCGTTGGGGCCTTTAAAAAACCTTGGCGTTGTAATAGAAGACGCGATGATTGAATCAATCGCCACGTCTGGTAATATATCTGTTGGAAAATCAGACGGGACAGTACTCTTGAACATTCCCGCCACAAACTGTGTGAAGCTGTCTGGGGATGGGCCTAGAAAAGTTCTCTTTCTAAGAACAAAAGATTGGGATTCCTCTATTGAAAACTTTAAGGAAATGGCAGATGATGTTATAAATAGGGGGTTTAAAATAGTTCAACCATTTTCAAACTATTTTGGAGAATTTACATTCTATATTGATCTTAAACCAGGCGGAGGATCTTGTGTGGAACATGGTGGTTTTGATATAAATATTAATTTTACATACCAAACAGACAAGAAAGATCTTGCTTATGCTTATTTAGAATCTAGTCAAGTAATCTATAATTTTGCACAAGATGGACGAGCTATTTTTCAAAGAATATGTGACCAGTTTCAAAATAAATTGTGTTTTCCTGGTCCATATGATGTGCGTGCGTATATTGTAATGCACGAGGTTGGGCACGCTTTTGCAGGATTACTTGATGAATATCTGTATGCTAATGCGGGTGATATTGTTGATCATTTTTTTTCTGATCTTTCTCAATACTCAACCAAAAATTGTGCTAAAAAGCCAACGTGGGATTATCGAAATGAAAATGATAATAAAGTGTATGGTTCCGTTGTAAAAACAGGGTGTTCTTTTTTACGAGAATCAGGATCAGAACCAAGACAACACCCAATTTTTTATTATCGTCCAAGTGATGACAGTTTAATGAAGGGACATACTAGTTCTATACCAAAATTTAATGTTATCTCTTGCGGTTACATCGTTGCTGCCATCAAAGGAGAATCTTTGACCAAGGCCAATGCCCAAAAACACTGGCCTGCGGTTG
Source organism: Minisyncoccota bacterium (assembly GCA_041671485.1). Taxonomy (GTDB): domain Bacteria; phylum Patescibacteriota; class Minisyncoccia; order Phycocordibacterales; family PALSA-1337; genus C7867-002. The sequence goes on from JBAZBL010000001.1 coordinate 20,278, forward strand.
ACCCTTCAGGACCTGGTGGTAGGGGTTGCAGTGCGATGGACACAGTGAAAGACGGTATTCCTCCTGCAAATAATCTAGCGCCTACCATCAGAGCGACGCCATAGAAGATCAAAATATCATATGATGTCAATCAAGCAAGTAATCCAAGTAATTCTCTTTATGTATGACATTGAATGTGGCAGATGGGTAGGCATCTTTCCACGCAGTGGGAACTAGAGAAGTTTCTTCTGTCCATTTACATTCAATTGCTTGAAGTGTTCCATCAGATTCTTTGATTATATCAATTTCCTGTCCTGTATGTGTGCGCCAGAAATAATAATTATCAAATTTTCCTTCAATGACACTTTTCTTTAGTAATTCCATAAAAATAAAATTTTCCCATAATGCTCCAACATCATTACGCAAAGATAAAGGATTGAACTGTGAAATAACTGCGTTCCTCACACCATTATCAAGAAAATAATATTTTGCTTTTTTAGATATTTCATTACGCAAATTACGACTAAAACCTCTAATTTTTTTGATAATAAACATTTTTTCAAGAAGATCTAAATATTTAGCCGTTGTCTTGACATCAGTTCCTGCCGTTTTGGCAACTTCGTTTATAGACACCTCATTTCCAATTTGAAAAGCAAGACATTTAGCAATATTTAGCAAAGTATCCGGAGAACGAACAGCTTCCAATGCTAGAGCGTCTTTAAACAAATATGATGAAACTAATTCAATCAATATTTTTTTCTTTTTTTCAATATCTGGTTCATTCAACACTTCAGGATATGAGCCGTATATAAGAAAATTATCTAACTCAACATTCAATTCAAACTTACTGCCTTCCATTTCCCTTTGTGATAACGGTAAGAGTGTTAGTGTAAAGTGACGACCCGTCAATGGTTCTCCTATCTTGTTGGAAAGGTCAAGTGACGACGACCCTGTCAAAATAATATTCTTTTCCGGAAATGCATCTATCATCATCTTTGCGCCAAGTCCAATAGAGGGTATAAACTGAGCTTCATCAATAGCTATGATTTCATTAGGTCTAGCAAATTCAAGAATTTTACTCCTGTCTTCTGATTTAATTATACTTCTCAAATTAACATCATCACCGGTTGAATAATATATTTTTTTCTCTGATTGCGTCTTTATATACTCATCAAGCAAGGTTGTTTTACCAACTCGTCGTGGGCCATAAACAACCAAAACTCTTTTTGGCGCAAGTTCGCTAGAAATATCTTGTTTTCTCTTGAATTTCATAAATTATATAATATCATGATACCTTGAATTCAGTCAAATATGTGGTATGTGGATAACTCAATGTGTTGTATTTAGTTATTTAATGTATAATATAAAAGATGAACTTCCCTAAGCACTATTTAATTTTTGTCTCCACTCTAATAATAGTATTTTTCTTTGTCCTTTTTACACCCAAAAATAGTGTTTTTGCGCAAAGCACTTGTGCCCTGAATGAGTACGAGGGTATGCGACCGTTTAATTTAACGCAGACAACAAATTTATATATCGGTAATTGTTTATTCCCAAATCTACAGGCATATTATGATGGAACACGGACAGCATATTTTTTGGTTGGTGGTCAAAGTTTGCCTTTACAACAAGAAATCGATTTTTCTTGTTGGACCGGCGGGCATCCAAGAGCAACAACACCCTGTTACTTTGGGCCAGACAGTCTTTTTATTATTAGAAACCCCATGGAAATGGTAGGAGGGCATCAAGCTGAAGACAAGGTGATAGATTATATTGCCGCAAATAAAAAAGTTAGGATTCAATTAAGCCCTTCAACTGAACCAAACAACAAACAGACTTTTGATGATTTCCCCGCCACAAACTGTGTGAAGTTGTCGGGGAGTGGGCCGAAAAAGATTGTGTTTATGAGAAATAATACTTCTTCTCTAGGTGTTTCTGACTTTGTTTCTAAAATGAATGATGTCATGAACAACGCTTTTGCAAAGACAGATCCTTGGAAAACATATTTTGATAAATTATCATTTTATATTGATTTAAAAACGCATAACGTTAATGGAAGCTCGTCTCTAAAAGATATTAACAATATATCAAGTTGCAAAGGTGACACGCCGCTTTTGTATTTGATATTTGGAAACAGCGCATCATCTGGTTTCGATGGTCATGTTTCTGATATACCCTATTTCCGTACGGAGCCAGATTATTTGGAGCTATCTGTGCACGAAGCTGGGCATGCTGTCGGTCATCTGTGGGATGCATCCCAGTGCCAAGTAATGCTTGAAAAAGCGCAATTTCGACACAAAAGTGTATTAGAAGCTAATTGTACTAAAACAAACTCTAACTTTAGATATAACAATATATGGTATGGAGGAAAAGATATAGGTTATGAAGACACTAACAGCGAAGGTGTTAAAGTGCATTGGTTTATTCCGACTCGAAAGAATCTTATGATGCATCCTCCTGATAACACGAAATATTACGATGTCATCTCCTGCGGCTTTTTGGTGGCGGCGATTGTTGACCAGCCAGTGGGAGACTCCGGATGGACCAATGTTGATTGGGCTCATGCTCAAAAATACTGGCCAGAATGTATGAAAATGGACACCGTGAAAGATGGTATTCCTCCTGTAAATCCCGCTCCTACCATCAGAGCGACGCCACCATAGTATGAAATGTCTTTTGTTAGTTTTATTAATCTTATTATAAATGCTATTATTTAAATACTATGAATTCAAATAAAAAGAGTCTATTTTTCTTCTTCTCTCTAATATTTTTATTTTCTCTTTTTATTTCAATAAACTACACATATGCGAAAGACGAAAATAATTTTTATACAGATAATAATTCATCAAAATTTCTTGCGGCCACTAGTGGCTTATGGGGTACAATAAAAGGCTTGTTTAGTTCAACTCCACAAGTATTGTCAGTACGACAAGCAGGGCGAATGGTATTGTATGGTACTAATTTCACTTCGGGAGATAATGCAGTAAAATTTATAAGTAATGATACAGGGAAAGAATATGAAGTTCTAGAGATACCAAGTAGTGATGGCGTCTCTATAGCATTCAATGTTCCTGTTGATGTTATTCCTGGCACATATACAGTCAAAGCTGGCGCATTCAATAGTGATTGGTCAAATACTCTAACTTTCAATGTTTTGGGAGCTCAAGCGCCAACTCTCTCATTTACCGCTACTCCATCGGCAGTATTACTTGGTCAGTCTTCAACAATAAGTTGGATATCTTCTGGCGCCTCGTCATGCGCTGGTGAAAGCGAATTGGATAAATTGCCAACTGAATGGAAAAGTCCAGGACTAACTGGCTCTTTCTCTTTCACTCCTTCTGAAAATGCTTCATTTACACTCACTTGTACCGGACCGGGTGGTAATGTAACAAAGACAGTTAGTATATCAGTCGGGAACTTCGCTGGTCCGATCGTCTCATTAAATGCCACTTCAAAAAATATAACAGAAGGTCAAGGCACAACTCTTTCATGGAGTACTGCTAGGGTTTCAAGTTGTTATGGTTCAGGAACAGGAGACAGCGCCACACTTTCAAAATGGAATAAAACACAGCCAATCACTGGATCTCTCTATATTACACCTAGTCAAAATTCATCTCTTTCTCTTGTGTGCGCAGGAAATGGTAGTTCAGCAACAGCAACATCAACGATTACCATAAATGTTGTTCAACCACCGCCTGTACCAGAAATCACTGCTTCTTGCACCAGAGTTCCAAATAGTCCAACCAGTACATATGATACAGCAATTAAATATACGGCAAATCCGTCTGGTGGAAATGGTACTTATACATATCTTTGGAACGGAACAGATGGTTTATCTGGAAATAGTCAATCAGTTACTTTTAATTATTATAATCCTCTTGGCCAAAGAACAACGACCAAAACAGCCAATGTAAAAATTTCATCGGGTGACAAAAATATCACTATTCAATGTCCATCAATCATAATTAATGATTCACTTGGTCGAGCAACTGGTTCTATTCCGCCATACATTGCTAGTATTAGTCCTTCCTCCGGACCAACTGGTACAGTTATTACATTATCAACAGGACCGATAAGTGGCGCGAGTGGATCATTTGATATAAAACAACATTCTGTTTTCATTAGAAATGGTAATAATACAATATATGCTCAACCTTCTTTGACTAATACTGGATACTGTACACCGGGAATAATTGCCACACAATGTAGCACTTTAACATTTACATTACCTCAAATATTATCTGCAATAAACGGTACAGTTTATAGTGTTGGCGTATTTACACATGGTGGTGGGTCTTCTTTCGAGAGTAATGCTATCAATTTTACTCTTGGATCTATTCCAACACCAATACCAAACATTACTTCTATTACACCAAATAGTGGAAATATAAATACAAGTGTAATATTAAAAGGAAGCAATTTTTCTGCCGACACTACAGTCCAAATATCACAAGCGAGTGAGACATATTCAATTAGACCAACATATGCTCCAGCTTCATATCCAAACCCTGCCACTCTCACATTCAATTTTTTTCCTACTTCTGGTAAAAGTGGTCCATATGCTGTAAAAGCAAATAATAAAGGTGTTTTTGGTAATGCAGTATTATTTCAAATGACAGCAAGTACACCAACGCTTCAATTGTCTGCAATACCATCTACTATCAATATAGGATCTGGGCAACAGATAGTGGTCAATTGGTCGGCAACAAATGTTTCTTCATGCAAAGGCGATACCAGTAATTTCAATCCTTCACCTATATGGAGAAATCCGGGAAGTTCTGGATCATTCTCATTTTCTCCTTCCGATTCTACTGTATTGACACTAACATGTGTTGGAGATGGTGGCAGTGTAACAAAGAATGTATCCATAAATGTTATTCCATTGGCTACAGCTCCGAGTATCGATCCTTTTACTTCATCTTTGTATCCGGGGACTATAACGATAAGAGGTAGAGAATTTGATACAACTGGTCCAAATAGTGTTAGGTTTGTAAAGATATCAGGATCAGATTTCGAGAGATGGTCCGATGTTACTACTAACAATGCCAATTATCTCTCTGTAACATTCAGTGATCTTCGTCCCGGCACATATCAAGTGACAGTATCGAACAAAAATGGTATTAGTGCTTCTGCAACTCTTGTAATTGAGGCTACCCCAGAACAAGTTATTACACCGCCAGTTGTTATACCGACAATACCAGTACCATCACTTTATCTAAGATTATCTCAATTGATAGTCACGTCTACAAGTCAACCAATAACGGTATCGTGGTCTTCTGTAAATGCAACATCATGTATATTTTCAACTGATAATAAAGGAGATTACTGGTCAGGAATAGTTGGTCAAGTTGAAACCTCTGGTAGTCTAACTGGAACTTCTGACTCCAATACCTCTTTTACTGTTTCGTGTACAGGTGCTGGAGGTTCTACTACAAGAACTGGTTCTGTCGAAGTTAGGATAACAGATCCAGCTACACCTCCTACAGTCACACTTACCGCCGACCCTCTTATTGTTCCGCCTAGTGAGAAAGATGGCGAACCTGTGACTATAACTTGGTCATCAACAAATGCGTCGGCCTGTACACTCAATGCAATAGGTGGAGAAAAAAGCAGCGATGGATGGGGAGGCTATCTTGGTCCAATTGATTTATCAGGTAGTTTTACAGGAAATACGGCATTTGATACAGCATTTACGGTTACTTGTACTGGAGCTGGTGGTACAGCTTCAAAAACGGTTAGTGTAACTGTTGGTACAGGATCAATGCTACAAAGATTGAATATGGCTCAAATACTTCAATCATTAGAATGGAATCCGTTTATATTTATCAGGAATATATTCAAATAACATCGAGCTTGACTCATATAACATATATCTGCTAATATACACAAACGCGCAAAGCGATGAATAAAGCGCCCAATCCAAAAGAAATAGTTACCGGCATAATCACGGAAGCATTGCCGGATACTTTGTTTCGAGTAGAACTCGGAACATCGAAAGAGATAATTCTTGCATATTTAGCAGGAAAGATGAGGATGCATCGTATTCGAGTCTTGGTTGGGGATAAAGTCGAACTTGAGTTAGATAAGTATGGTGGTAAAGCTCGTATTACAAAAAGAATATAAGTTAGCAAACAGAAATTTCAATAAAGTATGAAGGTAAAAGCCTCGGTCAAGAAAATATGTTCTAAATGCAAAGTCGTCCGCCGTAACGGATATGTTTGTGTAACTTGCAAGGCAAATCCTAGACATAAACAGAGACAAGGATAATAAAATATATGAGAATATCAGGTATAACACTTCCAGAAAATAAAAGAATAGAAATTGCTCTCACGGCAATATATGGTATAGGTCGTTCTAGAGCAAAGCATATACTTTTGCTTACAAAGATTGATGCTGGTATGAAACCAGGTCAAATATCGGTTGAGCAAGAAAACTCTATCAAAAAGCTCATAGAAAAATTCAAAATTGAAGGTGATCTAAAGCGTGAAATCGGAGGTAATATCAAAAGACTAAAAGACATCAAATCATATCGAGGACTTCGTCATGCTAGACATTTACCAGTGAGAGGACAGAGAACAAAGACCAATTCTAGGACAGTGAGGGGCAATGTGAGAAAGACTATGGGTTCAGGGAAGAGAAAAGAAGAAAAGACATAAAATAATATATTCAAATGGGTAAAAAAAGGATTGTAACAACAGGAAATAATGAAAGTGATGGAGGCAAGTCAAAGACTACTTCATCTTCTTCGAAGAAAAAAACCGAATACGGTATTTTGCATGTACAATCAACTTATAATAATACAAAAGTGCTTTTGACAGACAAAAGTGGTAATGCACTTATGTGGGGATCGAGCGGAGCATCTGGTTTTCGTGGAGCAAAGAAGGGTACTCCTTTTGCTGCAGCCAAAGTAGGAGAGACCCTGGGTGCTAAAGCAGTGGATATAGGACTAAAAGAGATTGACGTTATAGTCAAAGGTGTTGGTTCTGGACGAGAGTCTGCAATAAGGGGGTTTATAGGTAAAGGATTTAATATCAATTCCATAAAAGATGAGACACCTGTACCATTCAATGGACCAAAGCCAAAGAAGCCAAGACGAGTATAAAATACCATGCAAATAGGACCAAGATACAAAAAAGCAAGATACCTAGGAGCGCCAGTCTTCCGAAAGACGCAAACGCAAAAGTTTGCTATGCGATCGCAAAAGAAAACAAAGGTTAGGAGAGGACGTGGTGGCAAAAGCGAATACGGTCAACAATTGTTAGAAAAACAAAAAGCAAGATACAGCTATGGTGTTTCTAGTGGTCAATTCACAAATTATGTAAAGAAAGCTCTCAAGTCAACAGGTGACAATTCTCGCAATCTTCTGAAACTATTGGAAGGACGATTAGATAATATAGTATTGCGTGCCAACTTTGCCCTAAGCAGGTTTGCAGCGAGACAAATGGTCTCTCACGGCCATATTATGGTTAATGATAAAATAGTTACGATCCCTTCATACGAAGTCAAGATTGGTGACAAGATATCTATTCGCGAAGGTAGTAAAAAGAAGGGAATATTCACAGATCTGGATCAAAATCTCATCAATTTGCAAACACCAGAGTGGATAAAGGTCGATACAAAGAAGAGAGAAATAGCAATAGCAAGTGAACCATCTGTAGATATGAGTGAATTGCTATTTGACGTTCGGTCAGTACTAGAATTCTATACACGCTAGACTAAGTCAATTTTTAGTGTATAATTATATGTCCATTTGCATTTTTAATAAAAATCTTAATTTTAATAAAATATAATATGAAATACGACCTTATTTTGCCATCAAAACCAAAAGTAGTTAAAGAAGACGGTATTGTTGGAATCTATGAGATAGATGGCCTATCTCCTGGATATGGCCATACTCTCGGCAATTCTTTGAGACGGATTATCCTATCATCTCTTCCTGGAGCTGCTATAACCAAAGTCAAAATAAAGGGTGTAGATCATGAATTTTCTGTGATAAATGGTGTTAAAGAAGATGTTATAACGATTCTCCTAAATATAAAGAAACTCCGTGTTCGCATAGATACTGATGAACCTCAAAATTTGCGTATAAAGGTGAAGGGCATTTCATCTATTGATGCCAAGGATATTGAAGCACCTGGCCAAGTAGAGATCCTAAATAAAGACCAGAATATTGCTACTCTAACAGAAAAGTCTTCTGAACTCGATATAGAGATGACAGCAGAGAAGGGTCTCGGATATGTGCAAAAAGAAATCTTACAGAAAGAGCGAGTTGATATAGGTTCAATAACACTTGATGCTGCATTCACGCCTATCCGAAAAGCAAATTATGAAGTTGAAAATATGCGTGTTGGTGATAGAACAGACTACAATCGTCTAAGGGTTATGATAGAAACTGATGGATCGATAACTCCAAGGGAGGCACTGGAAAGGTCTATAGAAATAATGATCAATCAATTGAAGTCAATAATTGGTTTCAGAGAGGGGGATGAAAAAACAGGAGAAACAGAAAGTGAAAAAGAATTGGCAAAAAGCAAACGTGAATCCAACAAAGCAAAGAATGAGCTTGGGGCGGATCTCTTGAAGACAAGGATTGACTCTATGGATCTATCATCTAGAACGACAAAAGCATTGGCTGGAGCAAATATACATACTCTAGGAGGCCTTTCGAGGAAGAAGGAGGCTGACATTATGGATGTCGATGGTTTGGGTGCAAAAGGAATGCAGGAAATCAAAAAACTTTTAGCTCAATATAGTATTACATTGAGACAATAATAAAATGAGACATCATAGTAATACAAGGAAATTTGGTAGAGAGAAGAATCAACGCGCGGCTTTATTGCGTTCTCTAGCACGCAACTTGATACGAGATGGACGTATAAAAACAACATTAGCAAAAGCAAAAGAATTGAGACCGATGGTAGAAAAGATGGTAACAAAGGCAAAGGTTGTTACTGTCGCTTCTAGGAGACTCATATCTTCTAGATTGAGAGGAGTAGAAGAGACAAAGAAACTTTTTAGCGAATTGGGACCAAAATATATTTCGAGAAAAGGTGGTTATACGAGGATTATCCGTATGCCAAATAGAGATAAAGACAATAGCTCTATGGCACTTATCGAATTTGTCTAATATGAAATATACAATAGATGCAAATGGGAAAAAGATAGGCAGAGTTGCAAGTGAAGCAGCTTCAATTTTGATGGGGAAAAACTCTGTAGAATTTGCAAAAAATAAAGTTCCCGATTGTACAGTAGAGATTATCAATGCTTCAAAGGCAGATATCAATACAAAGAAAAAGACTGATGATGTCTATATAACATATACGGGTTTTCGAGGAGGTTTGAAAGAACAAACTCTTGGAGAATTGATAGTTAGGAGAGGTATGGATGAAGTATTCCGAAGAGCAGTAGAAAATATGTTACCAAAGAATAAGCTTCAAAAGCTGATGATTAAAAATCTATTTGTAAAAGAATAGTATCAATAAAATGTCTACAAAGGTAATAGATAATAAATATTATGAGGCAGTAGGACGCAGGAAGACTGCTATTGCAAGAGTACGTCTCTTCTTGAATTCCGCAAATTCTTTTGTAATAAATGATAAGACTCTAGAAACATATTTTCCAGTTCGTGAAATGCGAATGATTGCAAGTGAAGCATTAAAAAACTCCAAAGTATCTGAAAAATTCAAAGTGAGTGTAAAAGTCTATGGAGGAGGTCTTGCTTCTCAAGCAGAGGCTATGAGACATGGTATTGCAAGAGCTCTCATCAAATACGATATTCTTTTGCGTGGACAAGTAAAGAAACTTGGTTATTTGAAGCGTGATCCTAGAGCCAAAGAACGTAGAAAGTTCGGTCTAAAGAAGGCCCGAAAGTCAGCTCAATGGTCAAAGCGTTAGAATATTTGTTATACTAGGTTTCATGGAAAATGACTCTATAAATATAGTATCAGATGATAGTTTGGACGATTCGGTCGTAGCAGAAGAACATACAGGAGAAATGATAAAGAAGCTTCGCGAGAAGCTGAAGATCTGTGAAAAAGAAAAACTTGAATATCTAACAGGTTGGCAACGAGCCAAGGCCGATCTTATTAATGCTAGAAAAAGAGATGATGATGATCGTAAAGAATTTATCAGATTTGCAAATGAAGGACTTTTGAATGATATACTGCCTGTTCTAGAGAGTTGGGACTCTGCAATGAATCACAAAGAATCTTGGGAAAAGGGAGATCCGAGCTGGAGGCAGGGGATGGAGTCTATCATAAATCAATTGAAGGGAGTTCTTTCTAATAATGGTCTAGCAGAGATAAACCCACTAGGAGAGAAGTTTGACCATTCCAAACATGAATCTGTATCACATAAAATAGTTGATGATGCCAAACTCGACCAAATGATTCTTGATGTTGTACAAAAAGGTTATTCTCTGGGTGATAAAATATTGAAGCCTGCAAAGGTGGTAGTAGCTGAATACCGGGCTGTAGTATAGCGGTAGTATACACCCATGGGGTGGGTGTAGTCCGGGTTCGACTCCCGGCAGCCCGAAGGGATGAAACAAGTCGCTAATGCGACTTGTTTAGGGAGGCGAAAGGGTTTTCGATGTTTGCGAGGACGAGCTTGTCGAGTCCAAGCAAACCGAAAACCACCTGGCGACGTAGTCGCCGACTCCCGGCAGCCCGAAGGGATGAAACAAGTCGTTTTAACGACTTCCTGGTAGTCCGACTAAAACGAGAAACTAAATGTGCTACCCATTCCAGATCCATCCGACTCTGCCCAAATCTTGCCTTTGTGACGCTCTATAATGTCTTTGGACATGTATAAACCTATACCCATGCCTTCTGTATATTGAGAACGGGCACGATTGCCACGATAAAATTTACTAAAGAGTAATGGTATTTCTTCTTTTGGTACTCCAATACCACTATCCTTGACAGAATAAACAATTGTACCATTGATTGTATTTTTTAGTGATATAACTATAGTACCATTTTCTTTTGAATAGTGAATTGCATTCTCTAAGAATACCTGAATTACAAATTTTATTCGACTTTCATCACATACTGTATTTACATTTTGATCAAAATTTTTCTCTATTTGTAGTTTCTTTGCTCCAATTTGATCTTTCAATGAATCCACAATATCTTCAATTAGTGGATTTAGATTAATATTTGTTTTGTGATATTCATATGATGCATTGTCAGTCTCTGAAACATTGATAAGTAAATCTGTAAGACCTACAAGCTTTGAATTTGCTTCACGGATATAGTCTATTTGTGTACGGTCTTCTACATTTGAGACTGTTTTATTGAGATTCTCTGCGGCCCATTTGATATGTGTAAGTGGTGTTCTAAATTTGTGTGTAACTGTTGTAATAAATTCGTATTTGAGTAGATCTTGTTCACGCAATCTACGCCATACGACTATCGCTATACTAACAACAATGATAGATATAATTATCGGTGAAACCCAAATCGGAAAATTCTGATAATAGACTTGTGCTAGTCTATTGAAATAATCAAACAATGCTATAACTCCACCAACCAAAGCAATAGCAACGCCATAAAAAAATGCTTGTTTGGCAATAACTTTTATATCACACAATCCGTATTTCACAGCACCATATATTAAAAATGGTACAGATAGGCCAAGGAATGCCATACCCCAGACAGGGTCTATATGTATATTATATACAAGAAAATTGGCAGTATTTCCTGGAACATAGCCAAAAAACATTGCCAATATAAAATATTTTATTTTATTTCTCCAAAGTGTATCTTCTTTCTTGGCTTTGAAATATGCAACAATAAGTAAGTACATACAATATGGAAATATCAATACATACATAAATAACATACGAACAAAGTTCAAAACTCCAGGATCATAGTAATTTGGAAAATACATCTTTGGTATTGATGGGAGCAAGAATGTCTCTGGGAATATAATGAAAAATACAAGCATAGATATGCTAAAAGCATATACTAGAGATATACTATATCTACTCTTATATTCTATATTTAGGAATGTTGTGATTCCGTGATAATTGAAAGTAATTATAAAAAAGTTAACTAGGTTGAACATCAATGCAATCTTAGAAATATTTGGATCGGCAATATTGACGCCTATTACATGGGAAAGGGAAAATATAGCAGCACATAGCATTGTAAGAGCAAGTAGTATAGTAGTCTTTGATCTAAAATTATTGAAAAAGAAAAATGAAGCCAAACCAATACCAGCTATTACTGATACAATACTCAAAATATTGTGAATAATTAGATTTATATTTGCATCCATATTATAAGAGAAATTATAACACTATTTAAACATTGCAAAAAGGTCAAAATTGTGAGACGATGGTTTTTCAAGATATAAATTATGTTTTTCAAGATGATCAAATTCTTCTTTTGGATATTGTCGGCAATAGTTGTTTTGCCATGTGTATTTGTTGCAGGAGAATTGTATCCAAAATGGGTTGAATGGGGAGAAAGTTTTTAAGCTATAATGCAATTATGAACAATAATGATTCATTGACTCTATATCCAACAATATTTGTTATCTTTGGCATAACTGGTGACTTGGCTTCTAGGAAGCTTTTGCCAGCATTATTATCTCTCTATTCCAAACGACTTTTGCCTATACGATTTACTGTGATTGGTTTCTCGAGACGATCTTTCAATAAAGAAGAATTTCGTGATCTTATACGAAATAAGATGAATATTCGTCCTGGTCAATTCAAGGAAGAGGATATCAAACATTTTCTCGACCATATGTCATATGAACAGGGGTATTTCGATGATTCTAGAGCATACGAAAGGTTGTCCAAGCGTATTCAGTCTATAGATCATGAATGGGATCAATGTTCAAATAAAATATTTCATCTATCAGTTCCTCCTTCTTTCTATGCAGGAATATTGACAAATCTTTCTTCTTCGAAGCTAAATCATACATGTAATGACGAAAGTGGTTGGACGAGAATTCTAATAGAAAAACCTTTTGGTAGTGATATAAAAGAGGCAAAGGCATTGGATAATCTTCTAGGTAAACTGTTCGATGAAAAGCAAATATTCCGTATAGATCATTATCTGGCAAAAGAAGCTCTACAAAATATATTAGCATTTCGTTTCTCCAACTCTCTATTTGAATCTGTTTGGAATAATCGGTCAATAAGCAGAGTCCATATAAAACTTTTCGAGAAGATAGGCATAGAAGGGCGTGGTGACCTATATGAATCTTTGGGTGCTTTGAAGGATATGGGACAAAACCATATGTTGGCAATGCTAGCCCTCATCACAATGGATAGGCCAAAATCATTTATAGCAGGAAATATAAGAGATGAGCGTGCAAAAGTCCTATCTACACTCTCTACTATATCTCCTCGGAATTTGGAAAGATTTGTATCCAGAGGGCAATATGACGGATATCTCGCTGAAAAAGGTGTAGCTTCAAATTCTAGGGTTGAAACATATTTTCGAATAGAAGCTAGGCTAAATAATAAAAACTGGAAAGGAGTGCCATTTTATCTAGAAAATGGAAAAGCAATGAGAGAGACAAAAACAGAAATAGATGTGTATTTCAAGGGTAGCAAGAATATAGAAGAGCAAAATATACTGACATTTCGGATTCAGCCAGAAGAATGTATAAAGATAAGATTCTTCGTCAAGACTCCAGGGTTTGCGTGGGAGAGGGAAGCAAAGACTCTCAAATTCAAGTATTCTGATATACCATCATTTACTTCACTACCAAATGACTATGAAAGACTCATACACGATGCATTTATAGGCGACCAGACCCTCTTTGCTTCGACTGACGAAATCATGGCTTCATGGAAATTTGTTACACCTATCATAGAGAATTGGAATAGATTACCGCTCAAAAAATATCCGAAAGGAGCAATAGAGGTAGAGTAGATAGAGCCAAATATATCTTTTAATGTTATTATTTTGTTATTCCTCTGCAGGATGAGAGAGCTCGTGCTGTAATAGGAAATTCGAAACATGGAAACCGACGCGTCAAAATCGTTTTTTGTGTTACGAAAAAGGGCAAAGGGAGGTTCCGACGGATGATGTGGCTTTCTGTCATTTCATCCGTCTTTTTATTTATTTTATAGAAGAAATTGTATTGAGACAAGTCTCTGTCTCTGTTGAAAAGATTGATTTTGAGGTGCAGATTAAAATACAGTAAAAATGTTTCAATTGTGATATAATTGAGCAAATGATCAATCAACTTGTAAAATATATGCATCCATTTGAAAAAATACTAAGTGTTTCAAAAGAAAATATTGTTCTTGAAATAAAAGGCTTTTCTGATTTACCATGGGTAGATTTCTTACTTAATCCTCGCCGTTTAAGAGGTAGCGACTTCTTGATGCGATGGTCACAGGGGGTTTGGAGCGAAAATCGTCTTATTGAAGCGATAAATGAAAGCGGGAAATATTTTGCCGTTCCTTATGGTCCGAGCGGAACTGCCCCAACAGACGATGTACGGGCATTTGAACTTTATTTTGAACGTTTAGAGAAAGCAGGTCTTGGTCATATAAAAAGACCAGATTTACTTGTATTCAAGAAAACAAACGAGAAAGCAGTGAGCAAGATTCTAAAAAATATTGGCGGAATACAAGAATTGCCTTTTACAGAAGAAAGTAAGCTTGATGGATTGCTTAAGATGGCAACGGTGGCAGTAGAATGTGAAAACAGTCTATGGAAATCAAAGAAAATGCCTGATTATGAAACTCTTCTTACACCACAGAAAAGATTAAACGGTCAGTTTGGATTGAAGAAAACAGCTGTTTTACCAACTGTAATCATTAAAGAAGAAGACCGAGAACCTCTTAATAAGTGGCAGGAAAATAATAAAGTACTGATTCATGTGTGGCATGTATTTTACGACCAAGCATTTGGTATTCCTCTCAAAGAAGTGGAACGGTTGATCAGTAATGGTCTTATTCAGCCGACGATTCAAACATTTCAGGCACCCGGCGGAGCAACGACAAAGAAAGCCATATACAAAATCTATTACCGTTATGCCTATCCACTTGGTGACGCTATAGAAGAACCTACGCTTATTTCAGATTGTATTGAGGACAAGAATGGACACATTTTGCCGTATGTTAAATTCCATGGAGGTAAGTTAAGACTTAACAATGAAGCTATTAAAGTCCTGGATTCAATTTTATGAAAAGAATTATTCATCAAAAATTACCATCTCAACACAATGAGAGAGAAAGACTTAGAGATAAGGGACAATTTTGGACTCCGAGCTGGGTTGCTGATGCAATGGTTGCTTATGTGGCCAAAAATGCCGATCTTGTCTTCGATCCCGGAGTTGGTAAGGGTGTTTTTTATAGCTCGCTCAAAAAGATTAATCCGAAAATTAAATTCTACGGTACGGATATTGACCCAAATATTATTACTGATGCAAAAGCTGAAGGTATTTTTGATGATAATGCTCATCTCGAGATAAGAGATTTTATCCTCAATACTCCAAAGAAACTATTCCGAGGTATTGTCGCAAATCCACCTTATATACGCCATCATCGTCTGTCACAAGAATATAAAGAAAAATTTAAAGCAATAAGTATACGGTCAATGAATGACACACTCGATGGTCGCGCTGGTTTGCATATTTATTTCCTTATTCAAGCTCTAAACTTACTCGATAAAGGTGGTAGACTTGCTTTCATTATGCCAGCAGATACATGTGAAGGCATATTTTCAAAAAAGCTTTGGGATTGGATTTCAAAAGATTTCGCCATTGATGGTGTAATAACTTTTGACCATAAAGCTACACCTTTCCCTGGTGTAGATACTAATGCAGTTATCTTTTTAATCCGCAAAGACAGTCCAATAGAAAAAATAAAGTGGATTAAATGTTTGGAGCCAGAAACTACTCAATTATTGAGTCTTATAAACGATGATTTCAAAGACGATAAGTTTTCTGATCTAGTTATCTATGATAGAGATTTAGAAGAAGCAATCTCGACAGGCTTGTCAAGGGCACCACAGGATAGAAAATTTGAATTCACTTTGGTCGATTTTGCAAAAGTAATGCGTGGTATCGCTACAGGTGCTAACGAATTCTTTTTTCTCACAAAGAAAAAGGTGAAGGAACTTAAGATTCCCGATAAATTCTTTCTTACAGCAGTTGGTCGGACACGCGATGCTGAGGGGTCTTATATTACAAAAGAAACTCTAGAAAAATTGGAAAGAAAAGGGAGGCCTACGCTTCTGTTTTTTCCTAATGGGACTGATTGGAAAAATATGCCTGATTCAGTTAAAAATTATATTATAGAGGGTCAGAAAATGGGATTGTCTAATCGCGCGTTGATTTCAACAAGACAACCTTGGTATAAAATGGAAGTTAGAGAAAAACCAGTATTTTTATTTGCTTATCTTGGTAGAAGAAATGCGCGGTTTATAAAAAATGAAGCAGGGATTATTCCACTCACTAGTTTCCTTTGTGTATATCCCCATTCAGATAATAAGGAATATATTGATAAACTATGGGGAGTTTTACAACATCCAGATACAATCTCAAATTTGCAACTAGTTGGAAAATCTTATGGTTCTGGAGCAATTAAAGTTGAGCCTCGGTCATTAGAGAGATTACCTATAAGTTCTAAAATTATTAAGGAATTTGGTCTAAATCCTATTAAGTTGGGATTATCTTTGTTTACACAAACATAGAGGATTCTATTTTAATAAATTTGACAAGACACTAATCTTGGTTTATACTTGTATTTGTGTACCATCCGAAATCACGAATAAGAAGCAGATTTTCTCGTCCTACTAGCAAGAGAGGTAGAGGTAAAAACGAAAGAATTGATATCCATCGCTTTATAAACAAAGTAACAGTAGCTCTAGAAGTTGCTCTTTTTGTGCCTATCAATAAGTTTGAGAACTTCCAAATAGATCAAAGATTGAGAGATTCTATCATTACAAAAGGTTATAGTATACCAACGCCCATACAAGATAAAACTATACCGCACATTCTTCTTGGTAATGATGTAGTAGGTATTGCCAATACTGGCACAGGCAAAACTGCTGCCTTTTTGGTACCTCTCATACACAAGATTTTACAAAATAGGAAAGAGCAGGTAATGATCATTGTGCCCACTCGCGAACTGAGTATTCAGATTGACACAGAATTGAAACAGTTTGTACGAGGTATGAAAATATTTTCTGTTTGCTGTGTAGGTGGAGCGCCGATTCGTAGACAGATTGCCGATTTGAGACATCAGAATAATTTTATTATAGGCACACCTGGTAGACTCAAAGATCTGATAGACCGTAAACTGATACGCCTTTCAGAATTTAATACTATTGTTTTGGATGAGGCCGATAGAATGCTCGATATGGGTTTCATAAATGAAATGCGTGCAATAATGCTAGCCATGCCGAAAAATCGCCAAACATTGTTTTTCTCCGCAACTATTTCACCAGAAATCGAAAGACTTATCGGTGAATTTCTGAAAAATCCAATACATATTTCTGTCAAAACTTCCAATACTCCTCAAAATGTTGATCAGGATATCATCCGCGTAAAACATGGTGAAGAAAAAATAGATACTTTATACAATTTGCTCATTCAAAAAGAATTGACCAAAGTGCTTATCTTTGGACGAACTAAGCATGGTGTAGAGAGACTTTCTCAATATTTGAAAAAGAGGGGACTAAAAACAGAATCAATTCATGGTAATAAAAATCATAATAAACGTCAGGAAGCGCTTGGTTTATTCAAGAATAACTCTATACAGATACTTGTCGCTACAGATGTGGCCGCTAGAGGTCTCGACATTGCCGATGTGAGCCATGTTATAAACTATGACATTCCAGCCACACACGATGACTATATACACCGCATCGGCCGTACTGGTCGTGCAGGTAAGCTTGGTAAGGCATTGACGTTTGTCTGATTCTGTATTTCTCACTGCAATGTATAGAAAAGGAGTTTGTATTAGGGTGTTTACAATTACTTGACAATTAGATATAGATTGGTTTACAATTGATTTACGCATGATTACAAAACAGAAAATACTAGAAACTGCAAGGATTAAAGGCAAAATATTCAGTAAGGATTTTACTGAAGATTTTAATGTTTCTAGACAGTATATTAGTGTTCTCATTTCTAGACTTGTGAAATCCAAAGAACTTTTAAGGATCGGTTCAACAAAAAATGCATTTTATATCTTACCGGAATATGCAGAAAATCATCCAGAAATTTTACCGACAAAATATTCTAAAAGTTTCAAAAACAATAATTTAGAAGAGCACGATGTTCTTATTGAAGTAGAGGAAAAGTTTCCACAAATTTCCGGACTCAAAGAACATGTCCGTAATATTTTTACTTTTGCTTTCTCTGAAATGTTCAATAATGCAATTGAACATTCCCAGTCAAAAAATATTTCTGTTGAGGTTATGGTCGCTGATAATGATTTATTGTTTATCGTGAGCGATTCGGGAATCGGAGTGTTCAGGAGCGTGATGAGAAAGGGAAAATTGAAATCAGAATTAGAAGCAATCCAAGATTTATTAAAAGGAAAAACTACAACTATGCCAAAATCTCATTCCGGAGAAGGAATCTTCTTTACATCAAAAGCAGCAGATGTCTTTATTTTAGACAGTTTCGGACACCAAATGACTATGAATAATAAGAATGGAGATGTTTCCGTGAGACAAGTCAAAGAAAAAAGGGGGACGAGGGTTGTGTTCAGGATTAACACTAGTTCATCTAAACACCTAAGTGATGTATTTAAAAAATACACAAATCTGAAAGAGGAGAGCGATTACGGATTTGATAAGACCGAAATACGAGTTAAACTCTATACGGTTGCTGGTATCCATATTTCCCGTTCCCAAGCGCGCCGAATTCTACATGGACTCGAGAAGTTCAAGATCATCCTTTTTGATTTTGACAAAGTACCGATAGTCGGTCAGGCTTTTGCCGATGAAATATATAGAGTCTTTCATAACAAACATCCCAATATTGAAATACAAGAAGAAAATATGGCCGAGGCTGTAAAGTTTATGATTGATCGTGCAAAAAATGAAGCAAAACGAGCAAGATAGATTTTACTTTTCCTTATTTTTTAGCTATCTTTATGAGATGAGTTTATCCATCGGCATCGTAGGACTCCCAAATGTGGGCAAATCCACGCTTTTTAATGCACTTACAAAGAAGGGTGTGCCTGCGGAGAATTATCCGTTCTGCACAATCGATCCTTCTGTTGGCATTGTGCCTGTACCAGATGAGAGAGTTGCAAAGCTTTCAGAGTTTTCAAAATCGGCCAAAACTATTCCGGCTGTTGTTGAATTTGTTGACATTGCTGGCCTTGTAAAGGGGGCATCGGAGGGTGAAGGATTGGGCAACAAATTCTTGGCTCATATTCGGGAAACGGATGCTATAGCTGAAGTTGTTCGAATATTCAAGGATGATAAAATTATTCACGTTGATAAAGAGATAAATCCACTTCGCGATATAGATGTCATAAACCTAGAATTGGTACTCGCTGATCTAGAAACAGTGACAAAGAGGTTAGCCTCGGTGGAAAAGGATGTCAAAAGCAATAAAAAAGAAGCAATATTGGAGAAGGGAATGCTTCAAAAAGTAAAAGTATTATTGGATGAAGGGAAATTGGCAAGTGGTGTAATATTGCATGATGATGAAAAACCACTATTGAAACAATTAAATCTGCTTTCTGTTAAACCGATTCTATATGTTCTCAATAGTTCTGAAGCTAGTGATAATGATGAAGAAGTCCTGTCAAAAATCTCGGGTTCTTATGTTAAAGTTGATCCTATATTTGAAAATGGTTTGGGCGATCTTATAAAGAAAAGTTATGAACTATTGGATTTGATAACATATTTTACAACTGGTGAAGATGAGACTCGTGCTTGGACAATAAAGAGACATTCAACAGCACCTGTAGCTGGTATGGCAATTCACACTGATTTCCGTGACAAATTTATTCGCGCAGAAGTGATAGAGTGGCAAAAATTGCTCGAAGCTGGATCATATGCAAAGGCGCGAGAGAAAGGGTGGGTGAGGACGGAGGGGAAAGGGTATGTGGTGAAAGATGGGGATGTGGTGGAGTTCAAAATCTAAATAGAAACAGCCCTTCCTTTCGGTTGGGCTGGGACCTGGGGAGACGCTCTTAACGTATCTAACCAAGCTTATATATAGTGTAGCAGATAACATTATTCCTGTCAAGCGCAAGAAAATGTTGGTGTTTTAGACCAAATCATATGTTAATCGTATCATTTTGATACAATTATAGGTGTTAAATGATACGATTATGCAGTAGTTGCTGGGTAAGAATGGATGGGAAGGGGTATGTGGTGAAAGATGGGGATGTAATGAAAAAGCCAGATGTATTTAATCTTTGTGCATCTGGCTTCTCTTAATTATTTTAATTATCTTAACCCCACTTCACACCAGTGTTTTGTTGGCTTCAGATAATCACACCACACATACACTATCATCATGACTAGTGATTGCGGAGACGGTACAAAGAGCGCTACCCGTCAAATACGACACCAATCACAAGCAATTGCTTGTACTCTCGATCATCGTGCCGTTCTGGTAATGAGCCTAACATAGTAGATATTTTTTGTCAAGCAATTGACAATATTCAAAAACCCTGTATGATTCTTGCTGGAAAGTAGGGGAGGTCGGACGATCTTTCCTTGAAAACTAAAAACAAATGCGATTTAGTTCGCATAGAATGGAGCAAGCAATATGAAAAAGAATGAAGTGTTTGGTCAGTTTATCAGGATGTTCATATCCGGATTCATCGGCACCGCCATCGCAATCTTGTCGAGTAGGCGTTTCGATAGTTGGTGGGCAGGGCTCGTCGGTGTACCCGTAGCACTCCTTCTCTGTGATGTGAAGGAAAGTGTTCGGGCAACCCAGTTCGCTCTTGCGACAATCAAAAATGCTGTCAGTTCGATTCGTCTTCAGAAAACAGAATCGATCAAGAAATTTCTCACTCCCAGTGAAAAAACTATATCGGTTTTCAAAGATCTACTTCAGAGTTTCTTCTGTGGACTGACTACATGTACATGGGTCATCTCAACCACTTTCTTTTCAGCTATAATTATCAGTCTGTTATGGATCTTTATGTTCCTATACATATTCGGTAGTACCCGTTATGAAGGTGGTTTGGAAACGGTGTTTCCTACCTTAATAATGATAGCTGCTGGAATTCCTTTGCTCAGTTTTAGCAGGCATATCGAAGGATCCAGTAAGTCGATGAAGATATTTCCAATAAATCACCTATTTAGGAAATTCAAATTCTTTCGAGTTTGGGACGAACCGTCATCACCAAACAATAGTAATAATCCGACATGTTCCATTCGCGATAGAGATGAGCGACTGTACTCATCTGGAGAAATAGTCCATGCTTTGAAAGAGACTTTTCTTGGTGGCGTTCCGTCCTGCTTGATACTCTTCCTTGCGTGTTTATTTGGTTTGTTTATATTGCTCATCGATGTCATTCTTTCTGTGTTATTGAATGTCATCACGAGCAAAAGCGTCTCGGTTGGAGCAGGAGTGATCTTTGGACTTAGTGTCGATTACTTCCTCAGTCCGGTCAATGCTACAGCTATCTGGTTCATCGGTTGCTGTTTCCTCGGTGCTGTATCTGGATGGATCTTCTGGTGTGTAAGAGAGAAGTTGCTTGACATGCCATTGCCATCTACGGTATATGCAAATTTGGCAAATACATAGGATGCAAATCAAAACATATGCCCTTCTCTTTTCCAAAACGGGTTCGCCATCAAGTGATTGAAGGAAGAGTTGAGATGCTTACAAATATGGGATATGATGGTAATGGTGCCGTCTTGGCTCTCACGCTATCTGTAGTCGCTCTTCTTTCCGGAATTGCCTACGTGGCATATTGTTCAATCGCTTACTAAACAGTGTTGAATTATTTCAGGGTCCCTCTGTGGCATACAGTTGGGACCTTTTGTTTTATAAGCAATTTTGATATATCATGATACACATGAAAAAGAAGACATACGGAGGTCAGACCTCCGGAGACAAATCAAAAGAATATAGTCCCTCTTTGATTGAAAATAAATGGCAAAGAAAATGGAAATCTTCCAAGCTTTTCAAGACAAAAGAAGATACAAAGAAAGATAAATATTATATTCTAGACATGTTCCCATATCCTTCTGGTGAAGGACTTCATGTCGGGCATCCCAAAGGCTATATAGCGACCGATATAGTATCACGATACAGGAGAATGAGTGGGTACTCGGTTCTGCACCCTATGGGTTTCGATGCTTTCGGACTTCCTGCAGAGAATTATGCTATCCAGATGAAGACGAACCCAGCTATTGCAGTGTCTCAGAATGTCAAAAGATTCAAGAAGCAACTAGAAATTCTTGGCTTTGACTATGATTGGTCTCGAGAAGTGAATACTACAGATCCAAAATACTATAAATGGACGCAATGGATCTTTCTACAACTTTTGAATAAGGGTCTAGCTTATGAATCATATGAGCCGATAAACTGGTGTCCTTCTTGCAAAACTGGTTTGGCAAATGAAGATGTCGATGATGGTAGGTGCGAGAGGTGTGGTACTCCTGTAGAGAAGAAGCCGATGAGACAATGGGTCTTGAAGATCACTGATTATGCAGGAAGGTTGCTTGAGGATTTGGATGTAAAGAATAATGATGATAAACCCTTACTCGACTGGCCGGAATCGATCAAAGAGGCTCAAAGGAATTGGATAGGGAGGAGTGAGGGAGCGGAGATAAAATTTCAAATTTCAAATTTCAAAGGTCAAAAATTAGAAAAGAACATAAAAGTCTTCACCACCCGCCCTGACACCATATTCGGCGTGACTTATTTGGTATTGGCACCAGAGCATAGATTGGTCAAAGAACTTTTGCCATTGGTTGAAAACAAAAAGGAAGTTGAGGAATATGTTGGTCGTGCCAAGAATGAGACCGAAATAGAGCGCACTGATGCCAAGAAAGAGAAGACCGGCGTTGAGATGAAGGGTATCAAGGTGATCAACCCCGCAAATAGAGAAGAGATACCTGTTTGGATAGCAGATTATGTTCTTGCCGACTATGGTACAGGCGCCGTCATGGCTGTACCCTCACACGATGAGAGAGATTGGGATTTTGCGAAGAAGTTCGACTTACCGATAAAGCAGGTCATTGCACCTTACTTCACAGACAATCCTGGAAGTAAAGATGCTGTTAGAGATAATAAGAAAACAGTAAAAAGAAAGACTGCATATGCTCTTGTCTTTGACAAAAAAAATGATAAATTTTTATGCTTGAATTGGGAAAAATTTGGTTGGCACTCTGGGATCATTGGTGGAGTTGATGATGGTGAAAGTTTCAAAGATGCAGCTTTACGAGAAATAAAAGAAGAAACTGGTTATAAAAATTTAAATTTGATCAAGAAATTGGGAGGTGAGCAACACAATCATTTCTTTGCTACTCATAAAGATGAAAACCGATATGCAATTGGCCATGGCATGCTTTTTGAACTTGTGAATGATGAAAAAGAATTGGTTCTCGAAGAACATAGTTTAAACCATAAACCTGTGTGGATTGATATGGATAAAATGGAAGACTGGCTCAATTTGTCAGCTTTTAAATATATGTGGAAAGCTTACAAATCTAATTCGGATTGTTTTACTGGATATGGTAGGTTGTTAAATTCTGAGAAATTTGATGGGACAGAAAGTAAAGATGTGATGAAAGAGATTACAGATTTTGTCGGTGGTCAGTGGGTCACAAAGTATAAACTCCGAGACTGGGTATTTTCTAGACAACGGTATTGGGGCGAGCCGATACCTGTAATACATTGCACAAATTGTTTTGCAAAAGAGAATAAAACAAACGCAATTATTTTGCATGGCTGTCCTTCGAATGTTGAAAGAGCGATGGATCCTAAAAGACAAACATATGATAAACATTGGATACCATGGACAAAGAAACAATTAGAAATAGCAGGTATTGAGACACTAGTGCCATTGATGCCAGAACCATGGCATATGTCATATGAAAAATGGAAGATAGAATTTGATAAATTACCGATAACTGAAAATAGTATTCTAATAGGACATAGTTGTGGATCTGCTTTTCTGGTTAGATGGTTGGGAGAGACAAAGAAAAAAGTGAGGATGCTTGTCTTGGTTGCACCTTGGAAAATAAATAGTAATAATGATGAATTTAGAAATAAATTCTATACATACACTATTGACAATGAAATTAAAGACAAAATAAAAAATATCTTTATCTTTACATCAGATGATGAGGAGGATAATGGAAAGAAAAGTGTCAATATCTTCAGAGAATCTTTGAATGCAAAAGTAATTGAATTAAAAAAACATGGTCATTATATTTACGGTGATATGAAAACAGAAGAATTCCCTGAATTAATAAATTTGATAAGTTCGTTTTCTTCCAAAGTAGTACCAGTTCCCGAGAAAGACCTACCAATAAAACTACCCAAAGTAAAATCCTATGAACCCACAGGAACAGGCGAATCGCCACTCGCTAATATAGACAAATGGGTCAATGTAAAGTGTCCAAAGTGCAAAGGTAAAGCCAAAAGAGAGACAAATACAATGCCACAATGGGCTGGCTCGTCTTGGTATTATTTGCGATATGAAGATCCAAAGAATAAAAAAGCATTCGTTGACACAAAGAAAGACAAATACTGGTCACCAGTTGACCTCTATGTAGGCGGAGCAGAACATGCCACGCGCCACCTCATATACGCTCGATTCTGGCACAAATTCTTGTACGATATAGGCATAGTCTCAACCATCGAACCATTCATCAAACTTCAGAACGTAGGACTCATAATAGGTGAAGATGGAAGGAAGATGTCAAAAAGATTTGGTAATGTTGTCAATCCTGATGAAATTGTCGAAATATATGGAGCTGATACACTCCGAATATATGAAATGTTCATGGGTCCATTTGATCAACAGATCGCTTGGAATACGAACAGTATGGTTGGTTCTAGGAGATTTATCGAAAAAGTTTGGAGACTAAATAATAATCTAAAGACGAATAGAGGATCGACCGTCGCAGGGGCGACAAATGGCGACTTGGCGAAGCCAACGAAGGCATTTAGTCGCCCCGAGGAGGGAGATCCGTATTTAATTTTGATTGATAAAACCCTTCACAAAGCAATTAAAAAGGTAACCGAAGACATTCAAGGACTAAAATTCAATACTGCATTGAGTACACTTATGATTGCTGTGAATGAAATGGAGTCTTCGGGATCGGTGACTAGAGAACAATTCGAAATATTACTGAAACTGCTAGCACCATTTGCTCCTTATGTAACAGAAGAATTGTGGTCTGGACTTGGTAATAAGAAATCGATACATATATCAGAATGGCCAGAGTATGATCCGAGCCTAATAGTTGATAATGAAGTAAAAATCATTGTTCAAGTGAATGGCAAGGTTCGTGGTTCATTTGACGCTGATCCAGATATAAATGAAGAAGAAATGAAGAAGAAAGCGCTCAATCTACCTGAAGTGAAAAAGTGGATTGATGGCAATCAAATCAAGAAAGTGATCGTCGTTAAAAGTAAGTTGGTGAGTTTGGTGGTTTAAATCCCAATGAAATACGCTCTTGAGCCGACACGCAATGCAATGTGATTCTCCTTGACTTATATTGTAGGAGGTGATAAAACTATAGTATTAAATGGGACAATATTATTATTAATAAAGCAAACATGGCAACAGCAAACATTTCATTCAAACCAAAGCAGATCGTAAAGAAACTACTTTCATCTCTACCCGATAGGGCAAGAGACGTTATCATATTTCGTTTTGGACTAGGTAAAGATACAAAAAGAATGACGCTTGATGCTATAGGAAAGAAGTATGGTATCACTAGAGAAAGAGTACGCCAGATAGAAAACTATGCAAAGAATACCATACAAAAATCCGAAGAATTCAAACAATCAAAAACAGTTTTTTCTGAAATGGAAGGATTACTTCATTCATTGGGTGGTATTGTCGTAGAAGAAGATTTCCTAGGCCACGTATCCAAAGACAAGAGTCTACAAAATAATATACATTTCTTGCTAACAGTAGGTGAACCTTTCAAGAAAATAAAAGAAGATGATGATTTCAAGCATCGCTGGCATGTCAATGAAGAGCTTTCAAAAAATGTAGAGAGTGCCCTGAAGAAACTCTATGCAAGCCTGTCAATGGATGACCTTTTGCCTGAAGGAGAGATAGTAAATAAGTTTTTGAATCATTTGGAGAACGTATCAGAGCAATACAAGAATCAAGAAGTAGTAAAGCGTTGGTTATCACTTTCGAAACAAATAGGCAAAAATGCTCTAGGTGATTGGGGCAAGTCCAAGTCTGCAAATATCAAAAGCAAGGGTGTAAGAGACTATGCATTTCTTGTCATGAAGAAACACGGCTCTCCTATACACTTCCGCGATGTTGCAAAACAGATAACAAAGCTTTTCAATAAAAAGGCACATGTTGCAACTACACACAATGAACTCATAAAAGATAAGAGATTTGTCTTGGTAGGACGTGGCTTGTATGCTCTAGCAGAATGGGGTTATATGCCAGGAGTTGTACGAGACGTAGTACGAGCACTACTCGAAAAGCATGGGCCACTCACAAAAGAAGACATAATCGCAAGAGTATTGAAAGAGAGATATGTCAAAGAAAATACAGTTATGGTCAATCTTCAAGATACCAAACACTTCAAGCGTGATAAAGAAGGTAAATATTCACCTGTTGTATTGTTAGCATAGTCTTTCTCATTTATGGTAAAATATTGGTATGACAATCAATGAGGTTATTTCTTTTGTAATAAATAATTTTCGCTCGGAAGCGTGGCCAATAACTATCAATATTCTGATTGTATTATCACCGATTTTCTTGGCAATAATACTTTTTGTGATTATGTGGGATTTGTGGATGCAATACATTCGAGCCAAGAATTATCTCAAAACAAAAAGAGTTGTACTAGAACTAAAATTACCAAAAGAGACATTCAAATCCCCACTTGCTATGGAGACATTTCTGAACTCTTTGCATAATACAGCAGATGGAAGTAAATATGCACAATACTGGAAAGGTGAGTCAAGACCATGGTATTCACTAGAGTTGGTCTCTATCGAAGGAAATGTAAAATTCTTCATCTGGACAGAAGAGATAAGAAAGTCAAATCTTATTTCAGCTCTTTATTCTCAATTCCCAGAAATAGAAGTCCACGAAGCAGAAGACTATACAAGAAGTGTTCATTTCGATCCAAAAATCACTAGAATATGGGGTGGAGAATTCAAATTCACAATGGCAGATCCGTATCCAATAAAAACATATATTGATTATGGATTGGATAAAGATCCAAAAGAAGAATACAAAGTAGATCCTCTAACACCACTTATTGAATTCCTAAGTAGTGTACCTATCAATCAACAGGTGTGGATACAGATAATGATAAGAGCACATAAAGATGAGCAAAGAATACCAGGTAATTTTTTTAAAACTCATGATGCTTGGAAAGAAAAAGCAATTAAAGAAGTTGATAAATTGTTACTTCGAGATTCAAAAACAAAAGTTGCAGGTACGAAGGATGAAGCAACCGGTTTTACGAAACTTCCATCTATTTCAAAAGGGGAGCAAGATATTGTAGCGGCATTAGAGAGAAGTATAACAAAACATCCATTTGATGTTGGTATCAGAGCTCTCTATATAGCTCCAAAAGACACCTTCAATACACCATTTGGCATAGGAGGAATCGTTGGGAGTATGAAACATTTCTCTTCACCACACTTAAATGGCTTAAAGCCAAATAGTAAGTTATGGCATATGAAGCTCGACAATCCATGGCAAGACTTTAGGAATTACAGACGCAATTTATTTAGCAAATTGGCTCTAATGGCATATAAAAGACGTTCATATTTCTATGCACCATTTGTTAGTACGCCACTAGTTATGAATTCAGAAGAACTTGCAACTATTTATCATTTCCCAGGATCTGTCTCTGCTACACCAGGACTAGAGAGAGTACAGTCAAAGAAAGCTCAAGCGCCGACCAATCTACCTATCTGATGAAAATTTTTATTCGTTATTTGAAACGCATTGTAAATAAGAAGTATAGGTCTTTTTTTATTGCTTCATCTGCAATTGTCTTTTTATCTGTAGTAATATTGATATTTGTATCTATTGCACCGAGTAATTTCCCTGAAAAGAAAATAATCTCTATAGAGAAAAATTTAGGCCTATCACAAGTAGCAGATTTGCTTCTCCACAATAATGTCATAAAACATCCAAATGTTTACAAAGCTTTTGTAGTTATTTTGGGTGGTAGTAAGAAAGTCATAGCAGGAGACTATCTTTTTGATAGTCCACAATCCGCACTTCGCATAGCATATAGAACAATAAAAGGCATACAGGGCTTGAAGAAGATCAAGGTGACTATTCCAGAGGGATTGGCATCTTCAGATATTGGTAGATTATTGACCAAGAATATTCCTGGTTTTGATGAAAAAAAGTTTCGAAGTCTAGCAAAGAGACAAGAAGGGTATCTATTTCCAGATACATATTTCTTCTATGAAAATGTTGAGCCAGAAAAAATCATAGATATGATGCATTCAAATTTCGATAGACAGATAGAAAGTGTCAAAATGCGAATATTAGCTTCTGGCAAATCTCTAGAAGATGTTATCAAGATGGCCTCTATAGTCGAGGAAGAAGCAGCATCTAGTACAGATCGTAAAATTATTGCTGGTATTCTATGGAAAAGATTAGAAAGTGATATGCCACTACAAATAGATGCGCCATTTTTCTATATTCTTGGCAAAACTTCTGCACAGCTGACTCGAGATGACTTGGCAATGGATTCACCATACAATCTGTATAAAAATAAAGGTTTACCAGCTACACCTATAAGTAATCCGGGGCTTGGATCTATACAAGATGTTCTGAATCCTATAAATACAAAATATTGGTTCTATCTAGCAGATTCAAAGGGTATTACACATTATGCAGAAGACCATGAAGGGCATTTGGAGAATATAAGAAAGTATTTGCAATAATTAACAAATAAGATAGGTTACACAATCAATCTCTTTCAAGAAGAAACCGCCACAACATCGAAGTGTGGCGGTAGTTTGGTGAAGTTGTTTGTCGGAATCTATTAGATTCCCAGAACCTGAACCAAATCGTTGAAAAGAAATGGCTTATGGATTGTATACTGGGCCCCTACCGAGATTGCGGCCGCAACATCCGCTTTGCCAAGGTCTCCAGACATGAGACATATCTTGGCATCGTCCGGCAGAAGCTCCTTCGCTTCTCTGATCAGCCTGATACCATTCCCATCTGGATTGATGTTGAGGTCGGTAATGAGGACATCGAACTCTGGATCTCCAGACAAGTATTCCAGAGTTTCACTTTCAGATCCAAAATCAACGACATGATGACCCAGTCCTCGAAAACGTATTGCCAACGTGAGACGAAGAAGCTCAGTGTCATCAACGATTAGTATCTTTAGTAACTTATTCATCGTATTTTTCTCTTTCTTTATCCGAATTTATTTCTTTATCTGTTCTAAAAAGTATGATATCATCATTAATATGATTCGTCAAGACAGAAAAAAGGTATTCATCGGCCTATCTGGAGGAGTAGATAGTGCTGTTTCTGCGACACTATTGAAAAGAGCTGGCTATGATATAACTGGTGTCTTCATCAAAGTCTGGCAACCAGATTGGATAGAGTGCTCTTGGCGAGAAGATAGGCTCGATGCAATGAGGGTTGCAGCACATCTAGATATACCCTTCATTACACTAGACCTAGAAAAAGAGTATAAACATGAAGTTATAGATTATATGATAGAGGAATACAAAAGAGGCAAAACACCAAATCCAGATGTAATGTGCAATCGAACAATCAAATTTGGTGCATTTTATGATTGGGCAATGCAAAATGGTGGAGACTTCGTAGCAACGGGGCACTATGCAAGAATCAGATGCCAGAACATTGTCGGCGCTGACTTGTACCTGCGCGAAGCCTTTTCGCCTCACCACTACTCGCGGTTCGGCGAGAAAGGTTCGCTTCGGCACGCGTCAGCACCTGACAATGTTAAATATTCTCTATCTATGGGAAAAGACTCAAATAAAGACCAATCGTATTTTCTCTGGACATTGAAGCAGGAACAATTGCCACATATTTTATTTCCTGTTGGCAATATGACAAAGCCGGAGGTTAGGAAGCTGGCAAAAAGGTTTGATTTGCCAAATGCTGACAAAAAAGACAGTCAAGGACTATGCTTTATTGGCAAGGTTGATGTAAAAGATTTTCTTTCACATTACATTGAGAGAGAAAGTGGTAATGTTCTAAATATGAATGGTGAAATCATAGGTAAACACCCAGGATCATTATTTTTCACTATTGGAGAGAGACATGGTTTTAGTTTAGACAAGAAGACACCAAATGATGAGCCAATGTATGTCGTAGACAAAGACATAGAGCAAAATACGATTACTGTCGGGGTGCGATTGGCTCGCGAAGTAAATGTGTCCGACTTGATGAACACTTCATCAGAGCAAATTTCAATTGAACAAGTGAATTGGATTCGAGGGAGTGTTCCAGAAAATTTCAAGGATAAAATATTCACTGCAAGGACTAGATATAGACAAAGACTCGAAAAAATAAGAATCATTTCTGTAACATTTACTGAAACAATAATAGAATTTATGGAAAAACAAGAGAATTTAGCTAGTGGACAATCACTTGTTATATATGATGGGGATGAATGTTTTGGTGGGGGAGTGATATCTTGATAAATACGGTTAACGTCAAGGACTAACCTTACTGTTCCCAAGGTTAGTCCTTGACGTTAACCGAACTCCTTCCCCAGCTAGAAAATCTGTGTTATTATACTTTTATGCCTCCATTAAATAAGCTTACAACCAAAGCCCGTGAAGCTCTAAAAAGAGCCCATGAACTCGCTATTGAACGTGGACAAAACCATGTCAATCCAGCACATTTGCTCTGTGCACTTCTTTTGCAAGAAGAAAGTATGGTTACATCTGTCTTAGACAAATTGGATATAGATACAACCATGCTTATTGATGTAGTTCTGGAACATATAGAAGCACCTGATGGATCCAATGTCCTTTCACCTTCATATCAGATATATATTACTCCAGACTTAGCACAAATTCTCGACAATTCTTTACGAGTAACAACAAATATGAAAGAGGAATTTATATCAACCGAACATTTATTCTTGGCAATATTTGAAGTACCCTGTATAGCTCGTGATATTTTGAGTAGATTCAAGATAGAGCGCGATCAGATAATAAAGATCATAGAGGAGCTCAAAGCCAATCCGCCATCCAAAGAAAATCAGCCAAAGAAATTTAGAACTCTATACAAATATGCAAGAAGTCTAACCAGGCTTGCACATGAAAATAAACTCGATCCTGTGATCGGTCGTGATGCAGAGATAATGCGAATAGTACAAATATTATCTCGAAGAACAAAAAACAATCCTATACTGATAGGTGAAGCTGGGGTAGGAAAGACTGCAATAGCAGAAGGCTTGGCTCTCCGTATGGCACAGGGTGATATTCCAGAATCTCTGAAAGACAAAGAGCTTGTATCACTAGATTTGGGTTCTCTCATAGCAGGTACAAAATATCGTGGAGAATTCGAAGAAAGACTCAAAAATATACTGAAAGAAATAGAGCGTGCAGATGGAAAAATAATTTTATTTATAGATGAAATGCATACACTAGTTGGAGCTGGTGCCGCAGAAGGTTCTATGGATGCTTCAAATATGCTAAAACCTGCTCTTGCTCGTGGAGAATTGCGTGCTATAGGAGCTACAACACTCAAGGAATATCAGAAACATATAGAGAAGGATCCGGCCCTGACTCGCAGATTTCAACCTGTTTTCGTACAAGAACCAAGTATAGAAGATGCAATAGCTATATTGCGTGGAATAAAGGAAAAATATGAACTATATCATGGTGTTAGGATCACAGACGATGCTATCGTTGCATCTGTCACCCTAGCAAGCCGTTATATCACCGACAGATTCTTGCCTGATAAAGTAGTTGATCTTATAGATGAAGCAGCATCATCTCTACGTATTTCACTAGAGAATATGCCTCCAGAACTTGAAGAGTCTAGGAGAAAGATCATGCGTCTAGAAATAGAAAAAGAGGCTTTAAAGAAAGAAAATGATCTACCGGACAAGCAAAGTAATAAAACGACTAAAACAAGGATGTTGAAGATAGAAAAAGAGATTGCTGATATTAGAGAAAGTACTTCCGAAATCGAATTGAAATGGAAAAATGAAAAATCTGCAATAGGTGATATAAAGAGAATAAAGAAAGAATTGGAGACTTTGCGTATAGAAGCAGAGATGGCAGAGTCGAGGTCCGATCTATCCAAAGCTGCAGAGATAAGATATGGCAAACTTCCTGCATTAGAAAAGGAATTGGACCAGAAGAATAAACGTCTCAAGAAATTGCAATCCTCGAGAAGAATACTAAAAGAAGAAATAAATGCAGAAGATATAGCAGGAGTTGTATCTCGTTGGACTGGTATACCAGTCTCTAGAATGCTAGAATCCGAAGCATCAAAACTAATGCGTATGGAAAATGAATTGCAGAGGAGAATTGTTGGGCAAAATGATGCAGTATCAAAGATAGCCGATACAATAAGACGTTCTCGCGCAGGTATAGCAGATCCAAATCGCCCAATTGGCTCATTTATATTCCTAGGTCCTACTGGAGTAGGGAAAACAGAACTTACAAAAGCTCTTGCAGAATTCTTATTCAATGATGAAAAATCTCTAGTGCGAGTAGATATGTCAGAATTCATGGAGAAACATTCTGTATCAAAGTTGATCGGGGCTCCTCCTGGTTATATTGGCCATGATGATGGAGGATCATTCACGGAAACTATAAGACATAGGCCTTACTCGGTAGTTCTCTTTGATGAAATCGAAAAGGCTCATCCAGAAGTCTTCAATATCTTACTTCAAGTACTAGACAATGGTCGCCTCACAGATGCAAAAGGCCGTATTGTCAATTTTAGAAATACGGTTATCATCATGACTTCGAATATTGGCGCACAATATATTGAAAAAATGGAAAAGATAGGTTTTGCAAAAAATGTGAAAGATGTTGATAGAGACAATTATACTGGAGCAAAAGAAAAAGTTATGACATCCCTCAAGGATTATTTTCGACCAGAATTTTTGAATCGCGTAGATGATATTATAATCTTCGATATCTTGTCCCATGAAGCAATAAAAGAAATAGTTGGTATTCAGGTCAAAGAAGTTGTAAAGAGGCTTGTAGACAAAAATATCGAGCTTATCTTATCTCCAGAAGTTATGGATTATCTTTCCCTAGAAGGATATAACCCACAATATGGTGCTAGACCATTGAAAAGACTGATCCAGACCAAGATTTTGACTCCAGTAGCTAGATTGCTCATAAGTAATGAAGTGGGTAAAAACGGTATCATAAATGTTACAATGCCAATACTACAAAAAGTTTCAAAAGATATTTCTTTAGATTCTACAGAAAAGAAAGAAGTCAATTTCGTATTTGAAGTAAGCAAGAAGAGGAAAAACAATAGATCGATTGTACTAGGGGAGATGGTACTTCAAAAATAGTATTGACTAAGTAAAGATAAAAATCTACTATATAGTAAGTACTTTTATTATAAATTAAATGCGCAGGTGGCAGAGTGGTCAATTGCAGTGGACTGTAAATCCA
Organism: Minisyncoccota bacterium; assembly: GCA_041671485.1. Lineage (GTDB taxonomy): Bacteria > Patescibacteriota > Minisyncoccia > Phycocordibacterales > PALSA-1337 > C7867-002. Next base: position 53,998 of record JBAZBL010000001.1, read on the forward strand.
TCGCCCTATGGGCTCCGGGGGTTCAAATCCCTCCCTGCGCACATGAAAAAACCGAGCAAAGCTCGGTTTTTGAGTGGACGCAGAGCAAAGCGCTTGAGCGCTTTGCGTGGAGGGATTTGAAAAGGTCGAGCATATTTTCGAACCTGAGCGAGCGATCAGCGAGTCGAAGGTGAGAAAATGCGAGACCTGTACAGAGTCTGTAAGACTCAAATCCCTCCCTGCGCACAAAATTTTACGTCAAGGTTAGTTCTTGCTGTATCATACAATGACTCTTTTCAAATGTGCTGGTATCTTGACCACTATTTCATAGGGAATAGTGTTGCACTTCTGTGCAATTGATATTATTGAATTCTGATCAGAGCTATTGTCGCTTATCACCGTGACTGGTGTATTGATCTTAATATCTTTCACATTTGATACATCAATAGAAGTGATATTCATACTCACGTGGCCGATGATGGGGCATGGAATATTATTATCTCCAACCAATATTGTTCCAACATTAGATAGTCTCCTATCCACACCTTCGAAATAACCAACAGGTATGGTTGCAATTCGCATATCATTCAATGCTTTGAATGTATTGCCATAGCCAACTGTCTCGCCCTTCTTTATTTGTTTTATACTTGTAATGATAGTCTTCATCTTGAGAACTGGTAATAAATTGATCTTATGTTCAAATAGATCTCCATCTTTGAGACCATAAAGACCTATCCCTAGTCTTGAAACATTGGACTTTATTTTATCCGAAAATTTGTTACCATCTGTATTGCTTATATGAAAATATTTTATGTCAGGAAAAGTTTTCTTGAATTTGTCTACAATACTATTCCAAAGAATTATTTGCTTCTGTGTAAAAAAAGTGTCTAGATTATCTGCATCAGATAAGTGTGAAGCAATGCCTTCTATCTTAATATTTTTATTATTCTTTATGATCTCTATTGCTTGATTTACTTCTTCGGGTAATATACCTTGGCGATGCATACCTGTATCTATCTTCAAATGAATAGGGGATTTGATCTTTTTGTATTTGGATAAGGCATGAAGTACTTCGACACTACTAACAGTAAAAGAGATATTTTTTAGTCTAGAATTGGCAATCGTTTCTGGGTGAGAATAGCCGATGATAAGTAGTGGAGTCTTTATACCTTTTGCTCTCAATGCAATTGCTTCAAAATACGAATCGACAACGAAAAATGGTATATCTCCGTTCACGAGGTCCGACCTTGCGGAATTCAATATTTGAGCTACCTCTAATAGACCATGACCATAGGCATTACTCTTCAATACGGGGGCAATTTGACCATTTGGCACCAATTTACGGAACTCATTGAGATTGTCCAATAGGCGACTTTTAGAAATCTCAATAGTTATAAGTGGTTCGTAAGGAAAACATGATTTGGACAAGCTTTTGAGCCATTTTTTCATAATCTATATTGTACCCCTCATTTATGGCGAAAACCACCTTGACAGATACTTTGCTATATGCTAGACTATCTTCCAGTTAAACCGAGGCTATAATAGCCTCATTTTCGTTCTTTTACAGTCGCATATTGTCAGTAAACATAGCTTTTTGCGAGTAGCAAGAAGCGTGTGCGAATGTTTGAGGACGATGAACGGAGTATTATGATCCAAAAACAAAGATTCATTTTGTCTGTCGCCATGTTGATGGCCCTGGTAGCAGCGCTACTAGTGTTCATCAGCTATCCAAAAGAGGTGGCGCCGGTGATGACTCCGGTCATCACGAACACGGCTCCTGTAGAGGAGATCGTTGAGACCAACAATGTAGTCACCAATTCCGCGAAAGTGGATGGGGTGATAAACAAAACTGGATCAGTCTCGGTGACTGGAACAGTTCGTGCAGAGTTCGGGAAGTGAAGTGCAGTGCAGAAAACAACAGAAACAAACACAACAAACAGAGAAGAAAGACAACGCAGATGAAAAAAACACAAATCCTATCGGTAATCTTATCAGTCACACTGCTCGCAGTCGGCGCCTTTGCGCAATCACCTCCAGCTTCTAGCGGTGGTGGTTCGAGCGGAGGCACGGGGACAATCGTGGTTCCGGCAGATAAAATGCCAACCGCGCTTGCCTTCCTCGGTTCCAAGGCGGCACTACGCGCTTTCGCTCGTGAAAGTGCAAGGAGCGCGAACTTAAACATCAACTCTGCCGGCATGCAGGGTACATGGGGAACTGGTTCCTCATGGGATTCCCCAAAAAGTCAAGAACAAATCCTTTCGATAATCAATGCGTGGAGGTTCACCTTCACCATGGAGAATCCAGCGGATTCTGTTCAGGCGACGACGGAAATCAAGAACAGCGACTGGGAGACTCTCTTCAGCGCGGAGTCTTGGCGGACGCCACAGCTTGTGAGTGGAAGTAGTTACCGATTGCCGGAACTTTACTTCCACTTAACACTGGCGGATATCATCCCATTCAAGGTTGACAGGTCGGTTCAATGGGGTCAAATCAAGTACCTCAATGACGACGGCAGAACGATCACTACCGTTGACCTTGTTGTCCGGAACGGAAAAGTTTATTTCCGATCCGATCTCGCAGGTAAGGGAATTCTCGTCCTGCACAATAACGATGGGAGAACATTCCTGTATAACCTCCGGAATGGTGGAGTACAGGTACCAGTTGCAAGTGTTCAGTACATGGGGAGTTCCTCGTGGATTGAGAATATGCCATGGTTCAACAACCCAAGCACCATCAATCAGCAGGTCTGGAGCTGGAATGGTGTTGGCCAAAATCCTACATTCGATGTCAACATGGACTCGAGTGCATGGGTATCGTTCAGGACATATTCCAACGAAGGTGCCGAAGCGATTGGTTTCCAGGTACGACCACAAGGTGGCACGAACTGGACTTTCTATCCGGTTGTCCTACCTGCCAAGTATGTACCAATCCAACTCACCCCAGGCACCTCGTTTATCATTCCGGTATGGAATCCGGATGAGTTCAAGGAACCGGAGCCGTACATTCCTGAGAATGGGACGCCGGTGGGTTTCTTCGATGGTAAGGGTTAACTGACCCCCGAATCAGTTTCATCCCCGCAAGTTGCGCAAGCAGCTTGCGGGGTATTCTTTTATACGCTATAGTAATGCTTACCATGTCCCAAAATTCACTCATACAACTCAAGAACAAATCAACTGGCGAAGTGTATTGGACACGCAAGAATAAGAAAACAGTTGAAAAGAAGATAGAACTCAAGAAATATAGTGCCAAGTTGAGAAAGCATGTAGTGTTCAAAGAGACTAAGAAATAAACATACAAATATACGGATTAGTTGATTGCTTTTATTCGTATTCATTCGTATCATTAGTATTATTCGTATATTCGAATAATTTTTTGGGCGATTAGTTAAGTGGTATAACTACGGTCTCCAAAACCGTTGTCCGAGGTCCGATTCCTCGATCGCCCGCCTTTGATTAATAGTCTTCTAGTTTTATTGTATAATTGATAAATATTTGTTAGTATAAGTATATTATTAATCATATTTATAATATATTATTATGAGTGAATTTAATGAAAAAGCACCAATAGAGGCAGTAAATCCTGATGTTAAACCAAAACATGAAGCAGATAATAAGATACTAGAATTGTCAGAAGAACAAATGGATATGATTGTTAGAACAATTATTGACCGTCTCACAGAAAAAAAGGGGCTTCCAAATCGTCAAAATGTTTCTCCGAGACCACCCATGGTTTCTCCGGAAACTCCTAAAGGTGTACCTACTGAAGAAAAAAGACCTGAACTTAGTAAAGACGAAGTGTGGTCTCGTGAAGTAGATAAATTTGTTTTGAGAGCATTAGATAGAGTTATTGATAACGCTGATGCTACAAAGCGACTTGATGATAAGCTTAGAGAGGAATATAAAAATACAGCAAAGTATCGAGAAGGTTTGAAATAACAAGTTTCTTCATAATAGTTACTATATAGGTTCTAGATTATATTTGACACAATAGTGATGACTATGTTAATATATATTTATTAAATATTAATATAAAATTCATGCAAATATCCCCAAATAAATGGACAGTAATAGCTTCTATTTTGACAGCAGTCATTGTTGTTTCAACTGCATTGAATATTCCAGGTACAAAATCTCCTAGCCTCATATATGACAATCTTGGTAATAGTGGTAATACAGTATTCACATTTCTCGATCCAAATATATCTTCTGTAGAAGTCGGTCAAGTTGAAACAATTCGCTGGATATCCGAAGGTTATATTCCAAGAACAGTCAGTATCAATCTAATTCGTAAAGTATCCAGTATGCCAGAACAGTATGAATTGATTCGTACTATAGCAACTAGTACCATGAATGATGGTGTAGCTATATGGGTACCGGGAAAAAGTGATGTAGGAGACAATCTTTATATAGAGATAGGGTGTGAACTTTCTCAAAATTCATGTAATGCTGGAGGATCGATCTCTCCTATAGCAGTTAACGATACTGGTCGTTTTGCTAATACCGCCGCGAGTTATCAAGCTATCGAACAGTTGAATAATAGATAAAAAGTGGCACTCAAGACTACTAGAGTCTCGAGTGCCGTGAAGATCTTACCACTAATTGTTGTGTACGCTGGCATTTGCCAATGCCAAGCGTTTCGCAATTGTTTCCGGGTGCCAGTCAAACGCGAGAGTGGCGCCTGTACCTGGAACAATGATTCTCGCCACAAGAGTCCTTGGATCTCCATGTGCTGGTCCAACTTCAAATGCGAGTTGGCCACAATGTCTGAATTCCCTGACAATTTCCTCGAGATGAGGATTGAGGTCAGTTACCATCAAACTCATTGTTGGTAACTCAGAGATGAGCGCATCTAACGCTATAAGATCAGCCTTCGTTATCATACGTTTTTAGCTTTTGTGCAGTTTACCTACTAGTATAGTATTACATAAGTAATTGTTTGTCAATAGCACACTTTTCTATCAGATTCTTAGGATCAAACCACTTTATCCTCTCATCTTTCCTCCACCATGTCTTCTGTCTTCTAGCATATTGCCATATCTTCGTAGAAAGTATTTCAATCAATTGATCTTTGTCTATTTTTCCTTGTAGGAATTCTGCTAGATAGCGATATTCAAGTCCCAATTCATTCATACGTTCATATGATAAACCATTTTTATGTAAATTTTTTGCTTCATCTATCATTCCTATATCAATCCTATCTACAAGACGTTTGTGAATGCGTTTTCTCAATTCTTCTGATGATATATTGACACCAATAAATATTGGATCATAATGATCGTGGAGGGATGGCTCATGAGGAAGCATTCGACTGGTTGATTCGTCGACTGGTTGACTGGCACAAACCCGCTGTCCCTCCATCTTTTCTTGTACTGAAGTCGCTATCTCAATAGCTCTTATCAAACGCCTTTTATTCTTATCATCACCATTTCTCGATCCAGATATCATTTTCTTTGCATAAACAGGATCTAACCTCTTCAAAATATCAAACAATTCCTCGACTGACTTTTCTCCTAATTCTCTGCGCAAATCTTCATTTGGTGATACATCTGGTATTTCCAGATTATCGACTAAAGCAGAAATATAGAAACCTGTACCGCCACATATTATTGGCAATTTACCTCTATTGTGAATATCCAAGATCGCTTGTCTGGCTTTCTCTTTCCAGTCTACAACAGTGAATCTATCTCTCGGATCAGCAATATCTAAACAATAGTGGGGAATTCCTTGCATTTCTTCTTTTGTAATCTTACCAGTACCGATATCAAGTCCTTTATATACTTGCCTAGAATCAGCAGATATCACTTCACCATTCCATTGTTGGGCCAGTTTAACAGCCAAATCACTTTTGCCAGAAGCGGTGGGACCTAGGATAATTAGGATCTTAAATTTCATATATCAAATAAGCTGTATTTGAATCTTTATAATTCATGGTGCGCCGTCTGTGACAATCTTAGATAGCAACTAGATTATAGTGAGTTTCAAACCTAACCCAGAGGTAACTTTTTGGAGAAAAGAAAGGGTAGGATTTGTTCTACCGGATTCAAGACGAGAAAGGGCTGCTTGAGTAATACCCAATTTTAATGCCAGTTGTTTCTGGGTGAGTTTCTTTTGGATCCGAGCTTCTATAAGTGCATCGTGAATTTTGAATTCCACCTCAAGACTATCATAAGCTTTCTTGTTCTCTGGATCACTAAGAAACTCCTCCATGACTTGTTTGTGTGTTTTCATCATAAAACTAATATAGCATATACGGCATATTATGCAAATCCAACAACCTCTTTCTGAATTCTCCTGGCATAACTAATATCTTTTAAACTTATTCTCCAAGCTTTCTTGATAAAACCATGAACAATGTATGCTTTATTATTCTGGAATACGTACAAGATTCTTATTTGATTTTTACCAAGAGTTCTAAGTTCAAATAACCCCTTACCCAGACTTTTAGAATCAGGCATCCCTAATAAATATCCGAATTTTTCCAGAGAATTTACTGTCTTTTTTATGCGGGAGGATGTGATCTTGTCTAGACCATTTATAAATTCTCGCACTTTTTCATTCCAATAAATTATTTCCATATCCGCATAATACATCACACATAAGAAAATGCAAAAAGATGGCATTGAATGACTGTGTCCACTTTATGGGGTACAGATCAATTGTGCCGGGAGAGAGAATCGAACTCTCATGGATTACTCCGTACGATTTTGAGTCGTATGCGTCTACCAATTCCGCCATCCCGGCTTGTTATTCAATATTACAAGAAATACAACTAAAATCAATGATCAAAATTACAAAAAAACTTATAAGAATTTCGCAAATAGAAATATTGATTAAAGGGGTAGGTATTGTCGGCCTGTATCAAATGCAGTATCCGATATAGCTACCATCCATTGTTTATTCTTGCCATCACTACTTCGCCACCTTTTTTCAAATTTATCTATCTCCAATGTAAATCCTTCACCATTCCAAGGATCATTGAGGATAATATTATCTTCATCTATACCAATAACAACAGCATAATGACCTTCTTCATTTGAAGGTTCAATAAAATTTATGATCACTGGGTGACCATTATTTATTTGGTCTTTGATAGAGATTATTGATGTATCATTATCAACAAAAGCATATAATCCAGACTTTACTATTACATGAATGATGCCACCGTGTTTTGTCCCATCTTTTCCTTGTTTAGAAATCTCTTTCAATTCAAGTTCTGATTTCTTTATACCATAATATTCAAGAACCATACGCAAAGAAGCAGGACCACATGATGTATTTGAATTTTGACTATAGAATGGTACCTTTATTGTTTTCATAGATTCCTATATTTGCTATAATAACACTTAATACTATGTCCACACCATATGTAAACAATGCGATATTCTGGATAGAGATAGAGAAGGTCAGCCCAAATCCATATCAACCGCGACGAGAATTTGACGAGATGGCTTTGAAGAGCTTGGCAGAATCCATAAGGATGTATGGTGTACTCCAACCCCTAGTTGTGACTAGGAAAGAAGTCGAAAAAGATGATGGTGGACTTTCTGTAGAATATGAACTCATTTCAGGTGAAAGGAGACTACGCGCATCGAAACTAGCTGGATTATCACAAGTACCAGCTCTCATAAGGAGCGGGGAAGACGGAGCGAGAGAAAAACTAGAGATCGCTATCATAGAAAATCTACAAAGAGAAGATCTCAATCCTGTTGAGAGAGCAAGATCTTTCAGTAGACTTATCAAAGAATTTGGCTTGAAGCAAATACAAGTCGCAGACAAAGTAGGCAAGAGCCGTGAATATGTAGCTAACACTTTGCGTATATTGGCTTTGCCAGAAGAAATACTAACTGCTTTGGGAGAAGGAAAAATATCAGAAGGGCATACAAGACCGCTTCTTATGTTATCGGGAAGACCCGAAGAACAGCTTGTTCTATTCAAGGAAATTTTGATCAAGAAATTATCAGTGCGTGATGCAGAATCAGCTTCGAGAAGGGTTGCAACAGATAGGGTCAGGAATCGTGACAAATATCTGGACCCAGCAGTACTTGAAATTGAAAAGAAACTGAACGAAGCTCTAGGTACACGAGTAAAGGTTGATAGGACAAATGAAAATGGTGGTACTGTAAAAATTGACTTCTTTTCTACAGATGATCTTCGCGCATTATTGGTCAAACTAGGCGCAGAATTGAATCTAGGTGAAGCAACAAAAGCAGACGCCAAATTGCAAAATAATTCACCAGTTGATGATCGTTCACCAGATGAAATACAAAAAGAAGAGAACGAGGATCTTTATTCTCTGAAGAATTTTTCGGTTTAACCTGTATCAAGGATTAACTTCCTTTATTTTCTTTTTGAATCCACGTTGTTTCTTTTCTTGTGCCAATAACTCTAATGCACGTTCGAATGTAATATTGTAAATATCATCTGGTGCTTTGACTGAACGGAAGTCGCCATCAAGGACGACGTATGGACCAAAACGTCCGATCGAAGCTGTAATTTCTTTATTTGTCTTTGGATCTATACCCAATACTTTTGGCAAACTCAAATATTTGAGAGCATCTGCAACCGTAACTTTCATAGGATCAGCGTTCTTTGGAATCGAGGCCATCTTTGGTTTAAAATTAGCAACAATTTTATTGGCATCTTGCTCTTCACTTTTCACTTTTAACTTTTCCCCGCGCGCCAAGCTTCGCCCGGCGAAGCGGGCGGGACTTTTAATCTTTATTTTCCCCTTAATCCTCTCCCCCAACTGCACATATGGTCCAAATCTTCCATTCAAAACAAATATTGGCAATCCTGTTGTCGGATCTATACCTATAGGTTCATCTTTCTTGAATTCCATACCGTCTATAGTGAGTGCTCCATCACAATCGGGATATTTTGAACATGATATAAATTTGCCGTTCTTTCCTAGTTTTATTTCCATAGAAGGACTGCCACATTTCGGACATTTGAACTTTGAATCTGCTAAACCAAGATTGGTCAATTTGTCTATCTTTTCTTTGGACTTCACTTCTTTGTGAAATGGTCCATAAAAGTCAGTAAGAGTCTTCAAATATGTACGTTCACCATTTGCTATTTCATCGAGTTCATTCTCCATCTCTGCTGTAAAGTCATCACTTATATAAGTAGGGAAGTTCTCCTCTAGGAATGTAGAAACAACTTCACCTATATCGGTCGGCTTTAGAGAGCGACCCTCCTTTTCTACATAACCTCTATCTTCTATAGTCTTTGAAATAGAAGCGTATGTAGAAGGACGCCCTATGCCTCTCTTTTCCAATTCTTTGATCAAACCTGCTTCTGTATATCGAGACGGTGGTTGTGTTTGCTTTTCTTCGGAATCAATATTCAAAAGCTTCAATGATTCTCCTTTATCACATTTTGGTAAATTAACTTCATCGCCACTTGAATCTGGATCAGCCTTGAGCCAGCCGTCGAATAAAATACGAGAACCATTTGCTTCGAAGTTTGGGATGCCACCGGCCGCTTCTCCCTCCTCGGCGCGACTAAATGTCTTCGTTTGCTTCGCAAAGTCGACATTTGTCGCCGCCTCGACGGTCGAAGCGGCCTCCGACGCCGTTCGCGGAGGGAGAATGTTCTCCACCGATTCCAAAATGTTTGCAATAATCTTTGTTTTCGCCAATCTTGCATCTGCCATTTGAGAAGCAACCGCTCTTTGCCAAATAAGTTTATAAAGACGCTTTTGTTCATCCGTATGTCCAGCAACAGATTTATTGAAATGACTTGGTCTTATAGCTTCATGTGCTTCTTGAGCATTTTTGCTCTTTGTAGCATATGTTCTTATATGTAGGTAATTTTTGCCATATTCTTTTTCTACCACTTGGCTTATCTGTGCCAATGCTTGCTCTCCTAGATTCGTAGAATCTGTCCTCATATATGTGATATATCCAGATTCGTACAATTTCTGGGCAATACTCATTGTCCTAGAAGGAGAAAAACCGAGTCTTGAACTAGCGGTCTGTTGCAAAGTAGATGTTATAAATGGTGCGCGTGGAGATCTCTTTTGTTCTGATTCTTCTATGTCTATGACTTTCCAATCATTCTTTTTTGCAGTGTCAATTATGTATTCAGCTTCTTCTTTCTTCTTTGGCTCTACAGAACAAGATAGATGCAATTTACCATCTTTTGTAGTCAACCAATCTCCAGCAATAGTCCAATATGTCTCTGGCTTGAATGCACGGATCTCTCTTTCTCTCTCCATTATTATACGTAGAGCAGGGGACTGGACTCGGCCAGCAGACAAGCCATAACGAACTTTTTTCCAGATAAGTCCGGAGAGATCATATCCTACTATCCTGTCTAGAACACGACGAGCTTCTTGTGCTTCTTTTAGATTTTCATCTATAGGTCTAGGACTTTTGAGAGCTTCCTCTACAGCTTCTTTTGTAACTTCATGATATGTGATTCTCTTTATCTTCGATGCAGGGATCTTGTCATAACCATCAGACAAGCCCTTCTTGGTCAGAAGCTCCTTCAAATGCCAAGCTATGGCTTCACCTTCACGGTCTGGGTCGGTTGCAAGAAGTATTTCATCGGCTTTCTCTGCTTCAATCCTTATTTCATCTATGATAGTTTGCTTCTTTGCTACGACTTCATAGTGGGGTATAAAACCGCCTTCTATATCTACTGCTTTTTTATTGGACTTTGGCAGATCACGCACATGACCAACAGAAGCACGTACGATAAAATCTTTTCCCAAATATTTGGAAATAGTTTTTGCTTTTGAGGGGGACTCGACGATCAGTAGTTTCATGACTTTTAGTATTGCATGAATGAATTGTCTAAGTCAAAAAAATCTGGTAGATTATGCATATCCGCCCATAGCTCAGCTGGTAGAGCAGATCCCTCTTAAGGATAAGGTCGTAGGTTCAAATCCTACTGGGCGGACAGAAATAGATAAAAGATCAAAAATAAAAAATGATAAAAAACAAGAATAAATTTAAGAAGAGGTTGTATTCATGGACTTTGAATATAATTAGATTAACAGACACATTACCTGATTTATTGTCTGCGGATGTAATAGGTAAACAATTGATGAGAAGCGGAACAAGCATTATTGCCAATTATGTTGAAGCAAAATCTGCCAGTTCAAGAAAAGATTATATAAACTTTTTCACTCACGCACTAAAATCTGCCAATGAATCAAAAGTGTGGTTAACAATGATGAAAGATTTAGAAATTGGAAATAGAGAGCAAACCTGTGTATTATTAAGAGAGTTAGATGAAATATCAAAAATATTGGCATCTAGTATCATAACCCTTAAGAATAAAGGTGATAAAAATCTTTGATTTTTGATCTTTTATTTTTGATTTATTTCCGCCGGGGTGGCGAAATTGGTAGACGCACTTGGCTTAGGACCAAGCGAAGCAATTCATGGAGGTTCGAGTCCTCTCCCCGGCACCAAATAAAATGGACACCCTCCACTTCTTCAAAGAGTCAATAATAGACTTCAAAAATACTGGTAGTTTCTTGCCGAGTTCGAACAGGCTGGCAAAGCGTTTGAGTCGACCGATAATTGGAAAACCAAAATTGATAATAGTTGAGCTTGGTGCTGGTACTGGATCGGTAACAAAATACCTTTTGAAAATACTACCAAAAGACTCAATGCTCATATCCCTAGAGATAAATGAATCGCTTATAAACAAACTGACAAAGAATATTCATGATCCTAGACTAATGCTGATCAAAGGGGATGCATCGAAACTTGGTACATATTTACAAGAATTGAATATTGGTAAGGTTGATTATATAGTTTCTGGATTGCCACTAGGCAATTTCTCACGAAAATCTCGCTATGCTATATATTCAGAAATTTGCACAAATCTAAAAGATAACGGTATATACACTCAATTCCAATACCTTCTTGCCAGCTTTGTTGAAATTCGAAGGATCTTCTCTATAACAGATCTTGCTTTTGAATGGCGCAATATGCCTCCAGCATTCGTATATACTTGTAAATTGCGTCAGCTGAATAATTTTGTACGAGGATAAGCAGAAATATGACCAAATACTAGTTTGTCAATACTCTAAACTTACTGTAATATTTGGAAAGTGGCCACGTAGACAAGTGGTAAGTCAGCGGTCTGCAAAACCGCTATACGCGAGTTCGATTCTCGCCGTGGCCTCTGCGAATTTTGCATAAGCGTAGCGAATGGCAAAATTCAGCATCCTCTCGAAGTTCGATCCGCCAGCTGGCGGAGAGGGACGAAGCAGGAATTAGTATTAATTTTTGATCTTTGATTTTTAATTTTTGACTTAATATGCCCGGGTGGCGAAATTGGTATACGCGCAAGACTTAAAATTTTGTAGCCGTAAGGCTGTGTGGGTTCGATTCCCACCCCGGGCACACTAAAAAATATATAATGATAGACTTATTTGCCCGGGAGCAAGGTGCATTTGCACCTTGCGAGTGAGAATCGAAAAGTCTGAGCATATTTTCGAACCTGAGCGAGCGATCAGCGAGTGGAAGGTGAGAAAATGCGAAGACTATACCGTTCCAGTATGGAAAGATTCCCACCCCGGGCACACTTGATCTGTACCCCATTTATATAGCAATCATATCTATCTTCTGCCTATTTTTCTCGCCTTTGTCTATTGCCACATCAAAATAGGGGACTCTCATCATCCTTGCGTGTTCGCATACATATGTTCGAAAATCTGTGAGTTGTCTATGTATAAAGTCTAGTGCAGCCGGCTCTTGATCTTGAGGCAAAACAGTAAACATGATGACTGCCCTTGATCCACGATTTTTTATTTCTACATCTGTAATCGTGATTAGGGAAGTGCGGTTTGATTCACGCGAAAAAAACTCCGCTGCTAACTCTTTTATAAGTTCTTTGAGTTTTTGTTCTTTGAAGCTCATGATTATTTTTCACTTTTAACCTACCTTTTCCACCGTCTTCACCGCCTCCACTCTATCTCCAACAGCAATTTCAACTTTTGCTTCTACCATAACACCAAATTCATGTCCCTCTCTAACTTCACCTGTTCTCATCTTCTTTTCTTGAAGTTCTCTTATCTTACCTCGTCCAATCTCTGCATCTCTTCTAATTATCTTTACTTCATTTCCAGTCAAAATAGTACCCGTTACAACCTTTCCACCAATAACTTGTTTATCTCTTTCTTTTGAAAATATCGCAAGAATCTTGGCGAGGCCAATTGATTCCTCTATATATTCTTTTGGCACTTTTGCCAGTAATGAATCACGAACGAATTGAACCAATTCATATATAACTTTGAATGTTTTGACATTTACAGAATTGTGCTCGATCACAGCAACAACCTTCTTGTCTGGCATTGAATTGAAACCAATTATTGTAATATTTGGATCACCCATGGCAATCTTTACATCATTTTCATTTATATCACCAATACCTTCGGAAACAACCTTTATTTGCACCTTATCATGTTTTATCTTTGCCAATTCATGTTTGACACCATCGAGACTGCCTATAACATCAGCTTTGATGATAATGGGGAATGAAATAATTTCTGTCTCTGTATTCTCTTCAGAATCAATAGCTGACTTGTTGTCGTCGCCCCCGTCGCAGGCGGCGACAAATGGCGACTTCGCGAAGCGAACGAAGGCATTTCGTCGCGCCGAGGAGGGGGCGACGACTGAAATCTTATTTACCTCCACCAACTTCTCTGCCTCTTTCTTTGTATCAACTATAGTAAATGTACTTCCACAAACAGGTATTTCATTCCAGCCACTAACAATTACAGGCATTGAAGCTATCGCTCTATCAATCTTTTGTCCTTTGAAATCTTCTATAAAACGAATTGGTGTGTAAGATACACCTGCAACAGCAAATGTACCTATTCCAAGTGTTCCATTTTTTATCAATAATGTGGCTTGTATTCCTTTTTGTGTATCCATTTCAGATTCTATGACTATACCTTCTGCAGATTTATCTGGATCTGTTTTGAGATCGGCCAATTCGGAAATCAAAATAACCATATCCAAAAGTTCTGAAATGCCTTCTCCATTCAAGGAAGAAATTGATACATTTGGAATATCACCACCCCAACCTTCAAGATATACCTCATTCTCGCCCAAACTTTGTTTTGTCTTATTTATATCTGCATTTGGTTTGTCTATCTTATTTATAGCAACAACATAGGGGATTTTTGCATTTTTAATTTCGTTCAAAGCTTCTATCGTTTGTGGCTTTACACCATCTTCAGCAGAAACAACCAATATTGCTACATCAGCAGCTTTGGCACCTCTCTCACGGATAGTACAAAAGGCTTCATGACCTGGTGTATCCAAAAATGTGATTTCATGTTTATTCCCATCACTACTTATATGCTCTACTTCATATGCGCCAACGTGCTGGGTTATACCACCAGCTTCGCCTGCAACTATATTTGATTTCCTGATGAAATCGAGCAGAGTAGATTTGCCATGATCTATATGACCCATAACAACGACTATAGGAGGCCGCTTTATGCAGTTTTTTGTATTCTTATTTGGCATTTGCTAAATAATAACACAGACTTTGGCCGTTTGACAAGTCACAATATTCAAAAAGATCTAGATTATTGTCAATAATAAGATTATAATCGATAGTAATATGCAAACAGCCCTTGTAGTACTCGTTGTAATAGCAGTAATTACCAATATCATTCTAGGTATTGCTCTTTTCAGGCGAAAAAATAAAGGAGAATATAAATATACTAGTAACAATGATGGATTACAACTCATATTGGAACAGGTCAATGAATTATCACGTACAGTTGATCGTAAAGTCGGTGACCTTACAAAAACGGTTGATTCAAAAATGCATGACACTGCAAAAAATATGCAGGAATCAGTCCGCAATCAACTTTCAGAATCTTCAAAACTTATACGAGAAGTAACAGAGGGTATTACCAAGCTAGACGAGACCAATAAACAAGTAATATCATTTGCAGATCAGTTACAAAACCTTCAGGATATCCTGAAGAATCCGAAGCAAAGAGGAATATTGGGTGAATACTATCTCGAAACTCTGCTAAAAAATGTCATGCCACCAGGAAGTTATGCTATGCAATATGAATTGCCGTCAAAAGAAGAAGATGGCAAAAAAGTGATAGCGGATGCAGTTGTATTTGTGAAAGACAAGATAATACCTATTGACTCCAAATTCTCATTGGAAAATTACAATCGTCTTGTAGAAGAAAAGAATCCTATAGAAAGAGACAGACTTGAAAAACTATTCAAAAACGATTTGAAGACAAGGATAGATGAAACATCAAAATATATACAACCAGAAAACGGAACTATGGACTTTGCTTTTATGTTTATACCTCATGAAGCTATCTACTATGACCTATTGGTCGCAGAAGTTGGGGGCATGAAGATAAATACACGAGATCTTATCGAATATGCTTTCAAAGATAGGCATGTACTTATCGTATCACCAACTTCATTCCTGGCATTCTTGCAAACTGTACTTCAAGGATTAAAAGCATTACAGATAGAAGAAACTGCAAAAGATATAGTAAAGAGAGTAGGTGAGCTAGGCAAACATTTGAAATCATTTGAAGATTTCTACGAAAAGATGGGAGTACATCTCGGCACTGTAGTCAGTCAATACAATAAAGCTGGTCATGAATTCAAGAAAATAGATAAAGATGTTATGAGGATCACTGGAATAAGTCCAGAACTAGAAGTCCCACTCATAGAAAAGCCAGAAGTTGAATAATTCGGCAGTCCATGTATAATATAGCGACTATGGAATTTGCCATTATTAAAACTGGTGGAAAGCAGTACAATGTCTCAAAAGGGGACGTTATTACTATTGAAAAGCTTGGTGATACCCAAAAAGAGGGTGATTCTGTTATATTTGACAAGGTTTTACTAGTTGATGATGGCAAAAATACTACAATTGGTACTCCTTACATTCCAAAAGCACAAGTAAAAGGCACAATCGAGAAGATAGGCCGTGCACAAAAGATCATAGTAACTCACTACAAACAAAAGAGCCGTTACTGGAAAAGAAACGGCCACAGACAACATTTCTTCAATGTGAAGATTGATTCGATCAAATAATAATTTGAAAGGAGTCAAATAAATTGGACCCTTTCAAATAGGGTTTGGAGGTGCAAATACAGAAACTCAAACCTGCGTAACTCGCTTGCGTCATTCTCTTGTATTTTCACAAAAGACTCGACCTCTCGGACATGAACGGCCTCGTCTTTTGGAAAATACTAGTCGAATGACTACGCTCGAACAGTACTCGGTTTGAGTTTCTGTATTTGCACCTCCAAACTAAACTTTTCTGTCAAAATCGATTCTTCAATGCATTTTTTATCGTATCACTATCTGCATATTCAAGTTCTGAACCAGTAGATAGACCTCTCCCTAAAATAGATACTTTTGTCTCTTTTGTATCGATGAATTTTGAGATTGCATCTTTGACTATATTTGTTGTATGTTCACCGTCTGGTGTAGCATTGAGAGATAGGATTATTTCTTTAGGTTTGGATTCGTCCGATATTCTTTCGAGCAATTCTTTTAGCCTAATTCTCTTGTCTGGTTCTTTGTCGAGAATTGGCACGATGCCACCAAGAACAAAATATAATCCTCTATATGCACCACTCTTTTCTATAGATTCAAGATCTGTATCTCTAGCAACTATCATCAATGCCGATACATCTCTAGAATTGTCATTGCATATATCACATGTAGTTTTCTTGATACCATTCTCTATAAAAAATCGATGGCATTTATTACATTCATGAGCAAGTCTCTTTATAGTCTCTATGAGATATGTAAATTCTTTTGCAAAAGATGGTGGCCTACTCAATACATAATTCACAAAACGCCTAGCTTGTCTCGGTCCAATACCAGGGAAATGTGCAAATATTTCTTCTAAACGATGCAACGAATCCATATGAGAATAATAGCATACCTATTGGCATGAATCAGTCTTTTGTCTCACTTTTTTCAAAATCCCCAAATTCTCCTTTGTCCATAGAGAGAAATGTAGTTTTTTTGCTATCAAAATAGAGCTTTGCAATACCAGTAGGACCATTTCTATGTTTTTCGATGAGAATATCTGTTTCTTCTTTCTTGCCACCCTGATCCTGATCAATTTCGCGGTGAATGAACATAACAACATCGGCGTCTTGTTCAATAGATCCAGAATCGCGCAGGTCTGATAGTCTAGGACGGCCACCACGCTGTTCGACAGCACGACTCAATTGTGAAAGTGCCAATACTGGTACTTCGAGTTCACGGGCTAAATTCTTGAGTGAACGAGAAATCTCTGTTACTTGTTGTACCAAATTGTCATTGTATCTAGCATTGGTAGGTAACATCAATTGCAAATAATCAACAACGATTAGTCCTAGCCCTTTTTCATTTTTAAGTCTCCTAGCTACAGCTCTCATTTTCAAAATATTATTGCCTGGCTGATCATCTATATATATTGGTGCTTGCGAAAGTCGAGATATAGCATCACCAATTGCACGAAAATCATTTTCAACAGATAGATTGTGTCCTGTCCTTATCTTCCAAGAATCAACTTGAGATTCGGCAGAAAGCATACGATCTACCAATTGCTGTGAACTCATTTCAAGGGAAAATATTGCAACAGGTACTTTGTGATTGACTGCTGTCTTCCTAGCAATATCGAGTGCTAGGGAAGTCTTACCCATAGAAGGTCTTGCTGCAAGAATGATGAGATCTGACTTTTGCAAACCAGACAATTTATTGTCCAGTTCTGGAAAACCTGTTGGCACACCGCGCAATTCATCTTTTGTTTTATGGAGATGATCAAGCCTTTCCCATGCTTCGTCCAATGTATCTTTGAGAGCAACGTATTTGTGTGAACCTGTTTTATTTGTTACTGCATACAGAGCTTTTTCGGCTTTTTCCAAGACTTCATGTAATTCTGTTTCCTCATCATATCCAAGAATATTTATCTGTTCTCCTGCGTGTAAAAGTTCGCGCATAACATGCTTATTTTCTACAATTTCTGCATAGTGATGGGCATTTGCAGATGATGGAACAATATTCACCAACTCTGTGAGATATGTCATACCACCCGCATTCTCCAATAAATTTTTCTCTTTGAGACGTAAAGATACAGACAGAAGATCTATGGGTATTCCTTTGCCGTGAAGTTCGAAGAGTACTATCCATACAGAGCGATTTTGATTGGAATAGAAAGAAGTCTCATGAATAATATCTATGACATCATGCATAACTTCTGGATTCATGAGTATTGATCCAAGAAGAGCTTTCTCCGCATCAATACTATGAGGTGGAATTTTGAGGTCTCTGGCTTTTAGAAAAGGGGATACTGTAGACATGAAAGCTATTATAACAGAAGATCAAATCTTTAATCTCATAATAAATCAAAAATGGGGATATGATGTGGATTACATCTAATACGAGGTCCGACCTCGTAGCGCCGAAAGAAAACTTTATCATTTCTTCAGCGGAAATTTATCAAAATTTTAGGAGAATTTTATCAGGATTTTATCTCCATTTTATATGATTATCTATTATTAGGTAATAAATAAATATGTCATTAGATCAAAAAGATTTGGAACTTATAGAACGCATAATATACAAATGCGGTGATGATATTGCTATTGCAATAGGGCGTAGCTTCGAACATCTAGAAGAACGTATAGATGGTGTCGAATCGCGCATGTATTCGAGATTGGCCGATGTCGAAGAGAGGATAGAGGATTCACATCAGAGTTCTGTTGATTGTTTCGACTTGATCCGTGAAGATATACGTGGACTCGATCAAGAAGAAGTATAGAGATCAATTGCTATGAATTACTGAACCACTATCTGTATC
This sequence comes from Minisyncoccota bacterium, assembly GCA_041671485.1. Classification (GTDB taxonomy): domain Bacteria; phylum Patescibacteriota; class Minisyncoccia; order Phycocordibacterales; family PALSA-1337; genus C7867-002. Next base: position 72,798 of record JBAZBL010000001.1, read on the forward strand.
AATAACATTAAAGCCTTTTCCTTCTATTTCTTTACGGAGTATATCTGCCTTTGACCAATCTTTATCATTGCGTGCTTTTTCTCTTTCTTTTGAAAGAGTCACTATATCTTCTGGAATATTCTCATCTGAAATAATCTTCAAAGCTGATCCTAAATTCAAGCCAAGTACACGATCAAAATCAAGTATCGTAGACTTCTTGTCTGCATCAGAATGACTAGGATCTTTGACCAATTCCCAAATAAGCGCTATTGCTTGTGGAGTATCCAAATCATTACCTATAAAAGCCTCAAAACGGCCCTTATATTGGGATATAATGCTTCCTTGGCCTCCATACCCAGAAACAGTAATATTTAGACGTATAAGGGCATTTTGGGCCGATTCTAGGGCTTCAAATGAGAAGTTGATAGGTGAACGATAGTGCGCTGTCAAAAGCCAGTAACGATATGCCAGAGGAGGAATCCTTTTATCTAATAATGTACCAACTGTAATAGTATTACCCTTTGACTTCGACATTTTGTCTTCATTCATTATCAAAAATTCATTGTGCATCCAATAATTGGAAAGTTGAGTATCATATGCCGATTCTGATTGAGCAATTTCATTATTGTGGTGTACTGGAATATGATCGATACCACCAGTATGAATATCGAAAGGCTGTCCCAAATATTTTCTAGACATTGCCGAACATTCTATATGCCAACCAGGGAAACCTTTTCCCCAAGGACTGTCCCAACCGATATTTGCATCGGATTTCCATAAAAGAAAATCTGTAGGATTTCTCTTTTCCGAATCAGACGCTATACGAGCACCTTCTCTAAGTGATTTGACATCGATATTTCCAAGCTTGCCATAAGTAGGGAATAGGGAAGTATCAAAACATATTCCACTTGATATTTGATATGCAATACCTTTCTTCATCAAAAGATCTATGATTTCTATATCTTCTTTTATATTCTCACTTGCTTTGGGGAATTCATCTGGCAATTTGATATTCAAAGCCTTTAAATCTTCGACAAATATATCAAAAAATTTTATGCCTACTTCTTGCATTGCTTCTATAGTCAGTGGTTTATTCTCTCTTTTGAGTGCTTTCGTCATCTTGTCTTCTCCTTCATCAGCATCACTTGAGAGATGACCAACGTCAGTAATATTTATGATTTGATGTACTTTGTAATCGAAATATTCAAATGTCCTCCTCAAAGTATCTGCAAAAATATATGAACGCAAATTGCCTATATGAGCCCTGTCATAAACAGTTGGTCCACAATTGTACATGCCTACTTGTTTGGGCTTAATGGGCTGGAATACTTCTTTTTCCTTTGAAAGGGTATTGTATAACTTTATTTCCATATTTATTCATACGGAGGTCTGACCTCCGTATCGCTCGGCATTACTGTAACCATTTCTTCTTCTTGAATGTTATCCAGATACTTGCTGTTATTATGACCATAAATACCAATATACCCATCCAACCATAAGAACTTCCGATAAAAGGGACTTTTATGGCAGGAATAGTAAAGAGTGCAGAGATAAATGTGAGTGGATAAAATATAAAGGCTACAAGTGTAAGGACTTTGATTATCTGATTCTGTTTTGTATTGAGTAGAGAATCATTGGTTTCTCGAAGATCTATGAGCAATTCACGACAATTGCCGATCAATTCATGAACTCTATTGAATTGATCTCTTATATCACGGAGATATGGCACGAAGTCTTTTCCGAGTAAATTTGGATTGTCATATTCCAAGAATTCATTCCATATATCCCTATGAATACGAGCGGTTTGCCGAAAGTCAATGAGTTCGCGACTTAGATTGGAAAGATTTTTGACCATTTTCAATTCGTCTCCACTAAATATCTTTGTTTCCGAACTAGTGAGTGAATCACGAATATTTTCTAGATCTTCGAACATTCCAGAATATATCTTTTTCATCATAAAATAAAAAAGATTTGCCGCATTTTCGATCTTTTCATCTTTGTCGAGAATAGAATTGGCTTCGAAAATCTTTGCAAAATATTCCAATTGTTCGATGGTATCATTCCTAGCAGTGATCATGAAATTCTTGCCAATGACAAAATCTATTTCTCTATCGACAACTGTATATGAATTACCATCTCTCTCTCTTATTGGCAAAGTCAACACAATCAAAATGTATTCTTCATAAAAGTCTATCTTAGCTAGAGATGAAGAACTCTTCAATTCTTCGCCTACCAATGGGTGTAAACCGTACCGTCGGACGAGTCCCCCTATTTCAGTATCACTAGGAGACTCGAGATCAATCCATACAATACCACGATATGTGTGAGTTGTAGTCATTTGTATTTTATATTAGTTATGCAATAATTATATCGTGAATCAGCAAAACAAGACAACTGTTAGATTTTTGGTCTCAATAGCGATTGTGATCACTTTTATTTTGGGTCTATACATTGGCCGAAGCCAAATGCCTATAAGGTTTGCAAATTCAAATCTAACCGATCTTACAAAAGTTGAACAGGATCAGTTTTCATCATTCTGGAAAGCTTGGAGATTACTCGATGAAAAATATGTTACTGCCGCTAGTACTACTATACAAGACAAGATATGGGGGTCTATCGGTGGTTTGGCTGGATCATATAAAGATCCATACACTGTTTTCTTTCCACCAGTTGAAGACAAAATGTTCAAAGAAGATATATCTGGTGATTTCGAAGGAGTGGGTATGGAGATAGGTATAAAGAATAAACAATTGCAAGTTGTATCTCCACTAAAGGGAAGTCCTGCTGACAATGCAGGAGTAAAGTCTGGTGACTTTATATTGAAGATTGATGACAAATCAACCGTGGATATGGCAGTTGACCAGGCTGTAAAGCTCATTCGTGGTCCAAAGGGCAGTGTAGTAAAAATAACTTTCCTACCTCAAGGCGCTTCGAAGACTGTTGATAGATCTATCACTCGTGACAAGATAAGCATACCAACGATAGAAACATCAACAAAAGGGAATGGTATATTTGTAATCCGTTTATTTAGCTTTACTGCACAGTCGCCAGACCTATTCCGTAATGCTCTAAGGGAATTTGTACTTTCTGGTAAAGAAAAACTTATTCTCGATCTTCGTGGCAATCCAGGTGGCTATTTAGACGCTGCATGGGATATGGCTTCATGGTTCCTTCCAGCAGGGAAGATAGTTGTAAACGAAGACTTTGGCAACAAAGAATCTCCAAAAATTTATCGCAGTAAAGGATATGATATATTCAATAACAATCTAAAAATGCTAATACTAGTAGATGGTGGATCTGCATCAGCATCAGAAATATTGGCTGGAGCTCTGGCCGAGAATAGTAAAGCCAAGCTCGTTGGTACAAAGACTTTTGGCAAGGGTTCGGTCCAAGAATTGGTACCTATCACTTCAGATACATCTCTAAAGATTACAATTGCTCGTTGGCTTACGCCCAATGGTCACAATCTATCTCAAAGCGGTTTGGATCCAGACTATCCTGTAGAGATAACAGAAGAAAATACAAAAAATGGCAGAGACCCAGTGATGGAGAAGGCAGTTGAGTTGCTGTCAAAATAGATTGATGGTAGATTGGAAGATATGAAAATCATTTTACTCAAAGATGTTCCGAAGCTTGGTCATCGTCTCGATATCAAAGACGTTAGTTCTGGCTATGCCACAAATCTCCTCATACCAAAAGGAATGGCTGTATCTGCTACAAAAGAAATGATAAGAAAAACAGAAATAGAAAAGGCTATGATAGAAGGGGAGAAGAGGGTACAACAAGATCTATTGGTCAAAAATATCCAAGACTTGGAAGGTATCACTATCACCATGAAGAGTAAGGCCAATGAAAAAGGCCACCTTTTTGCAGGACTTCATAAAGAAGCTATAGCAGAAGAATTGGCAAAACAAACAAAACTAACTATAGATCCAACATTTATTCAGCTAGAACACCCTATCAAAGAAATTGGTGAGCACAATATAGAGGTCAAGGGAATAAAAAAATCAGTCAAGTTCAAACTAGTGATTGAGACCTAAATATAATTAGACGATACTTACTAGTTTCTTTCTATCAATATCGTTATTGAAAGAGATTTTTCTTTTTGTAGCAAATTGGACAGTTCCATCCTTCAAAGCAAAAAGGGTATAGTCTTTACCCATACCTACATTCCTGCCTGGCAAGACTGTAGTACCACGCTGGCGGACGATTATTTGTCCAGTATTGGCATTTTGGCCATGGTTAATCTTGATACCAAGGAATTTTGGATTTGAATCGCGACCATTTTTGGTTGATCCTTCTGCTTTACGATGGGCCATAAAATTAAATCAAAGATTAAAGATAAAAAATCAAAAATTAGTATAAAAATAGCTTAACATGGGACTATTCTTTATGCAAGTCTCTAAATATGGCTCAAAATAAGGGTATTTATGGTGTTTTATATGGCTTTGTTGAGCCATATTCTGACAGTATGGACTTGACTTTATGCCTTTGAGGTGCTAAGCTATATGCAAATGAGTAAAGTGGGCACCATGCTTACGAAGCTCGTTTTTTATTTATGATTGAACTTACAACAGGTGTAATCTTCCTAATGTCATCCCTATACGGCTCTCAACATGCAGATATGCAAGTTGCAAATATTGCAAATGCACAGATGCAGGACGAAGAAAAAGTAGAGAAGGTGGCAATTGTGAAGATTGTTGATCCAAAAGACATCGAAGCATATATCCGCAAAGAATTTTCTGATAAGCCAATCCTAATTGAAATTGCATGGTGCGAATCACGCTTCAGGCAATTCAATGAAAATGGAACAGTAATTCGTGGTGAAAAAAATAGCAAAGATGTCGGTGTGATGCAGATCAATGAAAGATTCCATGCCGAAGATGCAGTCGAACTAGGATATAACATATATTCAACACAGGGTAATACAGCATTTGGTAAATATCTTTATGAGAAGTATGGAACAGATCCATGGAGCGCGTCCAAGAAGTGTTGGAGTCAGTCGGGTGATCTCGCGAAGAAGTAAAATTATTATTCAAGAACAAAACAAGAGGCTCCCCAACAGGGGAGTCTTTTGTTATACAGTACCGCGCTTTACACACCATGTCGCACAATAGAAACTTGCAAGTCACATTGTCGCACAACTGTGGATAACTCTTTTGATCGTGTTTTATCCTGAAATCTACTTGTCGATGATACATCGATATTTAGCAGTCACAGCTTGTCCAGGAGAAAGGTAAGGATACAATTTACTGTCAGTCAATTTCTGTAAGCTTACTGGAGAACAAATAGGATCAGCGGGACCCGATAACGAAATTGAGGAACCGGTACTATCTCCCTTACAATAACCGACTGATTCTCCAGTAGGAGTAAAATAATATGTAGTAGCCTTGGCGACATCTGCTAATTTCATTAACTTTCTCTCTATTTTACAAATACCCAGCTCCTTCTCGGTCTCATCAAAATACTTACCTGATTGGACGGTCACATTCTCAACTTGGTTCAGATAAAAGAATAGAGCGAGTCCACACAAAATTATAATCACAAGCACTACTAGAAAGGAGATTAAGATTTTCTTTTTCATAGATTAAGCATACCACATTTAGCCAACTTGTGGTATAATATTCCACATATGAAAAACTCACAAAAAGGTTTTATAAATATTATTATTGCTATAGTAGTTGTCGTCGCGATCGCTGGATATGTTGCTTGGGATAACAATCTGATCCCCAAAAATATTCTTTCTAATAACAGCGAGAAACAGGAAAATGTGGAAATAAATACAAGACTCTTCCGATCGGTCAATCATACAAAAACATCCAATATGGAATTGAAATAACTCCACCTGCGAATTGGGCAGTAGACGAAAGTAAAAAAGATGGCCAGGTAGTTGGTTTTATTGAGAGATCGCAAGATATTTTATCAATCATATCGGTAACAGCCATTTCTGATCCTGATATTACACCGTCTTTCTTTGATCAATACATTGATAACGGGATTCAGCAAGCTCGTGCTACACAAGGAGTTACTTTTATTGGTAGCAGTAAACTCGAATCCAGCAACCTCCCTACGTACTTGATCGAGTTAAAAATGAATGTAGGGAACAAGCTTATGCACGCTTTACAATTGAGTCTTTTAGCTAAGTCGGGACAAGTGTTCATTATTACTGGGATGAGTGAGGATACTCAATGGATAAATCGTAAAGACTTGATCAGAGATTCACTAATGAGTTTCCATTTGCTGTAATTTAGAGGTGTCTAGTATTACCATTACCGAAATGCTCATGTCTATGTTATCAACACATTTGCTATTAACTTTTAATCTGAATTGTCTATACTAGTAGAGTCATCAGAAAACGCTGGCCTGTACGGCGTTTTTCTTTGTATATAACTATGCTCTTTTCCACTCCTCTATATCAGGATGAAAATCAACTTGATACTCTGGGATTCCTAGAGAGATTCCATATTCTTTAGCTTCGTTGTACTGGTCTTTACTTTTCCTGTCTATGAGAAATACCTTGTTTTTGAAAATAATATAGTGATGTGATTCACTCTTGAAATCTGCATACCAATTATATTTACTATCGAGGGCTTTGGATATTTCCTCTGCCACCTCTTTTGATTCTTTTACTGGGATTATGACTGAGTGCATTGTCCATTGAGATACCCATGGAGTTTTATGCTCATCAGTGACTTTTTCAATTTCTGTTGAGATAATTTCGATTTTCTTAAGTATATCCTTATTTTCCAGAGACTCATCAATAATTACTCCCTTAAATGGTTGTTTTCGGAGCAATTTCTTTAGGTCACTTTCTACTAGGACTCTTTGTGTGTCAGTATTTGATATCATAGATTGGAGTGGCTTAGTCGAATTCTTGGGATTAGACTTGTCCTCAATAGAAAAACCGATATACTCCACGTGCTTTTTCTTCCGGTCACGCACCCACTTGATAGCAGGGAGGAGATCAGCGTCAGAACTTACGACAATAGCTATATCATATACATTCTCAACTGCCCCTACGATGAGATCTGTGGCGAGCATGACATCAATACCTTTTTCTCTTTTTCGCTCGTATGTTATTTCGGTGATACCAGCTTTTTTGAGTTTCTGATATTCTTTCATGCGATCATCTACAGTTATAGTTTCAGTGCGGGTTTTCAATTTGCTTGTGCGTAATATCCAGCCATACTTCTTGAGTTCGGCAAAAAACCTCGTCTGTCGTGCCATTGAATATTTTGATTTGAGATTTCCTTCTTGTTCCCGGACTGTACCGATGTAGTAGCGCTTGTGACCAGATGAGATAGTTTTGCCGTTCGCAAGAAGTGCGGTGAATGCTTCAAAATCAAAACCGAGTTCTGATACCCCGATCTTCTTCAGGGCTATATGGTGGAGATTCCCTCCGTCTATAAAAATGGCAGCTCGGTTCTTATTCATGGATATATTGACTGAATCATATCAAAAAAACGGCTAATAACAAAACTCGCACACACATTGCTGTGGCGCGAGTGACTTGTACTTATAGCATTACAAATAACGTTGCAGAAGTCAAGGGATTACATGAGGATACAGAAAAGGGAAGTGTCAGTATTTTGATATAACATATATTCAACACAGGGTAATACAGCATTTGGTAAATATCTTTATGAGAAGTATGGAACAGATCCATGGAGCGCGTCCAAGAAGTGTTGGAATCAGGCGGGTGATCTCGCGAAGAAGTAATCTAAACTAATTGCACTAATAGCAATTTCAAAAAACACAAAAGGCTCCACGAAATGGAGTCTTTTGTGTTGGAAAAAATGAATACTTTGTTAAAGTTTCTGCCAAAAATACTTCCAACACATTTTTTCATCGTTGGGAACTTCACAGAAATTTTTTGTTTGATACAATTACGTGATGATGAAGCAAGAAATCATTCAACAACTCCACAGAAACTTTGATGATTACGTCCAGAAGACTGACGGTGGAGTTGAATTTTGGTTTGCCCGTGATTTGCAGGTGTTGCTTGGATATGACGAGTGGCGTAATTTCCTTAAGGTTGTTGAGAAGGCCAAAATTGCGTGTAAAAAAAGTGGTTTAGTCATTGAGGATCAATTTGTTGATGTCAACAAGATGATCGTTGCCGGTAAAGGAGCGGAGCGCGAAATTGATGACATTTCACTAACCCGTTACGCCTGTTATCTCATTGCACAAAATGGTGACCCTAACAAAGAACCTATCGCTTTTGCTATGGCCTATTTCGCGATACAGACGCGCAAACAGGAACTGATCGAAAAAAGATTGAACGAACTGGAAAGATTAACTCTTCGTGAAAAACTTTCTGGTTCAGAGAAACTATTGTCCGGAATCATGTACGAACGGGGTGTTGATAGTGCTGGTTTCGCACGCATTAGAAGCAAGGGGGATCAGGCTCTATTTGGTGGTAGAACAACTTTAGATATGAAAAATAAACTAAATAAATTAGTCATACGTTTACCTTCAGTCTATCGATATGAACTACAAAGGTAAGAGTCCACAAGTTGGCGGCCCTCTTGTTCATACCTATTACTCCAAAGATGAATTCATAAAGAAATGTGCAGAGTGGGGAATAGATATTATTGAATATTCAAACTGTGGTTTCTGTCAGAAAACTATTTATGGTTCGTGTACATTCAGAGATGGAAAACTTTGTTGTTATAGTTGTGAGTTGAAAACAGAACATAAAAAAGTTCAGGGATAATAATTACCGGAACATTCTGTGCTAGAGGGGATAGTGGTGATGCGCCAGCCTTGGCCAGATTTATCCTCTACATACCATGTCGCACAATATATGTTGGGTACACTATATCATCTAACTATGGGGAGGAGGGGTGAAGTGGTCGACATCTTTGGTACTTGATCTCTTGTAATAGCTGGACCGCCATCCTTCATCCTATCTATCGTAGTGAAGAATGGATCCCATATATATGGCAAGAAGAATTTGTCCCAAAGATATGTTGCAGGTCTCTTCAGATAGTCATTCCAGCCAACTACAACCAATTCTTTGGCATAGATGAGGTTATCATGGACTACAGGAGAAGCTACAATGTTCCTTAGATTGAAACCAAAGTATCCTAGAATGATGAGAATAGCGACAATAAATATGACTGTTCTCAATAGCCCTCCCCTTCTGTAATAAATTTTTTTTGAATTCATTTGTGAGACTTAAATGATTAATCAATATAATTATCTTATTAATAGCAAAAAATTACAAATAGGAAAGTGGATTGAGATATGCTTTGAAATCAGCGAGTGGTATAAGTGCACCTGCACAATTCCTGCTTTGCCCAGCAGTAAGCTTCTGGATCTCTACACCCTCTGTAGCATATACACCAAAGTGTAGATGTGGCCCTGTAGTGTATCCTGTATTACCTGTGTAACCAACGATTTGTCCTACTGAAACATCCTGACCTTTTTGTACTGATTGAAGTGATAAATGAGCATATAGTGTTGATAAACCATTTACATGTTTGATCATGACCCATTTACCATATGAATAACATCCTCTCACCAAATCTGTATTGCCGACACCTATGACAGTACCTGATAGAGATGCCTTTATAGGTGTTCCTATAGATGCCCTGAAGTCTATACCATTATGCCCCTTCCCTCCATAAACTTGTGGATTTGCTGTAGCAAAAGATGTATTGCCGAAATATTGAGTAATAAATACTTTATCGAGTGGCCAAGACAATACACCAGATCCGGTGCTAGGTAATTTTGAAGCATCAACTGCCAGTTTCAATTGTGATTCATAAGCTAGTACTTCCCTTTCGAATGCTTCTTTTTGGGCCAACTTTTCAGACATCATCTTTTTGTATTGGGATTCTGATTGTTTTGTTTCCTTGAGAAGAGTATTTTTCTCTGATTGAGTATCTATTACAACTTGCCTCTGGTCTTTGAGTTGCTTATTCAACCTTATCAATTCATCTTTTGCTTTCTCTGTCGCTTTTTTATTTGCTTCAAGATTGGATTTCACTAGACGTAGATTCTCGATGCGCTTCAAAAGGCTTCCTTGTATTGAACTTAATTCATCCATAGAATTCCATGCAGAAAGTAATGAATTGCTACTTAATAAAACCTCTATTAGCGATTGATCTTCTGTTCTCTGTATAAGTGCCAATGAATGAGATATTATCCTTTTATCATCTATTATAGTATCTTCTTTATTTATAATTTCCGAAGACAATCCTTGTATTTCATCATTCTTTACCCCTATCTTATTCTCTGTGAGCTGGATATCAGCCTTCAATTTCTTCTCTGTAAGATCAAGTGATTTGACTGTTGCAGATAATGTATTCACTTCTTTACCTAGATCCTCAATCTCTTTTTGATATCCTAGAATCTCTTTCTCAAGATTTTGTATATCTGTATTCCTCTGATCTATTTTTTCCTGCAATTGAGAAGCTGTTTGCGCATTGGAATTTGGTATAGTAAATATGAGTAAACAAAATAGTGCAAAGAATAAAAATAATACTCCGACATTTGAAATTTGAAATTTGAAATTTGAAATTCTCACATCAGTTTACTTATTGCCAGATCTATTCTGACCAGTGATTCGTCTTTACCAAGAATATATGCAGAGCTAAATGGATCTGGTGACTTCTCTTGGCCCGTAAGAGCAAATCTAAATGGCCATAAGACGTCACCTTTGCCATTCCCTTCTGCATATGGCCAGATTGCACTCTTCACTACTTCACTGGTGAAATTATCTTTGGCAATTGTATCTAATAATTTCTTTATCTCTTTCAAATGATTTGAAGCTATTTCTTTATTTGGATTCTTTTTCCACAAAAGAGAGTCAGCAGTATATTCTCCTAGGTCTTGAATAAAATTCATCTCACTTCCCTTCTCAAAAATTTTTGCTATATCACCGAAAGAATGTATTTTCTCACGAATGATATGTAATGCTCTGCCAAATAATTCTGGCTTATTGGAGAGCCATTTAGGGACAAATTTAGAGCAATGATCTATAAAATCTTCATTGCTCAACTTTGACATATATTGTTTATTGAACCAGTCCAATTTTTCTCTATTGAATACTGCTCCGGCTTTTTGTACCTTTTCAATATTGAATTTCTCAATCATTTGATCGATACTCAATATCTCTTCATCATTTCCTGGATTCCAGCCGAGTAAGACTAGAAAATTGAGCAGTGCATCCCTCAAATATCCTTGTTCTTTATAATATTCTACAGAAACTATTTCTCCATGCTTTCTCTTGGATATCTTTTCTCTATTCTCGGAAAGTATGAGTGGAATATGTGCATATCGAGGTAGTGACACTTCATTTATCGCTTCCCATATGAGTATTTGTCTCGGAGTATTGGATAGATGCTCTTCACCACGTATCACATGAGTTATGCCTGAAGTGATATCATCAACGACGTTCGATAGATGGAAAATAGGTTCATCGAGACTTTTGGCAATAACAAAATCACCTAGTTCTGTAGTATTGAACTTGACTTGACCTTTTATGATATCATCTACCGTAACATCTTTATTTGGATTCTTGAATCTTATAACTTCATTCCTATCTCCTTCTTTTTTTATTTCTTCTTTGGAAATATATGCTTTTCCAGATGATATGAGTTTTTCTATGTATTTCCTATGAATTGGGAAATTGTCAGATTGTTTGTATGTCAGATCGAAACCTATACCAAGCCATTTGAATGCATCGGTAATTCCTGTAATATATTCTTCTTTATTCCTCTCTATATCTGTATCTTCTATCCTCAATATGATTTGCCCGCCATTTTGCTTTGCAAAAAGATAATTGAACAATGCCGAACGAGCTCCTCCTACATGGAGAAAGCCAGTTGGTGATGGTGCAAAACGGGTAATGACTTTCATATGGGTATTATAGCAAGAAAGTATATGAATTTCTTTATGCTAGAGTTATCAACAACAAGTAAATTTGACTATATATATCCAATTTGTTAGTCTTTAATTAGAAGTATGCAATAATAACTTACGAGGTGCTCCGATGTTCCCTCAGAATATCTGGGGCTTGAGTTGGAGAACACCACCTTGTGAGACGCTACTTCTAACAAAGAACCCCTTTCCACTTCGGTCAGGGATTTTTTGTTTATATTATAATCGATTTTCCATTGAACAATTCCCTCCCCTTTCCAATAATATTTTTCTTCAGAATTTTGAAACATTCCTCACCTAGTTTTCCTTTTTCAAGATATCGTGCCAAAGCTCCTGCAATCCAGTCGGCAATTTGAATATTCACTACCGCAGTTGAATCAACCATTTCAATTTGTAAAACTACACCCTTTGGCAAGGATGGTAACAGACGAGCTTTTAGGACTTCCTTGAATTCTGTCTCGGACATACCACTCAATCTTCTACGGTCGCAGAAAACACGAAACTCTTTATCAGTTGTCGGTAAATATGATGTTAGTATTTCGCCGACTATATTTGTATATAAAAGTCCGCTCTGTAATTTATTTTTATGATGATACTCTGCTGGAATATTTCTATGAAGTAAATAGGCAAAATGTATTCGAACATCTAGTTTTGAAATCTCTCTCAAAGTCTTTAGGCGTAAGGCATCAGAAAATCCGGTACTTGCCCATTTAATCTCACTCAGATCACGCATCTTTCTAGGAAAATGGCCACGAAGCCATGCTCGAAATCCCTTTGCTGTTCGCCGAACATTGCCAACAGTAAATGAAGCAACAATAAAATAGTTTTTATTACTGTACTTGGAAAATTGTCCACTTTCATCAAGAAAAATATATGGCATGTAGCAAATATGCTAACGTAAATTAGAATCTCCAGCAACTTAAAAGAGAATAGAAAACATGTTATAATATCTCAGTATATGGAAGTCTCATTTAATGATCTACCAGTTGGACCATATTCAGAAGAAATGTGGCGAAAACAATGGCATGGCGTTACAAAGCCTCGCGGTGTTGCCGAAGGTAGACTTTCAGTAGTTGAACTTCACAATGAGCATGTCCTCTGTGTCACCTGCTTAAAAGATAAGTGTGGCCCTGATCAAGGTGGAACATCATGGAGTTCTTGTTTTGATAAGTCTTACGAAGAGGCAACGGTTGAATATAAGGTGAGGATTAGCAGTGACTTTGACTATAAGCGAGGCGGTAAACTTCCGGGATTTTGTGGTGGTTCAAGCCCTATGGGAGGAAGGAATACGACTGATGGATTTTCCGCACGAGTAATGTGGAGAGAGTTGGGTATGATGACTCAGTATGTATATTATTTGGAAAAAGATACGACGAAACAATGGGGACAAGATTTTATCTGGACTAAAGCAGAAAACAAACAAGTTCCGATCACTTCTCACATGTGGAAAATGTGGGACACCTTAAAGACACATCATGAAGATAGGGTGTATTTGACACATAGGGTATGGCATACAATAAAAACTTATATCAAAATGAATACTCCAGACAAAGAAGATAGTAAACTTATTTCTTGATTCGATGGAGATGAAGTCGCCAATCTAACATTACGCTTTAGAAATGATAAATCATTTGGTATAGATGCATTCAAATTTGCAGTATTTTTTGGCAGGAATGATGAAACATGGGCACCAGAAAAAGACGAAAAGATTTACTTCAAAGATTTCAAATTTTCTTTCTAAAAGATATCTAGTAACCTTTCTCACAATCAAAAAACCAGTATAAAACTGGTTTTTTGATTCACATAATGTGAGAGTATACTATCCCTTGACCTCCGAATCTGCAGACGTAGTTGCGCGGAATATCTTCATGATGACGCTGCCATTTTTGTCTTTGACAGTCGTATCTTTTGTAATGTCAAATAATCCATTACCATCGTCCTTATACATAACTGCATAGTATGTAGCACCATCCAAGGTTGGTTCTGTAAGAGTAACTTTGCCTGGATTGATACCTACTGCAAATATAGTCTTACCAATAACCTTGCCCGGCTTACCTGCATCATCCTTTTGTACAACTACCCATGAAGGATTCTCTGCTTGTACAGATGATATATATACTACATCACCTGGGAATTGATCACTCATTATTATACGGTTTACAGGTTGAGTTGGTATTTCTGTATTTGGTGTTTCTGTAGTAACTGGAGCTTCGGTCTTTTTGCCACCAAAGACGAATATACCAATAATGATAAGTGCAATAATAACTATCACAGTAACTACCCATTGCCATGTCTTCACACCATTTGTTTCTGGTTGCATTTTATTAAAATTATTTATAATTAACTGATAATTCGACTTTGTTTATTTTGCTATTATAGCACACAATGTGTAAAAGAAAAGCCTATTATTTTGCTCTATTTCTCATGTTCCAGTGCTATATCCAAGAGAGCATTTGCTATGATATTGGCGCTATCTAGCCTTGCAAATGCTTTTGCTCTTTCTCTCATCAATTCACTTATTTTCGGAGAATCATATATCCTATTTATCTCTCCTAGCAGTATATGCGCGCTAAGATTGTCTTGCTCAATGATAGATCCTGCTCCAGTTCTTACATATGCAAAAGCATTTGTTGTTTGATCATGACTTATAGATTGAGGTAGAGGGATAATGATAGATGGCACTCCCCAAGCTGCTATCTCAAATATAGTAGAACCCGCCCGAGACACAACTACATTTGCAACACCAGCAGACATTCGTAGAGCAAGCTCATTTAGATAATCAAAAGGATGATATCTATTTTTATGTTCATGATCATTCAACATTACCGATGTAGTTTGTTTTATCTCTTCTAGATTATTCTTGCCTGTTTGATGTATAACTTCAAATTTGTCTAGAATTTCTGGTAAACCACCCAAAACTGCATCATTTATCACTTGAGCTCCTTGTGAACCACCTAGAATAAGAACAACTGGTGTATCATCTTCAAGTCCCAAGAATTCTCTAGCACCATTTGTGAGAGGTTCTCTAATCTCTTTTCTTATAGGATTCCCAGTATATGCAATTTTGCTTTGATCTTTGACCTTGAAATATTTGGCAGCGTCTGGATATGAAAGTGCAATTTTCTTGGCAAACTTCCCTGCCCACATATTTACTCTTCCTGGCTTTGAATCTGATTCATGGATAACGACAGGGATGCGTAATACTTTTGCAGCAAATAATATAGGGAAACTGGCATAGCCACCTTTGCCAAATATTACATCTGGATATAGAGAATACATATTAAAGACTGCTTTGAAGCAACCAAAAAATGTCTTTATTGCATCAGTAATATTGAGTAAAGAGAAATATCTGCGTACTTTTCCGGCTGGAACTCCTATAAACTCTATTTCATTGTCGAAAAGAGCTCTAGGATTGTATTTATTTGGCGCAGCATAGTATAGATTTGGCGACAATATCTTGCGTTCAAGAGCCACCTCCCTTATGGCTTGTGCCACAGCTATAGTTGGATAGAAATGTCCTCCTGTACCACCTCCAGTTAAAAGTATTTTCATATTTAGAATTATATCCCAAATAATTCACTCGGTATAGACCTGTGTATTTGAACGTCTAGAAACATTGGCTATGATACCAGTTGCAGCAAGAGTAATAATGAGTGCGGTTCCACCATGCGAAACGAAAAGTAATGGCATACCAAATAGAGGTAAAATGCCAAGCATTGCAGCCATATTCAAAAATGATTGTATGATGATGAGTGTTGCAATACCAATGACGAGGAAGCTACCAAAAATATCTCTAGATCGAGTACCTATACGAAATGATGCTATTGCAAATAAGAGATATAGACCTATAAGAAATATACTGCCTATAAAACCAAACTCTTCTCCCGCAACTGCAAATATAGAGTCATCTGTAGGCTGTGGCAAATAACCAAACTTTTGTATGCTCTGACCAAAGCCACGACCAGACAGTTGTCCTGAACCAATAGCAATGAGAGATTGATTGATCTGATACCCTGCACCCTGCTCATCACTTCCTCCATTCAAGAGTGTTGTAACTCTATTCAAAGCATATGGCCTAAATGCTATAACTCCGACAAGTACAATTCCCATAAGTAAAATAAGAAGAGCAATATGCCGGAAAGCCATACCTGCAAGAGAAAACATTATTAGTCCAGTAACAAAGATTACTACAAAAGTATCTGTATCTGGTTGAGCGAGAAGTAAAAAACCGATTATTGAAGAAATTATAATGAATGGTATAAGACCAAATTTAACAGTTTTTATATTTTCTTTGGCATGTTGTAACCAAGCAGCAATATATATGATTGCTGCTATCTTCAAGAACTCGGATGGCTGGAAAGTCAGAAATCCGAGGTTTATCCATCTAGATGCACCACCATGTTCTAGTGATATTCCAGGAATAAATAACAATAGATTGAGAATAAATGCAAATATCAATACAAAAAAAGCAAACCTGCGCCAAAATGTATAATTGATTTTGGAAAAGATAATGAAAGCAATTATGCCCAAGACAAGACTGATACCCTGCTTGGCTGCAACTCCACCAAAACTAGCTCCATCTTGAGCCAAGAGTCCCATCGAAGCAGATAGAAATATCACAAAGCCAACGATAGTCAATGCAATAACAGAAAACAAAAATAGTCTGTCTATTTTGCGTACATTTTGAGACATTATGATTCAATTGTAGCACTATAGGGGTCTTTTGATTCTGTGGATTGTTTGAATGCTTCTATATCTCTTTTGACTTCTACGAATTCTGGTAAATCTTGTATTTTGTTTATACCCAAATGTGTAAGCAAGTCTATGGTTGGTTTGTACAAGAAGCTTCTTTGATCTTTTGGATTTTCTACCCTCTCTACCAACCCCCTTATCATAAGTGCTCTAACTATAAATTGTGAATTGACTCCACGGATATAGTCTATCTCTGCACGAGTGATCGGCCCTTGATACAATATTATGGACAATGTCTCTAGTCCTGCCTTACCCATATCTCTAGTCAATTCTTCTTTGGTCAATTGTTCAATGAGAGATGACAATTCTTTTGCAGTACCTAACATTACTTCATCATCTGTTTGTACCAATGCTATTCCCCTACCATTCAGATCATTTTCCAATTCAATCAGGCCTTGCTTTACTATTTCCTCCTTTTCTCCCAATAAAGCACAAAGCTTCTTTATGGAGACTGGCTCGGCCTTCCAGAATAGTATTGCTTCTATTTTCTGTGAAATATTCATAAACTTATTATAGCAGAGAAAAGAGGGCGAGGCTGGTATAGTGTATAAAAAGTATTGTATCTTGATTAATAATACGGCAATCCAACCTCCTTTGTCTCCATTGTTATATCAGCAAATTCTTTTTCTTGAGAGACGCGTAATGCACCTTGTTTGACAAGTTCGAGCATAGCGAGGAAGCTGACGACAATATTTACCCTATTGCCTTTATGTTCTCTGGAGAATTCTTTGAAGCTCATGCGCAAATGTTTTGTTATGCGAGTAGTGAGAGTTCCTATCATATCTTCGAGACTGATAACTTTCTTTACCATTGCTTTTGGCAAGATTTCATTCTTTGGTAAACGATCGATGAGATCCTTGAGAGAAAACAATGCTTTCTCCAATGTGAACCTAGGGTCTGGCACAAATACAGGAGAAAATCTATTTGATTCTGATTGCGAAAATATGAAGTCTTCGCCAAATAGTCTTTGCACATTCTTACTCGCTTCCCTTATCCTCTGATATATCTTGAGACGAGTTTCGAGATTGTGTATATCACCTTGCTCTTCTTCTGTAAGACTTAGGTCTGGTAATAATGATTTTGACTTTATGAGAAGTAATGTAGAAGCTACGAGAATGAAATGCGCCGATTCGCCCATAGGCAAAGTATTTGTGGCTTTTATATGTTCGATGAAATCATCTGTAACTTTTGACAAAGAAATATCACTTATAAAAAGTTTATGCTTCTCTACAAGGTCTAACAATAGGTCGAGCGGGCCTTCGAATGTTTGAGTTTTTATAGTGAATGACATAGTATTTATAAGAGAATCTCCGCATTGCCCTCCTCGGGGCGGGAAGTGTCGCTCCGATCGCCTTCGGCGATTACGCGACACTTCCCGCCCCTGCGACGGGCAATGCTGACACAATTTGAAAAGTTTACAAAACCCCAATCACCTTCTTCACTTCCGCCAATTTCTTGCTCGCTTTTTCAACTGCTCTTTCTGCGCCATCTCTTAGGACTTCAAGTATTGCATTTTCATCATTTGCCAATTCGGCCCGTCTCTCCCTCATCGGCTTTACCAAATCATCAATATCTTGTATCAACGCTTCTTTGAGATTCTTGTATTTGCCTTTATTTGTATCATAAAGTTCTTTCAATTCATTTTTATTTCTAAAAAGTTTGTGGATGTTATAGACATTCATTGGCATTTCACCACTAGAATCTGTAACTATAGCCATAACAGCTTTTTCTATCTCTTCATGAGTCGCAAACAAGTGGATAGTATTGTTATAACTCTTGGACATTTTTCTTCCATCTATTCCTGGCACAGTAGCAACATCTTTCATGATTAGAGGTTCTGGCAATTTGAAACCACATGGAGTTACCTCACCTCCACAAAAAGTATTGTTGAACTTCTGTGCAATATCACGCGCATATTCGACATGCTGTTTCTGATCTTGTCCTACCGGAACAACATCTGTGTCATAGAGCAAAATATCTGCCGCCATGAGAACGGGATAGTTGAAAGTACCAACATTGACTTCTTTGCCTTTTGCTTCGGCGTCTTTGTATGCATGTGCACGCTCTAGATATGGCACAGTTACCAAAGTATCGAAAATCCATGCAAGCTCTGTATGAGCAGATACATCGCTTTGTTTGAAAATAACTGCTTTCTTTGGATCTAGACCTATTGCGAGATAGTCTATAGCGAGATCAATGGTATTTTTACGCATCTCTTCTGCATTTTGTATCAGATTGAGTGCATGATAATCAGCTATAAAAAAGTAACATTCATAGTTGCCAGAATTGAGTAGCTCCACAAATTGCTTCATCGCACCAAAATAATTGCCTATATGTGGGCGACCAGTTGGTTTGACACCTGAAAGTAGTATTTTTTTCATATAAAGAATTATAACCTTTTAAAAAATAATTTCAAAGTAATGAATAAAAAGCGAAAGATTATGTCATAATCTTTCGCTTTATCATCTACAATCCTTCATTTCTCAACTGCTCAACCAATTCCTCTGCTTGCCTGGATAATTTCTTTGGCATATTGACATGGGTTACGATGAGGAGATCTCCTCTTTTATTATTGCCATATGGTACGCCCTTACCTTTGACTCGCAAGATCTCTCCATGTGTTGTACCTTGAGGAATTTTGAGCTCGATCTTTCCGTCTAATGTTTCTATCTCTATTATTCCACCCAAAAGAGCTAGTGATAACTTCACTGGCAAATTCATGACTAGATGAAAACCTTCTTTCTTGATATTTGTATGTGGTCCTACCCATATACGAACAATGAGATCGCCAGAACCACCTTCACCAGATTCACCTTTACCAGAAATACGAAGACCTTGACCATTTTCTATACCAGAAGGAATCTTGATCATAAGTCTCTCTTTCCTGCCACCTACAACTATCTCTTTCTCTATACCAAAGATAGATTCCTTGAATGAAATCTCCAAATCAACATTTATATTTTTGCCTTTCCTAGCTCTCTTCCTACCACCGAAAAATTCTCCGAAAATATCTCCTAGATCAAACTCTACATTCTGCCCTCCACCAAAGTTGGAAAAATCGAAGTGAATTCCCTGTCCACCTCCGAAGCCCTGAAATCCTCCAAAATCAAATCCTTGTGTATTGAAACCTCCCTGATTTGGATTGAAACCACCACCAGTGGAACCAAACGTGTCATATTGCTTTCTCTTATTATCATCCGACAAAACAGAATACGCTTCGCTAGCTTCTTTGAACTTTTTCTCTGATTCGATATTGCCTTTGTTTTTGTCTGGATGATGCTCGTGCGCGAGTTTACGGAACGCCTTTTTGATATCGTCTTTTGAGGCGCTTTTGTCTATACCTAGAGTTTTGTAATAGTCTTTCATATATTTAGATTAATAAACATCTTCGTGAGAACCTATTGACTCTAAAAAAATTAATTCATCATTAAAAGAATATATTATTCTATAATAATAATTTATACTACAAGAATAAGACGTACTGAGTTTACCGTGAAGTTTGTGAATTCTTAGAGATGGAGAATAAATATCTTCCTTCAAGGTTTTTAGTATCTTATTAATTGTTTTCTCTAGCTCAGGATGATATGCAATAAATTTATTGAGTCTAGCAGATGCTGTTTTTGATAGAAATATTTTTCTCATCAATTTCTATGCACATGGCTTAGATTTCTTAGTTATTTCGCGCATCATCACATCAACAGAAGAGTATACTTTTCCCATACCTTTACTAGCTTCCCACTTCGCCTGGGCAACCTCAAATTCAAGTAATAATCTATTTGCCTTCTTTATAAATTTTTCAAGTATATTTGATTGTTTTTGTAATGTTAATGTATTCATATTAGTCTGTTTTGATAGATTGCTTTCACCCGAGGGCGATCTTGCGTAAAGATTAGCAAAATATCACATTTTGTCAACTTGACTTTCCTATCCAACTATGCTTTACTATATCCGAACAATGTTCTCATGAGTGAAAGTATGAGAACAGCAAAGCATTGGGATGCTTTGTGTCGGTCTTTGGAAATAGCAATCAAACGAAGCTTTATCTATGAAACACACTGTGAGATTTTCTGGTGATAAGATTGGCGATTTCGCATGGAGATTACCGGGAGACCTGTCTGAAGTCTTTTTCGAACATCCAGATGACAAATCATCGGACATGGCAAGGATGGCAAATGTTCTGATCACCGAGTCAATGACTGCTCATATTATGCTCATAGCTTCATCGCTTCGAGCATTCGTCAAAGATTCGGTTGATGGAAAACCTAACACCAGTCAATACATCCAGATCCTTAGAGATCACCTCGAACACACAATGAATCTCATCGAAAAGAATCTGTGATGATAGGGCAACAACTCAAGCCTTGCCAGCCCTACCAAGCGCCCTTGCGGTCCAGATCCCGCAGGGCGCTTTTTTATTCTAGATAATTACTTTCTATAATCTACCTTTTCTCTTTAAACTCGGCATCCTTCACATTCCCCTGCCCCGAGTCATTCGAGGGGCCTTCATCTTTCTTTTCTTCTCCTTGAGAATTCGGATTACCTTGAGGTGGTGTCTGCCCGCTCTTCGAAGCTTCAGCGTAGAAGGGACCTATTTTCATAATTTCTGAATTCAAACCTTCCGTAGCAGTTTTTAATGCTACTTGATCAACAGGTGTAGCATCTTTTGCACGTTTCAAATCCGCAATTTTATCTTCTATAGATTTCCTCAATTCTGCTGGAACTTTCTCACCCGCATCTTTCAAAGCTTTTTCCGAAGAATATACGAGCTGTTCGGCAATATTCTTGGCTTCAATACCTTCTTTCTTTGCTTTGTCTTCTGCTTCATGAGCAGTCGCTTCTGCCTTCATCTTTTCTACCTCATCTTTCGAAAGTCCAGAAGAAGCAGTGATCTTGATAGAATTTGCTTTGCCTGTAGCCTTGTCTTTTGCTGTAACATTGAGGATTCCATTTGCATCAATATCAAATGATACCTCTACTTGTGGCATACCGCGCGGTGATGGAGGGATACCATCTAGTATGAATCTGCCAAGTGACTTATTGTCTCCTGCCATAGCTCGCTCTCCTTGAGTAATATGTATCTCTACTGAAGACTGATTGTCCGCAGCTGTAGAGAATATTTGCGAACGTTGTGTAGGTACAGTTGTATTCTTTTCTATCAACTTCGTTGCTACACCGCCCAATGTTTCGATACCTAGAGAGAGTGGTATTACATCGAGAAGCAAAACATCTTTGACTTCCCCACCCAATATTCCGCCTTGAATAGCGGCGCCCACCGCAACCACCTCGTCGGGATTCACTCCCATATGAGGATCTTTTCCGAAGAAAGTCTTGACGGCATTTTGTATAGCTGGCATACGAGTCTGACCACCTACCATGATAACTTCATTTATTTCACCAACCTTAAATGGTGATGCTTCCATGGCACGCTTCGTTATCGTCATTGCGCGATCGATAAACTCGGCTGTTATCTCTTCTAGCTTTGCTCTAGTCATAGTGACAAGTAGATGTTTTGGTCCATCTGCACCAGAAGTTATAAACGGAATATTTATTTCACTTTGCATTGCAGTAGAGAGTTCTATCTTGGCCTTTTCTGCTGATTCATCGAGTCTTTGTAGTGCGAGTGGATCTTTCTTTAGGTCTATTGCATTTTCTTTCATGAATGTATCGGCTAGCCAATTGACTATCTTTGCATCTATATCGCGACCACCTAGGTGTGAATCTCCATCTGTTGACTTGACCTCTATGACATCATCCCCTACTTCGAGGATAGAGATATCAAATGTACCTCCACCAAAGTCGAATACTGCTATCTTCTCATTTTTCTTTTTGTTAAAGCCATATGCTAGAGCAGCGGCAGTTGGTTCATTGATGATTCTCTTTACATCTAGTCCAGCGATTTGTCCGGCATCTTTGGTAGCCTGCCTTTGTGAATCGTTGAAATAAGCAGGTACAGTTATGACTGCCTCTGTTATCTTCTCGCCAAGTTTGGCTTCGGCATCATTCTTAAGCTTCTGAATGATCATTGCGGACACTTCTTCTGGCCTCATCCACTTCCCCGACATATTTACTTCTACTCCACCATTTGCACCTTTCCTAGTTTCAAACGATACATTCTTTGCATCTTTCTGCACACCAGGCTCGTCGAAAGTGTGACCAATAAATCTTTTGATCTGAAATATCGTATTTTTTGGATTTGTTACTGCTTGCCTTTTCGCTAGCAAACCGACGAGTCGCTCACCAGTCTTGGACTGTGCAACGATCGATGGTGTCGTCCTCTGACCTTCTGCATTCTCAAGAACTCTCGGCGTGCCTGCCTCCATTACAGCGACAGCAGAGAAGGTCGTACCGAGGTCTATTCCTATGATTTTACTCATGATTTTTGTCGATTAATTTTGTTTAGTAAGAGTATGCGAATTAACGAATTATACGAATCTACGAATGTTTACGAATAATAGAAGCCACTAAAATCCAAATATCAAAATAAAGCTCATAATTTACTTCACACTTGAGCTTCTAAATTTGGATTTATTTTGAAGAGGGCGCTCTAGTTGGTTGACTATTGAAAAAATAAAGTTCGATATATGGAGAAATTGTCGGTGCATATGCAGGAATGTAGTTGGTTGCGATTTTATCCTTGAGACAATGTGCTGGCAAACACAGAGTATGACATTTGACATTGCCATTTAATTCCATCACCTTCTCTACCCCAACAACCCTACCTTTGAATTGTCCATCTATCTCATATACTTCGAAAGAAACACGTAATAATGCCCCATTTCGTCCTCGGATAATACGAGTAAATATACTATTTGAATTTGGACAAGGAATTATCATACTTTTATATTGCTATTATATCAGGAATTTCACGAGAATCAAGTCTTTGGCATTTACCAAGATCCGATCTCGGTAAATGCAGATTTTATCAAAAATTTAGAGGAATTTTATCGTTTCTTCAGCAAAATTTTATCTGGATTTTATCTCGGTTTGATACAATCAAAATCATGGAAAATATATATTTCAAAGATTTTGATCTGTGGAATACCCATAAAAAACATCTGGATAAATCAAAATCTCCAGACTATTTTCACGAAAGAGATATTTGGTGGTGTGCTATTGGTGTTAATATTGGCTCTGAGCAAGATGGTAAGAATGATAATTTTGATGTTAATATTGCTAATAAGGATTCACAAATACTAATAACTCAATTAAGAGCAATAAGTAGTCGACGATTATTAAGAAAAATTGGCACTATTAAAAGACTAAAACATCAAGAAGTAATAATGAGTATTATTAGATTTATAATTACTTAGAAAAGCGAAACCCCGCCATAAGACGGGGAATCTCGGGAGCCTATGTGGCCACTGTGCCATCAGTTTAGCAAATAAATTTTAATTGTCAAGCACAAATATACAATTATATGCGTTTTGTATTTATATATAAAATCAGTTATGATTTTTGACACGGGCCATTAGCTCATCTGGTAGAGCGCACCCATGGCATGGGTGAGGTGACCGGTTCGAGTCCGGTATGGTCCACTCGACTCGCTTCGCTCGCTCGTGGTAAACCACAAAATAAATAATAAATATGCGAGTCGAAATCAAAATCGGGGTGTAGTATAGTGGTAGTATACACGCTTCGGGAGTGTGAGGTCCGGGTTCGATTCCCGGCACCCCGACTTGGGTCCGCCTTAGCTCTGCAGGAGCGAAGGCGACCTTAGTCTGCGGGCCTATAGTCTAGTAGTACGACGCGGCATTCGCATTGCCGAAGCGGGGGTGCGATCCCCCCTAGGTCCACAAAAGTTTGCGCAGGGTAGACCTGCGCATAGTTTCTATGATATTCTCTTCTCTATGGGCCCGTAGTTCATCTGGTAGAACGCCTCATTTGCAATGAGGAGGTAAGCGGTTCGAGTCCGCTCGGGTCCACCAAACGAAACATCATCTCCTCAACACCAACCCTATAACATGATCTACAAATTCTTTGCTATCACTACCCACTGCATGTAGGGCTTTTGGCATGAGAGATTCGTCGGTAAAGCCGGGCAAAGTGTTTACTTCTATAGCAAAGACTCCCCTTTTGGGATGTATCATAAAGTCGGAACGAGAATAGTGTCGAAGGCCGAGGGCTCGGTGAATCTTCTTTGAGAGTTCGTGGATAGAGTCTTTGATATGATCAGCAAAACCAGATGGAACTATTTCTTTTGATTTGCCATTGTATTTCGCATCATAATCAAAAAAATCTGTATCCGAAATAATTTCAATTACAGGCAATGCATACAATTCTTCGCCACGGAAATTCTCTATGACTCCACAAGTCGCTTCTACGCCATTTATATATTCTTCTATCATCACCGTCCTACTATGAGATGCTGCATTGAGCAATGCTTTTGGCAATTCAGAATAACCGCGAACGATAGAGACTCCTACAGAAGAGCCAGAAGAAACTGGCTTTACTACTGCTGGCAAAAGAAAAGATTCGAATAGTTCTTTTACTATATCATTCAGTTTTGAATTTATTTCATCGGAATTGATCTCTTTCCAAACTGGTGTCTTTATCTCGTTTTCCACAAAAGATTCCTTTGAAAGTATTTTATTCATGCCAATAGCAGAAGCGATCGACCCTGAACCAGTGAAAGGAATATGAAGAACTTCTAGTAGATGTTGGACTTTGCCATCCTCACCATATGTGCCATGAAGAGCATTCCATGCACAATCTATCTTCGAACAAGCATCAGAGAGTGAAGTCTGGACACCATCTATATACCAATTGCCCGATCTGTCGATCATGATATCGCGCACTTCATATTTATGAGCAAGACCGTCGCGCAAGACACTCAAAATATTTGCGCCCGTTCCTAGCGACACTTCATGTTCATTGCTCGGTCCTCCACGGAGCACTCCTATACGATGTTTGTGTATCATATGGAATATTATAACAGGAAATATATAATTACTGTTAATAACTATTTGATCGTCTCTGTCGATGATACTTTATAGCAAATCTATGTGCTTCGATATTCAAGGATAGTATTTCTTTCTTGAATTTGGAGACAAACTCTCTATTGCCAATTATTTTATTTGCTCTATGTCTATTGTCTTTTGTAACTGCTACAACTGGTATGGGTATACGATATATTTTCAATATAGATTCTACAACTTTGATTTGCATCTGATTGCCATCAACAACAATAAGGTCAGGATATGCCCATTCGGAATGTCGCAGACGTCTTCGGAAAACTTCAGCAAGATTCCGAAGGTCATCATTTTTGTCTTCTGATAGTTTGAATTTGCGATATTCACCTTTTACAAATTCTCCGCCAATAGAAACAACCATTGCTCCAACCACATTTGTACCACTTAGATGGGCGATATCGTACGCTTCGATCCTTACTACGGAGGTCTGACCTCCGTATTCATCTCTAGATATAAGTGCAATATCATTTATATGATCAATTGCATATAGTGATTTCTTGATTTCACCTGCACGTTCAAATTGCAATTTATTTGCATACATTGCCATCTCTTTCTCAAGTTTTTTACGAACCATATCCTTTTTACCTTCGAAGAATAGGATCAATTGATTGATTGTTTTCTTATATTCTATCCAAGAATTATATCTATCGCCTTGCAGACAGGAATTGTCTCGTTTACTTCGCCAACTACCCCCCTCCGAGACGCATCGCACCACGCTGTTAAGTCTCGTCGGGGGGTGTTGGCTTCGTTCCGAGACAATTCCCGTCGGTGACTTCCCTATTGCTTGATAAAAGACGTCATATTTCAAATCATATGCATTTTTGTCCTTGAATGGGAAAATCCGTCTCAATATTTTGAGTGCATCATTCACAAGTCCACCTTGCGGAAATGGACCAAATTTCTTCTTGATACGATATGACAACTTCCCTTCCCTAATATCTGTTTCAAGATCACGGACTCGTACAGGAAAAACTCTTGGCCACTCTTCATCGGTAATGATCACATATTGTCCACTCTTATCATCTTTCTCATCAATATTAAAGTATGGTTGATATTTTTTGATCAAATTACTTTCTAGAAGTATTGCCTCTAGTACAGAATCAGTCTTTTGCCAATCAAGAGATCTAGACTTTACTATCATATCCACAATCCTCGGACCACGAGTAAGGATGATATCATCTTTGAAATAACTTTTTACTCTATCTCTAAGAGAAGTTGCTCTTCCTATATACATAGGCCTTTTCTTGGTATCTCTGAAAATATATATGCCGGGAGTATCTGGCAGGATATGTTTTCGAGACTTGGTAAAATGTCCCCCAAGTCTTTTATTGAATCTTTGACGAAGCATATGAATAAGGTATGCTATGTTAGGAAGCTTTGCAACATCATTCTCACAAAACCGTCAACAAAAGGAAAAATATGAAGTTGATGCAACATTCCGAGGATTGGAATTGGAGGTTTCATATCCCATTCAAGATTACAGTCACACAAATGCTACTACCATTCATCATGATATTCTGTCTTATTGTTGCACTAGTCAATAAGACCGTTGAATGGAAAAACCGGATTACTCGATGATAACTATGTGCAAGAATCATTTTGGCAATACTTCAAGTGTTGCCAACTTTTTATTTATACAAAACCCTTTTCAAATACTTGCCAGTGTACGACTTTTCATTCTTGACAATATCTTCTGGCGTACCTCTAGCAACGATTTTGCCACCCCTCTCCCCTCCTTCTGGACCAATATCTATAACATAATCAGAATTTTTTATAATATCTAGATTATGTTCTATGACAAGTACAGTATTGCCCTTTTCAACCAAACTCTGAAGAATATCAATCAATTTCTTTACATCTTCATAATGAAGACCAACAGTTGGTTCATCTAGAAGATATATAGTCTTTTGTGTATGAGCTCGATACAATTCCGAAGATATCTTGACTCTCTGTGCTTCACCGCCTGACAATGTCGTTGCAGATTGACCGAGCTTTATATATCCCAAACCAACTTCTTCCAATGTATTCAATCTATCGGATACAGCTGGAATATTCTCGAAGAATTTACAACCTTCTTCCACTGTCATCTCCAAAATATCGTGAATGTTTTTATGTTTATATTTTATCTCCAATGTCTCTTTTGCAAATCTCTTACCATTACATACATCACATTTCACATATACAGTTGGCAAGAAATGCATTTCAACAGCTATTTCACCATTACCTTCACATGATTCACATCTGCCCCCCGCTCGATTGAAAGAAAATCTTCCAGCTCCCCATCCACGCGCTCTGGATTCTGGCATAGCAGAGAAAAGATCTCTCACATGAGTCCATGCACCAGTATATGTAACAGGATTTGATCTGGGCGTCCTGCCTATAGGCGATTGATCTATGAGTATGGCTCTACCTATATATTCAGTTCCCTTAAATTCTTTGCAATTCACTACTTCATTTGACCTATGCTTCATCTCAAATCTTCTCTCTAGATTGCGATATAAGATCTCATACATAAGCGATGATTTGCCAGAACCAGATACACCAGTTACAACATTGAAAACACCTAGTGGAATATCAATATCCATATCTTTTATATTGAAGATATTGCCACCACGAATTATTATTTTTCCCTTTGCTTGTCTACGCTTCTTTGGAATATTTATACTTTTCTCGCCACGCAAGTATGCAAGTGTTAGAGAATCAGATGTGTTTTTCTTTGCAGTCAAGAGTTCATCCAAATATCCAGAAACGATGATCTCCCCACCATGCACACCGGCTCCAGGACCTATATCAATGATATAGTCCGAAGCATACATAGTATCTTCATCATGTTCAACGACTATGATCGTATTACCTATGTCGCGCAAATGCAAAAGTGTATTTATGAGTTTATCATTATCCCTCTGATGCAAACCTATAGTTGGTTCATCTAGGACATACAAAGCGCCGACTAAACCAGAACCGAGCTGTGAAGCTAGACGTATGCGTTGTGCTTCACCACCAGACAAAGTATTTGCTTTGCGATCGAGTGTCAGATATTCTATGCCAACATTCACCATAAATGAAAGTCGCGATTGTATCTCTTTCAAAACTACTTTTGCTATTTCCCTTTCTGCTTGTGTCAGCTGTATGACCTTGAAGTAAGGAGTAGCTTTTTCGACTGACATCCTCACAATATCTACAATGCTATGTCCATCTACTTTGACATTCAATGCTTCAGGTCGAAGTCTAGCACCATTGCATACTTTGCATATATCTTCTGTCCATATATTCTCTGTTCCAAGACCATTGCAAGCAGAACATGCACCATACGGAGAATTGAAAGAGAAAAGTCTAGGCTCTATCTCTGGATATGAAAAGCCATCATAAGGGCACATGAATTTGACAGACATGAGTACTTCATTGGGCAGACCATGTGATGTGCGTGCCTCGGCAGATATGGCTTCCGAACCCTCTTCGGAGGCTGGGTGGAGACCAACCTTGCCTACCCCAGACTCCCCGCCGAGAAA
Source organism: Minisyncoccota bacterium (assembly GCA_041671485.1). Classification (GTDB taxonomy): domain Bacteria; phylum Patescibacteriota; class Minisyncoccia; order Phycocordibacterales; family PALSA-1337; genus C7867-002. The sequence goes on from JBAZBL010000001.1 coordinate 101,896, forward strand.
AGACGAGGGTGGCGGGGCTTCTGTTATTCCGCCACCCTCGATCGTGGGTGAGGGGGCCATATCTACCGAGGCACGCTTATTGAATCTGGGAGCCATGTTTGTTACACCACTAGCACCTGGGTAAGCAATACGTATGAGACCATCAGTCTCTTCTATAGCGCGCTCTAATGATTCCGATAGACGTTCTTTTGCATTTGATATCTGTTTTTTATCTTTGAATTCACTGACAAATATTTCATCAACCAAAATATCTATATCGTGTTTTTTATTCTTGTCTATGATTATCTTGTCTCTCAAACGATGCATCTTGCCATCTATACGAACCCTATCGTAACCTTTACCCAAAAGATCATATAGTAGTTGATAGTATTCACCCTTCCTGCCAACAACGATTGGTGCATATATTGTAACCTTGGCTTTATCTATATCTATACCAAAAACCTTTTTAGCATGTATCAACTTCTCGGTGACTGTCCTTATGACTGTTTCCATGATCTCTTCTTTGGATATACGACTGATAATTCTGCCACAAATGAGGCAGTGTGGCTTACCTACTCGGGCGAAGAGAACTCGGAGATAATCGTAAATTTCTGTAATAGTTGCAACTGTTGATCTAGGATTATTTGAACGAGATTTTTGATCTATTGCAATTGCAGGGGATAAACCTATGATTTCATCTACATCTGGTTTTTGCATTTTGTGCAAGAATTGACGCGCATATGCTGACAAAGATTCTATATACCTCCTCTGCCCTTCTGCAAAGATAGTATCAAAAGCAAAAGAAGATTTACCAGAACCAGAAATACCAGTAACTGCAATCATTTTATTCCTAGGCATTTCTACTGTGATATTTTTGAGATTGTGTGTACGTGCACCTTTGACAATTATTTTCTCTTGATGTGGCATAGTGCAGGATTTTAGCACATTTTATCACCCGAGGGTAGGCCTGGCTAGGCCTACCCTCGGATTACACTCTATGGTATGATAATGGTGAAAAAGGAGGATTCTTTGCGCCCGACTTGCTACGTATGGGCTGAATTAACTACGCTGATCTGTTCAACAAATCGACCAGCACCAAATGGGCGGAGCAATTCCCACGCTTCGCCCTTCTCTATTACCTATTTTTTGATTAGGATTTCTCTGAGGGTAGGCCTCGGGAAATTTTAACTTCAAGAGATTATAAAAACGAAAGCCCCCTTACGGGAGTTTTCTCGGAGGCCGAAGCCACTAATACTGGGAATAATAAACAATCGTACTCAAAAAATCAAGATTCCATTTAGTTAATCCTATAAAGTAACATTTGTGATTTATTTAATACAATACAAGAAAAACAATTCTGACCATACGTTGTTATTCACCACCCCAGTCTCTACATAGCACCTCTGCTTGCTGTAAAACAGTCATGGTAGCTCCGTATTTGGTGGGTGGAGGACAATTGGTGCAAAAGCAGTTTGGGATGATTTTTTCTTGAAGAATGACATACTCGTCACCATAGATGAACTTTAGGTCGTCGTGAGTTATCTTTATTTCCTTTTTAGCCTTGTTTTTGGTCATATTTTTGGTTTATCCACAGGCCTTGATTTTTATAATGCGTATGATACAATATCTTCATAAGAAGTAAGACCTCTCGCGTTGGGTTACCGGATGGCAACCCGTTAAAGCGAGGGGCTTTCTTTTTCTATGGAAATAATAGTCTTTCATCTATAATTTTATTTTTAATGATTTCGTAAAACTTAAAATCACCTTTTTCGTATTTTCTAAAGATCGCCCATGAAATAAAATCTACTGCCTGCAAACACCTATCTTCATGTGAAGCGACGAGATCCATCTTAAATTTCTTATAATCACCTCTTTGCATTGCATCCGTAATATAGGAAATGAAATTTTCTCGTAAACTCTTTTTTGTATCTTTTCTGTCAACAACAAGAAAAATGGGCTGATTCCTGTCGATAGATTTTGTATTTATCAATCGATCAAGCACAATATTCGCTGTGTAATTATAAAGATAATTCTTCTGATTTTGTAAATCCACATGTACCTTCTCTTTATTAAGAATAATTGTCACTATTTTTAAACTATCAATCTCTGCGAGTATTTGAAGCATTCTCGTTCTCGTTACATCTTTTTCATGATAGGCATGTAATTCACCGACATGTTTGTGTTTCTTATGTATTGTTTTCCATACTTTCTTTACTACTCTTTCCAAATCTTTTCGATCATCTACGATTGCAAGTGTAAACAAAAACCATTTACTTGATTTTTTAATAAATCCCATATCACCACTTTCATCCATAAAAATATATATCATATTATTTTATCTCAAACCCGATACTCTTCAGGTTTTTCTTTATTCTCTCCTCAAGTTCTTTTGATTGTTTAAACTGATCCGAAAGCTCTGCAGTAATCTTCACCATTTTATCTTGAAACACTCCAACGTCTTCTTCCACATAATCAGAGCCAACATATCTGCCAGAGGTAAGGACAAAGCCGTTCTTTTCCACATCCGTAATTTTGGCCGCTTTGCAAAAGCCTTTTACATCTTCATAGTTTCCATTGATTGTTCTCCATGCATGATATACGCCAGATATTTTATCTATATCTTCTTTTGTAAGCTCACGATTTTTTCGAGATACCATAGTACCTATTTTTCGAGCATCAATAAAAAGGATTTCATCATGGCGGTTACGGAATTTGTGATCATATCTATCGCGAGAAATAAACCACAAACAACAAGGAATTTGCACCGAGTAAAATAGTTGAGGTGGCATAGCAACTATACAATCAACCAGTCCTTCTTTTATCAGTTTTGTCCTTATATCACCTTCACCGGAGGTATTAGATGCGAGCGAGCCATTGGCCAAGACGAAGCCTGCGATGCCCGTAGGAGTAAGATGATGGATCATGTGCTGTATCCATGCATAGTTTGCATTTCCTTTTGATGGAATACCGTACTTCCATCTAACATCATCTTTCAATCTCTCTGCTCCCCAATCACTAATATTAAAAGGTGGATTTGCTAAAATAAAATCAGCCTTAAGATCCTTGTGTAAATCATTGTGAAAAGTATCAGCATTATGCGTGCCTAGATTGCCTTCAATACCACGAATAGCGAGATTCATTTTACAAAGTCTCCAAGTTGTAGGATTTGACTCCTGTCCGTAAATTGCCAAATCTGCAGTATTTCCTCCATGAGTTTCTACAAATTTTTCACTCTGTACAAACATTCCACCACTACCGCAACATGGATCATAGATCCTTCCTTTGTATGGCTCCAACATCTGAACTAACAATTTTACTACTGATTGTGGCGTAAAAAATTCTCCACCACCCTTACCTTCTGCCCCAGCAAAGCGTCCAAGAAAGTATTCATAAATCCTGCCCAAGATATCTTTACTTCTACTCTCTTTATCCCCCATAGTAATAGTACTCATAAGATCTATAAGTTCACCTAGTCTAGTTTTATCTAGATCTGATCGCGCATAATTCTTTGAAAGAACACCTTTCAGATTTGGATTATCTTTTTCAATAACAATCATCGCATCATCTATGATCTTTCCTATCTCCGGCTTCTTTGCATTGTTCTTTATGTATTCCCAACGAGCCTTCTGTGGTACCCAAAAAACATTCTCTGAAAGATAAGCATCTTTGTCTTCTTCCTGCCCCTCATAATATTCAGGGTCTTTTTTTATTTTATTTGAAACTTCTTCGAATGAATCAGAAATATATTTTAGAAATATTAAGCCAAGTACAACATGCTTGTATTCAGCAGGATCCATATTATTACGCATCTTGTCAGCGGCTGCCCAAAGGGTCTCTTCAAAACCAACATTTGCTGAATTTTGTTTTTTATTTTGTCTTGACATATAGTCACATATTTATTATATCTAACGCCCATCACTCCCTCCTCACCTCCGCTCCCACCTCCCTCAACCTCTCCTCCAACCTTTCATACCCCCTATCTATCAGTTCTACATTGTTGATAGTAAATTCGCCTTTGCCCACTAGTCCTGCCAAAACAAGAGCAAAACCTGCGCGTATATCATGAGCAGTCAGAGTTAAAGTCGGCGAAGTCTTTACCGAGATCGGATCTCGGATATAAAGTAGAGTTGGGCCTTCGACAGCGATTTCTCTATGATTTTTCACTGTGATATTGGCGCTGATCTTTTTCAAATCATCTACATATTTGAAGCGATTTTCATAAATGGTTTCAAAGATATTACTTGTACCTGTAACTTGAGTCAAGAATACTGTCATACATGCTTGCAAGTCTGTCGGAAAACCCGGATATTCATGCGTTCGCAAATCACTTATTGCTTTGAATGAACTATTTGGCTTTGTATTGTTGATAATAGCGATTTGCCCATTCACGAGGTCCGACCTCGTGGAGACACCCGCTTCCTTCAAGACTTCTATGACTGCTTCCATATGCCTCGGTTCACACCCTTCTATAGTCAATTCACTAGCACATAGAGCACCAAGAATGAGGAAACTTCCTGCTTCTATACGATCTGGTATTGTCTTATAATTCTTCCTTGGCTTGAGTAATTCGCCATTTGTACCAATGATCTCTATCGTATGAGTGCCAGCTCCTTTTATATTTGCTCCACATTCATTGAGCCAACCGGCAACACTCTCTATCTCTGGCTCCATTGCGCAATTCTTGAGAATTACTTTGCCAATCCCCAGAACTCCTGCAAGCATCATTGTCTCTGTTCCACACACGGTTATCTTATTGAAAAATATTTCTGTAGATCCTATCTTTCCACTGTCTATCTTTATTTTGTATACACTACCATTTTCTACTGTTGCGCCCATTTTCTTATACCCTTCTACAAAAAGATCTATCGGCCTCTCCCCTATGACACAACCGCCAGGCGCTGGAAATGAAACTTCACCATATCTAGCAAGCAGTGGTCCTGTAAGAACTACAGAAGCTCGCATACTTCTTGCCAATTCAGGATCAATGTTTGTTGTATTTATATTTGCAGTATTGATAGATATTTTATTGTCTTTCTCCACAGAAATATTTGCGCCAAGTCTCTTCATAATATCTATGAGAGTCTGTACATCCCTATTCATAGGTACGTTTTCGAGTATAACTTTGCCATCAAATAAAATCGATGCTGAAATCGCTTTCAATACAGCATTTTTGGCTCCATTTACCCTTATTTTACCTTTGAGCTTCTTCTCTCCACCGAGGCCCTGAATATTGAATGTTTGATTAGTCACAATAAGAAGTATTGTACTTGTTTTCTCACTATTTCTCAATATGCCACAAATGCGCTATAAATAGGGCATGAATATAGTAACAGTCATACCTTTGACGAGGCAGAAAGTGGCCGAAAGCTTGTCATACTTCACAACTAGAGAATTGCCAATTGGAGCAATCGTCAATGTACCACTACGATCAAAGACTATTCACGCTATCGTATCAGATTCACGATCTGCCGAAGATATGAAGATAGAGATCAAAAAGGCATCTTTTGAGATACGTAAACTAGGTAGAGTGAAGGTTATACAATTTTTCTCATCAGGATTTATGAATGCTTGCAAAAGATTGTCTGATTATTATGCAACAAATATAGGTGCTATTATTGATACCCTCATAAACAATACTATTCTTGAAAATGCAAATAAAGTTGAAAAGCCAATTCATTCTAGGCCTCAAAGTAATGACGAAGTATATGCAATACAAGGAGATGATAGCGATCGCATCAGCTCTTGGAGAAGTCTGATTCGCCAAGAATTCGCACGCAAAAAATCTATTGCATTTTATACACCGACTATCGAAGACGCTATGTGGCTAGAAAGATCTCTCATAAAAGGAATAGAGGATTATATATTCCTGCTTCATGGAAATCTGACAGAAAAGAAAATGATAGAGACCTGGAATAGAATAGCAAATAATGATCATCCTATAGTTGTCATTGCTACTGGATCTTTCTCTGTATTACCACGCGAAGATATAGGAACAGTTGTGATAGAAAGAGAAAATAGTCGAGGATGGATCAATATGAAAAGTCCATATGTTGATCTTCGCTTGGCACTAGAGACAATTGCAAAGTCAAACGGTCAAAAAGTATATCTATCCGACAGCATGCTCCGTATGGAGACCCTATATCGCCTAGACCAAAATGAAATAGCAAGTGGCTCACCTTTCAAATGGCGATCTGTTTCTGTTGCAATGGATAGTTTGATCAGTATGATAAATATAGGGAAGAGTAATGTGCAAGAAGAAAAACCAAAATTTCGTATTCTTTCTAGAGAATTGGAAACTCTTATATCCAAAAATATTGAAGAAAATACTCATCTTTTCATATTTTCGGCAAGACGAGGTCTAGCAACTACAACCATATGTGATGATTGTGAAAACATAGTTAGTTGCAATAAATGTGGATCACCTATTGTATTACACTCTCCTACAAATCAAAATCAATATGGAGACGTGGCTAGTAAAAACTTTTTCCTATGTCACCAGTGTGGTGAGCGTAGGAGTGGAGATGAAGTCTGCAAGAAGTGTGGTAGCTGGCGACTGACACCACTTGGCATTGGCATAGATAGAGTATATGAAGAAATATCAAATAAATTTCCAAATATTGATCTTTTGAAAATAGATGCAGATTCAACCAAAAATGCAAGACAGATAGAATCTGTCATAGAAAAATTCAAGTCAAAGCCCGGAAGTATTCTTATAGGCACAGAATTGGCAATTACTCATCTACCACAAAAGATAGATCATATTGCTATTGCATCACTCGATTCCCTGTTTGCATTGCCAGACTTCCGAATACCAGAAAAGATAATGTATATGATAGTAAGATTGAGAACGATTGCAGAAAGATCTATCCTAATACAGACAAGGCGTGATAGAGAAAAAATATTTGAATATGGATTGAAAGGTAATTTGAGTGATTTCTATAGGACAATGCTAGAAGATAGGAAAATATTTCATTATCCTCCATATAGAAATCTGATAAAGATAACAATAGAAGGCAAAAAAAGTCCTATTGCTTTGGCAATGTCATCAGTTCAGAAAATATTGGAAACATATGAAGTAGAAGTCTTCCCTGCTTTCACAGCAACTAGTCATGGCAATTCGGCAATTCATGGTCTCATACGTATTGAAGCCAAGAGATGGCCAGATATGAATCTTGTGGAGAAATTGCGAAAGTTATCACCAAATATAAGTGTCCGTATCGATCCAGAGAGTCTGCTTTGATTGCCATTCATTCACGACAATAATAAATCTTTGACTTTATCCATAGTGAAATTTGCATAATCTTTGAAATCATCTATGCAGAGTGTTGTATTAGGCTCTATCATGACATTTATTGGTTTGCCGAAAGTTACAGATATATTTGCATTTCTCATGAAGAAATCTCTAGATGAAAGATGATATGTACCCTTGAAAGCAACTGGTACGATAACAGTCTTTGTGACGTGTGATAGATATGCAATACCGCCCTTTGCTCTTTGTATCATTCCTGTCTGCGTTATTCTACCTTCTGGGAAAATACATATATTACCCCCATCATTTGCAATCTCTATATGATTCTTCAATGATTTTTCATAATTCCGCAAACCAGTAAATACAGTGTATGCTCCCCAAGCTTTGAAGAATAGTCCTCCATATATATTTTGTCTCCAACCAGAATTCTTGTAGAAACTCTCTTCACGAGAAGTATAGAATATGGGTGAAAATTTGGACCAGAATGGTAAAACAGCTGGAATGAGTATTGGGTCTAGTTCGCTAGTATGATTGCAAGCAAATATAATATTTCCTTTTATGCCTTTGAGATTATCGAGACCTTTCACATGTAGATGGCCAAAAAATGACAAGATTATTCTCGTCGGAACCCATATCAATTTTTGCAATACAAGTGGTGGTAAAAAATATAGTTTCATTATTTGGATTTCCCAGGCAATTCCATGAAGAATATCGAACCCTTTCCTTTACCTTCTGACTCTGCCCATACCCTGCCTTTATGAGCTTCAACAGTTCTCTTTACTATATACAAACCATGTCCTGTACTATGTGCATTGATCTTCGATGATTCTTTTCCCTTACCACCTTCAGTGAATAGGCGGTTCTTGTCTTCATCTGTAAGACCAACTCCACTATCTGCAACAGCTAGAAGTACATTGCCATAATGGCGTGAGAGTGTGACCATAATCTCGCCTTTAGGAGTATATATAATAGCATTTTCAATAATATTCCTTATTGCATGATCTATCATATGTCTTCTGTCTACTACAACATTATAATCCTTGTTTTCATCAATCGAAACTTGTAATTTCAAACCTTTTTCTTCTGCTTCTGGTCTTATCTCTTCTATAAGATCAATTAGAGCAACCTTCATATCGAGTGGCTTCATATCATAAGTGATTGCACCATTACGCAAATCTGCCGAGATCAGTATATCCTCCACATTTGCCACAGCAGACTTATTCCTCTTCAAGCCCGTCTGCAACAATCCACGCAAACGTTCCGAAACAGGTCCATAATCATCGTCTGTCAATACTGCATCCAACATTGCCGACACAACCGTAAAGTACCCCTTAACCTCATGTGACAAGAAGTGCAAAAACTCCTGCTGACCCCTATTCGCCACCTCAAGCGCACCCGCCAACTTCTCGATGCGTTCCCGCTGGGCGACTTCGTGGTAGACGCTGCGGATAAGAAGATAGCCAAATATAGAAACAACTATAAAGAAAGCTCCTCTAAGTAATCCTTCAATTAAAGATTGTGATATAACTGCTTGTATGAACAGTATGATCACCATAAAAAATACTAAGATCTCAGTAGCGATTGTTTTTGCATTGAATAAACGAAATCTTAAAATAGAATATCCTAGAAGAAAAGGAAATGCGGAGACTAGAAAATTTCCATATGGAGGAATCTCAATTCCAAACCATAAAGGAAAATTTGTAAGTCCACCACCAAATCCAAGTATTGCACCAAAGATAATATATAATAGCTGCCCTTTTTTATCTTTATCAATAGTCATCAGATAAGATCGAATCAATAAATATAATGAATACGTAATAAGACCAATATATATGTATGAAAAATATATATCATATAAATTTCCAGCATTTGGCCAGAATTCAAAATATAATTTCTGTTGGAGTCCTTCTATAAAAAGAGGTGAGTTATAAAAGAATAATATTGTAATGGCTGCAAAATATGCAATTGTTAGTATTACATTATTTACAATATTTTTTTTATTTATTAAGAGTATTACCCAGTGAAAGAAAAAAACTGGTATAAATAAAGATCCTATTGACAATAACCTAACCCAAGACAGTGCTGAATTATAATCAGTAGAAAGTAACCATTGCCAATAGCTAAATGACCATAATGCAAGAGATATAACCATGAAAAAATAAATCCGATTTACTTTTTCACGCCAATTTTTACTTATTACCAATACACCAAAAGCAGAGGATATTATTCCATTTACAAGTCCTGATACTGCAAATATCTCCATATTATTTTTGTCCGACTCCTATACAATGAATCTTCATCGGCTCAATAATTATATCAGAATTATTAAAATTAGATGAATTTAATAATGATTCAATATCTTTTATACTCCGATAATACATATTTGGCCAGCCTGTCTTATGAACAAATGGCATCTCAGAGTTTGGCATTACATTTGCAATAATTATAAAACCCTTATCATTCATTAATTGATGACTTAATTTGAGCAGTTTTACAGATCTATCAAAATCAAAATAATCAAGAAGACCAACTATCTCTATTATATCAAATCTACGAGTAGAAAAATGTTTTTCTATATCATAAACATTTCCACATAGCCATTCAAAATGGTCTTGTAACTTTAACTCTTTAGCAACATCTTTTCCAACGTCTAGTGCAGCCTGATCTTTATCAACAGTTATTACATGAATATTATTATTAATACCTTTTTTCATATTTAGATCTTGAATCATATATATTATTGATCTTGATGAACCACCGGCTATACTCAATATTGAAATATCACGATATCCATAGTTATCAAAGATGTATGTAACTTTATTATACAAAACATCTTTAACAATTTTTAATCTATTACGTAATGCTTTTGGTTGAGAAACTATATGGTGCCACAAAATATCTGAACACCCTTGCAAAATTCCACGAGAAAATAGTTTTCTATGATATCGATTGTACATTGCTTCTAGTGCATGAGTAGAACCACCTTTTGCAACAACTGTAGACGCATCCTTACTAGACTTCTTCATAAAAAGTTTAATAAATCTAGATGGCAAAAGATTAAGAAGTGGTACAGTTATTATTCTTATTACTTTTACAAATATATTATGTCTTTCTAATTTTTGTTGTAACCTTATCATCTTGTATTGTTTAGTAATATACAGTATAACAGACTTAATAGATTTTTAATTAGGTATAACTATTTTATTCATAAAATAAATTAAATTATGGAAATAACAATATATCCAATACTAATATGGTTTACAGCAATTCTAATCGGAAGTCTGACGCTGGTGATCTTCTTTGGTAGCAAAACTATCTCATCTCGATCATTTTCTCAGAGTAGTCTATGGGTTACTATCTGGGTAATTTCGGTTGGTATGTTTGTTGCATCAAAAGATCAAGGGGTAGCAATAATCTTCTCTAGACTTACATATTATTTGGGAACTATTATAGGAGCATCGTTTCTATATTTTTTCATAACATATCCTGAAGACAAAAAACCAAAAAATATACTAACCATATTATTGATCATTAATGAAATATTATTAGCATACATCTTTATTTTTACTAATAATATTATTAATGGTGTATTTCCTCTTAAAAATCTAGATCAATTAGGATGGCAGTTTGGTAAATTATCATTTATCTTTGAAATATTTTTTATAGGATATTTTATAGCAGGTTTGATAATATTATATAGAAAATACTACTCCTGTATTAATCCAAAGATTAGAATTAATCTGGGATATATGTTCTGGGCAATGATTATTGGTATAATACCACCAAGTGTAATCTGTATAATACTCCCAAGATTTGGTTATTTTGATCTGAATTGGTTAGGACCTGTAACAGAAATTATATGGATACCTGTCATCGCCTACTCAATCATCAAATACAGACAGATGAATGTGAGAACGGTTGTAACAGAGGTATTGGCGGTTGGAATGACCGTCATTTTCTTTATAAATATATTCATCGATCTATCATTGGGTATTGGTGGGCGTGTTATTACATTCATAGTATTTTTGATACTGGCATTTTACCTATTCAAGGTCTCTCTTCAAGAAGCAGAACAGAACGATCAACTCACCTCCCTCAACGCCACCCTCTCCGAGCGCGTGGCTGAAAAAACAAAAGAAGTGCGACAGGCATATGAAATTGAGAAGAAGGCGCGGTGGGAATTGGAAAAGCTCAATGAGACAAAGGATCAGTTTGTGATGATTGCAGAACATCATTTGAGGATGCCATTAGCATCTATACACAGGCGTTTGGAGATGATATCGGAAAAAGTAGGCGCTGATAGAGAGGAGATACAAGAAGTGTTGCGCGATACTAGTGACTCGGTAGATATTCTAGCCAATACTATAAGTAGTCTATCTGGTATCGCTGTATTAAAGCCGGGTCAAAATATACTGAACCTTTCAAGAACAAATATCAAGACTATAGTAGAAGACGTCATAAAAGAATTGAAATTTTATATAAAAGACCTACATATATCCATCACTTATCCCAAAGACAAAGAGAGTTGGCCCGAACTACATATAGACAAAGACAAGATATATGAAGTCATATTGATCATCATGGAAAATTCCATCAAATACAATCATGATCATGGTACTATAAACATATCAACAAAGTCAGATGCAAATAATTTTGAACTTACTATCGAAAATACTGGTATAGGTATAACAGAAGAGGAAAAAGAAACCATTTCGAAGCAAGTATTTTACAGAAGTGAAAAAGCCAAGAAGTTGAATCCACTAGGTATGGGAGTTGGCCTTTCTGTAGCCCGCACGATCTTGAATGCACATCATGGTAGTTTGGAGATAGAGTCGGGTGGGAGAGATATGGGAGCGAGAATTTGTATCGTTCTAAAACTGTTGTAGCAAATTGATGTTCACAATTCACAAAAATAAACTTGATTTTTACTTAATTATTGCTATTATTATGACAGTTAGTTGGTTAAATACATTCTCTCGTGGGGCTGAAATGCAGAAATTCGGCTCTACTGCGGGGCGTTAGTAGACTCCTTTGGAGCATCAAACGCGCTACGATGGGGGTTGCCGTTCCCCCAGTCCCACAAGAGAGTGTATTTTTCTATATATCTTTTATCTCTCAATCTAAAAGCAGTTGCAACTTCTATCTCTTCTGGTTCTATATTAGTTTTATGTTCAATTGATACAAAGTAATCACTGTTGCCAATCTTCTTGACAAAGGATAATTCTCCCCTTTTGCCACTCTTATTCTTGTATATCTTATCTGGATATCTGATTATTTCATATAAGTGATTAATTATAAAAGAAAATTCTTCTGCTGGTTTCTTGTCATACATATGTTTTATCGCTCTTGATGTAATATAGACATTTCTATAAAGAATATTCAATCCTCTACAAACTGCTACAGTTAACATACATAGAAACATTCTCTCATCAGTAATAATTGCCTTCTCTCTTGTATTCTCGACATATTTGTGGAAAAAATCTTTCAGCATATTAATAAATGTGTCCCATATGATACCACAATAAATATTTATCATCTCTATATACAAAAAATACACGCACATGTCATTGACACCTCCACACACCTAAGCTACTATTATCCCATGCCTCACAAGCATCACAATATGAATAAAGGCTTTAATGCTCTTACCGAGCAGTCTTTTTGCATTGTCAATTATCCAATGCAGAAAAACCTTATATTCAGCCGTGATGTTTGTAACTCATAGGAAATAATATTCTTCAAAGTTAAAAAGATTCCGGCTGAATGAAAGTCGGAATTTTTTTGTTCAGCATAGTTCTTTGTAACAATTCCAAAACAACAAAAAGAAAGGATTGGGATATGAAAAAGTCTCATACTCGTCGCAATATATTTCTCTACAAAACATTTATCCTATTCAATGAACCATTGTTCTGGGGACCTATCCTCATAGCAAGTCTTCAAGGTCTAGGGCATATGAAATTGTCTGAAATATACTTCATGGAATCAGCAGTACTAGGGATTTGTGTTACTCTCAATGTCCCTTGCGGATCATTGGCAGATACGATCGGTCGCAAAAAGACCCTGATCATAGGTAGGATATTCCTATTACTTAGTACAATAATGTTTGCATTTATGACTTCGCCATTCTTGGCTTGGATGGGCAACATTATGTGGGCTATAGGTTATTCATTCCAGTCTGGAGCTGACAAAGCTCTTCTTTATGAAACCTTGAAAGAAGTACGTCTCGAGAAAAAGTACAAGAAGATAGAAGGTTGTGCAGTGGGCCTTAGATATTTCACTATAGCCTTCACTTCCCTATCTGTAGGATATCTTTCAGAAATAAATATGCGCATTCCACTGTATATGTGCATACCATTTATGATAATACCGCTCATAGCATCATGTTTCTTCAAGGAAATAATAGTTGAGAGAAACTATAATGTGAAAGATCAGATCCGAACACTATTCCTAGGTATCAAATATGCTTTAAGGAAAGCAGAGATACGTTGGATAATAGCTTTCTGTGCCCTCATCATGGGAGCATCGAAGATATGGTTCTTCACTTACAATCCATATTTCGAGAGAGTTGGTATCAGTCTCAAATATTATGGTATCATCTTTTGTCTTCTCAATATTGTCGCTTGGGCATCGAGTCATTATGCTCATAGAATAGAAGAGAAAATATCAGAGAGAAAATGTATTCTTGTCATGATCTTATGTGTTGGCCTCCCTATACTCATTATGGGAATGTTTCCATTCTGGCCTATGGCATACCTAGTGATTAGCCAGAATGTAGTGCGTGGTTTTATGACGCCATTTGTGGGAGCTTTTACAAATCGTCATATCCAATCTGAAAACATAAGAGCAACAGTATTGTCAGTTCGTTCTTCGCTCACAGACATGGTCTCTATCATCTCTCTTTCTTGGTTTGGACTGATGGAAAGACCATTTGGTCTTCTCTCATCACTTGTTGTACTCGGAATTGTAGTTCTTGTTCTTGGCAAACTGATCTATAGTCGCTATGGAAAATTGTTTCCAAAAAACAAATAGATTTGATCTCAAACGGCGTAGATATACCTGCGCCGTTTTTTAACCTTGCTACAAGTACAAAACCATATTATAGTTTGGCCATGAAAGAAGGAGTAACAAATAACATTGTACAGAGAGATGATCCTGTATTGAGGAATATGGCAAAAGACGTATCCCCATCCGACATCGGATCGCCTCATTTGAATAAAATCATAGAGACAATGAAAACTGCAATGCATTCACAGAAAGACGGAGTGGCACTAGCTGCGCCACAGATAGGAAAAGCTCTCAAGATTTTCATAATAAATGGAGAACTTCTGCAAAGAGCAGACAAAGACTATAAAGGTGATAGTAATGATCTTGTATTTATCAATCCCAAAATCATTCGCCTATCCAAAGAAAAGAGTGATATGGAAGAAGGTTGTCTATCTGTGCGTTGGTTATATGGTGAAGTCAAACGTTCGAACAAAGTCACACTCAAGAGCCTAAATGAAAAAGGCGAAAAGATAGAGCGTGGTGCTTCTGGACTTCTTGCACAGATATTCCAACATGAATGTGATCATCTGGAAGGAATATTATTTACTGATAAAGCAAGTAAGGTATGGGAAATGACAGATGAGGAGATAAGGGAGTTGCAAAATCCAAATGACAAATAAAATCAAATTTTCATTCTTTGGTTCTTCACGATTCTCTGTAATTGTACTTGATGAATTGGAGATTCTAGGGCTTATCCCATATTCCATCGTAACAACTCCAGACAAAGCACAAGGCAGGAAGATGATAGTCACTCCAACAGAAGTAAAAGAGTGGGCACAAAAGAGGAGTATCACAGTTCATAGTCCAGAAAAACTAGATACTGACTTTGCCATTCAATTGGAAAAAGAAAAAAATGATGTATTTATAGTTGCTTCTTATGGCAAGATCATTCCTCTCGAAATCATAAATATTCCAGTAAATAAAACTCTAAATATTCATCCATCACTATTACCAAAATATCGTGGAGCTTCTCCACTACAGTCTGCAATACTCGATAATACAAAAGAGACTGGTATCACTATCATCCAAATAGATGAACAGATGGACCATGGACCAATAATTGCACAAGAAAAAGTCAGTATAGAAAAATGGCCAACTTATGAAGATTTCGAAGAGATGATGGCTATAGCTGGTGCAAAATTACTTGCAAAAGTATTGCCAGAATGGATAAGAGGTAAAATAGAAAAGCATGATCAAGACCATTCGATAGCAACATTTACAAAGAAAGTGAAAAAAGAGGATGGACTGATAAATCTTGATGATGATCCATATAAAAATTTTTTAAAGATTCAAGCATATCAATTGTGGCCACAAGCCTACTTCATGATCAAACACAATGGCAAAGAAATGCGAGTGAAAATAACTAAAGCAGACTTTGAAAACGACAAATTACTCATCAAAAAAGTTATTCCTGAAGGAGGAAAGGAAATGTCATTTGAAGACTTTGGTAGAGGTTATAACTTCAGCCTATTCTCAACATAATTGTCTCCTATGGCTTGTGCTTGTTGGACAAAATAGTAAAGAACAGTCCAGAAACAAAACAGGCATAGAAATGCAATGCATATCCATTGATTGACCGGCTGTTTCAAAGCCACAAGACTAAAAAAAGATTGATTCATATACGAATATTTTATCGTATTACTTCCAAGGCCACAAGCCCTTTATCATTGCCTTTACTTGTGCACCACCACGACGCACAAATGATAGTCGTTTCTCTTTATTGGATTTCAACTCTCTCAATATTTCATCTCGTACGGAGTCAATAGCAGAATAAAGATCAATATTATCTGAACTTGCATATATATTTTTACCAATACCAACAATGTGAATTTCTGCTTTGAATATCTCACCTTTCTGATGATGTTCTGTTGTCTTTGCCAATTCGACATCACATTGTGCTGATCCATCATGATTGAGTAATTTTGAAATCTTCTTGAGTCTCTTCTCTACATAATCTGATATTGCTGACGTTAGAGTGACATTCGTGGTCTTGATATTTATATTCATATTGTAGTCTTATTTTACAAACATTTTGATAAATTATCCTCTGCTTACGATTATATCACCTATCGTCTATTGCAACGACTTTATGGGATGACAAGTGTCCAGCAACAAGTATAACCTTCTTTTTCGGATAAATGTTACGCAGAATTTCCAACATCCTCCTATTTGCTCTTCCCTTCTCCGCCTTTTCACGCAAATAAATTTCGAAGGTATCAGATGATACTTTTTCCACGCGCTCTTCTCTAGAACCCGGATATGTATGAATCTTCAAATACATTGTTTGAATAAGGACATATATTATGATACATTATAAATCGTATTCGTAAAAAGTTCATTGAAAGAACAATATTCTGGGATATCCGCCAGCTGGCGGAGGTGGAGCAATCGCCAAACAATTCCAGAAAATTAAATAAGATCTATTGAAAAACATATTCCGGGATAGCTCAGCGGTAGAGCGGCGCTCTGTTAAAGCGTTGGTCGCTGGTTCGAATCCAGCTCCCGGAGCCATATGGGATGAGCAGAGCCAAAAGCTCTGCTTTTCTCTTTATCTACGGGCTTTTTCAGCGGTTCGAATGTTGTATTTTCGTCTGTATTTTCTCCCAACATCTGTGTTACTCGTTCAAATACCATTTTGAAGGCTTTCTGGTATGAAATCTCAACTTTTTTGCCATTTATAATGGGGTTCGAAAATAAAAGGGACAAAAGTTGTTTCTTGTCGTCGACCATTTCGATCGTACTTCGATTCAAATAAATTCTCCTTGCCTCTTTGGCCATTTGCAGAAAGGTTGACCCCATATCGTAATACTTGAGGTTGGCATTCTTGTGCTTATTTAGTCCGTCCAGCACTTCCTCTTGTTCAATTTTGTATTGTTGGTACTTTTTCTGGTAGAAGTCCTCACTGATCTTGCCGTCGATCTTATCATCGTATATCTTATCCAATCTCTGCGTGGCTACTTGGTAGCGTCGTTCGAGCTCACCGGTGGCTTTTTGCCTGAATTCTATTTCCTCCCCGTGGCTTTCCTTGAGAGCCTCTTGGACCCAAGTGAGCATATTCTCTATGGCCTCGTTGTGTTTTGAGCTTAAGTGCTCGATGTTTTCCATTACTTGCTGGTCAATATTCTCTTGTTTAACCCATTCTTTTTGCTGGCAGTTTTTATAATGATTGCAGTGGCCATACCAGTGGCCTTTTTGTATCTCCCAAGTTATCCGGCCTTTGCATTCCTCGCAGTGGAAGACATTTTTAAATAACGGATTGTGTTTGTTGTACTTCGGTGTGCCGTTACTATGCATTATGTCTTGGCATCGCATAAATAATTCTTTGGTTATAAGCGGTTCGTGTCCGCCTTGAGCAACTTTTCCATTCCAGCGATTCATTCCGTAATAAAACGGATCACCAAGCAGTTGGTGGACTCGTGAGTGACTTACTTTATTTCCTCCCCGAGACCGCATGCCAAGTTTGTGCATTTCATCGGCCAGCTTTTTGGTTGAGTAGCGATTGGAGGCATAAAGGTCAAACATCTTTTTGACCAGTGGAGATTTCTCCGGATCAATGATATGGATTTTATGTCCCTTCTCGCCAGTAGTTTGATATCCCAGTGGTGGTTTGCTTGGTAGCCAGCCTTGAGCTAGCTTTTCTTTCTGTCCTTTTTTCACATTCTCGGAAAGCAGACGGATATAATATTCGGCCGTGGCTACTTTGACTCGCCACATAAACCATTCGTGCGATTTGGAGTCTTTGTGGAGTGTACAGCCTTCTTTGACGAGGTGAATTGTGTGTCTTTCGTCCGCCAGTATCCATTCGTCGATTACCGGTACATCGGCAAAGTTACGAGTTAAGCGGTCGGTAGTTTCCACGAAGACCGTGTTGATCTTGGACTTGGTCACATACTCCAACATTTCGTGGAATATCTTTCGTTGGATTTTTCCGGCCGCAGATTCTTGAATAGCGAAAACTTTTACCAGATCAAAACTGTTTCTATCGGCATAATCGTGTAAAAGTTTTTCTTGAGCTGGCAGTGAGTAACCTGTGTCCTCCTGATCCTTGGAGGAGACACGGGCATATCCTACGGCTCGCATCGATTCATTTTCGTTTTGCATTGTCATAGTCATATTTATTATTAATTTTTATAAGGTTCGAATTCGACTTTTGGTCTCAAGACACAACATATGCTAATTTTTCGAACAAGCTAAGCTCGAGTTGCCCACAGTGGATTTTTGTTGTCTTTTCCTAGCACTTTCCAGTATCCTCGCAATACTGTCGCTATCTCGCCGATAATCGGCGTTATCGTAAGGATCATCACTGCCCATGGTTCTTACTGGACCCAGTACATAATCCAAAATAGCTTTAACGGCTCGAAATTTCATAACATCGCTTTTGGCACCCATAAGCGAGACCAGAATATTGGCCGCAATTACAGAATGTCTCGCCAGCACGGTATCCGTTTCTTTATCACGTACATTATTCCTTTCTTTTTCGTATCGGTCGTATTCGTCTTTCAGTAAGCCGTCTGACCGAAACCATCTCTTTACACTGACATGAGAGACTTTAAGCATCCAGGCAATCTCTAAATAAGTAAAATCGCCATATTTTAAGCGGATCGCATTCTGATATTTTTCATTTTTTATGTCTACAGATTTAGCCATTTGGGTATCACTTAGTATCGTTTAACGATTGTTTATTATCGGCTTTTTGCTCATTTCGTTGCCCAATGTTGCCGTTTATAACCAAAAATCATTTGTTTTGTAGGGTCATCTTGGCTACGAGTTTGGCTCTGGCCTCGGACAAGAGTTTTAAATTCTTGGACCGGCCGTTAATTTCTTTATTATTTTCTTTAATTTCTTTTAATCCCTTACCTTCTATATCTTCTGCACCGGAGGCAGTCTGCGTGCTATGCCGTCCGGCTTTTGATGCTGATTGGTTTCCACCCTGCGTCAGATGTAGGACGGACAGCAAAGTGATACCTCGGGGCTTGAACTTGGCATCCTCGCCCCGAGTTTTTGTGATCGCGATAAAAGCCCACTCTTCGAGCTTGGATAAACAATTCTTAATCGTTCGCCAGTCTTTGAGTCCGGAATAAATCAAAAGCGTTTTGTTGGACGCCTCTATGGTTTGACTGGCCTTGTTGGAGGCAATCTCCGTCAAAGCCAGATACATGTTCCGGAGATTCCGGTAGGCATCAATGCTTATATGCTTATCGAGCCATTGTTGTCGCATGTACCGCAAAGCCGGCTTATCTTGGTAAGCAAACGGCAATTCGCGATAATCCCTGATCTTATGTGGTTTGTCGCTCGGGTACTGTGTCATATGGTTCTATAAGCTTTCGACCGCTCGTGATATCCTCCCAGTAGAATCGCGACAG
>JBAZBL010000002.1:0-101814 GCA_041671485.1 Minisyncoccota bacterium
GCTCCGCGCGTGCGATTAGTCGGCATCAGGATTATCAGCAAAATAAATTCGAACTTTGTTTAATACACACCGCCAAATTTTATCGCTATTGTATTTTCTGCTAATTAGGAATATCCTGTTAAGCAAATGAAATTGGAATTCACCAAAGAACAATATTGGCACCTAATGAGAGCCGTCTATATTGCTGACTGGATGACCAATGCAGTCACCACAAAAGATTCGGAAGTCGATAAAGAAATTAAATCTCTTGAAAAGTATATTTATTCATTTGCAAAAGAAATGGGTTATGGGAAATACATCGATACCAATGATGAAGAAAATAGTCATGAAGCAAACTCGAATTTAGATGACGAACCAACAATTAGAAAACTTATCGAACGATATGATGAATTTACTAGTTGGGAAGAAGTTGCTGGGTGGTTGGGTGAGAGAGACTTCCATCAGAAATATGAAGACGATGAGATTGCAAAGATGTCTCGCGAAGACCGTTTCTTAAAACTCATGGAGTGCCAAATTGTTTGGGAAGAAGAGTTCGAGAATAATGGAATATCTCGAATCAATATTAATGACATGGATAATATGTTGAAACAATGGCACAAAGTAAAAGACGGTTTGATAAAAAGTGACAAGAAAGTCTATTTCCATGAAAGAGAAGTTTGGTGGTGTTCAATTGGAAGAAATATTGGATTTGAACAGAATGGTAAAGGTGAAGAATTCACTAGGCCGATTATCATCGTCAAGCGTCTAAGTTTGGACACATGCCTAATTGTACCTCTTACTACATCAAAAAAACGTAAAAATTTATTTCCTTTAGGCAATTTAGTGGATGAAAAAGAAGAAACTTATGCTATGGTTGAACAAATACGATTGATTGATGCAAAAAGGCTAGGAAAAAAGGTTGGTGTTCTAAATAGTGACATTTACTCAAAAATGATTAACTTCATCAAAAAGACCAATTTCAAATAGAAATATTAACTGTTTGCGCCCACTCTTGCGAATGGGCGCGAGGCCGAAGCCACTTGTAAAACAATTCTAGCATATTTGTAAACAAGTTGTCCACATGAAATAGAATTCGTGATAGATTTGGGTGACAAAGGATAATTATCAGAATTATTAGCAAAAAACATGGTATTCTACTTCGCCCTCAAGAAGAGATAGATATCTTCTAGCGCTTTGACACCATCTCCAGCAGCAATGTTATTTTGATGATATAGACCATCGGTACAGTCTCCTCCTGCCCAGACACCCGATAGAGAAGATCGTTGATTTTTGGGATCCACGATGATTCTGTTGTATTGGTCTAGTTTGACTATGTCTTTTACAAACTCTGTTGTTGGTAATGATCCGATCTCAATGAAAATACCAGCAACAGCCAATTCGACATTTTTGCCGGCCTCTGTATCTGTATATACAAATCCATCTACAAATTTATCACCCTTAATTTCTTTTGGTACTGCATTCTTGATTATTTTGAAATGTGCATTTCTTGAAACAGTCTCAATGGTCATGGGATCTGCGCGAAATTTGTCGCTACGATTGACCAGAGTAACACTTTTACAATATGCAAGAAGTTGCGCAGCACTCTCGAAAGCCGCATTACCACCACCTATTACAACCACATCTTGTCCAGCAAATATAGGACCATCACATGATGCACAA
The DNA here is from genome assembly GCA_041671485.1 of Minisyncoccota bacterium. Classification (GTDB taxonomy): domain Bacteria; phylum Patescibacteriota; class Minisyncoccia; order Phycocordibacterales; family PALSA-1337; genus C7867-002. The sequence goes on from JBAZBL010000002.1 coordinate 1,660, forward strand.
TATGTAAGTCCTTTGTGTTCCAGCCTATCTGCACCCAGAATATCCAACTTTCTCCTATGACTACCCGTTGTTACGAGTACAGCGCTGGCTTCATAATTTCCTTTATTTGTCTTTATTGTAAATATAGTATTTTTGGAATTGTCTTTACCAGAATTTGAAACGAGCTCACATACTTCTCCTTCATGTATATCAACAAATTTACCTGCATATGCTTCTAGATGCTTTTTTAGATTGTTCGCCAATTCTGTGCCACTTATTTTGACTGTACCAATCCAGTTTTCTATTCCTTCTGAAACAGAACTCTGACTATTCCAGTCTTTTGTGATAAATATTGTTTTCAATTGCTTACGTGCAGCATAAACACCAGCAGATACACCAGCTGGTCCACCTCCAATGATTGCAAGGTCATAAGTCATGATCAGATATTAACATATTTTGTCATCCTCGCGAAAGTGAGGATGACACAGAGGAAGATCACAACGCTTTCATTCTCTCTATCAAAAATCCCTTTTCGCCATTCCTAGAATTGATCGTAGCTTTTATTGCAATACATTTGTCGGGAGCGATCGATTCTCGGAACTCTCTATAAACTCTAGGAAATATGACAGCTTCTGCTTCTCCAGAGAAATCGGCTATAGAAACAAATACCATTGTTTCATTATTTTTCGTCTGCACAGTTCTAACTTCATTTATTATTACTCCTAGGATGACACTATCTCCATCTTTCTTTGTTTCAATTGCTTTCTTTATATCCATATCCTTTTTCTCTATAACCGCGCGATACTTCTCTAGAGGATGACCAGAAATATATAGCCCTAGAAGTTCTTTTTCCCAAGTCAATTTGTCTCTCATATCTGCATTTGGACTTTCGACAAGTCGCAATGATGGTACAGTGGATGTATCAGTCATTGCTCCAAATAGAGAATCCTGATTTTGATTTCTCTTTTCGCTTTCTTTATTGTATTCGAGTAAAAGTTCGATATTTGCAAGCATTACTCCTCTATCTTCACCAAAACAATCCATTGCTCCTGCTTTGATGAGAGATTCCAATGATTTCTTATTTAGATTGCGATCTTTGACGCGATCCAAGAAATCAGCAAGTGACTTGTATTTATCACCCCTTTTCCTTTCTTCTATAATCGTTGTTGATATCCCTTGACCGAAGTTTTTGATAGTGACTAAACCAAATCGGATGCGATAATGTTGTTTGACTTTGTTAGCTTCGCCCGAGAAAGAAACATTGGGTTTCTCACCCACGATCGAGGGCGGCGGAACAACAGAAACCCCGCCGCCCTCGTCTTTTCTCTGCGGTGAGTCTGGGGTATGCAGAGTTGGTCTCCACCCCGCCTGCGAAGAGGGTTCGAAACCCAATGTTTCTTTCTCGGGCGAAGTTACCGACTTGATCACAGTAAACTGACTAAAACTTTCATTTACATCAGGCGGTAGTACAGGGATATTCATACGTTTGCATTCTGCTATAGTCTCTGCAACTTTCTCTATTTCTCCTGATTCCGATGATAAAACAGCAGATAAATATATCTCTGGATAATGAGCTTTGAGATACGCTGTAAGATATGCAACCCAACCATAAGATACAGAGTGTGCTTTATTGAAAGCATAAGCTGCAAATGGTTCGAACCATTTCCAGACTTGTTCAGCCTTTTTCTTGCTCCATTTACTATGATCTATACAACCATTTATAAAGCGATCTTTTTGTTTTGCCATTTCTGCTGGTATCTTCTTGCCTACAGCTTTCCTAAATTTGTCTACTTCCGACCAACTGTATCCGGCTAGATCATGCGCCATTATTAGAAGATCATCTTGATAGACCAGAATACCATAAGTCTTTTTTAGTATTTTCTCGAGAGAAGGATCGAGATATTTGATAAGTTTTGAATCGTGTTTACGGGCAATATAGTCAGGGATAAATTGGATCGGACCAGGGCGATATAGAGCAACCATAGCATTGATATCGTGAATAGTAGTTGGCCGCAAATCCTTCAGGAATCTAGTCATACCATCGCCATTCAACTGGAATAAGTCTGCGGTCTCACCACGCGCCAACATTTCGAAAGTCTTCTTGTCATTTATCGGTATTTTATTTATTTCAATGACAGTATTATCAATCTTCTTTATCCTTTCAATAGCATCAGAGATGATCGTCAAGTTTTTCAAACCCAAGAAATCAAATTTGAGAAGTCCTGCTTCCTCGATCGAATACATATCGTATTGAGTGATAATCTTACCTTCACCTTTTGGATCAAATTGAAGTGGTGTGTAATTGATGATATCTCTCGGTGCAATGACAACTCCTGCAGCGTGGACACCAATGTGTCTTGCACAACCCTCTATCTTCTTTGCCATATCGAAGATCTTTTTTACATTTTCATCATTCTTGTAAAGCTCTTTCAATTCTGGAACTTCATCGAATGCACGATCAAGTGTCATAGGGAATCCTTGTGAACCCATAGGAATAAGCTTTGCTATCTTGTCTCCAGTTTCGAATGGAAATCCCATGGCCCTAGCTACGTCCCTCACAGAGCCTCTAGCCATCATAGTACCGAAAGTACCTATCTGTGCGACCCTATTGGCCCCATATCTCTTCCTAGCATAATCTATGACTTCATCACGCCTGTTGTCAGCGAAGTCCATATCAATATCTGGTGGAGATGGTCTATCTGGATTTAGAAACCTCTCAAAGGGTATTTCATATTCTATAGGGTTTACATTTGTGATCTCTGCAAGATATGTGACTAATGATCCAGAAACAGATCCTCTGATATTACTCAAAATTCCATTCTCTCTAGAGAATCTAAGTAGATCAGCTACAACCAAGAAGTATGGAGCATAACCTTTATTTTTGATTACACCAAGTTCATATTCTGCTCTCTCTACCATCTCTTTACTCTTTTTTACATTCCTTCGATCAAATCCTTCGAAGACAAGATATCTCAATTCTTCATCATAGGATCGGCCACTCTCTACTTTATAATCAGGGAAAACCCATTTGCCAAGATCAATTTCTAGATTGCACATATTGGCGACTTTCTCTGTATTTGCTATAGCTTCAGGCAAATCGAAGAATAATTCCTCGGCTCTTTCTCTGGAAATAAAAGAAAAATCTTCTTCATCATCTTCAGAGACTCTCTCTGATCTGTCTGAATGCGAATTGACGAGGATCAGAGTATCTCTGGCGTCACGATCATCTGTATTCAAATAATAGACATCGTGTGTTGCTATGAGTGGAATTTCTTCACTCTTTGCAAATTCTACGAGTGTCTTCATACTTGCTTCATGACCTTCTATTTCTGGATGTCTGGTTATCTCTATATAAAGTCGATCACCAAATACATCTTTGTAATATTTTGCAAATTCTTTTGCTTTTTCTTGTGTCCTACTTTTCAACGATTGTGCTATATCACCAGAGAATGATGGAGATATCGCTATAAGTCCCTCATTGTATTTTTCTATGAGTTCACGATCTATCCTTGGTTTATAATAAAAACCTTCTAAGTTCGAATCAGTTACCAATTTCATCAGATTTCTATATCCAATATCATTTTGCGCGAGAAGTACCAAGCGGCTTCGACGATTGTCTAGTCCGGCACTTTTGTCATGTCTTGTACGAGATGCAACATAGAAATCAACTCCTATTATTGGCTTTATCTCTTTCTTCTTGCATTCCTTGTAAAATTCTATTGCTCCATACATATTGCCATTGTCTGTTAGAGCAAGAGCTGTCATACCATTTTTCTTTGCCTCCGCGACCAATTCTTCGACTTTCGGCAAAGCGGATAATAGGGAATAGTGGGAGTGCGTGTGGAGATGAATGAAGTTGCTCATATTTGAAGTCTACCGTTTGGGACAAAGAATTGAAACATTGACTTTTCACCTAGAATGTGATTACATACATGTGCTGGCAAAACCGTGCGTCGCCAGAATTGGTTCTCGGATGATTCCGAGGATATCAGCACATTACAAGAAAGAGAAGGTTAGTATGAGAAGGTTAAGTTCGTTTATAGTTGGTGTAATCGCATTGGATATTTTGCGATATAAGTACAGTCTGCCAAACGCTGGCGGATTTAAGCCAAGCGAATTCCAACAGTGGACTATTGAAAACGCCAAGAGGATAGGGTGTTCTCAAGAAAGGTTTGTCAAATTCTTTAGAGATTTTCTGTTGCCAGAGATTCTTCGTGGTTGCAAACTCAATAATGAACCTCCTTTACCTACTCCTTATAGGGAAGATGGAGCGATAGCCTTTAGCCTACTCAAGGCAAGATTCTTTTGGGATCTTCGTGGTTTGCGAGATGAAGTCAGTCGCATTGCCAACAAAACAGAACATCCTTTCGAAGACGTTGCGGCAGTTGTTCTCTATATAGCAAAGTGCCATCTAGATGAGCAATTTGCTGAAGGTGATGCAATCAAGCTCGAAATCTTCAACGAATGGGGCTCTCCATAGAGTTAACAGAACATTCAAATAAGAAAGGAGAACCCACTGCTCACGAAGACCGTTTCGACTTTCGTCGGGCGGTTTTCTTTTTGAGTTGGACACAATATTTTTAGAGTGTCTGTATTGATTTTATTTTTTAGAGTGAGAGAATTGTGGTAAAATTACCAAATGAAAGAAAAAAAGACAAAGGACATAATTTTATATTCATTACCTGATGGTACCCTCAAAATGGAGGTATTGATCGATGGAGAGACAGTGTGGTTGTCGCAAAAACAAATGGCTGAGCTTTTTGGTTGTACTCTTGAGAATATCATCTTTCATCTCAAAAACATTTATGTAGACAATGAGTTGAATGAAAAAGCAACTACTAAGAAATCCTTAGTAGTTCAAAGAGAAGGTAATAGAAGTGTAAAACGGGAAATTCAGTCATACAATCTTGATGCAATTATTTCTGTTGGCTATAGGGTCAATTCTGTTCGTGGTACACAATTTCGTATATGGGCTACTAACAAATTGAAAGAATATATTATTAAAGGATTTGTGCTGGATGATGAACGATTGGCCGAAGGTGGGAAATCAGGATATTTTGATGAATTACTAGAACGCATAAGGGCTATACGTGCCAGTGAAAGAAATTTTTATCAAAAAATTACTGATATTTATGCCACTAGCATCGACTACAATAATGACACTGATTTAACTAAAACATTCTTTGCAACAGTACAAAACAAAATTCACTTTGCTGTTCACGGTCACACTGCCGCTGAAATAGTATTATCGCGTTCTAATGCCAAAAAGAAATACATGGGATTGACCAACTTTAAGAGCAAGACCCCGTTAGAGAAAGATGTTTTCATAGCCAAGAATTATTTGAATGAAGAAGAATTGAAACAATTGAATCTGATTGTTTCTTTCTATTTAGATTTTGCAGAACTTCAGGCGAGTAATCACCGGACTATGACTATGATGGATTGGATAACAAAGTTAGATAGTTTTTTGAAATTAAGTGAGAAAAAAATTTTGGTTGGTGCTGGCATAGTAAGCAAAGAAAATGCTGAAGAAAAAGCCCTGAAAGAATATAAGAAATATTGTAGAAATAAAGACTTGGCATATATTTCTGATTTTGACAAACAATCAAAAAAATATTTGGATAATAAGTAATGGGCAATTCAGAAATCATAGGCATAGACGAAGTAGGAAGGGGACCATTGGCTGGACCAGTCGCCGTTGGAGCATTTGCCGTGAAGTCGAAAGCAGTTTTGAGGAGATTTAAGGGAGTAAAAGATTCAAAACAATTGTCGGAAAAGCAAAGAGAAAAATGGATGTCTATGATTGATAGTGATCGCCCCCTGCTTTACGACTATGTTGTATCACTTGTTGATGCGAAGACGATTGATAGGGTTGGGATTGTGAAAGCAATTCAAATGGCAATCAATAGTTGTTTGCGAAAATTGGAGAAAAGAGGATTTGCAACTTTTCATTCAAAGATATTATTGGATGGATCGCTCAAGGCTCCGACAAAATTCAAGGATCAAAAAACGATAATACGTGGTGATGCAAAGGAAGCAATCATTGCACTAGCTTCTATATGCGCTAAAGTAAAAAGGGATCGCCATATGAAGAGAATATCAAAGAAATATACTGAATATGGTCTGGAAATACACAAAGGATATGGTACAAAAAGTCATTATATGGCATTGAAAAAATATGGACCTTGCAAAGAGCACCGCTTGACTTTTCTAAAGCTATGATATATAATCATGAGACTATGAAAAACATGTCAAAAAACACATATAAATCTTATTATACAGCCATAATTATAGCTATTTTTGCTATTGGTTTCGTATCTATGATACCAAGTATTGCAAATGCAGATTATAATCATGATTATAATTACTACTATCCTGTAGTACATACTCGCTATGCAGATCAGGTAAGCTATACATACGATAGGGTTTATACAGACCCTATATATCATCCTGTGGAACAAACAGTATATTATCAACAGCCAACTGTTTATTATCCTCCTACCTACCCAACTTATCCTACATATTCATCGGTATCTGCTTCATGTTATCCAAATACAACTTCAACTAATATTGGCAATACCATAACTTGGAGAGCGTCTGTCTCTGGTGGCACAGGATCATATTCTTATGTATGGTCAGGTACAGAAGGTCTCTCTGGTAGTGGTTCTTCTGTTTCAAAGTCTTACTATAGTACTGGTACAAAGTATGCTTCTGTCATAATCTATTCTGGCAATCAGACCGTGAATATAAGTTGTAACAATACTGTTTCGATCTATCAAAATACATATTCAACTTCATATCCAGTATATTATCAACAGCCTGTAGTTATACAAACTTCTAATAATAATAATCTAGATATAGGTTGTTATGCAGATCCATCTTCTATTGCCACAAATCAACCTATCACATGGTCAGTCGAAGTTACTGGTGGTATGGCTCCATATAGATATTCTTGGACTGGTTCAGACGGCTTGACTGGTAGCCAAAGCTCTGTAACAAAATACTATTCTACTTCTGGTGACAAAAGCGCAATTGTTTCTGTAACATCGGCAGATGGTAGGACTGGTACGCGTGCTTGTAGCAATGCAGTTGCCGTTCGTCCAGCCACGACTTATGTTGCAAAGACAGTTGTGACACAACCTACAGTTTCTACTCAAGAGCCAGTAAAGCAAGTAGTAGAACAGGCAAAAAATACACAGTATTCAGCCGCTTCACTCTTTTCTCTTGCCAATGTTCCTTGGGGATGGGTAGCGATACTCATAATCTTGGTTCTATTTGCAGCAGTACTGTATCTTTTGTTCAATAGGAATAAGATATAAAAAGATTAGGTAATAATTAAACTGAAAACCGATTCCACTAAGGAGTCGGTTTTTAGTTTGCTTTTGATCTAGATATGTGTTATTGTAATATTGGTATGAAAAACAAGCAAATACCATCACCAAGTCAGGATTTTATTGATTGGGCAATTGGTAAGAAAAAAGAGTTGAGTGGAAAACGTCGTGAACTTGCTATGCTGGAAACCCAGATAGCAGTTGCCAGAAAGATTGGCAGAATAAGCGAAGAAGATGAGAAGCGTTTCCACAATTCTTGATTCTCCCCATCATTATTGTTTCTGAACTGTTCGGCCCAGGAAGTCCTCGGGCCGATATTTTTTATCAGGGTCTGATATATGACCTATCATACTATGAATTGTAGATGATATTTTGTCTCCTCTTCGAGATTTTTCCATTTTGGTAATGTCTATTTTTTGTGTTTCAAGTATTTCACTAAATAGTTTATATGCTCTATGATACATTGCTCCTATTTGACGATATTTTGGATTGTCTGATATTTCTACTTTGAATTCTTCTGCCAATTGATTTCTGATAGGAATACTAGAATCGCATAGATAAGCAATATTTCTGAAAGCAATAAGTTGACTCATTATCTCATCTAATACTATTGACTTGATTGGATGTTTTGCAAGTACATCTCTTGCAATCTCTTTTATAGATACATTTGGATTTGATTTGATAGCATTGACTAGAGTATCAGCAAAATCAGCAACTGCTTCTCCGTCTGCACCTATAATTACTTTTGCAATCCACATATTGCGTGTTTTACCTTTATCAGGGAATTCTCCGTATTTTACTGAAGGGGAATACCCTCTGACTATACTATCTCTCAGTGTATCTCCAAGTTTCTTACTAGCATCTTCTGCTTTGCTACAGAAATCAAATGCCAAACCAAATATATTTCTTCGAATATTATCTGGCCTTTCTATATTTGGATCTTCTGGTCCGGCAGCAACAATAAGGTCTACTTTCCTCACAAAGTCATCATATTGAGAAGGTATTATGACTTCTGTACCTTCTCCGAACATATCTCCATTTATAATACTATGAGTAAATATTGCTTCAGTTATTTTGCCATTTTCTTGTGCCTTAAGTTCTTCCGGACTCATGCGTCTCAACTTCTCTTCGAATAACTGCTTTAGATGAGCAACCTTCTCTAAATCTCTATCTATCTCTTCATTACTAAATCTAGGATCATTCCTGAAACTCTCCAATTTGATGCGCTTGGCCTCCAAGACCTTTATATAATCCTCAAAAAACTTCTTTATATCTTCGAAGCGATCGGCTCCTGATGTCTGTGGTGCATGTTCTATCATATATATTATAAATAATTCAATAGTTTAATATTTTTCACTTGTCTATTTTATATCACATATTACTATTCTTCTCAATATATATTAATAACCATTTTCCACAAATTGAAAATCCCCAACCTTTCGGCCGGGGAATGAGGATGTCTAATCACTGATTGACGTTGATCAATCAGTGGTCTCAAAATCGAATGGTACAGGTTCTGCTTCAAACGTCTCACCACGGTTCAGAGATAAGTTATGAAAAACTCTCTCTCCTTTAATGGCATGCTCCTCATCACCTGTGATGGGCTGATGACATTTCTGGCAGATTGAGTCAGGTGATGGTAACAAGCCACCCGGTAAATCTCTCTCTGGATCAAATGGTGGTGGATTGGTTTGAACTGATTCACCTTGAAGTCCTGGAATCACTTCGAGCTGTGTTGGATGCTTCATCCGCCACAGCACTACTTCTTCAATTTCCCACACTTCGGGACTAGACAATTGTCTAGTCCTAAGAACAGTCAGTTTCAAACAACAAAGCAGTTGTTCTGGTGACACTCTGGCATATTTCAATTGTGTTTCGGTCATAATATTCCTTTCTCCTTTAATAAACTAACATTTCTTGCAAGATTATAATAGGTACAATAACATTGACAACATAATCATTGTATGCTTAAATTAAACAGAATTTCATTTGGCATTAAATGATGCTGAATAATAGTGAACATTGACAATAACCCCAAAACCCAGGAGTAATAGGTGCAGATAAACTATCCCAGAGAAAGACACGGACTACCACCGGAACATGAAGTGCGAGATATCATTTTGGTCTTATGCCACGAGTGTGGTTGGAACCATGATAATGTCAGACTTCAATACATTGGTGGTGATCGACGCAAATATTTCCCCAAACAGGGAATCAAACTTATGCGTGGTTGCCAGTTTACTGTGCAATTATATGTAGGTTGCGACAACGAAACGGTTGAGACTCACTTCCAGCTTATAAACGGAAACGGACGAGCGCGTCCGGGTCATGAGCTTTACCAAGAAATGATCGGAATCTTCAGCGGCCGAATGATGATCGTCACCGACGAAATGATCCGTGAATTGCGCACTGGCATCAGTGGAAACGTTGTTCGCAGTCAACAACCTGAACAACCGACGGTTGTCGTATCTGACGACACTGTATCTGATGGTAGTGTGGACCAAAATGAAATCGTTGACGATGCTTCGTCCACAACTCCAGCACCAAAGTCATCAGAGCCATCACCGGAGCCACAAGCTCCATTAGCTGATCCGGTACATTACAAAAAGTACTTTGATGATCCCTCCAAACTGCATTTAGGTGTCTGTGCTCTCGTCGCCATGTGCGACGAAGATACACAAAAACCGTTCAGTTTCGGAGACTTCGAAAAAGTCATCGCCGAATTGGATGTCCCCACGGGTAACATATCGCCGATGGTGTTCATCAGAGTCTTCACGACAAGAGGATTTGTAATTCGGCTCAACCCGGAAAGCAAACCTTCTCGTTATGCGATCACCGCAGCCGCAGTAGACTTTGCGCTCGGTCCGATACCGAATTCTTTGATAAAAACCAAAATGCAAATCGAAGCGGAAGCTAACCGAAAACGAACACCTTCCGCCAAACCGAAAGCAGACATCCCAAAAACAGACATCAAGCAATCATTGCTTGAACTGAGAGCCAAGGCGGATGAACACAAAGTCCTCGAGGGTAAGTTGACTGCCGTTAAAAATCGGTTGGCCAAATTGCAGGAAGTGGACATTACTGCCGAGGAAAAAAACGCCAAGGCAGAAATCACTTCGCACCAAAAGCGAATCGATGACCTCCGTGTGTTTCTCGATGACCTCGAGAAACGGAAAGGGGAAATACAAGCTACAGAAAAGGAAAGCGAGCACCTGAACAAGGCACTTAGTGATCCTCATCTTCTGCAAGCACTCAGTCAACTCGAAGAATTCAAGAAACTGCTGTCCTAAGTCTTGAATTTGCTGAAAAGAATCACAGGCGCACAAAAGTGCGCCTTTTTTATATTTTTTCAAAATAATTAAAGATTTTAAGCATAAAAAAGTAGTCTTGACATTAAATCAAATATATGTAATATATATACAAGATCTTCCACACAACAACAATTGACCATTGACAATATGAAATGAAGACCGCAAAAACAATGAAAACTAAGGATTGCATGGCGGATTTCTTTAGGCGTTTCGGTAAATCCGAAGCCCTGATTGAGTTCGCGGAGGTACAATCCGACACTGAAAGAATGTGGCGCAAACACGGCATTATGCCGACAGGAGAAGTTCTTCTTCGGGTGTGTTATTTTCTGGATCTGATCGGATACAAAGTTGAAGAGCTTATGCGGGTCCACCCTGACATATTCACGGTTGGACAATGTATAGCTTTCAACCTGATGACTCCACGTATCGTGGAGAGAGCCATCGGTACGACCGACCGAAAAGCCCTATATCGATATTTTCGAGAAGGCATCGGAGTAACCAGAGAGCGTCTGAATGAATTCAAACTCATTGCAGATTCTCGTCGGTCTCAACTGACCGAAATGGTAAAACAGAAGCGTCTCGGTTTGAAACAGTTGCTCGGTAATTCACCAAGCCACAGTAACAAACCAGACGATTCATTGATAGGCGAATTTGCTGCAGCTTGTTCGAGCGTAAGAACACTAGGAGGGAAACTCTTGGAGGGTCCTGTTGAAAATCGAATACGGATGCGGCAAAAAATGGTTGAAGGGCCAGAACCGGCTCTTCATCTGACTTGGGAAACACTGAACAACCTGTTAAGCGAAAAGAAAGGAATCATATGAATGCAATTAATGTTGCACTACATCAGGGTAAAGTCATGTATAGGTTGGCGAAAAACTATGCCGATCTATCAGCAGTAATCAAGGAGGTCGTGCAGAATTCTGTCGACTCTTGTGCCAAACGAATCGCTATTCAAATAAGTGTGCCACAGCGCACCTTTACTGTGTATGACAATGGTTCGGGGGCTAGCCGTGAGAAAATCACGCAAGCCCTTCAATCCATTGGTAATACCCTTAAGGATGTTGGCAAGTATGGGCAGTTTGGACTCGGTCTGATCTCTCCTATTTCCATTGCCCGAGAATTCACCCTGACTTCGTGTCCGGCACCACGCCGAAGCGATTTCATGGAGTATCGATTCGTAACCGCGACCATCATCAAGCAAAAGCAGGTCTCAATTCCCAGTAGTCCTGTGAGTGGTCTCGAACACGATCCCAATGGAAAAACTTGGTGGCGCACGAAAGTTAATGTGGGCGGAATCACTAAAGACCGTCGCACCTCGCATCTAGACCCCGCTGAACTGACAAGCGATATCGCACTCAAGTTTGGCGATGCCATCAGGGAAAGGCAAATTGACATTACCATCGACATTACCAATGACGATGGACACCAGTCAATCCTCAAGGTTGAGGCCCCCCAATTCTCCGGAAGAAAGATTGATGTCTTTAAGGAGGAAATGCCCGAGAGCGGCAAGGTAAAGGTTGAGCTCTACATTGCTCCTTTGGGACGTCGCGGTCGTCAAGGAAAAGTCGTCTTTGGCACAATGAACAACCCATCGCGCCTTTCACCGAAGCAATTCGTTGATTGCACCGTGACATTGCTCGATCAGCCGGTCGCTAAAGCACTCCTCTCTGGGGTTTTTGAGGGTCAAGTGCTCTGTGAGAAGGTTGCTCTACATGCTGACCGTACCAAATTCGAGGAGAACGACGCACTCTTTGTGCTTTGTGAAGTTCTTGGGTTCTGGCATAAGAAGGTCGGTAAGAAAATCATTATTGAGGTGGAAGAACAGGCCTCCGACGATCGATTCCAACGAATCGGTGTACAAGTGATGCCATATGCCGAGCTCCTGCTAAAACAGGTGGAGTTCGAATCAGTGGCGAGATTGATCACAGTCGGGTCTGTTGGTCCTGAACATGTCAAAGTTTCTCGAAAACAGATCATTGGTCAGGATGATGGCACTTCAGTATCAATTGGGGGTAAACCTTTTGAAGAAAAGGAAATATGCAAAGGAGGATCTGGCAGTGGTGGTAAAACAATCCCAAAGATAGACCATCCACTTCATAAACCAGGACTCGTCTACGGCCCTCGCGGTCGCAAACGGACTGATGTCAGAAGCAGTTCTACAGGTCTCCGGTTTGAACACGTCGAGATGGAAGACTTCAGGGTTCCTTTCGTCTTTGAACCACGGACCGGCATGTTGTCATTCAACATCAACAATCCCAACTGGGGATTGTGCCAAGAAAATGACACTTTCCTGTCGGACTATCACATGGCGGTAATCAATACCGCCCTGTCTGCTGAATTGTTCAGAGATACGGGTGGAATGATTCACCCCGAAGTGACCAAGTTTGCTCACGAGAATCTGTCTCATCAGGTCTTTGCTATCAGGAACGGCAAAGCCATCCAAGTGAAGCACTAAAGAACAAATTATGTGTACACATCACCACGGACATCATGTCTGTGGTGATTTTTTATTAAAATATATCTTAACTTCTATATTTCTTTGCTATTCATTTCGTCGCTGAGTAAAGTTACCTAGCGTGGCGTACTGTGTGGTTTGGTGCGGAGCGATTGATCGTAAGGTCAGTCGCTTTTTATATACACCAAAGATTTTATGATACAATTCTCGAACATGATTTATATTTTTCTTGATGAAAGTGGAGATTTGGGATTTGGTGAGCGTTCTACTCGCTGGTTTGTGATTGCTACTATTATAACTACAAATTTCAGACCAATAGAGAAAGCTGTGACAAAGATATGGTGTTCGATGTCAAAAAAATATCAGAAACACGGAGAACTTCACGCCAATTTTCATAATAGTTCAATACGAAGAAGATTTGTAAAAGCTATATCTAAAATAGAAAATTTAAATATAGCTTATGTGGTAGTAAATAAGCGAAATACACCACATAACATAAAATATGAACATGAAAATCTGTATACATATGCGACCTATGTTTTATTGGAGAAGATTCAGTCACTTGGAATAATTACTCATGACAATCAAGTGACACTTTGTGCGGATAAAAGATCCACAAATAAGATATTGAACAAGCATTTTACAGAATATATCACTAAATTGACAGAAAAGAATAGAGATGAGCCAATAAAGGTTGAGTTAATCAATTCGAGTAATAGCAAATCATTACAAGCAGTAGATTTTGTGTCATGGGCAATCTTTAGGAAATACGAAAGAAATGATCACGAATTGTATGATTTGATAAGAGAACAGATCTGTAGTGAACAGATTTTATATCAATAATAAATAAGAAAGCCCCTCCACTTTAACGAAGCACCAAGTGCATCAACATGGAAGGGTCTTACTCCTTAATGAGAATAATAACAAACAAAAAAATAAATACAATATTGACAATACTTATTAGCTGTGATAGTGTGATATTGGATTAGCATGTTGCTAAAACCCGATCTAAATAACAGATCGTTTGACAACTTTCAACTCATGAGAACATTGACTTTACGTATTCTTGGTACAACACCGTTAATTTTACATCGCATTTCCAGGCATGAATTGCGTGAACAGATTGCCTCGGATGCCAGTAAGGGCATACTGTTCGAACAAGAAGCCTTGGAAAATATGAGCAAAGACGACGACGGTAACCCTGTCGTTCCCGTCTCTTGGCTCTGGGACGCAATCCGCAAAGGTTGCTCCAAGATAACTGTTGACGGAGGCAGTCAATTGAGCTTCGTCAGATTACAGCAAGTACTTCATCTGCCTAGTGGATCTATTCCGCTCCGCAAAAGGAATCAACATCTGGATAGGGAATGGGAGGTATACACTAGTGTCCAACATGCTTCACCGGGATCAAAGAAAATGATTACCGTGGTTGCTCCAATGTTTCGGCACTGGATGCTTGAGGGATCAGTGGCCGTTGATGGAAATCAATACGATGATTACCTACTTCAGAGAGTTTTCAATGAAGCGGGCAAAGTCGGTATGGGTCTCTTCCATCCACCCAAGAAGCAGTTTGGGAAGTTCACGACTTTTGTTACGCCAAGCGACGTGCGCCTCTCCCAAGTCAAGTTAGGTGCCGTCCGGTCTAGTCTGGAGCGTTGAGATGTTTTTTTGACGCTATTCAGCGCACGATCTTCTACAGGACTGTGCGCTTTTACTTTCTATCAGAAATCTCTCTCTGTAACTTCTCCAATATTTCCGCGGTTGGTAATTGTCCCACCTGCCCATTGTCCCTACTTTCCAACGTAACCTTGTTTGCCTCCACATCTTTGTCGCCAATAATTATAAAATAGGGGATTTTTGCTGTTTTCGCATTTCTGACTTTTTTGCCGAATCCATCATTTGAAATATCGAGTTCGGAGCGAATGAATGAGTCGTGTAATGATTCATGGACTTTTCTAGCAGTATCAAAATGAGTTTCTCCGATTGGTATGACTTTCACTTGAATAGGTGCAAGCCATAGAGGGAAGTTGCCACCATAATGTTCGATCAAAAATCCGATGAAGCGTTCATGTGTGCCGAGAGGAGCGCGGTGAATGCAGAGCGGAGTTTTCTTTGTGCCATCTTTATCGGTATATTCAAGATCAAATCTTTTTGGTACAGCAAAGTCAACTTGATTGGTTGCTAGGGTAAATTCTTTGCCAATAGCAGACCATACTTGTACATCTATCTTTGGTCCATAGAATGCGGCTTCATTGGCTACTTCTACGAAAGGTATTTTGGAATCAACTAGTACTTTGCGTACCATATCTTCTGTTTTCTTCCATAATTCTGGCTCATCTACAAACTTTTTGCCAAGCTTCTTTGGATCGTGTGTAGAGAAACGCATTATGTATTTGTCTATGCCAAATATCTTGAAATATTTTATATACATATCATTTACAGCCTGGAATTCACTGGCAAACTGTTCTTCTGTGCAATAGATATGTGCATCATTCATAGAAAGCATACGGACACGCATAAGGCCAAATAGTTCACCAGACTTTTCGTGGCGATAATTTGTGCCATATTCGGCTAAGCGCAAAGGTAGATCGCGATAGCTTCTCATTCTAGAAGCAAAGATTTTGTGATGATGTGGACAATTCATGGCCTTGAGATAGTATTTGCCACCTTCATACTCCATAGGAGGGAACATAGATTCTTCATAATATGGCAAATGACCACTCTTCAGATACATAGAATCTTTGGCTATATGAGGAGTCCTAACCCTCTTATAATTCATCATGAATTCTGTTTCCTTTGCAAGTTTTTCCAATTCCTCTATCATAGCTGCGCCATTGGGTAACCATAGTGGAAGTCCTGGTCCAACATCATCATCAAATTCAAATATATCCATCTCTTTACCTATCTTGCGATGGTCTCTCTTTTCCGCTTCTTTCATCATGGTCTCATATTCAGATAGCTCTTTTTTATTTTCAAAAGCAAGTCCATATATGCGAGTAAGCATTTTGTTTTTCTCATCACCACGCCAATATGCACCAGCTATGCGAGAAAGTTTCCACGAATCGGGCTTTATTTCTTTTGCAGGATTTTCGACATGACCACCGCGACAGAGGTCGGTGAATGAAACCGCAACCTCCTCGGCGCGACGAAATGCCTTCGTTGGCTTCGCCAAGTCGCCATTTGTCGCCGCCTCAACGGTTGCGGTTTCGCTTTTATTTCCAACAGTGTAAAAAGTAATTATTTCTCCCGACTTTTCCAAGTCTTCTATCAATTCTAGTTTATAAGTATTATCCTTGAATGAATCTTTAGCCTCCTCTGGACTCACTTCTTTATGCGAAAATGCTTGCCACTTTGGCAAAAGCTCTTTCATCTTTTTCTCTATCTTCGGCAAATCTTCATCAGTAATTTTCAAATCATCAAAGTCGTAATAAAAACCATTATCAATAGCAGGACCAATAGTGTTTTTTGCTTCTGGATATAGCTCCAAAACTGCTGCCGCTAGTAGGTGCGCGAGAGTATGTCTTTTCTTTGATAATTCTTCTGAAGGATTCATGAGTAAAATATAACATTTTATTGTTTTCCTTGCTATATAGTCCTTTACCGAAATCGGATCTCGGTAGTGATTATCTGGTATAATAAATATACAGTCTTGAAAATAGGAATTAATAAATAATTATAATAATATGAATAAAGAGCCACATATATCGAATATCGAGAAATTAACAGTAGAAAATGACTATTTCCGCCAAGTGATCTATACAGCTCCGCATAGCCAACTTGTCTTAATGTCTCTTTTGCCCGGTGAAGAGATAGGATCTGAAACACATCTGAAAGTCGATCAATTCTTCCGTTTCGAGAAAGGGGAGGGTAAAGCTATAGTAAATGGTGTCGAATACAAAGTCGAAGATGGTATAGCGCTTCTGGTTCCTGCAGGATCCGAGCACAATATCATAAATACTGGTAATGAAGCACTCAAATTGTATACAGTGTATTCTCCAGCAAATCACATAGATGGACGCATCCACAAGACCAAAGATGAAGCTTTACAGGATATTGAAGATGAAAAGTTTGGGGAGTAAATCTTGATATTAAAAGACTCCAGTACATGTGGTACTGGAGGTAATCTGACATGTAGTTAGTAGAGGATGTGCTCTCTAGATCACTCCACTGACGATCTCTTTGATCCCAGATAGGAGGTCATATTGACCTACAAATTCATGGAACGATCCAGGTCTCTGATTTGCAAAGCTGATTGCAGCTTTCATTGCTTCTGGGTAGCGTCGAGCAGGTTTGGTCTGGCAATTCGGCTGTTGGTCTTTGGACTTGTTTCTCGTATCAGATGATAGCCTTTCCTGCATGCTTTCCCAGAACATGTGTTCTGCTTCTTCTGCCACGTATAGGAGACGCACATTCACAAACTCCTTCAGGAACATATGAACTTGGTCTTTGTGTAGTGGCAATCCAAAAGCGATGATATGATTGTAATCACCAACATCTTTCCTTGTAACATGGCGAACAAACTTGACAAAAGCAGTTGCAACCAACCTGACAGGCAATGTATCGCTACTTCTGTGATGATCTGAGATTTTCAAGATCTTAACCCCCGTTGGTGTTTCCGCATGAAGATTCCATGATACAGCATGCCCCAAACTGGTGATAAGAGTGCCGTTGCGATCAAAATCATTCTGGACTGATTCCACCATTGATTTGATCAGAAAGCCACTTTCTGAATTGTTTGTTGATGCCGTTATGAATGTTACTGGAATCGTCAACTTTCCTGTCTGTTTTGCTTGCTCCGAATGTCTCTTTTGCAACATAATGTGCTCCAATCTGTTTTTTTGTCGAGATTCCTCCTAATCCATTATTTAGAAAGAACCATTACTAGTCAAAGACGATATCATACTTTTTGAATATTAGCAAGCGAAAACTATAAGGATTAATATTGATGAGCTCAAGGTAATTCTTCGATTATTTTAGATTTTAAGAAAACAATATGTTATTTCATGTCCGAGGACTGTCTGAACGAGTATAAATTTCTTGGTAAAATGCGTAGGTTGTGGGAATTGCTACGAAACTGAGGCATGTAATGCCGAAGTATCGAGCAATTCAATAGCATTTTACCTAGAAATTTACCGAGTGAGTTCCGCAGGACATGAAATAACATATTGTTTTCTTAAAGCATAGATTTTATCATTTCTTCAGCGAAATTTTATCAAAATTTTAGGAGAATTTTATCAGGATTTTATCTCTCTCTGATACGATGCTCGTATGATTACGATAAAAGACTTGTCACTACAGAAGATAACATCTTTTCCAATGATGCCAGGAACAGCGTTTGAAGCTATAGATGATATTCTATGGTATGCAACTTCTATGAAAGCATCAGATATCCATATAGATCCACGCATTTCTGACATACTAATAAGATTGCGAATAGATGGTCATATAGAAGAAGTAGGAATTTGGGAAAAAAGATTGCATGAAGAAATTATTGCCAGATTGAAGATATTGGCTTGTGTAAGGACAGATCTTCATGCAGTACCACAAGACGGTAGATGGAAAGCATCAATTCGAAATGAAGAATTCAATATACGAGTTTCATTTATGCTCACTTATCATGGTGAAAATGCTGTTATACGTCTACTACCAGCACGAGTGCCAAAACATATTTCTTTTTCCAAATTGGGATTTACACCAGACCATGTAAGGATGATAGACCATGCTCTGAAGCGACCAAATGGCCTCATCCTTGCTACTGGTCCAACAGGTTGTGGCAAAACCACCACTCTCCATACTTGTCTATCATTCAAGGCCAGAGAACCACTATCTATCATCACTCTCGAAGATCCAGTCGAATATGAGATAGATGGTGTGAGACAAGTACATATCAAACACAATCTAGGCATCACTTTTCCTATAGGACTTCGTGCTGCATTACGCCAAGATCCAGATGTCATCATGGTTGGAGAGATAAGAGACAATGAAACTGCTAGAGTTGCAATCCATACAGCTCTCACTGGACATTTGGTATTTTCTACGCTTCATACAAATTCCGCACTCGAATCCATATTGCGTTTGGTTGATATGAATGTCGATAACTATCTTCTCGCTTCTACTTTGCGATTGGTCATTTCACAAAGATTGGTCAGAAATATCTGTCATGAATGTTCGCTAGCAGGATGTAGCAGTTGTAGAGGAACTGGATATGTAGGTAGATCTGTCATAGCCGAAGTGTGTGAGATTGATTCAGGATTGTCTCAATTGATTGCAAATAAAGAAGCACCGTCTGTGATTCGAGACTATGTGATATCAAAAGGATTTAGACCAATAAGTGAAGATGGAGCCGAAAAAGTCGAATGGGGAGTAACTACAAAAGAAGAGATTCTGCGCGTCTTGGCCGAATAATAAGATCAAACTGAATATCAATGTGATAAAAAATATATTTCAAAAAAGAAAATGGAAAAGGCGCGAACTTATTTTATTTCTAGAAAGACTAGAATTGTATATTTCTTCTGGTTTACCACTCGACATGTGTCTCCAAATCTCAAGTGATGGTGTTACAAAGAGACAAAAGAAAATAGTTCTTGATATTAGGTCTGCAGTTCTCTTGGGAAGTCAATTATCGAAAGCAATGGTTGTAAATATGAATTTATCAAATACAATTGCTGGTCTTATAAGGCACGGTGAGACTTCTGGTCAACTAGGAAAAGCGCTTGTTTATGCAAAAGAACTCTTGGAAAGGGAAGAAGATCTAATAAAAAAATGTATCTCTGCACTTATTTATCCTACTGTGATAGGAATATTTGCAATAATCCTCACATTTGCACTTGTGAAAGGCGTTATGCCACAGATCATCCCTATGCTTCGTAGTCTGAATGTACAATTGCTACTCATTACTAGAATTATTATGTTCATATCAGAGAATCTAATGAAATATAGTATTCATTTGATAGTCTTTGGTATTTTATCGACAGTAGGCCTTTTGATTTTATATAAAAAGGTTGAGACTTTTCGGAATAAATGTCAGTCTTTTATTTCAAGATTGCCTATTATAGGTCGTTTGATAAATCTGTATTATATATCTCTATTTACCCAATCACTCGGTTCACTCATAGAATCTGGTACATCACTTACGATTGCTTATTCAAATACAGTCTCTTCTTTGTCTTTTGCTCCAATAAAGCTTTTATGTAAAAAACAAGAAGATAATGTAAAAAATGGTTATTCACTAGGTTTAGTTTTTGCAAAAATTCATAGATTGCCACCATATATTGCACCACTTATATCTGCAGGCGAAATGGCTGGTACTCTCGGTAATTCTCTCATCCGCACAGCAAAGATTGCTGATAGTGATCTAGAATACTCTCTCAAGAAGATTACCTCTCTCATAGAGCCAGTAATGATGGCTGGTATGGGACTTGTAGTTGGAGCGATCGCACTTTCTATAGTTTTACCAATATATGATGTATCAAAAGTTCTACAACAGTGATTACAAATATTTCCAAAAACAAAGGAATATTACTCATTGATATTATGATTGCTCTTTCTTTGTCACTTCTATTTATTGTTGCAATTACCGAATCGTCTCTTATTGGTCGAAAAGTTTTTGATGGAGCAAAAAATAGGAATGATCTATTGGATGCATTCTCAGGAATTGTTTCAACTACGACTATTGATATAGTTAGTTTTTCAAGACCTTTTGGTAATGATCGAATAGAGATCATTACAAAGATAAAGAGTTTCTATGATGAGGTTACATTTCATGAAGTAATTTCATCAAATTCTACTATCAATGCGAGTACACCTATTTGTTCTCCATTTTTTGCAAATAAAAATGTTATTGGTAATTATCAATATATAAAAGAATTTGATTCGAATAATATTGCTGACGTAGATTCAATTGAAATAAAACAAATAACATTACCAATAGATCCACTCTTACTACTCACAGATATTGAAGTTAGGAATAATATAGCATATGTCTCAACAGATTCTGCTAGAGCATCTGATCCTGATATATTGATATTTGATATCCATGAAGTACAAAATCCAATACTTCTTTCATCTGTAAACACTGGTCCTGGAATAGCTTCGGTATCTATCTTTGGTAATAAAATATATGGATCGGCAAGTAGTCGCATTGGACAATTACACATTATCAAATTGAATAGTCCAAATGATATATCTCTTATCAATAAATTTCGTTTGCCTCTACCATATGCAACAGCAACGGCACCACTTGGTAGTTCTGTATTCTACGATAATAATTTTGTATATCTTGGCACAGATAAATGGGATGGCAGTGAATTGTCTATTATAGATATTGACGATCCGATGAATCCAGAAGTAGTTGGCAATTTTGAAACTGGAAGTAAGATAAATGATATATTTGTCCACAATAATATTGCTTATATTGTTGCTTCAGATCAGAATCAACTCCGTACTATTCACGTATTCGATCATTCAAATCCTTTATTAATAAGTTCATTTTCTCCTACAGGTTGGCAGAGGCAAGAAGGTAAAAGTATTTCTATATTTGAAGATGGTTTGTCACTCGGACGTACTCCTGGTGGTTTCAATATTATTCAGGATCATGAAATATTCCATTGGGCTAGCACTTCAAATGGAGTACTAAATAATATGACTTCAAAAGATATTTCTGGTGGTGTATATGGCATTGTTCTCGATAAAAACAATATTTATTTTATTACTAGAACAATTGATAAAGAGTTGATAATAGGAAACAATGATCTATCTTCTCTAGAATATAAATATTATTCACTACCTATAGCTCCAAAAACTATTACATGTGATAGTGATCGACTTTACATTCTCGCCAATTCGGCGCCAATCATATATGAAATCACTTTCTAAATACATAAAGACTCATTCATATTGCCAAAATAAAGGCATGACACTTATTGAAGTCATATTATATTCAATGCTTCTGTCTATGTTATTGGCCGGATTTATAAAATATGTCTATGATATTCATTCAAATGAAATCAAACTCGATCTTGATATCAAAGATGCGCAGTTCAGATAAAATATGAAAGAGAATCCAAATAAATACAGTCAAGGTTTTATAGCACTTATTGCTGTTATTCTACTTGCATTTGGGACAACTGCATTTTCTCTCGCAACACTTTCATCTGCTTTCTCTTATGCTGATACTGTAGCAAAAATGGAAATTCGTATTCAGGCACGTCTCAATCTGAACGCCTGTTTGGATACTTTGACCCTCATGATTTCTAGAGACTATTTCCTGAATGGTAATGTGACAATCCGAGAATTTGCCTGCGAAGCAAAAATATCAAATGATTTTGTAAATCCAATCCTACTAGAAGTGAAAACGATGCTGAATGAGGTTTCTGTTTATGATAGTCGTATTATTTACAGATAAGAAAAATCTCATTGACATTCTTTTTCAAAAGACTATCCTTAGAGGTCAGAAGGAGATAGAACAATGAATGAAAAAAATCAATGCACATGGTTTATTGACCCCATGGGTGATACCCATGTGAATCGGGTACTTGCGGGTAACTCGGATCCAGAAGATGAATGCTTTGGCCAGCTCTGTTCTGATGGATTGAAACGAAATCTATGGCGTTGTAGTCATGACCTGATCACACGCCTCAACAGAGCAGCAACAGAGAACAAAATGCATTTTCGGATCTATCGGAAACGTGGTAACAATGGTGAGATCGAACCGTGGAGATTTGAGACACTTCCACATCCAGTGGTGCCGAGAAGGAATGAATCAATCTTCACACTGATTCTTACCAGCCAACCAATATGATCCATACAAAGCCGTACATCTAGACCTCCTTCGGGAGATCCGGATGTACGGTTTTTTAAAGATATTTATAATTTATTTTTCAGAAAACTTATTACGAGATATTTTCGATTGTTTCACAATTGCGAGAAATGTCCCTATTGGAATCACTTTGTTACTACCATGACAAGGAACTGGTACAGATACTCCGGTTTCTTCATTATAAAAAATATGGTGACTGCCTTTCTGACGAGATAGAACGAATCCATTCATTTCAAGAATGGTGATAATTCGCTTAGCAGTTAGCGGTCGCATATGAAGTTTTTGTCCGGCGGGGTATAGGAGATAAATTTCTCCCAATTACATATTCAATAGACACAGACATTATTTTTTGTCCGTGTTCCGTAAGTTCTTCAATCCATAACTGAAGAACCTCCTTGGCTTTTCTTTTTGCCTCTGCGAAAGTTCTGCCGAAAGTGACGCAACCTGGAAAGTCAGGAAAAGAGACTTCGTAACAACCTTTTTTATACGGTTTGAAAATGGCATTATAAGTCATAGTTGTTTTTGGTCCAATTAATTTCATAGATTAATTCTACCTTGGATATTTCAAAAAAGTCAAGGTTCTGATACATATCCAAGAAAATAATAAGCTTCAACAATATGGTACTTGTCTTTGAGGTATATGCGCATTTTTTTCAGATCTACTTTCCAGTTATCTTGAGTGGTCCCAAGATGCAGATCTTGACCATTTATAAATACAATGTCTGATACTTTTACTTTATCAATAAGAACATTATTGCATGAGAACCAAGAGCGGGATTGCTAACCAATCAGTCCTAGTTATTTCTATGACAAAAACGGATTGTAGCTGATACTTCGATCATACACATCAATACCCTCCGCTTTTTTGAGTCTATTCACAATCACATATGTAACCGGTGTAAGAATTACCTCATAGACAACTTTTGCAATGTAACCTGATAAGATAAGTATTAGGAGACTTGAGAAAGGTATAGTTCCGGCAAATGCAATAATGCCAAAAATAAGGCTATCTACTCCTTCACCCACAATTGTTGATCCAATAGTCCTCATCCATAGATGTTTACCATTGCTCCAAATCTTCATTCTTGAAAGGACATAGGAGTTACTAAATTCTCCTACAAAATAGGCGATGATTGATCCGAATACAATTCTTGGCACTGTTCCCAAAATCATTTCATATGCAGTCTGATTTTGCCAAAACGCTGGAGCTGGAAGTGCTTGAACTAGCCAATAACAAAGAGCCATGAAAACTAGTGCAACAAATCCTGACCAGATTATTTTTCGAGAAGCCTTATATCCGTAGACCTCGGTTAAAATATCACCGAAAATATAACTAATCGGAAAGATAAATATTGCACCAGCAAACACAAACGGTCCTATCTGCACAAGTTTTACAGCAACAGTATTTGAAATCATAAGAACGACGACAAACAAAATTGCTATGTAAATAAAGTACTTGCTATTGCGAGAAATGTCTGTATGTGGTTCCGTTTTCATATTTTTTGTATAATTTTGTATAATGACTATATGGTACAATAAGATTAGCCTTTTTACAAAATAATGACTTTAAACAATTATGATAAATTGGCGGCGACTTACAAAAAATCAGATATCAAGCCTGATAAGCAATTTTCTATTCTCCCCACAGTATTAGGCATAATCGGCTACCCATGCGGTAAAGTCATTTTAGATCTTGGTTGTGGTGATGGATTTTTCACTCATGCACTAGCTTCTCTCGGAGCAAGGCATGTTATAGGGATTGATAATTCAAAAGAACAAATAAGGCTGGCAAATGCTAACCCTAGCGAACATGTCACCTTTCAATACGGAGATATATTCAAAGACATGTTATCACCAGCTGATATTATCCTTTCACCGTTTGTGGTTAATTATGCCAATTCTGTACAGGATATCGAATTTCTGTTCGGAAATATCATGCGCGTTTTGTCTGAAAGAGGAAAGGTAATACTAGTTGTCGATTTACCAAAAGGCGAAAATCTGAAAAAATTCGGAAGCGTAAAAATACTACAAGGACCACCAATAGATGGTACAAAAATCAAGATCGATTTATATAATTCCGATGAATTGATTTGTACTCTCTTCTCACATTACTTTACACCAGCTACTTTAGAAAACGCCCTGAAAAAAGTTGGATTCAAAAATATTATTTGGCATAAGACAATCATTTCGGAAGAAGGTATAGAAAAATTTGGAATAGAATTCTGGAAAGACTACTGTGATAATTCTGAACTTGGATATGTAAGTGCTGAGAACTAGTTTTCCTACACTGTATTAGGTTTGATTCTGTACATTCTCCATAGATGTCCTATGTCTTCGATTTCAATAAATCTTTCAATTTTATACCCATATTTTGAAACCATCTTTTCAAACTTTTCAAAATCACTTGTACCCTTGAAATTAATATGAGTCATAATTATGATGCCAGTACTGGTCAAATGCTTTCCAACCTCAGCAAAAAATCGCCTATGAAGTCTATATTC
Source organism: Minisyncoccota bacterium (assembly GCA_041671485.1). Lineage (GTDB taxonomy): Bacteria > Patescibacteriota > Minisyncoccia > Phycocordibacterales > PALSA-1337 > C7867-002. The sequence goes on from JBAZBL010000002.1 coordinate 27,051, forward strand.
TGGATCATACAAAGATGACTCAACAATTCCTTCAATAGGATAATCAGTAATCGGTAAATTGGCTATTACTATGTCGAATTTTTCATCTAGTTTTAGAGCCGAAAATAGATCACTTTGCAAAATAGTCGCCTCAGATTTAACACAATTCAATTCGATATTTTCTTTAGCACACGAGACTGCTTCTGGATTTATATCTAAACCAACAGCTTTACGCGCCCCCCTTATAACAGCCTGAATCGTTTGGACACCGGTACCAGTTCCGACATCGAGAACCGCCAATCCTTTAAGGTCACCAAAAATTATATGGAGCTTTTCCGATGTTCTAGAGAAATTACTTCTCGGTGGAAAAACATTCTTGCAAGTTTTTATCTTAACCCCATCGATGTCAACAATCTCACTTTTCTGATTTTTTATTTCTTTAAGAAATTTTTGGCTTAATTCTGGATTTATTTTTTTCATAAGATTTTTACTAATCTTTACGGAATTCTACCATGATAAATATAATATATCATAACTTATTTGCCCCAAGTAAAATATATTATTTCATTAACATTCTTGCTCAAAAAGCTATCTTTAATAGTTAGAAGGAGATGAAATGATGAAAATAGAGATATTTATTATTTAACCCTAGACCTCCTCAAAAATGCAGGTATTGCTCCCCAATCATCGTCATCTTTCGTTTCTTTCTTTGGATCTGTCTTGATAGAAGTATCAGTTGAATCTGTCTTTTTTGATTCAGATATAGAGTTGAATATTTTGCCACGCTCTTTTTCTTTTCCTTGCGTAAGTGAAGAGATAGATGGATCGGTATCGGTAATGTTCTTTGTTTGTGCCTTTATAGTTGATAAGGCATTTTCAGGAAAACCAGTTGCAATGACTGTAATCTTGATCTCATTTTTCTTTAACTTATCATCACGAACTGTTCCAAATATGATCTTTGCTTCAGGATCAATAGATTCTGTGATCACTTTGGCTGCATCTTGGATTTCGAACATTGTTAGATCTTCGCCACCTGCGATAGAGAAGAGAACACCTTTTGCTCCTGCTATAGATACATCTAATAATGGGGAATTGATGGCTTGCTTGGCTGCTTCTATGGCTCTATTTTCACCAGAAGCAGAGCCAATGCCCATGAGAGCAGAGCCGGCATTTTCCATTACTGTTCTTATGTCTGCAAAGTCTATATTTATGAGCCCAGGAGTTGTAATAAGATCTGATATACCTTCGACTGCTTGGCGCAATATTTCATCACACATACCAAAAGCATTTCTGACCGTTGTTGCTTTGTCTACTACTGTAAGTAGTTTGTCATTTGGTATTACAATGATTGCATCAACTTCTTTTCTCAAATCATCCAATGATGCATCTGCAATGCGTGATCTCTGTCTACCCTCAAAATAAAATGGTTTTGTTACTACTGCTACAGTGAGGCAACCAAGTTCTTTGGCAGTACGTGCTATGAGCGGACTAGCACCACTCCCTGTGCCACCACCTAGGCCACATGTTACAAAGACCATATCTGCACCCTTTACTACTTCTTGGATTTCATCTTTTGTTTCTTCTACTGCTCTTTTGCCTAGATCAGCATTCATGCCTGTACCCAATCCACGGGTTAGATTCTTGCCTATATGGATACGCTTCTTTGTTAGGGATCGATGCAAATCTTGTGAATCTGTATTGACAGCAATAAAATCGACTCCTTTGACTTTGCAATTAATCATATGATTTACTGCATTACCACCGGATCCTCCTATACCCAATACTTTGATTCTTGCAAATGCTTCGATTTCTGGTGTTATATTTGGCATAAATGGAAATTGTATTTATAAGTCCAATACTATCATATGATTTTTTTGACGCAAGAAGTGCGCCCGAGGTCTACTCCGTGCAACTGAAACGAGGCTTCGAATTATGGTAAAAACTGTTTTGTCCAGTCGGATATCTTTTTCCAAGTCCTTTTCAGAAGTGAATTGAAAGTTGTCTCCAAACTGTTTGTATCTTGATCTGTATGAAGTCCCCAAATACAGAGTCCATATGCAACAGCCCAAGTTGCATCCTTGAATGAAGACTTGCCATCGATCAGTCCCAAAGTACCAATGCGTGAAGGTAGTTTGAGAGCAGCACGAGCCATAGTATCGATAGAGTTGAGTGCCGATCCACCACCAGTAATTATGATACCAGCAGGTAGAAGACCGTTTCTGCCAATTTTCTTCAAATGAACTTCGATGAGTTCAAATATGTCAGACAGACGAGCTCCAACAATCTCTTCGAGTTTCTTTCTCGGGAAAGTGCTTCCCGTGATTGCACCAATCTTGATTTGCTCGGCTTCTTCGAGTGGTACTTTGAGACCGAGAGCAATATCATTTGTAATATCTGTTGAACCGATAGGGAATACTTCTAGAGATGTTGGTATATTGTTTTCGAATACTGCTATAGATACTGTTTCTGCACCAATATTTGCAAGAACACAGCCAGCAATCTTTTGAGTTTTTGATAATGTTACAAATCCTGCTGCAACTGGTGCTGCCATAATATCTTCTACTTCTATACCAGCTTCGTTCACTGCTTGGATCAGATCAGAAAAATGATGATCGAGACAAGTTATAAATAGCATTTTGAGCTCGAGTTTATTACCTTTCATACCTTCTGGTTTGCCCAAGACTGGGTTGCCATCTATCTTATAGAGAAGTGGTATTGCATATATTATCCTTCTATTTGCAATGAGGGCATGAGGAATGTCTTTTTCGCATTGACTCTGCAATCTTTGTATATCCAATGATGTTATCTCTGCATCAGCCCTAGAAGTAACTATAAAACTCGAAAGAGATGTGCTAGATAAACCTATGCCACCTATGCCTATAAAAGCTCTTCGAATCTTTTGATTTGCCTTTTCTTCTGCAATAGATATTGCTTTCTTGATACTATATACAACATCTTCGACATTGGTTACATAGCCATGTCGTAGACCACGAGTCTCGGCCATACCAGTCCCAAGGATCTTTGGGAATCCCTTTTCATTTTTTTCTCGGGTATCAGTTATGACAACTTTCGTTTGATAAGTTCCTATATCTATTCCTGTAATGATATTGCGCGACATATTTTCTTTTCGAATACATCCATTCTACTGCCATGATCATATCCTTTCAAGTGAGCACAACCGTGGATAAATAGATATACAAAAAAATTATTGTAACTTCGTCCAAATTGTTTTGCCTGTTTCCTAGATTCACTCGTGCATATATATATCTCACCTTGACTTTTGGAGAGTGGAAAACTCAATATATCTGTTGGCTTATCTTTGCCACGATATATCTTGTTTAGGAGCTTGATCCTGGAAGGTGTGGTTACAATCAGATTGAGATCGTATGATTTTCCGAGGACGAGATTTCTAATAACATCAAAATCAACCTTAGGCATGGTTGATTTAGTTTCATTTATTATTGTTATAGACATTATCTCCTTTTGACTTTTATAGGGGCTTTGCCTTGCTTAATGAGTTCCGCTAGATTTGCTCTTTTTATGATCTTTTTTAGTGTACATTGTTTGATTTTGTAATGTGATTGGGTACGACTACTATATCGGAGTGATCTCATACGAGGTATTACACCAGCACTTTGAACTTTCCTAGAAAAGCGTCGCAGTATGCCTAGATTGTTTTCGTTTGGATTCTTATTTATTTGTACGTTTAGCATGAAGAAAATATTAACACAAACATTATATGTATGCAATTATTGTTTTGACCAGAATTTTGTCTCTATCTTTTTCATATATTTTGCCAATTCATCTAAGGAAACAGTCTCTTGGGAACGAGTATCTGTATCTCTTACAATTGCAGTGTGTTCTACGGCTTCTTTCTTGCCAATAACTATAGTATATGGAGTATGATATCTTTCGATAGATGAAACTTGTGCTCCAAGACGGTCTTTTGCGAGTGATACATATAAAGGTACTTTTATTTGACGTAATCTCTCTATAATATCTAGGCATAAAAGTTTCGATTCGACACCGAGCTGAACAAATGAAGCTATTGGTCTTTTGATCTTTTTGACTATTTTTCTATTGTCAATATTATTTGGTTTTACAACTATCGAAATACCTACACCAATAATATCTCTTTTCATACCTAGACGTTTCGCAAGACCACTATATCGCATACCTACTGCAAGTATCTTTTGATCTTTTTTTGATTGGTTACGGTTGTTGTTTACAATAGAAAAGATTGTTTCGGTTGCATATTTACGATTTGCAATAAGAGAATTGTTGATAGTGTATGAAATATTTAGAGCTTCAAAGTATTCTAGAAGTTCTTCTAGATGTTGACGGCTATCCTCTGTCAAGAAATCAAGTGACTTTGGTGCCTGTTCATTTAGTGCTCTGCATGATTCATTGTTTGATGAGAGCAATTCGAAAGGATCTTTCTTGAATAATTGTCTACATTCTGGAGACATATTGTTTATATTTTTGCGATAGTATGCGGTGAGTTCTCGAGTAAATTTTGCAATTGAATCACGGTCTCCTGTACTATTTATCTCTACGACCGTATCTTTGTATCCTTCTTCGGAAAGTATAAGTCTAGCAACGTGGATAAGTGTTGCCTCGGCTATGCTACCAGAGGGACCCAATATTTCTAGATCTGCATAACGATGATATGCACTTTTTTTGCTTCCTCGAGAAGGATCTTTGAAATAGAGCATCACTGGTTGCAATAAAGTGTGCATATTTTGTTCATTGTATGTACGCAGTAATGCAGCTTTTTCTTCTACATGGAGTGGCAGTCGGCCGTGATATTCTGTTTCATCATCAATAGAATCATTTTCCAAAATGTCTTTTGTATAGTCCATATCAGTTTTTGTTATGGATACACTTTTTGTCGGTGTAAAACCATAATAAACAGCGATCTCTCCGATCTTGTCTAGGTTATCGCAAGCTATGAATTTTGTTTCTTTCTTTTTGTTCATAGATTTATTTGTCCTGGCCATAAGGATATATTCGAAAATGGAAATAGTCGAAGTATTGGTCTACCTACAATGAGATTTTGGTCTAAGAGACCCCAAGCACGAGAATCGGAACTTTGTATACGATTGTCTCCCATTACAAAATATTGTTCTGATCCGAGTTGTATAGTACTTGTGTCGTGTGATAATCGTGATTCGGAAATGAAAGATTCATCTAGTACAAAACCATCTTTATTTTCTTCATTTATGATTGTGATTTTTCCATCCTGAATTTTTACAGTTTCATTGGGAAGGCCGATAATACGCTTGATATAATATACTTTTTGATTGAAAGGATATTTAAAGACTATTACATCATCTCTTTGTGGTTCTTGAAATCTATATGATAGGCGATCTATTATGAGGAAATTTCCTGAATCAAATGTTGGGTCCATAGAAGCGCCATTTACGATGAATGGTTCGGCTATGAAGAATCTTATGGGTAGAGCAATCAAAAGAGCTATAATGATCGTTTTGGCCCATTCACGAGCAGAATTTCGCCAATTTAGGTCTTTTTTCTCTTCAATCTCTGGATTCATTTTACTATTGTAATACACTTTTCGGGTATTTGCAAATTGATACATATTTCCATGAATGAGTTGATTTTATGTCAGTTTTCATTTAATCTGGCTACAGAGTCGATTTAATCGGCAAAGCCAAAAGCACGGCTTAGTGTGCTCATTTGAACGTTGAAATAGACATATAAACTGGAGGATTTTCTCATGATTACTCTCTCAAACGGCCATGCTTTCAAATACATGGTCGCTAGTGGTGCTCTAGCATTTGATGGCAAAGGCTGGTTTTGGGAACGACCACTGGTGTGGCTTGGTCTTATCAAGCCCGAACTTTTCACTGTCGTCATAAAATCTCTAACACGTAACCCGCGTGCCGGAAATCTACGCTGGTGGAAACCATGGAATTGTGTTCGTCTGATTCCTGGTGGTTCGGTCAACAAAGTTGGTCTTACCAATCCTGGAATCGAATGGTGGTGCCGAGGAGTCGGTCCCAAACTCGATTTTAAGAAGTTCCCTACAGCCGGATCAATTTTCGGTGATGAAAAGGAACTGGTGGAAATGGCGGAGATGCTCAATCGCTTCAGTCTCGTCGCGCTTGAAGTCAATGTCTCATGCCCGAATACCGGCCATGCAATCGAGCAGGCAGAGATGGTGGTAAACAGCATGAAGGCGGTCAAACATGTTTCGTGTCATCCTGTCATCGTCAAAGTCTCGGCTGATCAAGACTATCTGATCATTGCACGCGAACTTGTTGGAGTCGCAGAAGCGGTCTCTCTCAACAGCGTGCCGTGGAAAACAGTCTTCACCAATGGCGAGCAAACGCCTTTGGCTAAGCTCGAGAAACAAGTCGGTGGTGGAGGCGGAGGCGTCTCTGGCAAACCAGCACAGAAACACAACTGGGCGGCAGTCGAGAGCTTATCCAAACAAGGATCGCTCCCCATGATCGGTCCAAGCGTCATGGAATTCGAAGACATGAAAAAGCTCAGGAGACTCGGCGCAAAAGCAATCAGCTTCGGTGCGATTCATCTTCCAACAAAAGGGAAACCATGGACCCTATTTACAAATCCATGCAAGCCAACATTGTTCATCGAAAAGGAAAACATGTGAAAGAAAACTCTGTAACTATCCCTCGATGGTTTGACCGCCATCTCCATATTCGCGATGGCGACATGCTCAAAATCGTTCTTCCGTTCACGCTCAAACAGCGTGCGACAGGAGCTATCATCATGCCTAACCTTACTGATCCGATCTCGGATATCGAAAAGGCGAGGGCCTATCGCAATCGGATAGAACACTTCCTTAGAAGGATTCTACCGTTAGGTTGTGGCTTCATTCCGTGCATGACGCTGTATTTGACGGATCACACTGATCCTGAAGAAGTTGTGCGCGGATTCGAAGAAGGTGTTTGGAGGGCGGTGAAGCTCTACATGGCCAATCAAAAAGGCCAAGGCGGAACTACCGGTTCTGCGCACGGCGTGAAGAATCTTTTCGGTCGCTATCCGGTGTTCAAGGCAATGGAGAAACACAAAATCCCGTTGCTCGGACACTTCGAAGCAGTCGAAGAAGATGTTGACGAATTCGATCGAGAGATCGTCTCCGTCGAGCGTGACCTCATGCCCATCCTCAAGTCCTTCCCAGGACTGCCGGTGGTCTTCGAGCATATCACGGACGGACGCGCGGCCGACTTCGTCGCAGAAGTCGATCACGACATCCATGCGACCGTGACTGCCCATCATCTGATGATCAATCGCAATGCCATGTTCTGGGGCGGTATGAATCCTGGCCACTACTGCAAGCCTGTGCCGAAGCGCGAAACGCATCGTGCAAAGGTCCGGCAGTATGTGACTTCGGGTAATCGTCGCTTCGGGGCGGGAACTGATTCCGCTCCTCACGATGAAAGTGTTAAGTCTCGTTGCTATGGTTGCGCGGCTGGCATCTTCACTGCTCTATCGGCCGTCGAGCTCTACACGATGACCTTCGACGAAGACGATGCACTCGAACATCTCGGTCCATTCCTTTCCGAAAACTTCCTCGACATCTATGGTATGGAAGTGAGTTCGAATACGATGACGATCGAACGGCAAGGTTGGCATCTTCCGGAAAGTGTTTCGAGTCAGCTTATCGGCACACCGACCGTCAAAGTTTTCAAAGGAGGTGCAGATCTTCCGTGGAAACTCGTTGGTTGAAATCAAAAACAAGAACCTTAACCCAGCCCTGACATTAATTTGTCAGGGCTGATTTTTTGTGTGCTTTACATTTTAATAAAATTATAGTAATGTTCCGCTTAGAGTCGACTTAATCGACAAAGGCTAAAGTGCTGCCTTAAAGCATACAACTGAACATTGAAAGGAAAATACCATGAAGCCAATCATTCCATTGCCAGGGGAAGATCTCCTGGAACTTGGGAAGCGTTGCAACGCAGTCTATGTCTGTCCGAAAGTCGGCTCTGAACGCAAGGGACCTCTGGTCGCCTACGCAGGAAAGGATAAATACGGGAGGAATCTCGTCGGAGACATTTACTTCAACTTCCGGCGGATCGAGGTTCACCCAAAAGTGGTCGAGGCATTCGCCGAAGCCGCATGCCAGAAACTCCGCGATCAAGGTCTCATCGATGTGTTTGATACTGTCTGCGGAATTCCGCAAGGCGGTCGGACGTTCGGTCAGATGCTTGCGCTCGTCGCTGGTAAGCGGTTCGCATATGCGGACAAGAAGCCGAAACCGACGGAGGCGGGCAAGAAACAGGAATACACCTGGGACCTCTCGCAGTTCGATTTCGAGCAAGGCGAACGCGTTGCGGTTGCGGAAGATGTTTTTAACAACTTCCAGAATACCGACAATACTCTCGCAGAAATCGCCGTCACTGGTGCGAACATCGTGCTTCTCGTCGGGGCGCTTAACCGCTCTCCGATCTACAGCACGTCCTACAAGGGTCTGCCGGTAATTGCTTCCATTCGTGAAGCGTATCCGGAATTCGAACAGGATGATCCTGCGGTTGCGAACGATATCGCTGCCGGCAAGCTCGAACTCGAAGTGAAAAAGAACTGGGCACGTCTCTGCGCAGCAATGCAACAGTAACTCTCAAACAAAACGAAAGGAAAACAGAACATGCAAAAGACACTGACACCGGAGGAACGATTGATCGTTGCCGCCGACTTCAAGCCAACGGCTCCCAACGGAAAGGACTGGGTGAAAGCCCGAGTTCTCGCACTGGCCGACAGCCTCAAAGGGACCGGAGTCTACCTCAAGGTGAACTCCGCCCTTCGAGCTTGCGGCTACAATCTGATCGGCGAAATCCAGTCGCGCGGTTTGCGGGTCTTCGCGGACCTCAAACTCTTCGACATCAGCGAGACTCTGTCCACAGACGGCGTCTTGCTGAAGGAAGCGAAACCGGAACTGCTCACCACTGTCTGCGTCGCGGGAGTTACCGCAATGCAGGCTTTGAAAGCCGAACTGCCCGACACGGAAGTGCTCGGTGTGACGGTTCTTACGAGCCTCAAGGATGCCGATACGCAAGCGATGTTCACCTGCTCAACTGAGGAAGCCGTCATGCGGTTCGCCCAAGTCGCGGCAGATGCGAAGATCGATGGACTCATCTCGTCTCCCAAAGAGGCGGAAGTGCTCCGTGCGAAATTCGGCATCGTCTTGTCGCTCAACACACCGGCTATTCGGCCGACGTGGGCGATCGTTCCTGGCGATGATCAGAATCCCGAGCGGATCATGACTCCCGCAAAGGCCATCAAGGCCGGTGCGGATCGTATCGTGGTCGGACGTCCGATCGTGAAGGCCGAAAAGCCCTACGACGCGGTCATGCGGACCATCGAGGAAATCGCTTCGGCTATGGTGTAGCCAAGTCCTCAGCAACAATTAGCTCGTTCACTCCGGTGGCGAGCTAATTTTTCATAATTAACTTTTTTAGTGTTTATGATAAATAACAAAAACCCCAAGTGGGGTTTTTGTGCGTTTCTGTGACATCATATGATACACAGAGTGTTTGCCTGCCATCAACACGCTGTCGATAGAATCATCTTGGTCGCAACTCCAATGACTCGCAGGCTTAACTACAAGATAGTATAGACAAAAAATCTTACTTGTCAAGTATTTGTTTTAGACTTATAATCGCATCATGTCATATACAATAGTTGGTCTAGGCAATCCGGGTGCAGAGTATGAAAATACACGTCACAATACTGGTCGTATTGTTTTGAATGTGATTGCAGATGAATTCTCGAAAAAAGACTTTGAATCAGATAAGAAAATAAATGCATTGATAGTAGAAGGGAAGATAGGCAAAGAAAAAGTAGTTTTTGTGGTACCCGATACATTCATGAATAATTCTGGCAAAGCAGTTGGAGTATTGATCAAAAGCAAAAAGGCAGCAGAAAGACTTGTCGTTATCTATGATGATTTCAATTTACCACTCGGAAGAATCAAAATCTCTTTCAATAGAAGTTCTGGTGGGCACAATGGTATAGAATCTATAATCAAAGCAATAAAGACTGAAAGCTTTATCCGTATTCGTATTGGCACTGCTCCAGAGAATGCAAAAGGAGAAGCAAAAGTACCACACGGTGATGAGAAAATAGAGAAATTCATTCTTGGATCATTCAAACCAGATGAATTGAAAACATTAAAAAAGGTTGCAAATAAATGTACTGAAGCCGTAGAGATGATAGTGAGAGAAGGAAGGCAAAAAGCCATGAGCGTTTTTAACGCTATTTAGTATTTTTTATACCCAAAATATCTGTCTCAAAAATAGATTTATTTTTTCTCCCCAGAAAAACTCAATGCCATTTTTTGTTCCTTTGGTTCGAATAGTGTTATCTTGAAATCATAAGTTTTACCCAATTCGAGAGTTTTCCTCAATTTTTCTTCAGAGCCAAATTCAGAAACATGAACCAAGCCTGCTACACCTTCTTCGATAGAAGCCAATGCACCATGCTTATTGAATTTGATAATAACTCCAGATATAGGCATATCCTTTTTGTATTTTTTACCTGCTTCTACCCATGGATTTGGCTTCAGTTGTTTTATCGATAGAGATATCTTGCCATCTTTGATCTCTATGATCTTGGCTTTGACTTTTTGTCCAACTTTTACAAAATTGCTTGGATTGTCTACGAGACCCCAGTCAATTTCTGATATATGTACCAAACCTTCCATGCCTTCTTCTAGCTTTATGAATGCACCAAATTCTACGACACCTGTTATAGTACCCTCGACCTCATTGCCCACTTCGTATTTACTTGCTATTTCTTCTTTTTCTTTGAGTTCAGAACCCTTTTCAGAGAAAATAAGTTTGCCTTCCTTTGGGTCGGCGGTGATGATAGAAACCTGTAGTCTTGTACCAACGAGCTTCTTCAATTCCTCGAGGATTTTGTCTTTGTCTCCGTCTGCTACTTTGGGATAATGTTCTGGTTTCAATTGTGATGCTGGAAGAAATCCAGTTATTCCTTGCCAATCGATAAGAAGTCCTCCTTTATTTGCTTCTTTTATCTGGAGATCGAGCATTTTCCTATCTTTGATTGCAGATTCTGCTTCATTCCATATGAGAGCTTGCCTTGCTTCCTTTAGAGACAGTTCGTAATAGCCTTCTTTATGTGCATTGTCTACTATCTTTGCTGCTACGATATCTCCAACATTGATCTTTTTTATAATATCGCGTGCAGTCAAAAACTCTTTACCATATATGATACCTGTACCAAATGGTGCAAGATCTATAAATACAGAAGACTTTTCTGTTGCTATCACTGGTCCCTCGACCAAGTCACCAATCATCGGAGGGTTTTTGATCTGTGCAATAAGTTTACCCATTACGGTTGCCTTCTTTTCTTCGGCAATCCTCATTGCTTTGTCTTTTATCTTTTCCTTATCATCAGACTTTTTGTCAGAAACTTTTTTTGGAGCCTTTATCTCTATCTCTTTTTCTTTTGTCACTTTACTATCATCTTTCGAACCAGTCAGAGTTTCTCTTAATTTTTTGAACATTTTGTTTTGCCCATCTTTATAGCATTTATGATTGATGGGGCGTTCCGCTTTTTAGGCTATTAATATTTGTTGCGGGATTACGCTATTTCTAAACTTATAAAAATGGCTTATAGCCATCTTTTTCTTTTTGTAATTTAACATGGATAGGTGAAATAATCAATGTTTGGCTATTTATCCACATTTTTGGTAATATTTAAGTAATTATGAACTACAAAGGCGTAATAATTGAAGAAAGTTTAGAAAAGAAAGACATTCTCAAAGATGTCAAAATTTTAGATACAAAAGTTGAGGAAGTTGTGGAGGAGCATAAAACCCCTTGGATAAAACAATGGACTTTACATACTGTTGAGATTCTAGAAAATCAAGCAAGAGATGTCGCGGAAAAAATAAGTAAAGTATTGGATTCAAAACATGATTGGTATGCCGATTTCAAAAACGGAACCCATCATTACATTATTTTTCGCGACAAAGTTTTTTATATAGACAGAAAAAGTAAGGAGCAATATAATGAAGCAAAACATTACGGCATCTCTCTTGGCATACCTGAATATCAAGTTGATTTTGCTCCTGACGATACGATTTGGGAAAGATAATTATGACAACAATTAACAAGAAAGTTTGGAGAGAATATTTTGAGAAAATCATTTCCGGTAAGAAAAAGCTGGAATTACGTCTTGCCGATTTTGAAGTGAACGAAGGAGATACTTTGGTTTTGGAAGAATGGGACAAAGACAAGAAAGAACACACCGGAAGAAAAGTTGAAGTTATCGCTACCTATATTCTCAAAACAAAAGGTCAAACTTTTTGGTCAACGGAGGAAGTTGAAAAATGCGGTTTTCAGATTATTCAGTTTGAGCCAAAAGATAGCCCTGCCCAATGTCCGAAAGTTGGTGTTGGTGTAATGATTTTGAAAGACAATAAAGTTTTGTTAGGAAAACGCAAAGGTTCACATGGCGAGGGCGAGTACGCCTTCCCCGGTGGTCATTTGGAATACATGGAATCCTTTGAGGATTGTGCTCGGCGCGAAGTAAGTGAGGAGTGCGGAATAGAAATTGATAATATTCGTTTTCAGTATTTGGCGAATATTACCAAGTACGCACCGAAGCACTATACGCATATCGGTCTTGTGGCAGATTGGAAAAGTGTCGAGCCAAAAGTTTTAGAACCAGAAAAATCAGAATTGTGGGGTTGGTATGAAATAGACGACTTGCCTCAACCAATTTTTGAAATGTGCAAGTTGGCTGTTCAGTGCCACAAGACAGGAAAGAACTATTTGGATGTTTCAGATTTGAAATAGCCACCGATTTATTTAAGAAAAGAAAGCCGAAGTCCCTACAAATTCCTCCGCAGACTTCTCAGTTTGCGAAGGTTTTAATTCGGGAGGTTAGTCCTTATTTGAAAAATGAAAGTTTTCTTGCTATATTAATCCCATGATAATCACTTACCTAGGTGGAGAATTCGTAAAAGTACAATTTGGTGATACAACGATTGCACTCAATCCTATTTCCAAAGAGTCAAATCTAAAGACATCAAAGTTTGGTGCCAGCATCGTATTGTCTAGTATCAATCATCCAGACACAAATGGTGTCGATCAAGTCACTTTTGGCGAGAAGAAACCATTTGTCATAAATGGCCCCGGAGAATATGAAGTCGGTGGTGTATTCGTAAAAGGCTTCAAATCATTATCAAATTTTGATTACGGAGGTCAGACCTCCGTAAGGATCAATACCATCTTTACTGTAACTTTAGAAGGCATGAATATATGTTATCTCGGAGCTATAAATCAGATAGAATTACCAATAGAGGCAGATGAAGCAATAGATGATGTTGATATATTATTTGTTCCAATAGGTGGTGATGGAGTATTGGATGCAGTAAAGGCTTATAAATTGGCTATAGAAATAGGTCCCAAAATAATCATACCAATACACTACGGTGATATTGGCAATCCCAATGCATTGAAGATATTCCTAAAAGAGGCTGGCGAAAATCCTAGTCCTATGTCAAAATTAACATTGAAGAAGAAAGATCTAGATGGTAAGGAGGCAGAGGTGGTCGTGCTTGAGAAGGAGTAATGTGGATTCCCGCTTTCGCGGGAATGACACAAAAAACAAATGAGCATACAATCATATATAGAAAATTTGCGTACGAAGCCCGAACATGTTCGCAGGAGGCATGCATTCTGGTATTCTTTTGGTGTAACTTTTGTGATATTTGCATTCTGGATATCTTCTTGGACCACTTTAGGAAATACAACCAAGGGTGTTGTAACAAAAGCTGTAGACAAAGTAGAGACTCCTGCTCAATCTCTAATTGCAGGAGTAGGTTCATTTTTCGTAGATATAAAAGATATTGTCTTTGGTCCCAAAAAGATCATCTATTCCGAGGTTGAGGCTGTTCCGGGGAATCGATAGGGTACTAGTATACTTGCTATTTTAGATATATATATTGTATACTATACCCATGAATTATAATAGAATAATAAGCAAGGCTTTACTTGAAAATATAGGCAAAAAACCTATATTGGTACTTTATGGTGCGAGACAGGTCGGTAAAACAACATTGATAAAATCCATTTTGGAAAAGTTTACAAAGACATTGTATTTACAAGGAGATGACCCGAAGGATGCTTTACTACTTGAACATAGATCAACAGATGAGCTTAGAGATCTCGTGTCAGGTTACGATCTCGTTGTTATTGATGAGGCTCAGAGAGTGAAAGATATCGGTACGACGCTCAAGTTGATCGCTGATAATGTAAAAGATGTGAGAGTCATTGCATCAGGGTCGTCTGCATTTGAATTGGCTAATAGGTTGAGTGAGCCTCTGACAGGTAGAAATCGTAAATTTTATCTTTACCCACTGTCCATGTCGGAACTGATAGAGGCATACGGGAAAATAAATACGAGCAAAGAACTCGAGACATATATGTCCTTTGGCATGTATCCAAAGATCGTATCCGCAGAGTCTAGAGAGGAAAAAGCACTTCTAGTAAAAGAGTTGGCAGGGGATTATCTATTCAAGGACTTGTTCATGTTCGGAGACATTCGAAACTCATTTGCTTTTGAAAAACTCATAAAACTCCTGGCACTTCGCATAGGTGGCGAGATTTCTTACTCAGAATTGGCAAAAGAAGTCGGAATAAGTAGAGATACGGTGTTGAATTATATCAAATTACTTGAACAAGCGTTCATAATATTCCGATTGACACCTCTATACACCAATAAGTCCAAGGAGATAAACAAAAGCCACAAGATATATTTCTATGATGTTGGTATCAGAAATGCTCTCATCAATAATACCGATCCAATGGAATTGCGTCTAGATAAAGGTGCGATTTTTGAGAATTTCTTTATCGCAGAAAAAGTGAAAGAAAAAGAATATTCTGGTCGTACAAGTGAAATCCATTTCTGGAAGAGTCGCAGTGGAAGTGAGGTCGATTTTGTCGAAGTCTCTGGTGGTTCTATCAATGCTTTTGAATGTAAATGGAAGGAAGTGGTTAAGGCTCCGAAGACGTGGTTAGAAACATATCCAAAATCAAGCTTTGAATGTGTCACAACAGAAAATATACTCGATTCATTTGCTGTCAAAACTTTATAAAGTATAAGAGTCAAAACAGATATTTCCTTGATGACAAACACTCTTTTTCTTGCTAGAATGATATAGTAATACCGAGATCGGATCTCGGTAAAAGTATTAAAAATGGCAAAAAAGAATGAAAATAATGAAATGAAGATAAGGCCGGTAAATACGGCCGGAGTTGTTTCGCGGTCTATAACAACAGAGATGCGTGAGTCATTCCTCGACTATGCAATGTCAGTTATCACAGATAGGGCATTGCCAGATGTAAGAGATGGTTTGAAGCCAGTGCATCGTCGTATCTTATACGCAATGCATGAAAAAGGTTTGACGGCTTCGGTCAAATTTCGCAAATCTGCTGTCGTAGTCGGTGATGTACTCGGTAATTATCATCCTCATGGTGATGTAGCTGTTTATGATTCTTTGGTAAAGATGGCTCAAGACTTTACCATGCGATATCCTCTGGTACAAGGTCAAGGAAACTTTGGTACGGTAGATGGCGACAATGCCGCTGCTATGCGTTATACAGAGTCCAGAATGTCCAAGATCGCAGCAGAACTCTTGCGAGATATAGATAAAGATACAGTTAACTTTCGTCCGAACTACGATGGTACCAAGAAAGAACCGATAGTCTTGCCAACTGCTGTACCAAACTTGCTCCTGAATGGAACGCTGGGCATAGCAGTCGGTATGGCAACGAATATACCACCACACAATCTTCGTGAAGTTCTAGATGCAACTATGCATCTCGTAGAAGATTCGGGTGCAAGTACAGAAGATTTGCTCAAATTTATAAAGGGTCCTGATTTTCCTACAGGGGCCATCATGTATGGAGAAAAAGATATTCAACATGCATATTCTACTGGACGTGGTGGTATCGTTGTCCGTGGTGAAGCAGAGATAGTAGAAGACAAAAAAGGACAATTCCAGATCATCATAAGTTCTATCCCTTATAGAGTGAATAAATCATCACTTATTATGCGTATTGCTGATCTTGTCCGTGAAAAGTCTATAGAAGGTGTAAAAGCACTACGTGATGAATCTGATAAAGAATTGAGGATAGCGATAGACCTAAAACAAGGTTCATTCCCGGAAAAGATCTTGAATCAGCTTTACAAACATACACAACTCGAAGAGACATTTCATGTAAATATAGTTGCTCTAGTAGACGGTGTTCCTCACACTTTGGGCCTAAAGACAATATTAGAAGAATTTGTAGATCATAGGATAGAGGTTATACGTCGAAGAACAAAGTTTGACCTCAACAAAGCCGAAGAACGCGAGCATATACTTCTAGGCCTGAAAAAAGCACTCGATCATATAGATGAAATAATTACTCTTATACGTGCATCGAAAGATGTCCTAGAAGCTCATGCTGGCCTCATGAAGAAATTCAAGTTTAGTGATAGACAAGCAACAGCAATATTAGAAATGAAATTGCAAAGATTGGCAGGACTTGAGAGAAAGAAAGTTCTAGACGAATTGGAACAAGTACAAAAACTCATTATCGAACTCAAAAGTATTCTTGACAGTGATAAGAAAGTCCGTGGCATCATAAAGACAGAACTTTCAGATATTAGAGAAAAGTATGGTGATGATAGGAGGACAAAACTGGTCAAACATGGTGTCAAAGAATTTAGTGCAGAAGACCTTATCGCTGATGAAGAATCTGTTTTGGTTTTGACAAAGGGTGGCTATATAAAGAGAACTGATCCTTCGGAATATAGAAAACAAAAGAGGGGTGGTGTAGGTGTTATAGACCTAGATACAAAAGAAGAAGATTTCATAACTCATCTCGTATATGCAACAACTCACAATGATATTTTATTCTTTACCGACAAAGGCAAAGCTTATCAGATAAGGATGTTCGAAATACCAGAAGGCAAACGTGCCACAAAAGGCAAATCAATAATGAATTTTCTTTCTCTAGCAGATGGAGAAAGAGTGACTTCTATATTGCCTATGCCAAAAGACAAAAAAGTAGCAGAAGGTCTATCACTCATGATGGTGACAAAGAATGGCACAGGCAAAAAGAGCTCGGCAAAATATTTTCGAGATGTACGAAGGTCAGGACTCATCGCTATCACTCTAGATGAAAAAGACGAATTGATCCAAGCATCATTTGTCACAAAGAGTGATGATATAGTCCTAGCTACAAAACAAGGTCAGTCAATACGATTCAAAGAAAGCGATGTTCGTGAAATGGGTAGAAATGCTTCTGGAGTGAGAGTTATCAAGCTCGATAAATCTGGCAAATCTGAAAGTGATGAAGTAATTTCTGCAGATATCGTTTCCAAGGATGCAAAAGATCCAGCATTGTTTGTCATGAGTGCAAATGGTTATGGCAAGAAGACAGAACTTTCTGAATACAAAACACAAAAGCGTGGTGGTTCTGGCATACTCACCATGAAAGTCACAACAAAGACTGGTCCACTAATATCTGCAAAAGCAATTGTAGAAGGAGATGAAGAGATAGTTGCTATGTCGAAGAAAAGCCAAGTAATAAGAGTTGATATCAAAGAAATTCCAACTCTAAGTAGAGCTACACAAGGAGTCCGTGTTATGAAGCTTCGAGAAGGGGATACTTTGGCGAGTTTGATTTGTTTGTAAATTATTATTGAGCTATAATTAGCATATGTTTTCTGACCCTACTCAAAATATAGGAAAGTTGGGACTAATACATGGAATGAAAGTAGTGGATCTTGGTGCAGGATCTGGTTTTTATACATTGGAAGCTGCAAGAAGAGTTGGAGCTGACGGAAGAGTATATGCAGTAGATGTACAAAAGAATTTGCTTGAACGCATAAGGACAAATGGAGCGCAAGAGGGACTCCGAAATATCGAAGTTGTTTGGGGCAATGCAGAGAAGATAGGCGGAACAAAGTTGCGTGAATCTATAGCAGACATGGTTATTGCTTCAAATGTATTGTTTCAGATAGAAAAGCCAGATGAATTTGCTCTGGAGACAAAAAGATTATTGAAGCAAGGAGGCAAAGTATTGATAATAGATTGGAGTGAATTGAGCCCTATGGGACCACAAAATATTTTTACAGCCAATAAAGCACAAATGTTATTTGAGAAATCTGGATTCAAACTAGAGCAATCTTTCTCTGCTGGTGACCATCATTATGGGCTAATATTTATAAGACCATGAGTAAATTCCAAATAATAGTATTGGGAGTATTTGTTCTGGCTATAATTGTCGGAGTAGCTACTTTTGCTACATACAAAGGTAGAGGAGGATCTAGTACACAATTACCACCTATCACAATCTGGGGTACATTTCCTGCAGAAACTTTCAATAGTTATATATCCAAGATCAATCAAACTTTTTCTTTGCCATTAAGTATTTCTTATACAGAGATAAATCCAAATTCTTTTTCCAAACAATTTATCGCTGCTCTAGCTAGAGGGACTGGACCAGACGCCATATTGATATCGGCTGATATGATATTGCCACATTTGGATAAAATAACTCCTATACCATATGAAGCATTACCACAGAGAACATTTATGGATTCTTATATAAATGAAGCACAGATATATGTAGGAGATGGTGGTATCCTAGCAATTCCTTTTGTAGTAGATCCATTACTTATGTATTGGAATAAAGACATGTTTGCTTCCGCCAATATAGCAACATATCCAAAATATTGGGATGATTTTACTGAATTGAATAAAAAGCTAACAGTCAAAGACAATAATGGAAATATAAGAAAGTCTGCTATTGCAATGGGAGACTTTGTAAATATAGCAAATGCAAGAGAGATCCTAGGAACACTCATACTTCAATTGGGGAATCCAGTTACAGTGAAAAATCAAGATGGATATATTTCAAGTACTATCAATACTTCTAATTCGACGAATCCAATCTCTGCTGTCCAATACTTTACTCAATTTGTAAATCCAAATAGTTCAAATTATTCTTGGAATAGAGGAATGCAAAATTCCAAAACTGCTTTCTTATCTGGTACACTCGCTACATATTTTGGCTTTGCATCTGAACTCAAAGATATTCGTTCCAAGAATTCAAATCTCAATTTTGATGTTGCAGTCTTGCCACAGATGAAAGTTGGTGGTATGAAAGCTAGTTATGGCAAACTATACGGCTTCTCTGTAGTAAAGGCCTCAACAAATCAAAATGCTGCATATCAAACTTTTACCATGATAACAAATCCAAATAGTTTGAGAGTTTTGTCGGAAATGACATATTTGCCATCCGTTAGTATCGATCTTATTGCCCAAGGTTCAAAAGATCCATATATAACAGTATTCAATGGCGTTGCACTTATCGCCAAGACTTGGCTTGATGCAGATCCCATACAATCCAATAGGATATTTGGCAATATGGTAGATGCTATAACTAGTGGAGCGAAGAATATTTCGGAAGCCATAAATGATACTGGAGACCAGTATGATGTATTGTTGTATCAAGCGACACAATAATAGATTACAAATGTTCCGCCTTCGCCAAGGCTTCGGTGGACAAGCAAAATCCAGATGACAAATCAATTTCAAAATCCAAAGTATCTAATTATTATTGTTCTTTTGGTCATGGTATTGACTCCGATGCTAGTCAATGCAGCCAATCCTATAACAGATGTATTCAATAGTAATTTCAAACTTTCTGTTTGCGATGGCCCTGCCAAGAATCCAAATGCAAATGCAACGAACTATCCCAATGGTTATGTAGCATGCGACTTCAATGGTCTCATGTTACAAGCACAGCATCTTATTAATGTTTTTATAATATTTGGTGTTTTGGCGGCGATAGTAAGTTTTAGTTATGCTGGGTATCTATATATTACTGGTGTAGAGAAAAATATAAGTCATGCAAGAGAGATCTTCCGTAAAACTGGCATAGGTCTTATAATGATGTTGACTGCATGGTTTGTTGTTTATCAGATACTGGACTGGCTAGTCGCAGATCCGGGGGTAAAGACACTTTTGGGGACACCATAATTGTTGAATAAATATATATGAGAAAAATTATTTTTATAACTATAATTGCAGTCTTAATTGCTACTGGACCATTATCTGTATTTGCACAGAATTTATCAAATCAGACAGGTGGATCAACGTCAGGACAGACCGGAGGATCAACATCAGGACAAACTGGTGGTCCAAGTAATTCAAACACGAATACAATAACTCTAAAGAATCCACTAAAACCAGAAATAAACTCTGTTGGTGCAATAGTGAGTGAAGGAGTGAAAATCTTTAGTTATGTTGTTGTCTTATTTGCTGTAATTGTACTTATATGGGTTGGCTTGCAATTTATTCTTGCAAGAGGTAATGCAGAAGAATTGAAAAAGCTCAAACTATGGCTTACATGGGTAGTTGTTGGTGTTGCTATAGTCATAGGTGCTAGGATAATCATAGAATTGGTCATAAACACTTTGAGCTCTACGAATCTGGTCGATCAAAATGTTATTCAAAGTGCAGGTCAAGCTATAAGGAGTCAATAAAATATTTATAAATAAAATAATATGAATAAAAAAATATATATAACAATATCGTCACTTGCTCTAGTATGTTTGCCACTATTTGCATTTGCTCAACAAAAGAAAGATTTGAATTATCTCATTTCTTTGTTTACAGATTATCTCAATAAAATACTATTGGTGATGATGGGTGTGGCCGTAGTTTTGTTCGTCTATTACATAATCAAATTCTTCTTAAGGCCAAGTGACAAAAGAGAAGAAGGTGCAAAATATCTCATGTGGAGTATTATTGGTTTCTTCATCATCTTATCATTTTGGGGTGTAGTGAATGTTCTGAAAAATACTTTCAATCTCGATAGTGAACGTCCTGCTTCATGGAGCGATTTCTTCAATATTTTTCCTAGAAATACTAATTCTGGAGGTACGACCTTAACTAGATAAACTGATAGGCAATGAATCAAACAGTATTCAATACAATAAATAATGCGAATGACCTATTTGGAAGATTGATGTATCTTGGCAATCTCATAATATATCTACTAATAGCTCTCGGTGTTGTATATATAGTATGGAATATAGTTATATATTTTATCAAAGGCAAAGAGGGCGATGAGAATCGTAGAGAGTCTGGCAAACATATTATGTGGGGTATAGTTGGTCTGGCGATAATATTATCAGTTTGGGGCTTGGTCAATATTTTGGTCAATACATTTAGGACAAATCCTAATGAACCAAGAGATCGTTTCCCAAATGCTGACTTCGTCAATTCTCAATCAGGACAAACTAATTCAGGCCAATACTATGATCGTAATATAGATAATCGTATGATTGACGCCCCTCAAGGCTGGGAGAGACAATATGAGAATATGATCTGATATATTACAATCCACAGCTAGTGTTGCTATATCTGTGTATAAACATATATAATTAGATTACATAATGTACGTTTATTTATTAGGTTAATATTAATTAAAAATGAAAAAGACTTTTCTAACAGTTTTATTGACATCTTCGCCTATACTCGCTTTGGCGCAGACCAACCTTGTTACAGATGCAAATTCTCTAACACAAAAGTTGATTGACATTAGCAATGTAGTCATATATCTTCTCATTGCTCTTGCAGTCATATTTATAATTTGGAATATAGTCATGTTCCTCATAAAGTCAGGCGAGGAAGATGCGAGAACAAAAGCGAGAAGTTCGATATTGTGGGGAATAGTAGGTTTGGCTATCATCTTGTCCATCTGGGGCTTGGTCAATATACTCATCAATACATTCAGGACAACTCCACCGGTTACTCCAAATCCAAATATAAGCAATACTGGTGTACCATTGATCAGATAATATTCAAAGATGTTTTCGATCATATCATATGCTCATGCAGAAGTGAATGCAGTTACTTTTGGTAAAGTAATAGATCCTATAATTGCAAATGTGGTCAATCCGATAATCCAGATACTTTTTGCAATTGGTATATTTGTTTTTGCTTTGGGTGTAGTAGAGATGATAGTAAAAGGTGATGATGCTACAGCTAGAGAAAAGGGGAAGTTGCATATGCTATATGGGGCGATAGGAATGTTCATAATGGTATCTGCATGGGGTATCATATATCTTATAGCAAATACGATAAAAGGGATTTAGTCTAGAAAAGATATTGAAAAAGGCCGTGAGAGTATCACGGCCTTTGCGTTTGAAATCCATATTTACTGGGTCCAAATCTTTACGACTAAAGGACCGTTCAACAGATTTATCTTTTCTGCGAGCATCTGAAATCTTTTGATGCCAGCGGTGTTGAAGTGTTTCCCAGGTTCTATGGAATGTCTCTCAGATGGATGGTCGAGGTCAATGACTCTGATTTCCTCTGCCCATCCCCTAACGATTTCAAAGAACCAATCTTGATTTGTCCCAACATGGAATACCTGAGAAGGATTTGCAGTTAGGGTAATAACTGCAGAATTTCCATTAACACCAGTTTGTGTATTGGATGAACTTTGATCGCGATTGCTGTAAACACGCCATCCCCAACCAGCTATTGCGACTACGGCCGCAATCAGTATGATTGTCGTTGCGATTTTCCAACCTTGTTTGGTGTCCATTTACTTTCCTCCTTTCTTTTCTCCACCCTTTCCACCAAATTTGATGTCGGGGTTTACAAGATTTATGTTTTGGCCACTACCGCCACTCTCGATACGTGCAACCATATTGTCTCTTACGAGACGTTGGACACGGATAGTTTCGAGACATTCAGTAAGACCAGGAATAGTCTTTGCTTGAACCAGAGCTCTCATTTGAGCTAGGAATTGATCTTCTGAAAGATTGGTCGGTAAGTATTGTCGTGCCAGTGCCACTTGCAGTTCTTGGGCTGCAATTCGCATTGTCTGGTACTCCATCCGTTCTGCCTCACGTTGGAATTTCTCTCTCTCGACTTGTCTCATGTCATCATGGATATCTTTGTCGAGAGTAAAGTTGACTCTGACTTTGATCAGTTCAATTCCAAATGCTTGACGCTGAAACAGATTGTTTTTGATCTTTGCATGCAGTAGATTTGCAATCTTATTGCCTTCTCTGCTGATAGCAAGGACATCCATTTTTTGTTCTGGATCCATCACAATCTCCTGTACTTCTTGAAATACTGGATCTGCTAGTTGGGTAAATACCTGTTCTATGTCATTGCCTGCCTGAACAAAGTCTTCTAGGTCAGCAATATCTGGACAAGCAGTTACCGAGACTTTTCCTGATATCGGAACTTTATTCCATGAGATAATAGTCATAGGAAAGTCGCGATCCTTATTGTCCATGGCGATCTTGATGCTTCCTAGTTTGAATGGGAAGTAGTCGGCAAGTATCGTAGTACCTCCAACGACCACACATTGCCCGTAGATCTTGATCGGTGCGTCCCAGAGAGTGAGCAAGCCCGCTTCTCGAGGTTTTGATGGCGAATGTTTGGTAAGACCAAATCCAAATGCAAATGCACCAATTGCTGTGATTAAAATCCCGACCAACCCTATCACGAATGACAGAATTAATCCGATAATGATGAAGCTACCAACGATGATTGCTATCAATATCGTAACTGGATTTCCGAATGGAACTAACTTTGGAGCAACTCTTTCTTCCATATTTCCTTTCTAACCTCCCACAGTAGGGAAGTATTGTTTCTTTTGTTGTTGTCAACGCAATACTCACAAGAGTACTACTAACTAAATTCCTATAAATGGTAGCATTTAAAGGATACTTTGTCAAGATTAGGAAGTCATACGGATGTTTTCATACGGAGGTCTGACCTCCGTATGTCCGTAGGTGTATAAAAAAGAGCGCGACCACATGTATTGCTACACATGTTCGCGCTCCGTGAATCTGGAAACAGTTCTACCTCATTCGGTAGAATGTGAACTCGAGGCTTGTTTCCTGAATGCCTACGAGTCGCAGTTTCCACTCATGTTGCTGGAGTGGATCTGCCGCAACTTTGACCTGACCGGAATGTTTGGTGGACAGCTTTCCGTCTATTACACATTCGATCTGATCACTGTTTGCTGGAGTGTAACAGGACATGTTCCAGCCATCTGGAATAATGACCTGAAGCAACTCTCCAGCCTTGATCCATCTTGAATCGGTGAAGCTCTTGCAACAGTTATTAGCTGGCACACAGAGCCGTCCGTCGAGGATTTGTGTCGGAGGTAGTTCCCACCAATTGGGAACCTTAACCTCGACAGGCTTCTCCTGTGGCACTGATGCCGTCCGAGGAGAAGTCGCCGTGACGTCTGTTGGCTTTGCCGTCGTTGGACAGCAACCGCCTATAACGACATTGCTTTTGCCAACAGCATTGCCGTTGCCGATCACAATGTTGATGACATTATTGTCACCAACACCGTCACGAGTTACCCTTTGTAAGAGGGCGTTCGTCAGGTCGGACACGTTGGTCACGACTGGTGGCACAATTACCGACCGCTGACCCAGTCCATCCACCGACTTTTGTAGTCCTTGGATGGCTGACAGGAACGGAGTCGTGTCAGTAACCGGCGGAGTTGTCGCTGTTGGCACTGTGGACTTTTTGAAGAGCACGGCCTGCCACACAAACCACACCGCTCCGATGATCATGAGGACGACCAGGAGTGGCAACCACTGCAAGTCGCGATCATACCAGGACCCCTTCTTTGCAGGAGGAGTTGGTGGCACCACGGGCGGAGGTGTCGGAGTGACCAACTTGCCACGAAGTTCATCAAGTTCCTTTCGGAGTTTGGTTACTTCATCACTTGTTGTCACCACTGGTGCTGGCGGAGTCTGTGCCACTTTCGTGGCAGTTCCTACAGCCAACTCACGAATGAGATCGATCTGGCTCTGAAGCGCAGAGATCTCATCTTTCGCAACTTTCAGTTCCTGTTGTGCCAGAGCCGAATGGTCATCGAATGATCCGGCCGGGAGTTTCTCCTCGGCGGGTTTCGATGGCTCTGCTGTTGCTGACCCAACCTTTTCCTCGGCAGGCTTCGGAGCCAGCGTCGGAGGAGGCGGGACCACTTTCGGTTCCTCGACCACGGGGGTCGGAGGTGGAGCCGGAGGAACGGCATGACCGACAGGTGGTGTTGTCACTGGTGCTGGTGTGTCAATGACCGCGGGGGTCGGAGCTGGTTTTTCCTTCGCCATTTCGGTGGCGAGGTTGGCGCAGGCGACACTGTGGTGTTGCTCCAGCTCGTCGATGATCTTTGTAAGCTCGTCCCATCCTCCTTGGAACTTGCTATACAGAGATTTGAGTTGGATGACTTGTCTCCTCATTTGGTTCAATGCGAGTCCCATGTTTCTCAACATGGAAGTGTCTGGAGTGATTTGTTTGGCCTCGACTCCCACAAGGTCGTTCTTGATCCTCTCCAATCGCCGGACCATCGTCACATACCCAGGCGGGACCCTCTCCTTCTTTTCTGACCCATCCGCTTTTGGCGTTGGGGGCAGAGTCGGAGGAGGAGTGATCACTTTTGGTTCCTCGGCCATGGTGGCCGTGGGAACTGGAGGAGTCACCACAGCAGGCGGTGTTGCCACTGCCGGTGTCTCGGTCGCAGGGGTCGGAGGAAGTGGAAGCTTAATCGCAAGTGCAGATAACTTTCCGTTTTCTTTGCACGAGAGCTTTTCCTTCCACGGTTCACTTCGATCGAGGTTAGGTGCCATGAGAGCACATACCTGAAGACCATAGAAGATCGTATCGTTTGGATGTCCGGGAGCCCAACTGAGACCCTCGTTGATATCCATGATGAGCCGATCATTTGAAAGTATCGGTTCAAGCGTTCTCACGTTTGTTACGATACTTTCTTTGTCATAGTCAATCACGACGATGACAAATGAAGACTCACCAGTCTTCGGCATGATCGTGAGCGTATTACCACTCAGTTCACATGTCGGGGCAAGAGCCCGTTTTGTTTTCTTAGCCATTTTCTGTTTTCTCCGTTTGTTGCGACCCCTTTTATAGGGCCTTTGTTTTGCGAGAATCCATTGAAGGATCCTTGCGGTTTTTGTCTTTTTGATTGTCAAAATTCACTACCTATACATTATACTCTGTTTTACGAAAATGTCAAGTATTTTATTGGTTTCTACGCAGGTCTACCCTGCGTAAATCCCAAAAATGATATCCACACAATATTTCAATTAGTTTTCTCTAATAGTGTTATAATTACTGCATAAATGGAAAAAAATGTAAAAATGGTATTACTTGTATTGATAATTATCCTTTCATGTGTATTTATCTTCTTCTATTCCTTTCAATCAAAATCTTCGCTACCATCTCAATCACCTCAACCCAATAAAGAAAAGACAGAAGAGCAGATTATGCAGGTTTTTACCGACTCTATTGCTCCAACGACTGCAACAACCTCATTAGACATACAGGAGTCAAAGGAGCTTATAGATTCTATTGCACCACGAGATAATAAAATAATTAAAACTATTAATAATTAATTAAAATATTTATGAAACAACAAAAAATCCTTAATATAACAGGAATTATTGTACTGGGTCTTGTTATTAGTTTTGGCGCCAACTATGCTTTTGCTGTGTGGACAAATCCTCCCGGAAATCCTCCAACATGTCCGGATACGATAGAGGGTTGCAATACACCACTCAATGTATCAGGTACAACTCAGAATAAAGTTGGAGGACTTACTTTGGGTGGAGGAATTATTGTCGGAACACAAAATCCTGTAAATGGCCTTATCGTCCAGACGGGAAAGGTTGGTATTGGGACAATTACACCTAGCAACAAATTGACTATAAATGGTGGTGGATTAACCGGCAGCGGAATTAATAATGTTTTGCGTCTTTCTGGCGGGGCTATGTCAACCGTGAATGATGCTACGAGTTTGCTCTTTATTCAGTGGGATGTCCACAATGCCTACGGGGCGGCCATCCGTTTGGTAAACACGCAATCAACTCCGCAGGTTCTTAATCCGCGCCTGGATTTTGCTGTTCAAAACACGGGTACGAGCGCGCAAGCAGATATTGGAGTAAAGATGAGTATATTGGGGAATGGCAATATTGGTGTTGGTACAATCAATCCAACACAGAAACTAGAAGTAGTAGGAACAGTAAAGACTACAGGTCTTCAAGTTACAGGTGGAACTCCTGGCGCTGGCAAAGTTTTGACTTCTGATGCGAATGGAGTAGGAACATGGCAGATATCTACTGGTGGAAGTGGTGGTAGTAGTCCTAAAATAATCTCAGGTGTTGCGAATATTCCTATAAGTATTTGTCTGGCATCGGGTGGTGTATGTACACATGATGTTACTTTTCCTTCAGGATCGTTTTCCTTGACACCAAATGTGGTTATTACACCCAAATGGGTTGCCTTTCATGCGAATTCAGAAGAAGCTTCTATGTAGTGGATTACTAACATTACAAAAAATGGTTTTAAGATTAATTGGCGTACACCATCTTTCGATAGAGATACACAAGGAGAGAATGGAGTAATGTGGATAGCAACATCTCCATAAATATTATTAAGTTTTATAAGGACAATTCTTATGGAAGGATAAAATAATGAAAATTTCTTTTCAAAAAATTATTTTTACACTAGTTTTTCTTTTATTACCATTTATTGTTTCTGCAGGAACTGAACATAATATATTTGGTTATGCTTGGTCATCGAATGTCGGTTGGATCAGTTTCAATGGTGTAAACAAAGACGCAAGTGGCAATCTAATAGGTTATGCGTGGTCTTCTAATGTTGGTTGGATACAGTTCGGTGGACTCTCGGGTTTTCCTTCTGGAACTGGAACACAAGCTCAAAATGCAAAAATAAGTGGCAACAATCTAAAAGGTTGGGCCAAGGCTCTTTCTGCTGATGGCAATGGTTGGGATGGTTGGATTTCACTTTCTGGTGCTGGATATGGCGTGACTCTCTCGGGGACGAGTCTTACAGGATATGGTTGGGGTTCGACTGTTATTGGATGGGTTGATTTTAATCTTGTTACTATTGTGCCATCTATTCCAACAGAAATAACAGGGGCGTGTTCATTGAATAACATTCCATACAGTGATTTAAATCCAGTAACCATCTTTTCATTAGGAGATATAGTAACATTCAAATTGTCTAATATTGGTGGCGGTACGAATCCAACAGGTTATACATATGAACTTACTGTGGGTAGTGGATGGACCCCTATATCTCTGAATGCAAATAGTTCATATATACATACATTTATCATAACAACAGGTGTCGGATTTCCTACAGTTATCAAGGTTACCAATGCTGGTATTACAAAAGATATACAATGTGGCAAGATCACAGTTTTAGATCCGACTCCGCCAGCAACGGTTCCTCCGGGTCCATTGCTTTGGTTTAAAGATAGAGGTCAGCCAAATAGTAATGTTAAAGCAGTATGGGATCAACAAGCAAAGACAGTGAGGGAAGGAACAGATGTGGAAGTTGTATATGATAGAGATAGTCTTTTGTGTTATGGATATTCCATTCCCTCAGTCATTCCTGGAGATTCAAATTGGGGAAATCAAGGATTTATTACCCAAAATTCAAATTATTATATCAATCCTGATCATCAAATATACAAATTTACCAATTTAGTAAAAGGTAAGTATGTTTTAATCTTGACATGTGATGACTCATTAGCAATAAAAATCCAATATTCATGGCTTGCTAATATTATTAACTCGTTCTCTCAAATCTTCGCTCAAAGTCCTTCCACTATCGATAGCAATAGAATAACAATCAATGTAGTAAAGCCAACCATAGAAGAGATATAGAGTTATTTATGTATAAAAAAAGTGAGGCCGAGCGATTGCATCGCCGGCCTCTTGTTGTCTCGAAATGATACGTCTCAATACGGCGACACATTGGTCGTCACCGTACGGAAAAACATTTGATTTGTTTTCCCAATAACGAAGGACCGTGAAGCCCCACTGGGGAAGTAATGTGACAATGGCGAAACAATGTTCACCTCTCCAACATTCGTCCAGCTCTTGAGATTCTGTGACTTTTGTAGGAAGTACGCTCTACCAGAGTCTCCACCTCTCACTGTTACGGTAACGGAACTCCCAGAGGAAGCAATGCCAGTTCTCATAGGAGTTTCGGGAAGCAGTTTCCCGTCTCCATTGAAGCTTTGGAAGCCAGCACTAGAGAAGATAGACACCTTGAGCTGGTACGTACCAGTCGCAATTGACGAATCTGTGATTACATCAACAGGGAGGTAGATGAAACCGTCAGAATGGAGTATGTCCGTGGAAGGATCCAGTCTCCGATCATCCACCTCAAATGGAAATGGATCTCCCCAGTATCCGATCTCCATCCTTACCCAAGAAGTTCCTGGGATGTACATGGGCAGATCGCTGGCCATGGTTGTCTTGAACCATGACAAGTCCGGGACAGAGTACACACCACCTACCTTGTTTGGGGTGATGTAGATGTAGGGGGTTGCGAATGAGGCTTGGGCAAGTTGCCAATTTGCTGCCATACGACATTGTACATACACTTTAATCCCCATATCCTTGTTTATGATCGGATTTGCATTGGCCAATAAATTGCTAAGGATGTTAGACAACTGAGTGGCAATGATTTGATCCATTTGCACCTTGTTTGTCATGGGCGTAGAAGGATACATCCCACTTGTCATGTATCCTTTCCAACTACCATTGGTATTGAAATAGTACGTCCAGATTCCAATTACATACACATTTGACACCGCGTACTGTTCCACTTTCGCCATATTCCCAAAGGGGAGCGAAGGAACTTCACCCACTGCATGTTGTGCAATGAGTGTATTCGTGGCAATCAGGAAGACCGCCACGATCAAACTGCTGATCTTTTTCATGACGATTCTTTCTGATCTACCAATACTCCAACACACGTCAGGGTAATAGCAGACCTTTTGTTGCGCCTAGGTTTTACCCTTGGCTTTGTTTATCTGTGAAATTATTAGAATGCTGTACTTCGTTATCATTTCGATGTCAACGAACGAGCAGTCTAGAGTATATATAGCATGTTTTGGAGGGGAAGTAAAGGGGGTAAGAAGTACATTCAATCTTTTATTTTTATGATATAAACAATGACGCATCAGCAGATGCAAGTTTTGAAGCGCTAGTTTCAGGATGATTATGTAAATATGCTGCAACAAGATCATATCCTAATGTATACCCTGTCCAACGCGGAATGATATCTGGCTTTGAACCGAAGAACCAGAGATCGTTATCATATGTTGGCTTTTTCCATTCCTCCGAAGCCTTTTTAAAAAATATTTTCTTCTGTTCAGGAGTTAATGCACAAGAATATAATGAAGGTTTACTTCTTCCAGTCACTTCTTGAGCAAAATGATCGGCGAGGCCTTCGAAAACCATAGCTTCAAGTAATGTGTCACCTTCAACTTGTTTTTGCCAACGAATAGTGTGATGTAATTCATGTGCAAGTGTAAAAAATAGCTCATGTTTAAGGGAATCCTTAAACTTTGGATGGCGCGGATCAAGCGAGATAAAGATGGTGTGGGCATTTGGTGCAAACCCTCCAATACCGCCAATCTCATCTTCTTTAAATGTCGCTACTGGGTTATCGTAAAAAACTATATCCACATCTTTTATCGGCAAGAATTTCTTAACTGAAGCGATAGTGTCTTCAGCAATAGATTTTATCTCCTTAGAATATGGTCTGATATCCTTTGAAGCGGACAGAATGTGGATGTTTACGGACATGTTAGCATTATACAATATTATTTAGAAATAAAAAAATTCGCGATAGTCATCTGGTGATAACGAAAGAGGATTACTGTAAATATATTGATGACTTTTATTCAGTTCACGAAAAAGAGATGAAGAAAATCTTAAATGAAACTATTAAATGTTTTGATGATGTAAAAGATATCTTGTTTTCTGAGTTGTTTAAATATTTCAGTCATGATTATAGTAAGGAAGATTACAAATGCTATTTATCAATTTTTGGCTTGTAAACTTTTCTCGACAATTTTCTTATATTCTGCAAAACTCTCCATACTGTATTCTGCGCGTCTTTTTTCTAGATCTTCCGGTTGCTCAATATCGATATATTTTATGATACCATCTTTGTCAATATTATATTGAGTACCATATAGTTGAGGTAACTTTTGAATGACCCTAGCTTTATCTATCATGTAAGCAATATCTCTTTTTTGTATTGAAATAGGATCTGCATCCTGCAAATTCTTAATTGATTTGTTTAGAAGATCAACATCTCCAGAATGTAACACTACTAGTACAGCCCCCTTATAAGCTTTTTGTGAGGTTAGATTTATTGTTGGAAATCCGATTTCAGTAATAATATTTTTAACGATGCTGACATTCTTTTTATTTATTTCCATGAAATCAGATTCTGTAATTTTTCTAGTCTTAAAATCCTTTATTGCTTGTTGGTCTGTTTCCAGAATTGTTTCCAGCGTAATGGTATCCTTTTTGATTAAAGTTGAATCCATAGCAATACTATACTATATTATCATATGAAAAAGATTTCACTAAAAAGTCTAGTATGGAAAGAGGGAAAGTATTTTGTTTCCCATGCCCTTAACGTGGATGTTTCAAGTTTTGGAAAAACACGAGGTGAAGCTTTGAAGAATCTAGTTGAAGCAATTAAACTATATATGGAGGATCTTCCTAAATTCAAGATTAGGGAAGTCACACGGCCAGCCATTGTCAACAATGCTTTGTAATTAAAAACCGCCACTTCCTTTCGAAAGTGGCGGGCGAAACTGTTTGGTGGATCTTATCGGCGTCCACCACCGTGGCCACCACCACCATGGGTGCTGTACGACGGGTACACTGCTCCCGGAGGCGAGCTGTATTGATTCCCGTACCGAGTGTAAACACTCGGCCCCGGTTGCTGGTAAACAGCACCGGGCGGGTATGAGATCTGGTCGGGGTACCTCACATACGACGATCCTCCGTTGTAGTATGTTGGGACGGAATTGTACGTTGGTGCGTATCCACCGGAGTACCCGACACTACCGGATCCGGTCCAGTAATGAGTTTGCCCACTGCTATTCATCGGGGTGATGGAGACATTGTTCTCCGCCCCGACAGGGATCTGCGACCAGTACTTGCGGTTGTAGGACTGACTCCCAACGAGAGCCCACCCCTTCGAGTGGTCTTCATAGGTGGACAAGTCCACCGTGTTACCACAGGCGTCCTTGGTGATGTGATTGCGTTTGACCACATCGTTCTTCTGGTACGTTGCACAACCAGTGCCGACGACCGACACTGCGATGAGACCAACCGTCAGGACAACCAACGAAACTAAATTCTTCATAATTCAAAGTTCTATCTATCTGTAGTTTGTTTTCTTTTTTACCCAGAGACGTTCCAGGTAATTCCCTAGAAGTCTAGCATACTAGAGCTAAATTGTCAAGCGAGATCAGATCTCGGTAAAAATGCGCATAGCTTGATGAGATATGCTCTTGAGCCGACACGCAATGCGATCTGAGCCATGAACAAATTGCTCGTATTTGCTGAATCCTTGTAAGCAAATACGATTGCAATTTGGAATGGCGACCTTGCGTGGAGGCGAGGGAGCATATCTCATCAAGCTATGCTGAGAATCGGAGGTGCGACCTCCGATATTGGCACTATCCCAGAGTTATCCACAGGTCGCCTTGTGGTGTGGATAGCGAGAAGTGTTGTAGAATAGCAGTAAGTGGGAAGAAGTGGGATAAGTAAAAAACGTACATATGTTCATCATTTGAATACGTCATACAAACTGCTTCAATACCCGCAAAATTTATATGCTCATTGGCGAATACAAGCACACTATCGACGGCAAGAATCGCCTCTCCATACCTGTCAAATTTCGACAGGAAATGGGGAATAAGGTGATCATAACGAGCGGGCTCGATAACTGTCTCTTCATCTTTACGATGATAGAGTGGGAAAGAGTCACAGCACGTTTGTCGGCTTCGGAAGCGTCAATGTTGCAGGCGGACAATCGAGGCTTCAACCGTTATCTCCTCGGAGGAGCGGTTGAAGTCGAGATTGATACAGTAGGTCGTATGCTCATACCACAATATTTGCGTGATAGGGGCAATCTAATAAAAAGTAAGGTTGTGATAGTAGGCGTGAGAGATCGTGCCGAAATATGGGATGAAGAAAATTGGGAAAAGTATAGGAGTGGGGTCGAACAAAATGTCGATGCATTGGCAGAGAAGCTGGGACAGAGTAGTGAAAAGTAAGAGTATGGAAAGTATTCATAAAGCAGTTCTTTTACATGAAGTAGTAAGTGGACTAGTCACGAGGTCGGACCTCGTGGGTTGTGTGAATTATCTAGATTGCACTATAGGTGGTTGCGGGCATGCTCTCGCTATAGCCGAAGCACTAAAAGGCAATCTCAATATAATAGGTCTTGATCGTGATCCGAGATCAATAGAGAGAGCAAAAGTCTTATTGAGTGGTAAAGCAGAGAAAGTAATATTGGAAAATGAAGACTTTCGCAATCTTGATAAGGTATTAGACAAAAATGAGATAAAAAATGTTGATCTTATTCTCATGGATCTAGGGCTATCTAGTGATCAGCTACAAGATTCTATGCGAGGCTTTTCATTCCAGGCAGATGAACCACTACTTATGACTATGAATGATCCAACGAAACATTTATTCAATGCAGGAAGTATAGTCAACAATTGGAAGGAAGAAGATATTGCAAATGTAATATTTGCTTATGGAGAAGAGAGATTTGCAAGGAGGATAGCAAAGGGGATCGTAGAATATAGAGAGAAGAAAGAGATAGAAACTTCTGGAGAACTCGTAGAAATAATAAAGATGAGAGTGCCAGCATTTTATAGGAGGGGGAAGATTCATCCGGCAACAAAGACTTTCCAAGCATTACGGATAGCAGTAAACGATGAATTGAATTCCTTGAAAGAAGGACTAGAGAAGAGTTATGAAAGACTAAATATAGGAGGCAGGATGGCAGTGATTTCATTTCATAGTTTGGAAGATAGAATAGTCAAAAATTTTTATAAAGAAAAAGCAAATACAAAAGAATCTATTGTTACCAAGAAACCAGTCTGTGCGAGTTTGGAAGAAGTGAGAGATAACCCTAGGTCTAGAAGTGCAAAATTGAGAATTTTTCAAAAATGAATAAAGCAATAATAAAGATATATAATATAGTTTCTAGAGATCAATCGAAGTTTGTATACTTATTGATTGCTATTTGTATCTGTGTATCTTTTGTATACGGTTTGTTCGTCTATAGAACAATAGAATACACTATTGCCATCCGAGACAATGAAACAAAGATAGCAGACCTTGGAAGTCTTGTTGGTGAACTAGATACACAATATATTGCCAAATCATCCAAGATTACTTCAGAATTGGCAAAAGAATATGGTCTCTATGAGACAAAAGTAAGTGCATATATCAATCGTACAACTTCTCTCGGAAGTGTAGCGCGAGCGCGGTTGGAGTTGTGATGAATCATATACAAAAGATCAAAACAAGGACCGCTCTTATCGGCATTATATTGTTTGCTCTTATTCTATGCATAACTCTATATTCGCGACAAATAGTAAAAGGGGAAATATATGCTATAAAAGCTGATAAACAATATGCTCGTCCTGGGGCGCAAGTATTCGATCGTGGAAGTATATATTTCAAATCAAAAGATGGAACAAAGATCGCCGCAGCAACGATAGAGCGTGGTTATGTTGCATTTGTAAATCCCAAACTCATAAATGATGCAGAGGAAGTTTTTAATGTTGTTTCTCAATTCTTGAAAATAGATAATGCTACGTTTCTGAAAATTGCATCGAAGAAAGATGATCCATATGAAGAGATTGCACATAGATTGGATCAAAGTACAATGCAATCATTGTTATCTCTATCTATGCCCAGTGTTGGTGTTACTAGTGAAGCTTGGCGATCATACCCTGGAGGAGTCTTATCTGCACATTTGCTTGGTCTTACTGGACAAAATAAAGATTCATCTCTAATCGAAGGTAAATATGGTCTGGAGAGATCGTATCAAGATATTCTGGATCGTTCTCGAGAAAGTAATAGTTCTATTGAAATCTTTGCTCAATTATTTGTTGATGTGAGGGATAGCCTTATCGGAGAAAAAGAAGTTGTAGGTGATATAGTAACAACTATAGAACCTACCGTTGAAGCATATTTAGAAAAAACTTTAAGTGAGACAAATGCAATATGGCATCCCGATGAAATAGGAGGTATCATAATTGATCCAAAAACTGGTGATATTATAGCGATGGCATCTCTACCCACATTCAATCCAAATGATACTTCTCTTATAAATAACGCTTCTATATTCTCAAATCCATTGGTTGAACATGTATATGAGATGGGTTCAATCATGAAGCCACTCACTATAGCAATGGGATTGGATTCTGGAGCAATAGGTTTGGATTTTACCTATGATGATCCTGGTTGCATCACTCTCGACACAAAGAAGATATGCAATTCTGATAAACTTCCACGCAATCGAGTAGATATTCAAACAGTGTTGGATCATTCCTTGAATGTGGGAGCGGCTACAATTGCCATAAAAACTGGTAGTGAAAAAGTAATCAATTATTTTTCTGATAGATATAATTTTGGCAGAAAGACTGGTATTGATTTGCCCAATGAAGCTACGAATCTACTAGGCAATATGAAACGGGGTCGTGATATAGAGATAGCTACTGCAGCATATGGACAAGGTATAGCAGTGTCCCCGATCGCCATGACAAGAGCTCTTTCAATCCTTGCAAATGATGGATATGGGATTGTACCTCATGTAGTAAGTGAAGTCATCTATTCCGATGGAACGAGAGAAGACATGAAGGTAGAACAAGTCAAGATAAGATCATTGAATAAAATTACTGTTGATGAAGTGACCAAGATATTGGTGTCTATTGTAGACAAAACACTGAAGGGTGGTGCTATCAAAATGCCAAATCATTCTATTGCTGCGAAGACTGGTACTGCACAAATACCGGATCCGAAGAATGGTGGCTACTATACTGATAGATATTTGCATTCATTCTTCGGGTATTTCCCTGCATACAATCCAAAATTTTTGATTTTCATCTATCAAGTGCATCCAAAGGGTGCTCAATATGCATCGGAGACTTTGACAGATCCGTTTGCCAATATGACCAAGTTTCTGATAAATTACTACAATGTGCCTCCGGACAGATAGGTTGCACAATTATGAGATTTATAAAGAAAATTCTTGTTTCAATACTTACTCTAGAGTCCAAAGCTATCCTAAAGAAGTATAGGCCATTTGTAATAGCTGTGACTGGAAGTGTAGGCAAAACTTCTACAAAAGATGCTATATATGCAATGCTTCGGAATAGTGGTGGCTTTGTAAGGAAAAGTGAAAAGAGTCTAAATAGTGATATCGGCTTGCCTCTCACTATCATTGGAGTTCCGAATGCTTGGTATAGTATTTCTCTATGGGTACAGAATATTATTCAAGGATTATCTCTTATATTAATTAACCAAGAATATCCAAATCTATTGATCCTAGAAGTTGGTGCAGATCATCCAGGTGATATAAAGAAGATTACAAAATGGCTTCATCCAGATATTGCAGTTATTACAAAGATAAGTGATATGCCAGTACATGTAGAATTTTTCAAATCACCAGAGCAAGTTTTCGAAGAAAAGATGGCTTTGGGGGAAGCCCTGAAAGATGGTGGAACACTATTACTATTTGCAGATGACAATAAGGTTGCATCTATAGGCAATATAATAAAAAAGAATTCAAAGAAGAAATTTGAAGTACTGACTTTCGGTACAGCAGAAAATGCAAATATAAGAGGTTTTGACTATGAAGTAAAAGGTATGAATGAAGGATTTACTTTCAAGATGAATTTCTCTGGTCGCATAGAGACGGTGAAGATAGATAGGGTGTTAGGGAAGCAACAGATGTATCCACTACTTGCTGCTATAGCTGTCGGCAAAGTCAGAGGACTTTCTGTCGATGATATGATGAGAGGCTTGTATGAATATGAATCACCTAGGGGGCGTATGAATGTATTGGATGGAGTGAATGGTTCTCAAATAATTGATGATACTTACAATTCATCACCAGATGCGGTAGTCTCTGCCCTCGAAACTCTCAAAGAATCGAAGTGTAGAGGTAGAAGAATAGCTATATTGGGGGATATGATGGAGCTTGGAAAATATTCTACGGAAGAACATAGGAAGGTAGGAAAAGTTGTTTCGAAGATTTCTGATATTTTGATAACAGTTGGACCTAGAGCAAGGATGATAGGAGAAGAAGCATTGGCAAATGGTATGGAAAAAGAAAGGATAATATCCTTTGACTGCTCAATAGATGCTATACCTTATGTCAAATCTTTGATTCAAACTGGTGATGTTGTACTTATAAAAGGATCACAGAGTCCTAGACTAGAGCGTATAACAAAAGCTCTCTTGAAAAATCCCGAGAAAGCAGATAAACTCCTTGTGCGACAAGAGAAAGAATGGTTGGAGAAGAAGTGATTGTGGTACTAAGGGCCCTATCGTCTAACGGTTAGGACATTGCCTTCTCAAGGCAGTAATCCGGGTTCGATTCCCGGTAGGGTCACTCGGTCAAAAAAGACTGGATTATTCCAGTCTTTTTTGACCGTAGGGAGGCTCTGGGAATCGAAGCCCGATTGAGATTTTATCGAGTCCGCAGGACGAAGAGAAAATCCAATTGGGGTACTGGTCCTGTAAGGACCGATTCCCGGTAGGGTCACCAAGAGAAACATTGTAGGATTTAAGATAGCAGAGCGATTTTGTGGAAGCCAAAATCGTTCCAAAATGCAGAAACTGAAGAAGTTTCTCTTGGTGATGTAATTGTATCATTTGCTCGAATTTTCTTCCAAAGGAATTCTTGAAGCACCCCGCCACTTTTTTATCTGGAGAAAGTGAAGCGGGGTGCTCTACTCGCCCGCACGCAGGAGTGGTTTGGAGAGGAATGCGTGCGGGCTCCCATTCTTTTTTGGCAGGGGGAATCCTTAAATACAGAATATCATAATATCTAAACTTTGGATATTGATTATTTAGATAGATGATAGTATCATTATGACTAAGTCAATCAGAACCAAAGAATATGCTTATTTTGTTGAGCGATTGCGTAAAGCTCGCGAGGAGAAAGGATTGACACAGATACAAGTTGCAAAAAAATTGAGGCGTCCACAATCGCATATTTCTAATATCGAATCAGGACAGCAGAGAGTTGATGTTGTTGAACTTCAGACTTTTGCGAAGATTTATGGGAAGGATATTGGGTATTTTATTAAATAACTTTAAATGATATGAATTGGTCAAAGGAAAATGCTTTAAAAATACTAATCCTAATAGCTCTAACAGTAGGAGCAACAGTTTTTGTTTTGAATAGCAACGGTAAAGATATCAAATTAACTAATGTTCTAGACAAAGAAATAGAGTTACCTAAACTGGTAGAGACAAAAATTGTTAAAATTGGTCGTTATGGTCTAGATTGTCAAACTACTTACTATTCAGCCATTGTTACAGGAGATTTTTTAATTGATGAATCTTATGTAAAAATAGCTGAAGGTCATGAAAAACAAGTACTCTATGTAGAAGATAAAACTGCTAAATTTTTTGGGGCTGACTATGCTGTAATACAAGATGACGAAAGCTATCTTGTTATCGTGCGAACCTATCCCGTTAGTGGTTTAATTGAGACAGTAACAATTAACAAGGAAAAGGGGATTGGTTTTGATACAAAGACAATGGGTATGGGTATAAGTGGAGGACCACAGTCGGATACCTATATTCTGAAGTGTTTAGAAATATAAAACAATTATATGAAATTAAAAGAAAATTGGTTTATGATTTTACTGCTATTGCTCATAGGTATATTTGTTATTTTTTCCCTTACTAAAAAAAGTAGCGACTCAACCGAGATAAAAAAATCATTTTCTGAAACAAATGTTTCTTCTGCTGTTCAAATAACTTGTACTTATCCTCAAGTTTTGAATGCTAATTATTTAAATAGTGAAATTTCTCACAACATATCGCAACCTGAAACAAATCCTATAATTTTTACTTTTTCAAAACTTGAGGATCCTAAAGTGGGACAATTGAGTTATATAGATTCAACGCGATCTATAACAAATGTTCCGATCTATAAAATAATTGATGATTCTGAAAAATTTGTCTATCTTGATGGAACTGGTGAAAATTATTTATCAACTCATACTATCTACAAAAAAACTGGTGTTTCTACATATACAAAAACTGTGAGCATACTCGGTATTCCATCGGGAACTTTAGCCATGGGAAGCTGTGTCGGGTATTAGACCTATGGAAAATTCAAGTAAAAAAAGCCAAGAGGAGTAGGTAGAAATTCGGAATAGTTCGACAATTAATTCTGAGGAATATCAAAGAGCAAAAGATCATATTCGAGATATACAGGGTAATGTAAATAATATTTAAATTGCTAATTTAACTGATTTTATTAGGGCATATAAAATTGAAACCGAGAAAAACATTGAAAGTAATCGTAATCTGTCACTTGTAGCTATTGGTGTTGCCATACTAATGCCTTTAATTCCAATGATAATTGATTTAATATTAAAATATTGTTCATAAAATTATGAACAAATTAAAGAAAAAACAATATGAAATATAAAGGTGTAATTATTATTGTTCTTATTGTCGCTGGGATTTACTTCTTTTGGGGTGGAAAAGAAACATGGCTCGGATTTTACTATCCTAATGGTTGTTTAACTTGCACAGACCAATATATTTATAGCCCACAATTTGATAATCGTGCTTCATGCCTCGCTTGGGCTACAAACACCAAGCAGCGACGAAATAATCCCAATGACGATTTTGAGTGTGGAAAAAATTGTAAAGTACCAAATAGTCCAGACGGGTTGTATGTGTGTGATGAGACTGTAGATTACTAATTCGTATGACGACTGATTCTCTCATCACTCTACATCGTTATTATACTTGGGCTAACAAACTGCGTGTAGATTTTCAGAATATTCTGGAAAATAAGAATAAAACTTCTAAAGATGAATTTGAAATAACATCTATAATGTATATGTCGTTGTGGTATGGAATGTTATATGTAGTAATCGAAGGGTGGCGAGAATTAAAATTTAAAGATCAAGTTATTGACGATTTATTGAGATCAAAATATACCAATTTACTTAGACAATACAGAAATGGAGTTTTTCATTTTCAGAAAAAATATAAAGATGAAAGATTTGAGGATTTAGATAAAGAAAAAGATGCAGTTAAATGGATAATTGATTTAAACAAAGAATTTGGGAGATTTTTTCTGGAAAAATTGAAAATGCGATGATCTTTACAATACTCTGATATACGATAATCTTCACCAATTTTATTTTCTATACTATAAAATCTGAACAAATGATATAATGCTATCTAATAATATGGCTGAAATAAACAAAAAAATCATAGTTTCAGGCACAAAAATATCAGTTGTCTCAAAAGACGGCCAAGATTACCTGTCTCTCACAGAAATGCTCAAGGCAAAAGATGGTGATTTTTTTATTGCTGATTGGCTCAGAAATAGGAATACTGTTGAATTTCTGGGAATATGGGAGAGTATAAACAACCCCGATTTTAATTATGGCGAATTCGCCACAATTAAAAGCCAAGCAGGGCTTAACAGCTTCAAAATCAGCGCTAAAGAATGGGTGCAAAAGACTAGGGCGATAGGTCTCAAGGCTACTGCTGGTAGGTATGGAGGCACATTTGCACATAAAGACATCGCTTTTGAATTTGGCATGTGGATCAGTCCTCAATTTAAACTTTACTTAATCAAAGAGTTCCAAAGGTTAAAAGATGAAGAAAAGATAAGAATAGAAACGGGCTGGGATGTAAAAAGATTACTAGCAAAAGTTAATTATCGTATTCATACAGATGCTATCAAGGCACATCTGATACCTCCCAAGATAAGCCATATTTCCTCAACTATTTTATATGCCAATGAAGCGGATATTTTAAATGTCGCTCTATTCGGTTTAAGCGCAAAAGAGTGGCGAGATAAAAATAAAGATAAACAAGGAAATGTGAGAGATTATGCAACTGTTGAGCAACTTGTAGTGCTTGTAAATCTAGAATCACTCAATGCACAATACATTATTGAGGGAGTTTCTCAACCCTTGAGACTCGCCAAACTCAATGAAATAGCGATATCACAAATGAGATCTTTGATAAATAATCCATCAATTAAGAAATTAGAAATAAAATAACAAGGTTTGTAGTCCTCCCAAATCCCGCCAAAAAAATGGGAGCCCGCACGCATTCCTCTTCAGACCACTCCTGTGTGCGGGCGAGCAGAGCACTCTTACAGGGTCAGTACACCTTTTGGATATTTTCATTCGCTTCGCTCTGAAAATCTCAATTGTGGTACTGGTCCTGTAAGGACCGATTCCCGGTAGGGTCACATTCAAACTTTATAAGAATTTAGTATTTTGCATAACTTTATAAAGTTTGGTAATATGTTTATATTCGGTATTTAGGCCGTTTACCAACATGACCACTCGTCAAAAGCTCGAGATTATTCAGAAAATGCTGGGACTAACCCAAACCAAATTAGCCGAACGGGTTGGCGTGTCTTTTGCTGCATTCAACAGTTGGTGGACTGGCAAGTCGGAACCGAGAGCAAAAGCACTAGCCGTTATAGACGAGCTATTCATGGAGATAACTGGGCAGAAAGTTATTCCAGCTGATCAACTTACTGCAAAGAAAAAAGCTATTGAGCAAAAATCTAGCGAGCACAAGAATGTGATCCAAGAAATTTTGAATAACCCTGATATCCGTGACCAATTCATCCTCAAGCTTACATATCATAGCAACAGCATTGAGGGTAGCACCCTTACCGAGCCTGATACTGCTGCTATTCTTTTTGATAATGCGGCATTGCCTGACAAGAGTCTGACAGAACAGCTTGAAGCAAAGAATCACCAAACAGCGTTGAATTATCTGTTTGGACATATCCTGAAAGACGAGAAAATTGATGAAAATCTAATCTTGAAATTACACAGTATTCTCATGAACGGAATCCGTCCAGATGCAGGTGCTTACAGAAATCATGGTGTTCGGATCACCGGAGTCAATCTGCCAACAGCTAATCATATGAGCATTCGTAAGCTCATTGGAGAAGTCTTTGCTCGGGTATCGGAAGACACAAAGGATATTATCAGCTTGTCTTCTTCGGTTCATGCCAAATTTGAGCAGATCCACCCATTCTCCGATGGCAATGGACGCATCGGCCGACTGTTCATGAATGCAATGCTACTCAAAGAAAATATTGCGCCTGCAATTATTCGTCAGGAACAGAAGCGACTTTATTATATGTATCTCTATAAGGCGCAGACTAAAGACGATATGAGTCAGCTCGAGGACTTTCTATGTGAAGCAGTTATAGATGGTTTTATGATCTTGGAGAGAAAGGATAAGAGATAGTTTATTACATTTTTATGAATATATATCTACGATTAAAGAGTCGATAAGTCAAGCTAGAAATAATAAAAGCCCTGCTGCAACGAAGTGCGCAGCAGGGCTGTCGGAAGACGGGGTAATCTCTGTTCCACGGAGCTAAACATCATCTCCAAGGTATGGAACTGGACGAGGCGTTTAAACGTCCTCTCATTCTTCGCTGTGAATGGTCAAGGCAATAGGTCGCCCATCTAGGCATTGGTTACGACCTTCGCGTATGAACGATCCAACGAGTGTACCCACATCTAGAGATAATATTAGATATATAAGATTCATTTGTAAAGCTTTACCTGTGTATATCTATCGGCCTCGCCTCGGACTTTCTTTTCTGATACCATTTAGCTTATGAATAAGAAAATAGATAAAGAAATAAAGGACGACAATGTACACCCTAAATTTTTGAAGCCGTACGATCCTCTTGCGACAGAGGATAAGATATACAAAATGTGGGAAGATAGTGGATATTTCAATCCCGACAAATTGCCAGAGAGACACCAGAAGGGTGAACCATTTTCTATCGTTCTGCCACCACCAAATGTTACTGGAACGCTACATATGGGACATGCTGCTATGCTTGCTATCGAAGACATAATGATACGATACAAAAGAATGAAAGGTTATAAGACTCTCTGGTTGCCCGGTACAGACCATGCAGCTATTGCCACACAATCCAAAGTAGAGAAAGAGCTTGAGAAAAAAGAGAAAAAGCACAGGAAAGATCTTGGTCGTGAAGAATTT
This sequence comes from Minisyncoccota bacterium, assembly GCA_041671485.1. GTDB lineage: Bacteria > Patescibacteriota > Minisyncoccia > Phycocordibacterales > PALSA-1337 > C7867-002. The sequence goes on from JBAZBL010000002.1 coordinate 70,245, forward strand.
TTGAAAAGAGTTGATGCCTTCGCAAAGGAGAGTCACGATACTATAGTCAATCAAATACGCAAGATGGGTGCATCTATAGATTGGTCTCGAGAAGCTTTTACATTGGATGAAAAGAGAACATTTGCTGTAAATACTGCATTCAAAAAAATGTATGATATGGGTCTCATATATCGTGGACATAGAATAGTCAATTGGGATCCAAAGGGTCAGACGACTATATCGGATGATGAAATCGAGTACAAAGAAGAAAAAGCCAAGTTTTATTATTTCAAATACGGGCCCTTCACTATCGGTACAGCAAGACCAGAGACAAAGTTTGGTGATAAATATGTTGTCATGCATCCGAGTGATAAAAGATATGCAGAGTATAAACATGGTCAAAAGATTGACCTTGAATGGATAAATGGCCCGATAACTGCAACTGTCATAAAAGATGAATCTATCGATATGGAATTTGGTACAGGAGTTATGACTATCACCCCTTGGCACAGTACTGTCGACTTTGAAATAGCTGAAAGACATGGACTGGACAAAGAACAAATAATTGACTTTCATGGAAGACTTTTACCTATTGCAGGCGAATTTGCTGGACTCAAGATAGGGGATGCAAGGTCAAAGGTTGTGGAGAAATTGCGTGTAAAAGGTCTCATCGCAAAAGAAGAAGATTATATTCACAATATTGCGATTGCTGATCGATCTTCTGGCATGATCGAACCACAAATAATGAATCAATGGTTCGTTGCTGTTAATAAGCAGTTCAAGCTAGAACACTCTAACATTTCTGGGATAAATAGTGGACAAGAAACAACTTTGAAAGAGATTATGAAGAAAGGTGTCGAAGGTGGTGCGATAAAGATCATTCCAGAGAGATTCGAAAAGACATATTTTCACTGGATAGAAAATCTGCATGATTGGTGTATATCGAGACAAATATGGTATGGGCATAGGGTGCCGGTGTGGTATAAGATCAAAGATAAAAAATCAAAGATCAAAGATAGGGAAGAAATTTTTGTTGGGGATGAGAGACCAGAGGGGGAAGGGTGGACGCAAGATGAAGATACACTCGACACATGGTTTTCTTCTGGACTATGGACATTTTCGACTTTGGGCTGGCCAGAAGAGACAGATGATTTGAAAGTTTTTCACCCTACAAGTGTCTTGGAAACTGGCTATGACATACTCTTCTTCTGGATCGCAAGGATGATCCTCATGACAGGATGTCTCTTGGGTGAAGTTCCATTCAGGACTGTATATCTACATGGCCTAGTACGAGACGGCAAGGGCAGGAAGATGTCCAAGTCACTCGATAATATAATTGATCCATTGGATATGATCGCGAAGTATGGAGGAGATGCAACTCGTCTTTCTCTCATCATTGGTACTGGGCCTGGAAATGATATGAAACTTTCTCCAGACAAGGTGAAGGGATATAAGAATTTTTCCAATAAGATATGGAATATAGCGAGGTTTGTAATTGCTTCTACAGATGGAATAGAAATAATAAAAGGTTTTAATGATTATACAGAAATAGATGCTGGATATTGTGCAGAGAGAGACAATATGCTTATTGATATAACTTATGATATTGAGAATTTCCGATATTATCTCGCTGGTGAGAAACTATATCATTATATCTGGCACAAGTTTGCTGATGTTATACTCGAGAGTAGTAAAAAAATATTTGAGGAAGGGAATAGTGAAGAGATAATGTCACGCAAACAAATATTATTAGTTTCATTGAATAAAATATTGCGTGCATTGCATCCATTTATGCCATATGTAACTGAAGAGATTTGGCAAGAATTGTATAAAGGGAAGTCATTGCTCATGGTCGAAGAGTGGCCAGTTTGATTTCGTAACAACGGAAGGTTAGTCCTCCCGTTGGACAATTGAAAAAGGGCGGTACTGATATCAGCCGCCCTCTTTTTCTCACACGGAAGTCCCTTTGGCTTACGTGTACAGTGTTATCCTCGATCTTCGGGTGGCAAACACTGTCTGCCACGCTGGACTCGAGACTCTAAACTTTCTGGTTTATTCCTAGTTACAGGTTTTGACCAGAAGTTTGTACTCTTTCCGCTACTCGTCACGATCTGATCGTTCACTATTTGAACCTTGCCACTAGTGACAAGTCTCAGCAATGTAAACCAACCGTGCGGGCTACACGGAACCGCCCTTCTTAGGTTTATGGTCATACTGTTCTCCGTCTCCGTGGCTATTATATCACCTAAATTAGTGATCTGTCAAATACGAAATATTTAGCCTTTCTTTATCGCCTCTTTCTCTTCATTTGATAGTTCAAATTCGGATGCATGCTTCTTGATCGGCTTTGAGAAGACGCTTATATGGTCACGAGAATACAAACTTGAAATGACTACACCATCGCCACTTTGGTCTAAGAAAGATGTAGCGAAACTCTGATTACCACCACCACCAGTTCCTTTGAATGGATTGAATCGAACTGTTTTGACCGTTTGAACACTTTTCTGCAATCTCTTTTCTACGCTAGATAAATATTTTTCAAGTTCATTTTTAAATGTTTTCAATTCATTCAATTCTGAAGAAACGAAATTGAGCGAATCACCAACATGTTTCGAATCAAATCCTATAAGAAAACGACGCATACGAAATAAAAGCCAAAGGACGATGCCAAGTAATATGAGTGTTGCAACAGTAAGGATAATAAAACCCAAAAGTAGGGGATCTATATTTGAAAATATATTCATATAAATATTATTGCATATTTGTGCTAATATCTCTAATTATGAAACGTATATATCTAGACTATGCATCTCTAACGCCTATGGACAGGCGGGTTTTGCGAGAATATAAGAAGTATTCCAAAGCAAAGTATGCAAATCCTTCTTCTTGGTATAAAGAAGGTGTTTTGGCCAAGAATGCATTGGTTGAAGCCAGAAAGACTATTGCTAACTTTATCTCTTCACATCCTGATGAGGTCGTATTTACTTCTGGTGGAACAGAAGCGAACAATATGGGAATACTTGGAACAGTCGAAGCTTTGCACAGTACAGGAGTAGATTATAAAGATATGCATATTGTGAAAAGTGCAATTGAACATTCATCTGTGAATGAATGTTTCGCAGAATTGGCAAAGAGAGGAGTCAAAGTTGATGATGTTTATGTAAGTAATCAAGGCACTGTTGACTTGGACGATATTCAAAGAAAAATAAAAACAAATACGATTTTAGTTTCTATCATGATGGTCAATAATGAAACTGGTGTAATACAGCCGATAAGAGAAATTGCAAAAGTTATAAGGAAAACTAGACAGAGTAATTTAGTAGGAAATATCTATCCAATATTTCATACAGATGCTGGACAAGCAATGTATCTAGATATCAATGTAGAAAAGTTGGGTGTGGATCTACTCACTCTTGATAGTGGCAAAATGTATGGGCCAAGGGGTATGGGTGCTCTGTACGTGAGGAGAAATACGCCAATAAAACCAATTATTTTTGGAGGTGGTCAGGAAGGTGGAATGCGTTCTGGTACAGAAAATATAGGAGGGATAAATGCTTTTGCAAAGGCTATTGAACTCATTGGGAATAATAAGAATAAAGAAAGGGCTAGGGTAAATGATATCAAAAAATATTTTATAGAAGGTTTGAGACATATTTGCCATGAAGTAGTGGTAAATGGAGGGGATGCAGAAGCATCACCACATATTGTAAATGTCTCTATTCCTGGTATAGACAATGAATTTTTTGTATTACAACTAGATACTAGAGGTATAGCATGTTCGACCAGAAGTTCTTGTCTCCATGATAGTGATGAATCTTTCGTCTTGAAAGCAATGAATGCAAATAGTAAGACCTCTGTGAGATTCTCTTTTGGTAGAAATACGAGTTTAAGAGATATAAAAAAGACTCTCAAGATAATAGAATCTCTTCTTTCTAAGAATAAATAAATTTTTATTAAGCCAGACTATAGATATCATTTTCTGACTTTATAATACCTTGAAGCTCAAGCTCTGATATAGCTGTATTGAATCGAGAAGGTGATAAAGAGACTTTCTCTATAAGATCAGATGATGATAGATTTTGTGAGCGTAGACTGTTAACGATCTCTCTTTCTTCATTAGACAATGACATTTCTCTAAAATTTGGTAATGCAGGAGATGGACCGTCTTTTCTCTTGATCCTAAATCCCAAAGCCTCTAGAATATCGTCTGAGGAAGCGACTGGTATTGCACCACGACGCATAAGCATATGTGGACCATATGATAGATCTGAAAATATAGATCCTGGTACGACCATAATATCTCTACCAAATTCTGCTGCATAGTCAGCTGTGATGAGTGTACCCGAACGATGTCTTGCTTCTATGATAAGAGTTGCATGTGAAGCTCCTGCCATAAGACGATTTCTGGTAGGGAATGTCCAATTGGTACCTAGTTGATCTATTTCAAAGGGTGACAATAATGCTCCTCCAGATGTTACTATCTTTTTGGCGAGATTGCGTTTTGATGAAGGGTGTATGATACTATCTCCCAAGCCGGATCCAGGAAAAGATATTGTCTTGAGTCCACTCTCCAATGCTATTTCATGCGCTATAGAATCTATTCCCAAAGCAAGGCCAGATACTATGACAATAGGATATCCTTGCAAACCATTCAAAAGTTTGCGACAAGCATCTCTACCATAGAAACTAAAGTCGCGAGAACCTATGACACATAGGAATTTATTGTCGTCCGACGGTAAAGAGCCTATCATATCCATTGTTTCTGGAAGACGTGATATTTGTTGCAATAAAAGGGGATAATTGGCCTTTTCTATCTTTTGTATTTTGTAGTTGTTCATATTTATTGTAAAAAACAGGCTCTATACAAATCCCCGACGAGGGAATTGTACACAACCTGTTTTCCTGAACACACATATCGTACCATAAAATAAAATATGATACACTATTCATATATGTTGGATATCAAATTTATTCGTGAAAATAAAGATCTCATCAATCAAGCGGCAAAGAAAAAGCGAATTGATTTTAGGATTGATGAACTTGTAATACTTGACGATAAGAGGAGAAAACTCATGACTCTTGCAGAAGAGAAGCGTGCATTGCAAAATGCTGCAAATGATAAAATTGCAAAAGCAGAAGATGCTGAAAAGCGTATGGGAATGATAGAAGAAATGAAGGTGGTCAAAATAGAATTGGAAAAATATGAGACAGAATTGAAAGAAGTCATGAAGAATTGGCAGAATATGATGCTTCTCGTACCAAATATTCCAGATATGTCTGTACCAGACGGCAAAGATGATTCAGAGAATCAAGAAATAAAAACATGGGGCGAAAAGACAAAGTTTGACTTTGAATCAAAAGATCATATAGATCTCATGACAAATCTGAATATGGTTGATCTTGAAAGAGGTGCAAAGGTTCATGGCTTCCGTGGCTATTTCTTGACAGGAGATGGAGCAAGACTATGTTTTGCAATATGGAATTTTGCTTTGGACTTTTTCTCTGCAAAAGATTTTATACCAATTATTCCTCCAACTATTGTTCGCAGGATAAACCTCTTTGGTACAGGATATTTGCCACAAGGAGAAGAAGATTTATACAAGACACAAGACGGTGACTATCTTATCGGAACTTCCGAAGTATCGCTTATGGGTCTTCATGCAGATGAAGTATTGCAAAATGATTCTCTGCCAAAAAGATATTTGGGTTTTTCACCTTGCTATCGGCGTGAAGCTGGGGCGCATGGCAAAGATGTTCGAGGTCTCATACGCGTAAATGAATTTTACAAACTCGAGCAAGTCATACTATGTGAAGCAAATCATGAATTGTCTGTAAAGTTGCATGAAGAAATAAACAGGAATATTGAAGAATTTATAGAAATCTTGGGCATCCCTTATAGAACTGTAGCAAATTGTGGTGGTGATCTAGGCTTGGGTCAAGTAAAAAAGTACGATGTAGAGCTCTGGGTTCCAAAAGAAGAAAAATATCGTGAAATAGGATCGGCCTCTTATTTCCATGATTTCCAAACAAGGAGACTCAATATCCGTTATCGAGATGAATCTGGTGTACTACGCTATGCACACTCTCTCAATTCTACGGCTATACCGACGCCACGCATCCTTGTTTCAATGGTTGAGAATTTCCAAAATTCTGATGGCAGTATAACTATACCCAAAGCGCTTGTGAAGTATTTTGGCAAAGATATTATAAAAAAGCCGTAAACGAATATTGCAATCCTAAATGCTATATGAATATAAGCAATAATCGTCGTATCGTAAATAAACAATCATTAAAATTTATCCACAATCGACGCAAACGAATGTGGTGGATTTTTCTCCTTGTAATCGTCATTATTGTCTCTTGGCTTTTTGTCATATCCCGTCTTACTCATATAGGAGTATTTACTATAAATGATATTGAAGTATCTGGTACAGATGCAAGAACAAGTGCTGAACTAGTAGCTGTAGCATATCAGGCAATAGGGGGTGAATATCTCGGTTTATTCTCGAAGTCAAATAGCTTTATATATCCCAAAAGTAGTATTAAAGATATAGTCAAGAATACTTCAGCAAAAGTTTTGGATGTAAATGTAAAGCGTAATGGACTACATAAAATATTGCTTACAATAAAAGAAAAAATACCATTTGCTACCATATGTGCAAATCTGCCAAATCTGATGACAGAACCATCACCAAAAGATGAATTGGATTCTTGTTTTTTCTCTGATATGGATGGATATATATTTGATATAGCAACATCTACAGATACAATGAAAAATTTGTCAAAATATTATATACCTTTCCTTTTCGAAGATAAGAAAATAAATGTTATCGGTTCCTATATTCCTCGCTCTATACCTTTTGCTTCACTCAAAGAATTTATTGAAACATCAAAATCAAGCGGAATAGATGCGAAAGGTGTATTGGTAAAAGAAGAAGGTGAGTATGAACTATATGCCAAGAATAGAATAGGTAATAATATATCTTCTACAGCGTCGACAATTGTAATATATTTCAATGAAGAGAATGGTCTGGACAATCAATTGAGTAATTTGATTTCTTTTTGGAAGAGGATATTCAATTCTCCAAATAGTTCTGAAGGAACAATAAGATTTGATTCGATTGACTTGCGTTATGGATCAAATGTATTCTGGAGAGAAGTCAAATGAAACAATTCTTTATCATTCTATTTGGTGGCTTGGCTACAATTATAATTGGAATTCTCCTTATTAGTGGTTTGATGTCACTCCTTGGATACTTTGGCAATTTTGCAAATAAGGTTAAACAACCAAAAGATGGAACTTCTATTTCTGGTGTAAAGCGAATCATAAGATATACAGCATCTGAAGAAGAAAATCTATTGCATGCAGCTACAGAGTCTTTGCCAAGAACGTCAGAAGATCATATCACTGCAAAAGGTTATATAGTTCAAAATCTAACTCTGGGTGGAATTGTGATAGAGAATGATTTGGATACTATAAAACCTATTGCATCTATAACAAAATTGATAACAGCAGTGGTTGCAAGGCGACTAATAGATCCTGATGAGAGAGTGACTATCACAAAAGAGATTATGGATACATATGGTAATACTGCTCAATTTAAGACTGGAGAAACTTTACTTGCCAAGGATCTCTATTATCCACTTCTTATGGTTTCCTCAAATGATGCTGCGGAGGCACTTGCACGAGATTATGGCAGAAAAAAGTTTATCGATGCCATGAATGATTTTGTCCAATCTATAGGTGCATACAGAACATATTTTACTGATCCTTCTGGACTTTCAGAGAATAATGTTTCTACTCCAAGAGATCTCGCTATCATACTAGATTGGATAAGAAAGAATGATAGAGAAGTGATCGATATTACTTCTTTCAAAGCAAAGACTATAAAGAGTCATACTTGGGTGAATCCTACTCATTTCTTGAATTGGTCTACATATGCTGGTGGCAAGAATGGTTATACACCAGAAGCGGATATGACATCAGCTTCACTCTTTGTATTGGGGCCAAATAAAAATATTTATGCAATAGTACTTCTCGGCAGTATATCTAGAGATGCAGACCTCTTGAAACTTCTAGAAAAGATAAGGTAGGAAATGTCGAGGGTAGGCCTCGGAAATATATGAATAAAAGACAAATAAAATCATTCTGGCAAGAATTACCAAAACCGTTTTTTGCTCTTGCACCCATGGCAAATGTGACAGATTTTGCTTTTAGGGAAATGATAGCAAAATATGGAAAGCCAAATGTTATGTGGACAGAGTTTGTTTCTGCTGATGGTTTGATGTCGAGCGGAAGAGATAGATTGCTCATAGATCTCAAATTTTCGAAAAAACAAAAACCTATTGTAGCGCAACTCTTTGGATCCAATCCAGAGAAGATGAGGGAGGCAGTGCGACTTGTATGTGAATTGGGTTTTGATGGGGTAGATATAAATATGGGTTGTCCTGATAGGTCTGTAGAAAAGGGTGGTGGTGGCGCATCTATGATGAAAGATCCAAAGCGAGCAATTGAAATTATTTATGCGGCTAGAAGTGGGTGGGTCAGCTCCTCCGACACATCGTGTAGCGAGCCTAATCGGTGGGGTGCTCCCTCCTCGGCGCGACGAAGTGGGTTGGTCAGCCCCCCCGACACATTCACTCCGCGAGCCAATCGCACCCCGCTGGTAAGGCTCGCTCCGCGAAGTGTCGGGGGGGCTGACCAAACACAATCCGTGACCAACAATGTACCTATATCAGTGAAGACTCGACTTGGTTACAATAAGATTGACATGGATTGGATCAGACTATTGCTGGAACAAAGGTTGCCCGCTCTCACTGTTCATTTGAGGACAAGGAAGGAGATGTCAGAAGTGGGGGCACATTGGGATATGATGCCAGAAATTGTTAAGTTGCGAGATAAGATGAGTCCAGAAACATTGATCATAGGGAATGGTGATGTTGTATCAGTGGAAGATGGTATCGTAAAAGCAAAACAATATGGTTGTGATGGTATCATGATAGGACGAGGTATTTTTGGTAAACCGTGGCTTTTTGAGGATTTACAGGATTTGGGCCGACCCCGTCGCAGGCGACGACAAGTGTCGAACGAGGCGAAGCCGAATGTGAGACACTTCGTCGCGCCGAGGAGGGGTCGGCCATCTTACATTAATTCTTCAAAATCTCCTAAGGAAAGACTAAAAATAATGCTTGAGCATGCCAAACTTTTCGAGAAGACATTCAAGGGCATGAAGAATTTCGATACGATGAAGAAACATTTCAAGGCATATGTCAGTGGTTGGGATGGGGCGAAGGAGTTGAGGATAAAGCTAATGGGTGCAAATGATTATGATGAAACAAAAAAGATAGTTATAAACTATTTGTTATCTAATAGTGAATAATGCGGTGATCCTATTTTTGTAGTAAACTGAATTTATGACAGTACTATATAGAACTTATAGACCAAAGACTTTCAAGGAAGTGATAGGACAAGACCATATTGTCTCTGTCCTTGAAGGATCAATAAAGAATAAAAAAATATCTCATGCATATCTCTTTTCTGGTTCACGAGGAACTGGGAAGACGAGTGTTGCTAGGATTGTGGCCCATGAACTCGATGTCAAAGATGAAGATATATATGAATTTGATGCTGCTTCAAATAGGGGAATAGATGATATAAGAGAGATAAGAGAGCATGTGAGCGCAATGCCTTTCTCTTCTCCTTATAAAGTCTATATTATTGACGAAGTGCATATGCTAACAAAAGAGGCTTGGAATGCATTGCTCAAGACTCTAGAAGAACCACCCAAGCATGCAATATTCATACTAGCTACAACAGAGATTCACAAAGTACCAGAAACTATCATTTCCCGTTGCCAAACATTTTCATTCAGGAAACCTTCTCGCGATGTCTTGTCCAAAATGATAATGAATATTGCAAAGAAAGAAGGTTATATTCTAGAGGGCGGTGTGGCAGACCTTCTTGCTCTACTCGGTGATGGATCATTCAGGGATGCTCTAGGAATGCTCGAAAAGATAATTGGCATGTCATCTGATAAGAAGATTTCCCTAGAAGAAGTGTCAGCTATTACAGGTGCACCCAAAGCAGATATTATCAATCGCTTCATCATTGCTATTACAAAGAAAGATGTAGATGAGGCACTAGAAGCACTGGGCGATATAGAAAATGCTGGTGTATCTGTATCTATATTTCTCACTCTCGTTCTCGAAAAATTGCGTTTTATATTACTCACTACTCATATGGCATCTTCGGCTACAACGATAAAGTCACGCGTATCTCTAGAAGATTGGGATTTCATATCTCTAAGAGCAAAAGAAAAAACTGTGACTCCGAACATGATAGTCATACTCCTAGAAGCAAATAGTGGAATACGGCGCGCAGTCATAGATGTTTTGCCACTAGAATTGGCAGTAGTCAGGATTTGTGGTTAGTATTGCAGGTCTGAGACTTGTATAATGGACTTTTACGAGTTAACATAAAAGCGAGTTCAAGTCTGAATCGCAAGATTGCAGGCTGGGTTCAAGGTATAGTAGAAAATTGCGGGCTCGTCTAACGGCAGGACTTCTCCCTTTGAAGGAGGATATTGGGGTTCGAATCCCTGGCCCGCAGCCAAGTTTTTATGAAATCAAAGCCGATTATTTTTGTAGATTTTGATGGAACAATATGCTTCGATAAATATTGGAGGAGTCTTTCTCCGAGAGATTTTGAGGTTGTACAGAGTTTTATATTTGGAAAAGAAAGCACCCTTGTGAATGATTGGATGAGAGGGAAATACACTGCCGAAGAAGTGAATTCTATGCTTGCTGATAAAATAGGTATGCCATTTATGAAATTATGGGAATTATTTGTTCGAGACTGCGAGACTATGCATATTCATGAGGATGTTCTTAATAAACTGAATTCATTACGAACCAAGTATACAGTCATCTTGATAACAGGGAATATGGATAGTTTTACAAGGTTCACTGTTCCAAGCCTACATTTAGATCGATATTTTGATCACATAAATAATTCATTTTTTGCTGGCAAACTGAAAGAGGATTCTAAGGGAGTTTTATTTACTGAATATGCAACGTCACTAAATGTACCTATAAACGAATGTTTTCTTATTGATAATTCACCAAAGGCCTGCATGTCTTTCGTTAACTTAGGAGGTACATCATACCAGATTACACCCGAGAATGACATTACTTACTTTCTAGAAAAATTGAGTTAAAATGGTTTTAATATCGTGACAGACATCCAGTTCGTAAGGTATAATAAATATTATGAAAGAAATAACTTCATTTAATAATTTTGAAACGTTGGATATACGTATAGGAAAAATTACTAATGTCGAAGATGCGAAAACCAAAAAACCAACCTATCGTATAACTATTGATTTTGGATCAGATATAGGCTCAAGAGTTTCTTGTGGTGCCTATCGTAACTATTCAAAAGAAGAATTGGTTGGTAAACAGATAGTTGCCATAATTAATTTTGGTATAAAACAAATGGGGCCTGAAAAATCAGAAGTTCTTGTTTTAGGAGTAAAAAATGAAAAAGGTGAGACGATCTATCTTACGCCACAATCAGAAGTCCCTCTCTCGGCTCAAGTTTTTTAAATGCCAGAATAGTTTATAGTGTTATATCAACAAAGTTCTTTGTATTGATGGTGAGCATAGGTCGTGTAAAACATCATAAACTTTCTTTCCTGCCTAGTGTTGACGAAAGAAAAAATGGAGTATAATCGTCTCATATGAATGAGATTCTTGGGTATTCTAATTGGCAAAATTTTGAGATTGTTGTTAATAGGGCTAAACAGAGCTGTATTAACAGTAGACAATTTCCACAGGATCATTTTACTGATATCAGTAAAATGATCCGTCTACCCAAAGATGCTGTACGAAAGATTAAAGATTATAAACTAGATAGATATGCTTGTTATATCATTGCACAAAACGGAGATCCATCAAAACCAGCCATTGCCTCAGCTCAAACATACTTTGCTGTTCAAACTCGTAAACAAGAAATCGTTAACAATTTACCAGACCTAGAAAAGAGAATCAATCTTCGCGATGAAGTAAAAGACAAAAACAAGAAGCTTTTTAGTACCGTACGACAAGCCGGAGTTTCCAATTTCGGACTATTTAATGATGCTGGTTATAAAGGACTTTATAGTATGACTTTGAAAGAAATTGAGACAAAGAAAGATGTACCAAATGGGCAATTATTAGACCATGCTGGTTCAGAAGAATTGGGTGCAAATCTTTTTAGAGTTACTCAAACAGAAGCGAAGTTGAAAAGAGAAAATATAAAAGGTGATATAGAATCACAAAGAGCGCATTTTGAAGTAGGTAAGAAGGTGAGGAAAGCTATAGTAGATATTGGTGGTGAAATGCCAGAAAAGCTTGCTCCAGAAAGACATATTCGTATAGTTAAAAAAGAAGTTAAGAAACTGAAAAAACAAAATATAATACTATTAAAAAATTGATTTGAGAAAGTATTTGTTGGCGCTATCTGATACAAAAACCTCTATTTTCCAGCCTCCATATCTGCCAAATACTTTGATGTTTGATCTATAATGTCTGGAATAGACTGATCTGACTTGATGAAGTATTTTGATACGCCATTTTCTACTGCCTCTGCCACATGTCCGAGATCATCAACTTGTGTAAGCAAAATAACAGTTGCTGTCTTGCCCCAATCGTCTATACGTAATTTCTTCAGGACTTCTATGCCATTCATGATAGGGAGTATAACGTCAAGAAATATAAGATCTGGATGTTCTTCTAGGGCAATCTTGAGACCCATTTCACCAGTATCAGCAGAAAGTACTTTGATTCCTTTTTCACGCATCTTGAATTCTTCTCCGAAAACTTTTCGGAATGCAATTTCATCTTCTACTATCAAGATCTTTTTGATTTTTTCCATTTTGTTTTATTATTGATTAATAATTGTATTTTCTATTGGAAGACTAAAGTAGAATGTACTACCTAGACCCTCTTCACTCGCTACTCTTACTATTCCACCATGAGCCTCCACTATCGCTTTTGTTATCACCAATCCAAGACCAGTCCCTTTCTTGTCTGCAGTAAGAGTTGTTGTTTTGAATTGTTTGAATTTGTTGAAAAGAAGTGGAATATTTTGTGGACTTATACCAGAGCCATGGTCTGTAATTGATACTATAACAGAATCTGGCAATTTTGTAATGCTAGTATCATCATCTTTCACAAACCACTTTATACCTTGTTTCTTGGCTTCTTCTACTATATTATCACCATTTTTGTGTAAGAAAAGTTGAAGCATTATCTCTGTATTTTCTCTAGAAAATTTCAGAGAATTGGAAATAAAGTTATTGAAAACTTCTGTTATTGCATTCTTGTCAAAAGACAAAGATTCTGGAATATCTTTTGATATATGAGAAGACATTGTGACATGGGCTGATTTGGCTGATGGATCATAAAATTGCAATCTTTCTTCGACAATCTTTCTTATATCGCTCTGCTCTTTTGTAATTTGATATTTACCTGACTCGGCTTTTGCTGCGTCCAATAGGTTGCTAACCAAATGCAACATATCTGATGAATTCTTGTAAATGATTGGTATATATTCATCTGTAATCTGTTTTGCCTTTATTCTAGACTTTCTCCGTATGATGAGATCTGCAATCTTGCTAATACCATCTAGTGGTGAGCGCAATTCATGCACCATCATTGAAGTAAAATCTTTACGCAATTGCTCGAGTTCTTTCTCGCGAGTTATGTCATGAAAGATGACAACTCCACCCAATATTTCTTCTCCAGACATAGCTGTAACACTTTTGACAGGTGATACAACTATTTGGAAGAATTTTTCGCCTATTAGTGATTCTGGTATATCTAGCTCTTTGCCAAGCTTTATACTCTCTTCCAATTTGCCTCTGATATCAAATTTACCTCCAAGATTGTCTATAAAATCAAATATTGTTGGCTCTAGTATATCTTCTATGCCAATCATTGCTTTTGCCGAAGGATTGACTACTACAACCCTATAGTCTTTGTCAGTCATAACGATACCATCAACCATACTTTCTACCATAGAATTGAGTTTCTTCTGCTCATTCCTCACGACTTCTTCTAGTTTGCTAACTGCTTTTGATGCTTGCTGAGTGATCTTGTAAAGGATTGTCATCTCTTCTTCTTTGTACATACCCGGCTTTGTATTGGACACAGTCAAGACACCAACTACTTTTTCACCTATTACGAGAGGGATGTTGAAGAAAGATCTCACAGGTTCATCTAGTTCCTCGATAATAATAGCGCCAGATAAGACTTCTTCTACCGGGCTTTTGCTAAGATCTTTGTCGAGAAGAGCAGAAAGGGAATTGATCATGCGATTCTTTATATCACTTATGAATTTCCTATGAACTGACTTTTCGAGATGTACCTTGAATATTATCTTCTCTGGTTGAAGTAACATATATGAAACAGCATTGTATTCTATGAATTGTCGTAGCGATCCTGTGATAATATCTATGATCTGATGAACATCCAGAGAATATCCTGCTCTATCACCCAATTCTTTGAGTATTGCAAGCTCATACATCTTCCTATTCATCTCCTCTTCCTTCTTGCCAATACTTTTCTCTAGATTTTCTCGACTATAATAACAATATATAACGACTAAAGCCGCTATAATAACAATAATAATTGTAATTGAAACATTATCCATTAGCTAAACCAGAGGCCTCTCTTTGTGCTGCAAGTAAAGATTTCATTGACCAGACAAAAACGATAAACCATGCACCAAATACTGGTAGAACTATATATACACCATCTATATAAGAAAACATATAGAAAGTGCATACAATACCCAAGCTATACATTTCTACAAGCATTGTTACAACCAAAGTTTTTGTGATTCTTCCTATCATTGATCCCTTTACCATTTTGTAAACTGCGCGACCCTTGACGATGAGATATAGACTCCCTCCAATGAGGATAGGCCACCCTATTATGAGAACTAGATTTCTAATCATTTCTAATGTCATATTATTTTGATAATTATTACACTTTCGTAATATTTGGATACTTGGTGAATACAGAAGTAAGTGCGCTCCTTACTATCTGGCCGGACAAGGCCACGTATTCATCGACCAGTTTCTCTATGATTTCTTTATAATCACCTTGCATATCAGTCACCTTACCATCGTCTTCGACTTTCAATCCCTGTACATTTCTAGCCTTTAATATTGCTATCTCTGGCCCCAGGATCACAGCTTGCTTTGCAATAATCTCCGATATGAGTGACAAATACTGTTCTTTATTATCCATATTTATTTATAATAATTTGCTAATAAAATTCGAAACTATGATTCGATGCACTCCCTTATCTTTTCGGGTAAATCTTGTAAATGCAGATTGCCTTTATTGATATAGAAATTTGGTTTAAGCTCTGATATTTGTGCAAGCATCTTTTCATCGGCATCAAGATTTGTAAATATAATGACCTTTATAGATTTGGTTTTGGGATCATTCCTTACTTTCTTCAGTACATCCAATCCACTTAATTTTGGCAAAATGATATCAAGAATAATGAGGTCTGGTTTTTCAGTCACAATCTTTTTCAATGCATCTTCACCGTCGGCTGATTCGGTTACGGAGAAATTCTCAAGAGAAAGTTCACCAGCTATTGATTTTCTTATTGCTTCATTGTCTTCGACGATCAGTATTTTATACATACATATATTGTAACACAAATACAGAGATCAAATAATAGTGAATTCTGGGTATAATATTTGGCAATATAGGTGGTGCATTGGATTTTGCAAAAGCACTCATTCAATTATTATTGAATTATTGAAAAAACTTTTAGTAGAACAACCAATAAGTAACATTTAACTCTATTCTTAGGTTATAATATGTAGGAAGATAAGAAGTAGAAAACAATGAAGAAATCATCAAACATATTAAAATTCGATCCCGAATTTACAAATAATTTGAAAGCGTTTTCTGATGAGGCGCTACTCGATATATCAATTCACAAGCCAGAAGCTTTTGCGGAATTGGTAGATCGATATGAACGGGCTTTTATGAGGAAGGCGCTTTCTATACTCGGGAATGAAGATGATGCTTATGATGCTGTTCAGGAAGCATTTGTTAGGATGTATGCAGGAGCAAAGAAATTCAAGAAATTGGATGGTGCTTCTCTATCTTCTTGGGCCTATAAGATACTAGTCAATCGTTGTAAAACTATATATACCAAAAATAGAGCAAGAAGGACAGTATCTTTCGAAGCAGAACCATCACTTCTTGAGACAATTCCTGATGAAGTTAGTATGAGTGATGGTGAAAAGAGACTGACTCGTGAATATGTACTAAGTATGATATCCAAATTACCAGAGTTATTACGTAGAATGGTTATTAGGCATTTTATCGAGGGTATACCACAGAGAGATATTGCTAAAGAAGAACGTATATCGAACAACGCTATTAGAGCACGTATTCATAGAGCCAAGAAAGAATTGAGACGAATCAATTTGTCCTTAGAATTTGACAGAGAAAGAATTCTTGTACCAGTAATGATAAGAAATCAAAATGAATGACAAAGATATACAAATGAAAAAAGCCGTCATGAGACGGGTACAATATATTTATTTTGTACGATGTTTTACAAAGCCCATTGCCATAGAGGGTATGACCCTTATTGCATTTGCTGTAGTACTTTTGTTTTCTGTATCTATACATGATGTATTTACAAATATTTATCATTTACCATCAATTTCTCATTGTTTACCATATATTATTGGTGCTTTTACAAAAACAGGTCTTATTGTACAAGTAGATATTGTCCTTGCAACAATACTAGGTGGATTCTTGGTATATATAGTATATTCAAGAATATGCGAACAAATAATATAGTTAGCTTCGCTTAATTTTTTTTTGTGATATTATGACTTTCAAACGCCACTTATGGTGATTTTGAGAATATGTTTTATAAAAGAATTTTAAAACTAATATTATTTTGTTTTGATCCTGAATTTGTTCATGATCGTTTTGTTGGTATTGGTCAATTCCTGGGGAATAATGTTTTTACGCGTCTATTTACGGATATTGTCTATGGTTATAATGATAGGGATATATCAAAAGTTGTTGACGGAATTACTTATAAAACACCAATACTTCTCTCTGCGGGCTTTGACTACAATGGTAAATTGACGAGAATACTTCCATATATTGGTATGGGTGGAGAAGAGATAGGCTCGGTGACTGCTAGAGCGTGTGAAGGCAATCAAAAACCCAGACTTACACGTTTACCAAAATCAAAAAGTATTTTGGTAAATAAGGGTTTGAGGAATGAAGGAGTAGATACAATCATTGAAAGGCTCAAAAGAACTCCTCGTGAAAAAGATTTTGTAATTGGTATTTCTATTGCAAGAACAAATGATGAGAAATCTGTACCGATCGATGCTGGAATTCTAGATTATGTTTATTCATTCAAAAGATTGAATGAAGAAGGAATAGGAGATTATTATACTCTGAATATTTCATGTCCAAATGCATATGGAGCAGAAGCATTTACAGATCCTGTACTACTCGATAAACTCTTGTATGCGATAAAACAAATACCTTGTTTGAAACCTATATATGTGAAAATGCCAATAAATCTTGCTTGGGAACAATTTGATGCATTACTAAAAGTTATCGAAAGACATGGGCTGAATGGTGTTGTAATTGGTAATTTGAATAAAGATTATAATTCTCTAGATTTCAGATCAGAAGCCCCAGAAACGTATCAAGGAGGTCTGTCTGGCAAACCTTGTGCAAAACTATCAAATGAATTGATAAAGAAGACAAGGCAAGCTTATGGTAAGCGATTTACTATTATCGGTGTTGGCGGAATCATGTCACCACAAGATGCAAAAGAAAAGTTTGATGCTGGAGCAGATCTAGTGCAACTTATCACGGGGATGATATATGAAGGGCCGGGAGTGGTGAAGAAGATTGCAAAGTCTTTGTGATAATTGTATCAAGAAGAAATATCAAATATTCACAACCTGCGTAACTCGCTCCTTAAATTGCTAGAAGAATTTCAGAGCAAAATCAGGAGAAGTGATTTCTATCGTTCGCAAGATCGCCATTCCAAATTGCAACCGTATTTGCTTCCAAGGATTCAGCAAATACGTGCAATTTGTTCATGGCTCACATCCCATTGCTCACAATAGAAATCACTTCTCCTGATTTTTCTTTATTGATAATAAATAATTATGCACTTCTACTTATGCTGACTTATGTTAAAATAAACTAATTAACTTAAGTGAAAATAATATGAAAAAAATAAGAGTAGCAATAAATGGTTTTGGTAGGATAGGGAGATCTTTCCTCAAGCTTGCAAAAGAGCGTCAGGAGATAGAAGTTGTGGCAATCAATGATCTGGGTGATATAAAGAATTTTGCATATTTATTGAAATACGATTCAGTATATGGTGTGAGTTCGTTAGATGTTTCTGTCAATGAGAAGACAAATTCACTTATTGTAGATGGCTCTGAAATATTATTCCTATCTGAAAAAGATCCAGCACAACTTCCTTGGAAAAAACTAGACATAGATATAGTGGTGGAAGCGACTGGACTCTTCACTTCTTCTCTTAAAGCAAATGCACATATAGATGCAGGTGCAAAGAGGGTGGTTGTGACAGCTCCCATCAAAGATGGTGTTGATTCTAAAGTTAAGGGCGCTACTGTTCTAGTGGGCTTGAATGAAGGTGGATTGGAGACCTGTTCTATCTCATCCAATGCTTCTTGCACAACAAATGCTGCAAGTCCAATTATCGCTATTCTCGATGAAACTATCGGTATTGAAAAGGCGGTTTTGAATACCGTTCACGCTTACACTGCCAGCCAGTCATTGGTTGATGGCCCTTCCAAGAAGGATCTCCGTGAAGGCCGTTCAGCATCAGAAAATATTGTACTTTCCTCGACCGGTGCTGCGATAGCTGTTACAAAAGCATTGCCACAATTAGAAGGGAAGTTTGACGGTATCTCTATCCGTGTGCCAGTAGTTTGTGGTTCGATAGCGGACATCACATTTATTTCCAAGAAAGATACAACAGTCGAAGAAGTTAATTCCCTCCTCAAGAAGGCCACAAATGAACCTAGATGGAATGGTATATTCACTACGACCGATGAACCTTTGGTGTCTCGAGACATCATCGGCAATCGTCATGCGTCTATTGCTGATCTCGCTTTTACGAGAGTAGTTGGTGGCAATCTCGTGAAAGTACTCGCTTGGTATGATAATGAGATGGGGTATACTTATACATTAGTCGAGCATGTGATAAAAGCGGGAAGTTTGATATAATTCATATATGATTAAAATGATAGCCATAATTATAGGAATATTAGTAATTATAATATTTTCATATATGATTTATAACTCGAAGCATAATACAGTGATATTGGGTGGTTCTGATCAAAAAGAGCAAACAGCTTTACTGAAGCAGAAAGGAATTGACGTCGATGCATTCATTGCTCTTGGTAAAGGTAAGAGAAACGCAATGTCTGACTTCAATGAGACATTATGGGCAATTAATTCAGAAATGGTTTTATGGCAATGGACAGCACCGTCAGTATCCGACGGAAATTATGGACTCGTTCTTTTTGGGAAGAGCCCTTCAGATCAATACTGTTATGCTGGAGCAAGTGTTGGCGGACCACGAAATTTCTGTAAGAGGCCTGAATATACGGAACTGTTCAAGAAAATCGATGCAATAAAAGAAAATCTGGGGTTAGATCCTTCTTATAAAGTTGTTAAATTCTATCCAAAAGAGCAATAACTCGCGTGGTATCACAATGAAATCGGATATACATATACACTGGTGGAACATGTGATCAAGGCGGGGAGGTTGGTTTAATCATTATTAATAATTTATTTTAAAATCATGCAAAAAAGATATTGGTTAAGAGGTGGAATAATTGGAGTCATAGTTGATGTTTTGTTTTTAATCTTTGGATTAATAAGTTCAAGTCAGGAAGGTTATAGTATAATATTTCATTGGGTTTTAATTGCGTTAGTTATTCTTATTCCAACTGGTGCTTTTTTTGGTTGGACTTACGGAAAAATTAAGAATAGAAATAAGGTTGTTGTGCAATAAAATAGCGATGCCTCGCCTTGCTAAAATATATCTATAAATTATAGGAATATATTTGCCGAATATGGTATAATAAGAGCATGAAATTCAGACAATCACTCTTCTGGGACACCAATCCCGAGTGGATAGATACCAAAAAGAACGCTCAATATATCATCGAGCGGGTGCTTGATTTTGGTAATGATGAAGAAGTTAGGTGGCTTCGCAACTTTTATAATCGATCATTCATGCAGAAAATAGTCGCCAAATCGCGATCTTTGATGCCTGAAACAAAAAATCTATGGATGCTTCTTCTACAGAACAATTAAACCTGCATTGGGAAGTTCTTCCCAAGCCGACCAAGAAGGCTCTGGACTTCTTATCAACACAGGAATGGCTTGAAAAGTCCAACTGGTATTTGGCTGGCGGGACAGCTCTCGCTTTGCAAACTGGACACCGCACATCAGTCGATCTAGATTTTTTTACGACACAAGGAAGTTTTGAGCTGGTAGAAGTGACGGATCATTTCAAAGATAATAAAAACTGGATTATAGATAGGGAAAAGGTAGGTACCATTTTCGCTAAATTATATGACGCAAAAACTAGTTTCATCGCCTATCCTTTCTTTGTGCCCAAACAAGAATATCTCCGATATGGAACGGTCAGTATACTCCGGCCGCTAGACATTGCCGTCATGAAGATTGTCGCTATCTCACAAAGAGGTAAAAAAAGAGATTTCATCGATCTTTATTGGTGCGCGCACAATCTTGAGTCACTGGAAAATCTTATTAAACGGCTACGCGAGCAATATCCATCAGTTGCACACGATTTCCACCACATTATCAAGAGCTTGGCATACTTTGACGATGCTGAAGTTGATCCACCACTCGTACTTCATTCTGAAATCGAATGGAAAAAAGTGAAAACATTCTTTGTTGAAGAAATCAAACATCTGGCTTTCAAGTTTGTGTAAATACTAGTATGATAATGAGATGGGGTACATCGAAACTTTGGTGAGGCATGTAATAGCGGCTGGCAGACTTATTTAATAATTTATTATTATGAATATAAAAATTATGCAAAAATGGAAAAAAGGAGGAATTATAGGGGCGAGTATGATTTCTGTAATTGGATTTATAGTTCTTGTGGTTGCTTCTATTGTAAATGGAGACTCTGGCACAGCGGCTTGGATGGGTGGATTTTTTCTTTTTGTCATCGGTCCATCATTTTTTGGATATTGTATAGGCGCTCTTATTGGAAGATATTTTGATATAAATCCCATGCCGTATTGGCTAAAAGGTGCAGTAACATTATGTCTCGCTCTGTTTGTTGTTTCTATATTTGGGTTACTCACAGTTCGTGATGATGGTATTCTGGGTGTGCTAGTTCTTATAATAGCTGCACCTATACCATTTATTATCGGATCAATTATTGGCTGGATATATGGTAAAATTAAAAATCGAAAGCAACCTAGTATGACAACGAACTAATGTATGTGTATACATTAGTAGAACATGTGATCAAGGCGAGAAGGTTGGTGTAAAAATTATGGAAAGCTATAATAAATTAGTCCGAGATAAGATTCCTGAAATTCTTGATAAAAAGGGAGTTGTTTATGAACAGCGTGTTGCTTCAGATGAAGAATATAAAGCAGAACTTATTAAAAAGCTTGATGAAGAAGTACAAGAATTTATCACTCAGCCGAGTCCAGAAGAATTGGCTGACATTGTCGAGGTTATTGAAGCACTCAAGAAATTAAAAGGTTTTGAGGAAACTGAAAGGATTAGGAGAGAGAAATTGACAGAGAGGGGTGGGTTTGAGAAGAAATTAGTTTTGAAAGGGGAAAAATGATTGTGAATATGGTATAATAGGAGCATGAACATTAAGAAACACAACAATATTCCAGAATCACTTCGACCTCTACTTTGGGGACTCAAATGGGACGAACTCAATGTTGAGGACGACAAAAATGACATTATCGTTAATGTTGTGAATGGTGGCAGAATAGCAGACTGGAAATGGCTCCGATCTGTTTATGGTGATGGTGTGATTAAAAATATCTTGGAAAGACGGCTGGCAAGCGAGCTATATCCTGAATCTCGCAATCTAGCCAAGATCTTTTTCGGCGTTAATTCATTCCGCCATGCACGATGAAGTTCTAACCAAAGAAGCCGCGAGCATCCTACCGTCCTTCGACCGGTTTGAGGGTTTCTACCTTGTTGGTGGAACAGCTTTGGCTTTACAAATAGGTCATCGTATTTCTGTTGACTTTGATTTCTTCTCTTTTGCACCCCTGCCGGACGGTCTACTCCGAAAAATAAAAAGAGTCTTTGGGAATCAGCAGATCTCCGTAACTTATTCTGCGCCTGAACAGCTCAATCTAACCATCGAAGGCGTAAAAGTTACTTTCTTCAATTATCCGTATCAAAATATATATCCGCTTATTCCTTATAAATGGATAAACATGGCGAGTGTCGCGGAAATCGCGCTCATGAAAGCTTTTTCCATCGGCAAACGGCTCTCATATAAAGATTATATTGATTGGTATTTCCTACTATCTGGCAAGCGTGTTTCTTTGGAGGAAGTAATTAAAGGCGCTGAAAAGAAATTTGGAGCAGATTTCAATGACCGTCTCTTCTTGGGCCAGTTGGTTTCTATGGAGGATGTTTCTATCCAAAAGATAGATTTCTTAGAAGAAGAGATTTCAAAGGAAAATGTTGCGAAACTTCTGGAAAGTGAAGTCATAGCTTTTAAAAGTCAATTGGGGGGTGTGGTATGATAATGGGATGGGTATATCGAGACTTTAGTCGTAAAGTAGCAAGGCGAGGCCTCGCTAAATCCAATGACCAAAACAAACATCATCAAATACGCACTCGCAAACGCTTTGTGGACAGCGCTTTATATTATTTTTATTGGAGCATTTTTCAATAATGCCCAAGCGATTTTCGGTAATAATGATGATAAAACATTGATACCGGTTGTAATGTTGTTATTATTTGTATTTTCGGCAACACTCTGTGGTTCGCTCGTTTTAGGACGACCATTTCTCTGGTATTTGGATGGCAAAAAGAAAGAAGCGATTCAATTATTTGTTTATACAGTGGAGGTTTTATTTGTCGTTACTATTTCGATGATGTTTGTGCTTTATGTGCTAAAATAATTATATGAATAAGGAAAAACAAACAATAATCCTCGCTTCAGATCATGCTGGCTTCAAGGTAAAAGAAGCAGTTAAATCATTCTTGCAAGAAAAGAGCTATACAGTAGAAGATGTCGGAGCGTATGAATATAAAGAGGGTGATGACTATCCTGAATATATGGTTAAAGCTGCGATGAAAGTTGCAGAGGACATGGATGGTAATGTCAAAGCAATCATATTTGGTATGTCAGGGGAAGGCGAAGCAATAGTCGCAAATCGATTTCCCGGAGTGAGGGCAGTAGTGTGGTACGGTGGAAATGACGAGGTTATAAAATTGTCTCGAGAACACAATGACGCAAACGTCCTCTCTATTGGCGCACATTTTGTGAGTGAAGAAGAGGCGAAAAATGCAGTTATAAAATGGTTGGAAACACCATTTTCAGATGATGAAAGGCATAAAAGGAGGATAATGGCCATTGATTCGATAGAATAATAAAAACATCATTTCTATGAATGAAATAGAAATCATACCAGCGATATTGCCAAAAGACTTTGATGAAATAATAGAAAAAGTCTCTCTGGTAAAAAATCTTGCAAAAATAATGCAAATAGATATTTGTGATGGAAGATTTGTTCCATCTATGACTTGGCCATATGAAAATGATAGTGGAGAATTCGAAAAGATTGTAAATGAAGATGAAGGTATGCCGGAGTGGGAAATAATAGACTATGAATTTGATCTCATGGTAAACAATACAGAAGAAATAGTAGACAAATGGGTTTTGGCTGGGGCAAATAGGATAGTTTTGCATGCTGAAGCAAAAGGAGATATCAAAAAAGCAATCGAAATATTGAAAGACAGGGTCGAAATAGGATTGGCTTTGAATATTGAAACTCCTATAAGTGAAATAGGGAAATATGAAGGAATAAATTTTATTCAACTTATGGGTATATATAAAGTTGGTTTTCAAGGTCAAGAATTTGATACAAGAGTTATCGAGAAAGTGAAAGAAGTCAAAAAAACGTATTCTAATTATCCAGTCTCTGTCGATGGTGGAGTATCATTTGATAATGCGTTACAATTGATAGAAAGTGGTGCAAATAGACTAATTGTTGGTTCAAATATCTTTGAGTCCAATGATGTTTCTAGCACAATAAATAAATTTTTAGCTATTAATAACCATTAAATCTTATAAATATTATGCAACAATACGAAACAGTCGAAAACAATTTTCTTAAAATTAGAAATGCAATGCAAATTGAGCTTGCTAGGAGATTCTATGGTTTTGATGACAGTAAAAAAATTATTGAATGGACAGAGAAATATTCAAAAGCATTTGGAATTATTGTAAATAATGATCCTAGTCTTATATCTCGATATGCTACTCATAGAGAAGAGGTTATGGATGAGATCGAAGAGATGTTATATGTAGAAAGAGTTACCAAAGACATGGTATAATCTATACAAATGTCTTTAAGTGATGAAAAAATCAAGTTTTTAGAAGAAAAAGCTGCGGATATAAGAAAGTCTGTTATTGAGTCTTTAATAGAAGCAAAAAGTGGTCATACAGCAGGACCCTTAGGTATGGCAGATATTTTCACTTATCTATATTTTCACGCCCTTAAACACGATCCGAAAAAACCAGATTGGTCATATAGAGATAGACTAGTATTATCCAATGGTCATATTTGTCCAGTTCTATATGCAACAATGGCACATGCAGGATATTTCGGAGTTGAAAAGTTAAAGACATTGCGTAAGTTTGGTAGTCCACTACAAGGTCATCCGCATCGCGAATGGTTGAAAGGGCTTGAGACTTCTTCTGGGCCTTTAGGATCTGGACTTTCACAGGCCGTGGGTATGGCAATAGCTGATAGGATGGACAATGGTAAATCATCAGGAAAACAATTTTATTGTCTTATGAGTGATGGTGAACTAAATGCTGGTAATTCTTGGGAAGGAGCAATGCTTGCTGGCAAAGAAAAGTTACAAAATCTAACCGTTATTGTGGATCGCAACAATATTCAAATAGATGGTTTTACAGAGGATGTGATGCCACTCAATCCTCTAGTAGAAAAGTGGCGAGCTTGGAACTTTCATGTACAAGAAATAAATGGTCATGATTTCCGTGAGATTGATCGTGCAATATGTGATGCACACTCTGTATTTGATAGACCTTCAGTTATTATTGCACACACTATTCCTTCGAAAGGCATTCCAGAATTTGAAAGGAAATTTGAATGGCATGGCAAACCGCCAATGACAAAAGAAGAGATTCAAATCGCATTAAAATCTGTTAGGAATTTTGAATTATGATAAATCCAGAATTAAAACTCAATCCAAAAATATTCGACAAAGATGTCGAACAAGTTCCTATTCGCAAAGGATTTGGTGAAGGACTTTTGAGAGCGGCCGAAAGGGATAAAAGAATAGTTGGTCTTTGTGCTGATTTGGCAGAATCTACATGCATGAATTTGTTTAGAGACAAATTCCCTGAAAGATTTGTAGAAGTCGGTGTTGCAGAGCAAAATCTGGCTAGTGTGGCGAGTGGTATGGCAGCAATGGGCAAAATACCTTTTATAGGTTCTTTTGCCATATTTAGTCCATGCAGGAATTGGGAACAGATAAGAACAACAATATGTTATAACAATTTACCCGTGAAGATAGTTGGCAGTCATGCTGGACTATCTGCGAGCCAAGATGGAGGAAGTCATCAAATGCTCGAAGACATCGCTCTTATGAGAGTATTGCCAAGAATGACTATTATATCTCCTTGTGATGCTATAGAAGCAAAAAAGGCAACAATATTTGCATCAAAGACAGATACACCTACATATATTAGATTGACGAGGAATGCTACACCAATCATTACTACAGAAGAAAGTCCTTTTGAAATAGGTAGAGCTCAAGTTGTATTTGATTCAAATTTGAATAATCAAAGTGGAGATAAAAATCCCTCGCCGCTTCGCGGCACCCCCTTTAAAAAGGGAGATTTCCATGCAAGTGTTTGTATTATTGCTACAGGGCACCTTCTTTACAAAGCATTATTGGTGGCAAAAAGATTGACTGATGAGGGTAAAGGAGTAATAGTAGTCAATCTTTCAACAATAAAACCATTAGATGAGAATACTATAATAAAGGTTGCTCAAGAAGTTGGTGCTATCGTAACTGTAGAAGAGCATCAAATAATAGGTGGAATGGGAAGTGCTGTAGCAGAATGTCTCGCTGGACATATTCCTGTGCCAATAGAATTTGTAGGAGTGAATGATAAATTTGGACAATCGGGTCAGCCAGAAGAGTTGCTTGATCTATATGGCCTAGGAGAAAAGGATATATATAATGCTGCAAAAAAAGCGATGTTGCGTAAAAGGTGAATAGTGTATTAGTCTTAGTTGATGAAAGAAAAATCAATATTTAAGATTGATACAAAATTGACACCAGCTGGAGATCAGCCGGTTGCTATCGACGCTATACTAAAAGGTCTTGAAAAAGACATGGATAGGCAAACACTTCTAGGTGTAACTGGTTCAGGCAAGACATTTACAATGGCAAATGTGATAGCAAAATATAATAAACCGACTTTAGTAATTGCACATAATAAGACATTGGCAGCACAGTTGGCTCAAGAATATAGAGAATTTTTTCCAAATAATGCAGTTCATTATTTTGTATCGTACTATGATTTCTATCAACCAGAAGCATATATTCCTGTAACAGATACATATATAGAGAAAGAAGCGATGATAAATGAAGAGATCGATCGTTTGCGACACGCTTCAACCCAAGCGCTTTTGACACGTAAAGACGTGATCATTATTGCTTCTGTTTCTTGTATTTATGGACTGGGTAGTCCAGAAGAATATGAGAAGGTCAATCTCAAGATCGAAAGTGGGATGAATACTTCACGTTCCGAACTTATCCGTCAACTGATCAATATCCATTTCGAAAGAACAAATGCGGATCTAAATTCGGGACAATTCAGGGCACTTGGTAATACAATAGAAATAATGCCGGTGAATGATAGGACAATTTACCGGATTGAATTTGATAATAATTTTGTCGCATCCTCCTCGGCACGACGAAATGCCTTGGTTTCGCTCCGCTCCGCTTCGCGAAAGTCGCCATTTGTCGCCGCCTGCGACGGATGCGACAAAATCACTCAAATTGTAGAAATTGATCCTATCACTCGCGCCTTGAGGGGAAAACATAATACGGTCTTTATCTTTCCTGCAAAACATTTCATAAGTAATAAAGATCAATCTAAAAAAGCATTCAAAACTATTCAGGCTGAATTGATAGAGAGGTTGAAAGTACTTGAAAAAGAAGGGAAGTTACTTGAAGCGGAGAGACTAAAGAGACGTGTCAAATATGATCTGTCTATGATAAAAGAGATTGGTTATACAAATGGCATTGAGAATTATTCTAGGCACTTTTCAGGCAAGAGCCAAGGTGAACCACCAGATACACTATTATCATATTTTCCTCACGACAAAAATGGCAAACCAAACTTCCTTACTATTATCGATGAATCGCATGTGACTATACCACAGTTGAATGGAATGTATGCTGGAGATGCTTCACGCAAGGAAACTCTAGTTGAACATGGATTTCGTTTACCATCTGCAAAAGATAATAGGCCACTTAAATTCAATGAATTTCTTGAAAGAATTGGTCCTATGATTTTCACTTCAGCAACTCCGAGTGATTATGAAATGAAAGTAAGTAAGCAA
This sequence comes from Minisyncoccota bacterium, assembly GCA_041671485.1. Taxonomy (GTDB): domain Bacteria; phylum Patescibacteriota; class Minisyncoccia; order Phycocordibacterales; family PALSA-1337; genus C7867-002. The sequence goes on from JBAZBL010000002.1 coordinate 98,183, forward strand.
GTCATCGAACAAGTGATCAGACCAACTGGTCTAGTCGATCCCCAAATTGTTATAAAACCAGTGACGGCCACGTCTCTTGGCGAAGCAAATATGGTTCCCGAACCCTCTTCGCAGGCGGGGTGGAGACAGACTTTGCATACCACAGACTCCCCGCCGAGAAAAGACGAGGGTGGCGGGGTTTCTGTTATTCCGCCACCCTCGATCGTGGGTGAGGGGGCCATATTTGCGAAGCCAAAGAGACGTGGCGTTTACCCCGGCCAAATCTTTGATTTCATAGAAGAAGCGGAAAAGACGATAAAGAAGGGCGATCGGGTATTAGCGACTACATTAACAAAAAAAATGGCAGAAGACTTGTCACAATTCTTGAAAGAAAAAGGGATGAAGACAGCATATCTTCATAGCGATATAAAAACTATAGAGAGAATAAATATTCTCACTGATTTTAGAAAAGGTAAATATGATTGTTTGGTAGGAGTCAATCTATTGCGCGAAGGACTAGATCTACCAGAAGTGTCACTCATCGGTATACTCGATGCAGATAAAGAAGGATTCTTGCGTTCACAGACTGCTCTCATACAAACCATAGGACGTGCAGCCAGAAATGTTTCTGGAAGAGTGATCTTGTATGCAGACAATTTAACTGGTTCCATCAGGAATGCTGTAATAGAGACAGATAGACGTAGGAATATACAGATTGCTCATAATAAAAAATACAATATAACTCCAAAGACTATCATAAAGCGAATTCATGATATAACAGATCAATTGCGTACAGACCATGATAAAGCTGTATATGAGCTTTTGAAAATAGATGAAGAGATGGCAAATACAAATATTGATAAATTGATACAGTCAAAGAAAAAACAAATGACAGAAGCTGTCAAAATACTAGATTTTGAAACAGCCGCTCTTATTCGTGATGAATTGTTGGCTCTCGAACATCATCCACAGTTCTTATTACCTTGACTTAATATTAGATGTATAATACTCGTATGGATCCTAAAAATACTTCAAAAGATAAATTTGGAGAAAAGATACTGATTATTACCAGTGATAGTTTTTTTGGTAAACAGCTCCAAGAAATACTAGGTCGTGGTGGTTACAATGTATCAATAGTTGAAGATGGGAAAGAGGCCATGAAATCAATTATTGATAGTCTGCCACATATTATTCTTCTTGACATTGTCTTGTCAGGAGAAGATAGCTATGATCTCTTGAAAGAAAAGCAAAATGAACCAATGCTAGCAAAGATACCAGTCTTCTTATTGTCAACACAAGGAATCCCTATAAATATAAGTCGTGTTCCAAACAATAGTGTAAAGGAATTCATAGTTGCTATACATGCAGACCCGGAAGCCATAATGACAAAGATAGATAAATATCTCGGTCATATACGTCCACAAGATACGACACCAGCAGACTTTTTGAATGATAAAAGAAAAGTCTTATGGGTTGAGGATGATAAATTGATAGGGAATATATTGGGCAAGAAATTTACTTCTTCAGGATTTGAACTTGTACATACAAAAAATGGTGAAGATACAATAAAAGAGTTGGAACACTTTGTACCTGATGTCGTCGTAGTTGATCTCCTATTACCCGGAATGAGTGGTTTTGATATTTTGCAATATTTGAAGACAAAAGAGAAATTTAATAAAGTTCCAGTAATGGTATTATCAAATTTGAGTAAGCCAAGTGATATAGAAAGAGCACGTATTTTGGGTGCCAAAAAATTCTTGGTCAAAGCTGCAGTATCCCTAGATCAGATCATAGCTGAAGTGCACAATCTATCCTTGCAATAATATTGTTTTCTTATTTGTAGTAAAGCATCAAACTGTGCTAGATTTTGATTTATGAGTATATTCAATCCAAAACTTGGCATTGATCTTGGTACTGCAAATACAATTGTCTTTGTACCTGGTAAGGGTATAGTCCTGAATGAACCTTCTGTAGTTGCTATATCTGAAATAGACAAAAAAGTTATTGCTGTGGGTAATGATGCAAAAGACATGTTGGGACGCACTCCTGATACGATAGTTGCATATCGTCCGATGAAAGATGGAGTAATAGCCGATTATCGTATTACAGAGGCAATGCTCCGGCATTTTATTGATACTGCAATGGGTAGATGGAATTTCTTCAAGCCCGATGTAATGGTCTCTGTTCCAGCTGGCATAACTTCTACGGAAAGAAGAGCAGTTATAGAAGCTACTATACGTGCTGGTGCTCGCAATGCATATGTTGTGAAGGAGCCTGTCTTGGCAGCTATAGGAGCAGGTATACCGATACATGAAGCTCGTGGACATATGATAGTAGATATAGGTGGCGGTACTACTGATGTTGCAGTCATATCTCTTGGAGGTATTGTATCTTCTACTTCTGTAAAATGTGCTGGTAATAAAATAGACACGGCAATTGCAGACTTTATAAAGAAGACTTTCAATCTGGCAATAGGAGATCATATGGCAGAAGATATAAAGATTAAGATTGGCTCTGCAATACCACTAGATCAAGAATTAGCCATGAATGTTAAAGGACGTGATTTTATCACAGGTCTTCCTAGATCTGTCGAGATAAAGACAAATGAAATTGTGAAAGCAATATCAAAGGAATTGCGTGAGATGATAACTGCTATCAAAGACGTTCTACAAGAGACACCACCAGAACTTGCATCTGACATAATAGACAAAGGTATTACTCTCACAGGTGGTTCTTCTCTACTCCGTAATATGGCAGAATTAGTTTTCCGCAGAACAGGTGTCAAAGCGCAAGTAGCAGAAGATCCACTGCTCTGTGTTGCAAAGGGTACTGGTATTGCTCTCGAACATTTGGATGCGTACAAGAAGACGATTATTTCAAAGAGGTAAAGAACAGTGTATTATGTCTAATGATGAAAACACCGAGACAGCTCAACGTATTGAATCATCATGCATACTGTCTAGTAGGTAGTGATACTATTCATGCTGAAATAATATCAATACTTGAAGATAAGCATAAAGTAAAGACAAAAGGGAATTCGGATTTCTTTGAAAATATTTATGAGAATTTTACAGTTGACGATGCTAGAGAATTGAAATCAATACACGATATAAGGCCTGCTATAGAAGGTGGAAAGAGATACTTTATTGTCTCTATAAGGAGTATTACAGTAGAAGCACAAAATGCATTGTTGAAACTTTTCGAAGAGCCAGGAGAATATGCACATTTCTTTATCATTATTCCTTATCAAGATATACTTTTACCAACAGTAAGATCCAGAATGTCTATAATCAATGATTTTGATAGAGAGATTCAGGATCAAGATTCAATCAATCAAGTAAAAGATTTTCTTAATTTAAGTATTAGTAAAAGATTGGAATTCGTCAAAAAATTAGCTGATGATATTTCCAAGGAAAAAAAGACAAAAAAAGATGCTATTTCATTCCTGGACAATCTAGAAATATGTATTCGCAAAGAAAAGGGTGTAAAGGCAAGCTTTAATTGTCTAGAAAATATAGAGATTGCTAGAAAGTATGTTGGAATAAGATCACCATCTCTGAAGATGATATTGGAATTTGTGGCATTTCTCTAGTATAATCTAACTATAATAATAAATATAAATATATGTTATACGATCTCAATCAATTTAAGAA
>JBAZBL010000003.1:0-11412 GCA_041671485.1 Minisyncoccota bacterium
ACAAGATCAAACTGATTAAAAGGATTTCGTATGGTTTCCGCAATTTCGAAAACTATGTTCTCAAAATCACGCTCGCATTTTTGCCATTTTTATTTCTGAATCTTCCACACTAAACTTCATAGAACCGATTTTTGATCGGTATTTTCTATTTACAAATCTGGCATTTGAATGTCATTTGAATTTGGACATAGCTATATCTGCCTGCTTGAATTTTTGCCAAGATTTCTCTAGTCGAAACATTTTGCCACGTGCATCCATATAACGACGAGATAGGTCATCAATAAGATCTATAGAAAGTTTTGTGCCATAAATACCAGATACTTGTTCAAGATATACTATCATCTTATTGCAACCCTGCATTGCTTTTTCTATAGTCGCAATACCTAGCTTGAAATCCGAGAAACGCATGCTGTGTGATTCAGCAACAAAAAGAGGGATTGAAAGCGCGCAGTTTGTCATACCTTCCAATAAATCATATTTCTGTTTTACTAAATCTGGCTTTATGTTCTTGGAATAAATCACAGCGCATTCAAGGGTCTTTTGATACACTTCCAGATCTCGAAAGCTTCTTATTGGCTTCTTTGGTTTAAAAATATATGCCATATGATTTATACATCGCAGTGCCGATATTGAACCGAGCATTGAGCCTTACTTTGCCGACCTTTTACTAATTTACACAATAACCGCCTTTTTATTCTCTACATCGGCCATCATCGGAACCTCTATCTTACTCCCATCTCTATATCTCACATACCTTCTCCTTTTTCCACTTGACTTTTTCACTACATGAAGAGGATAAAATTCAAAATAATCTTTTTCATCGAACCAAGCACATTTGAATTCAAATAAACGTAATCCTGTTAGACGACTCATTGCCATTGCATACCAAGTAAGTTGCTCTATCGGTTGTTCTTTCGCCGCATTTGGTTTGTAGTCCAATAAATGAATGCAACCATTCCTGATCTGGACGAAATCAATATGCCCCGTTAATAATTTTGGTAATGGTTCCGGCCGTTTTTTGCCCTTGAGCTCTACCAATCCATCATTGCACACTTTAAACTTTAGAACATTCTCTAAATGCTCAATATCCTCTTTCCTTATATATACAGGTACTTCTGTAGCAACAGTACAAGAATCATTTGCGATGAAAAATCTTTGCAATTCTTCATGCCTAGCTTTATTCTCTGTAACTGCCTTCAAGGCAAATTTCGCCAAATGGTTTGCGAAATTTTCTTTGCTCTTGACTATCATATCTGATTTATCAAACTTACTCTTGATCTCTGACATCCTTGCTCCGTCTTGAAAATATTGATGTGGAGTTTCCGAGGATACACTGTCGAGATATTCTTTGATTGGTTTCAGATTGCGATTCTTGAATTCTTCGAGCATGAGATGTGTTTTGGCGCGATGATAACGAAATCTATATAGCTGACGATGCGCCATGGTTACAACTTCAACTGTATCTTGTGGTTTGCAATATTTAACGGCGTACGAACGCAATCTTTCATACCTACAAAGTGGCTTGTATTCCTCTATCCATCCTGAAAGTGTCTGCGGATCCGGAGCACTACCAAACTTTTTCTTGACTAGGGCGCAAGCGTATTCCAGAGTAAAGCCGAGATTATAATAGCTCATACTATCAATAATTATTCTTAGCGGGAATTTCTTGCCTTTTATATCTTTTGCTGTAAATGTCCTTCCACAAGCGGGATTGCGACAGAGATAGAGTTGGGCAATACCAAATTTATTTTTTCGCACGCCACGTTTGACAAAATCGGCAGATGAACAGTAGGGACAAGATTCGGCGGGCTTTTGGGGTATCTGGTCAAATGTTGCAGACGCAACCTCAACATCGGCATTGGGGCGTCCAGTGCCGAGATTTTCCTGTGCTTTCGCACTCGCATCCCCTGCCGATGTTTTTTCTTTTACACTTGAGCTTTGCATCCCTACAAATTACTCCGAATATCACAAAAGTCAAACAGTTAGGTGTTGGGATTTGTCCCAGATGTCGCAGACGCACGATCAACTTCGGCACTGGGAAGACAAATATTTCTGAATCACTTGAATATACATCTCATACAGTGGACATCTGTTCAAGTTTTTTTAAAATAAGATTATTAAGCATAATTTTTCAGCATTACTTTTTCGCGCATTCGACGAAACTTGGCGGTATCCACAAATTCCTTGAAAGCCCTGACCTTGAATCTGATAAAAGCAAAATGTTCACCGTCTATAAGTTTACCATTTCTCGCGACTTCAAACTTGAGAAGCGGCGAAGCGGTATTAAGGTCAATAAGATCAATTTTATCTTCATTAATACCGAGTCTTGATGAGATATAACCAGATAAATCCGTGCGCTCCGAAAGCGAAAGTGGCTTTTCTCCAAGTACGCCAAAATCAAAATCAGACATCACTGTGGTCTTGCCACTAACTTGTGAACCGAAGGCGATAATAAGTAGTTTTTTCATGGCACCATATTATCACATTTTTATATAACACGAAAGAGTAGCAGTAGTTAAAATTCAATAAAATAACTCCTTTATTTTCTCAGAATTTAGGCACCTCTCGAGAGAACGAATAATAGATTTTAATGTACCACGATCAACCTCTGAATGAAGAGGAACTGTAATATAATAAAATGTATCATTAGCTTTTAGTGCAAGTCGAACATGACTTCCTTTTTGTCTTATTTTTCGGAAACCTTCCTTGGTAAGAAGAGAAACAATATCTTTACCTGAAACTTGGCGAAGTCTAGGCATAAGCAATCTGCGAGAAATCCATATTCATCATAACAGGTGGAAAGATTTTTTTAGAAACACCTTCAAATAGGTCATCGAGACTTACTTCAACTGCTTCTTTTATATTACGGAAAAGATCTTCGAAGGTCTTACCTTGGGTATAAATAGCTTCATGTTCTGCAGAAGCTATATAAAAACCATCTTCTCCTTTTGAAATTTGAAAAGTAATAATTTTATTCATGGTTTAATCCTAGCAAAAAATACTCAAATGTCAAGAAGCTATAGTGAAATTTATTACTTCTGTTTCTTGATATACTCCGTAAAAGCCTGACCAAAGGTACGAAAAATCTCCGGAGCGGACCGACCATATGAAATGGTTTTTGATCTATCAACAGAGTCATAATCATGAATTAGTTTATTTCTGAATCTGGCCATTTCTTCTTGAGCAACTGCAAACTCCTTACTCATAATGCCCTGCTTACCAAGCTCAATAATAACTTCTGCGTAATTTTTGGGGTTTTTGTGAAAATCTTCAGCTAAAATATGAGTGCCAATATCAAGAATAATTTGGATGGACAACTGTAAGATGTGTTCAAGTGTATAATACAGCGTCGATTCCTTGACAATTTCAGCATCAGAATGTGTAAGAATATTATCAATAATGCTTGTATGATCGACGAGTCGAAACAACTTATCTTCAATTGATTCAATGTTTAATGTAGTCATAAAATATATTTATGCAAATAAATGTCCGATGGCTTTGCTTTGGATTGATCGAAGTTGCCTCGTATCCTCATATTCACGCAATGCATAATTCGCCAATTTATTATGGAGGGATTGGTCATCTACAAATAATATTTGACCCTCCCCAAGAGTAACAATGTATCGGAGTAATGGATTTTTAAGCTCTGGTACATTCAAGACATCGGCTTTGTCCCTGCCTCCAAATTTTTTCTCCAATCCAGCACGAATCACTTCGATAAGTGAGTCCTGGGTATCTTTTGGTATAGTCTGCGGAAAAGCTACACCAACATCTATATCGCTCAAAGGTCCAGCTGTGCCACGGGCATATGATCCGAATAAATAACCAACAACAGCTCCTCGCGACTGCATAAGGGAGATGATCTCTTGTCTTTGTTCATCTGTTAATTTTTTACCTTTCATGACATCATATTATCACATTTTCCCATATTACGCCATCTCACGCATAGATTTTGCTCATATCTCACGCTTTTCTTTAGTTTTGGGTGCTAACATTGCCATTCGTGATATTTACAAAGACATATAATTTGACAATAAGACAAGTTTATTTATGGAATTATTGGTGTGGATACAGATGCGCTTTCAGATGGTGGTGGAGTTGTTTCAACCTCTATTGGTGTTGGCTCAAGTGTTGGTGTCGGAGATGGACTTGGTTCTGGGGTTGATTCAGGAGAAGGTGTTATGGCTTGTTCTATCAAAGTCTCTTGAATTATTGATGGGGTGCTAGAAGATGTGTCTGTAATATTTGTATCCTCAATAGTTGTTTGTGTTGTAGATGCAGTCGTATTTGTAATTGTATCAGTTGATGTTTCTATTGAAGTAGTCGCTGACGTTCCAGTGCCGACATTGCCCGATGTTGAATCCTGCCCTTCTGCCGACGTTGTCGTAACAACCGTTGGCGTTGTTGTAGCAATTGGCGGCGTAGATGTAGCCAATGAATTCGCCTGCACTAGCAAAGCCTTGAGCTGATCCTTATCTACACAAACATCTTCTACACAGAGCTTACCTTCAATATTTATATCTCTTACGAATAGGTTATTTATGCGTGTGAATGCTTGACTTATCGTTACTCCAAAATCGCTCAATTTGGCTATAATAGCGTTCAAAATAGTAATTATGAATGAATCTGATTTTGATAGTGTCTCTCCTGTTGTAGAAGCTATTTCTGCTAAGTCTATGGTAGGTGTAGGAGGTGTGGAAGAAGCTAATAAGTCAAACTTTGTATTTAATTTGTTGAATTGATCTTCAAGTGTTTTTATGGCATTCATTGCTAGACTCAATTGATCTGTTGTTGTGGCGGTAACTGTTTCTAAAGATGAGATTGTTGTTGAGGCAAGACTGATTATCTTTGTGTCCAATTCTTGAATTCCCTTGATCAGTTTCCACGAATTTATTTCTTTCACTCCGTAATATCCATCAGTTCCCATTGAAACAAGTTCAGGATAATTCGCTAGAAGTTCTTGAGCGATGACTCCGGTTCTCTTGTCTCCCGAAGAGATAACTGTGTAATCTCTGATCGGAATGTTTGAGAGGTATGACAAGACCGATCCGGTATTTACGATATCAGTCTTCAAACGCATGTCGGATGTACAGGTTGTATCGAGTGCTGATGTTTCAGGATTGAGTAAACAATTTCCGTCGGTGTCGTAAATTTGGAGTGTATTTCCGTCGGCAGTGTTTTGAATTGCCAATTTGTAAAGGGGGCTTGTCGTCCCGATGCCGACGTTGCCGGTAGCTTTTATTGTCATTCTATTAGTCGCTACGCCGTTTGCAGTATTCGTAAACCATAAATCGCCCGTGCTGTCATTGTCTCTGCTTATATCCCAATTCCAGGCGCCGTTAGCTCCAATTCTTAATTGACTTGTACCACTGGGTCTATAAATCGCCAATGCTGTATCTGGACTCGTCGTCCCGATGCCGACGTTGCCGCCGTGTTGAATTACGACATTTGCCACTGTGGGATTACCGGTTCCAAAAACAATATCGTAATCTCCAGTTCTTGGCTTAATCAACAAATTTCCATAGACATCAAAAGGATAAGAGCCACCGCCAGTACTCGTATAAATACCCGCAAGACTTGGCCAAGAGCCCAAATTGTAATCAAAGCCTAATCCATGAGGACTTGCTCCAATTTGCAAAAGTTGCCCTGGTCCCGTCGTCCCGATGCCGACGTTGCCTGAGTCTAATATTGTGACCTTTGGACTATCAGCAGAGTCAGTAAGTTGAAATGCTAACCCTGTTGTCGTACCACCACCCTTTACACTCAACTTCGCCAAAGGCGAAGTTGTTCCAATGCCGACGTTGCCCGAATTAGAAGCATCCCCGCTTGTAATTCTCATAGCTTCTTTCATTCCATTAAAATAAGTGCTGAACGTCAGATCCGTAGCTCCGTTAGCCCAGTTTTGACGTTCGGCGCCAATTTTTGCTATAGGAACATCAGTTTCCTGAGTCCAGGTAACATATCGTTTTTCAGAAAAATCACCACTTAAATGACTTGGAGCTTGTAAATGCAAATCACCACCTGATACATGCAATTTTGCCCCAGGCACAGTTGTCCCGATGCCGACGTTGCCGCTCGCTGTTGCAAAATACGCCGAACCAGTAGAACCGATTTGAGTAGTGGAAGCGTTTCCGAGAGTAGTAAGCCCAGTGATATTCAATGTACTCGTCCCAGTTATCGCACCACCGAAGAAACTAGAACCAGAAACATAACTGTTACCATGAACAGATAATAACGAAGATGGAGTCGTCGTCCCGATGCCGACGTTGCCGTCGTTTTTAATAAACACCCTTGTCGTGCCAGCAGTATCAAGTAATAAATTAGTTTGCCCACGTAAAATCATATCGTATTGAACAGCACCAGTACTTCCAGCACCTGCACTATCTGCCATGCCAATAAGTCCTCTTATCGTACCACCTGTATCAAATCGCTGGAAAAGATTCCCAGAGGTTTTATCTAAAACAAGTTTCTCCCCCGGCCCCGTCGTCCCGATGCCGACGTTGCCTGCTATTGATGAATTACCAGTCCCCGACACAACCAAATTTCCTACCAAAGTTGCGCTACCTGCATTACTTATAGTTAACAAGGTACCCGTTGAAGCCCCTATACCAGGGGGAGATGATTGACTAGATGGAGTAGTAGCACTTCGTCTATTTATCACAAAGGCATCATTAGCACCATAAGGGTTACCGTAAAACCATTCTACTCCTGCGTTTTGCAGATATGAAAATGTTCCCAACCCTCTAGCATTGCTGGCATTAGTACTAATAAACTGTATACCTCCATTTATGTAAGATGCATCACTACCTTCGATAGTAAGTATTGGTGGTAGAGAACTTTTCAAATGGAGCATGGTACTCGGTCCCGTCGTCCCGATGCCGACGTTGCCGTTTCCTAATAGAGTCATCGCATCTCTAGCCGTTCCATTAGTATCCGTTCTAAAACGAAAACCACCAACATCAGTAACGCCACCACCATCGCCATCATAACGACTGTCGAAATATACAGTTCCCGTAACTATTGGGTCAACGGTAACATCCAATCCAACTGTTCCACCAAATGAACGTATGTATAAATTACTATATCCAGCATTAGACCCACCTCGTAATTCAAGCCCTCGTGAATTAGCATTTTGTGTAAATCCATTTGCAGATGTTCCTATCGGGTCAGTCGTCCCGATGCCGACGTTGCCTGAACTATTCCACACACCTGACCCAGGGAAATATGCAGAGGTTGAAACTGAAAGTTGAGTTGTTGAAGCGTTAACTAATGTGGTTAGACCAGTCATGTTGAGAGTACTCGTCCCAGTTATCGCACCACCGAAGAAACTAGAACCAGAAACATAACTATTACCATGAACACTCAATAACGAAGATGGAGTCGTCGTCCCGATGCCGACGTTGCCTGATATTATTAAACTCGTACCCACTGGTGCCGTGTTTACTCCTGCGTAAGTACCTAACGCCATACTGCCATTTACATCTAATTTGTTTAACGGCGTTAGCGTTCCCATGCCGATATTGCCCGAATTTTGTTGCACCACAAAATGATTTGAACCAATTGTCAAACCACCAGTTGAGAGAGTGCTTGTTGCCACTGTTGATGTCGCATTAAAATTACCAAATGTCGGAGTTGAAGTTGCAACGATTGCGCCGGTTGAGTTTGTTGAGAGTAGAGAATTGATAGCGGTACCGGTGAGAGTGAGCGGTCCGGAAAATCCAGTGGCCGTTAAGATGCCGGTGGAAGGATTGAAGGATAGTTTAGAAGTGGAAACTTTAGCAGCATAATTGCCTCCGGCCGTGGCAGTCCAGAGGGGGTACATAGTGGCATTGGCGGTAATGTCATCAGTATTATTAACTGGCACGGTGATATCGGCCGAGCCGTCGAAGGCGGTGCCGTTGATATTTTTGGTGGCAAACAATTTGGTAGCAGTGGAAGCATTGCCTGAAAGCGCGGCAGAAATAGTTCCCGCGGAGAAATTGCCCGATGCGTCGCGAGCGACGATGGTGGAGGCGGTATTAAAATCGGTGGCGTCAGTGGCAATAGTTGTCGCAGTGGAACCGTTGTAAGAAGTGCCGGTTAGGTGAGTGCCGAAAGTGAGAGTGGCCAGATTGGAACCGAGAGCAATGCCAGAGATGGTAGAATTAGCCAGATCAGTCTTTGCTACTGTGGCACACGAAGCAACGATACTACCGTCCAAAGAACGGATGAATTGATTTGTGCAAGAAGTGCCTGTGTAAATTCCGAGTGTTCCAACACCGCCTGATGTGAGGACTGCGCCGTTCCCAGACAGATTGGAAAGTGTGGTGATATTTTGAGAAACATTGACATTAAAAGCATTGCCCGAATATGTTAGACCCGTGCCAGCCGTGGTAGTAGCTCCTTTGTATACTGATCCATTCGCATCAACTGCTAGTCCGCCTGAGGTTAGAGAAGTGAAAGTTGGAGCATTGGTGAAAGTTTGCGTTCCCGCCCAAGTGTTGTTGTCGGCAAGAAGTGTGGAGGAAGCAAATGTCCATGTGGAGGTGGCGTATGAATACAAGAGGCCAGATGAATTAACAGCTACTCCTCCATCGGAAAGACCTGTGAGATATGTTGAACCGGAGACAGTGAGAGCGGTTGATGATGCGTATGGAAAGGTGGAGGCGGTGGAAGTTGTGGCGGTGAAGTACGGAGCAGTCAAACTTGAATACAAAGTGGAGACACCGCTGGCGAAATTGCCGACACCTGCGACAGAGAGGATTGTGCCGGGGGTGGTTGTGCCGATGCCGACCATTCCGCCCGCCACAGGCGAAGACGACACACTGCTACCGTTATACATTCCCGTCCCATAAATAACATTACCGATATTCAATTGTTGCGAACTGGTATTGGAAGGCAAATCCACATTCTGGCCAATAGCGATATTATATGCTCCGGTAGTTAGAGAAAATCCAGATTGATAGCCTAATAGAGTATTATAATCACTTCCGGTAGATGCAGAATATCCAGATTGATAGCCAATATAGGTACTGCCTTGATTGTTGTAATTCGCAGTACCTGCTCCAGCGAAATTACCGAGAGCGACAGAAGAAGTAGCTGAAGTATTGTAATAGAGAGAGGCTCGACCAACTACGGTGTTATTTGAACCAGTAGTGTTGAAGACAAGTGATTGCGTGCCATTGGCGGTATTATATGAACCAGTAGTGTTGGACGAAAGAGAATTCTGTCCACTCGCTGTGTTATAAGAACCGATTGTATTGGCATAGAGAGAGCGATAACCGATTGCTGTGTTGTAAGTGCCACCAGTTGTTCCTGTTAGTGATTCAAAACCAACGGCTGTATTTTGTATGGCGCTCCAAAGCAAAGATGCTCCAGCGCGATAACCAACGAGAGTAGAAAAATTTGTGGAACTAGCTTGAAGAATCAAATTATTATCTATTTTGTAACCTCCAGATGTTCCGTTTGTATTGATAAAACCAACTACATCAACTCCTCCGGCAAAAGTAGAAGTCGCTGTCGTACTCGTTGCAATGATGTATGCAACAGTCGGTGAAGTTGAAGAAGTAAATGTTGTGCCATCTGAATGAAGCCAACCTTGTCCGAAAGATGTCTGCCCCGTACCACCCCTTGTAACAGATAATGTGCCTGTAGTATCAGAGAGAGCGATACCGAGAGATGAAGTTGCAAAACCGATCATGGTGTTTCCTGGTCCACCGATCAAGAGTGATGAGGAAGCTATTGAGGTCAATCCTGTTCCACCATAGAGAACTCCGATTGATGTTGTTGCTCCGACTACACCATTCCTGACATCAAGTGGGCCGTTTTGACTTCCAGCTAGGGTAAGAATACCTGCATTGGAGAAACTAGAAGTAGCTGTCGCTCCAAAGTATGAAGGTCCGTAGGAAGAAAAGATAGATGTTGAGGCATTGGCAAATTGTTGCAGAGTTGTCCATGAATTTTGATTGGCCATATTCAAATTGAGAGCCGAAGTTCCACCGAGAGAGATTGGAGATGAACCAACTGTAATACTTCCCGAACTAGTGAGACCGATGGTGGAATTGGCAAGATCAATATTTGCAACTGTGGCACACGAAGCAACGATACTACCGTCCAAAGAACGGATGAATTGATTTGTGCAAGAAGTGCCTGTGTAAATTCCGAGTGTTCCAACACCGCCTGATGTGAGGACTGCGCCGTTCCCAGAAAGGTTGGAAAGTGTGGTGATATTTTGAGAAACATTGACATTAAAAGCATTGCCTGAATATGTGAGGCCTGTGCCTGCTGTTGTGGTAGCTCCTTTGTAGACATTACCACTGGCATCAACTGCGAGTCCTCCTGAAGTCAGAGAGGTGAAGGTCGGAGCACCGGTGAATGTTTGTGTTCCTGCCCAAGTGTTGGAGGTCGTGGTGCCAAAAGCTAGGGAGAAGGTTGTGGCTGGACCAACGAGAGCACCTGCTCCTGATATCTGCAGAGGATATGTTCCTGTTGGAGATGTAGTGCCAACTGATTGCAATGCTTCGTTTCCAGCTCCGTAGAGAAGTTGGCTGGAAGTGAATGAAGTTTGTCCCGTGCCACCTTGAGAAACTCCGAGAGTTCCGACAAGAGTGGAGAAGTCGAGGCCAAGAGATGAAGTAGCCATGAAGATATATGCAATGCCGTTTGAGAAAGCTAGAGTTGAGGATGCACCGATTGTTGTTGCATTGGTTCCACCTCTTGCGATGGAGAGTGTTCCTGTAGTGTCGGAGAGAGCGATACCGAGAGATGATGTGGCAAAACCAATCATCGTATTTCCCGGTCCACCGATCAAGAGTGATGAAGAAGCGATAGATGAAAGACCTGTGCCTCCGTAGAGAACACCAATACTTGTTGTTGCAGAGACTAGACCGTTGTTGGCTTGAAGAGGGCCGTTCAGAGAACCAGCCAAAGTCAGAGCGCCAGCAGAAGAGAAGCTTGAAGTGGCTGTCGCTCCAAAGTATGAAGGTCCGTAGGAAGAAAAGATGGATGTTGAAGCGTTTGCAAATTGTTGAAGAGCTGTCCATGAATTAGCATTCCCCATATTCAAATTGAGAGCCGATGTTCCACCTAGAGAGATTGGAGAAGTGCCGACAGTGATACTGCCTGATGAAGTGAGACCTATGGTGGAATTGGCAAGATCTGTATTTGCGACTGTTGCACAAGTAGCAACAATACTGCCATCTAGAGAACGGATGAATTGATTTGTGCAAGAAGTTCCTGTATAGACTCCGAGTGTTCCGACTCCACCAGAAGTGAGAATTGCTCCGTTGGAAGACAGATTGGAAAGTGTGGTGATGTTTTGAGAAACATTGACATTGAAAGCGTTACCAGAATATGTTAGACCCGTGCCAGCGGTTGTAGTGGCTCCTTTGTAGACATTACCACTGGCATCAACTGCGAGTCCTCCTGAAGTCA
>JBAZBL010000003.1:11422-95112 GCA_041671485.1 Minisyncoccota bacterium
TGGAGGTCGTGGTGCCAAAAGCTAGGGAGAAGGTTGTGGCTGGACCAACGAGAGCACCTGCTCCTGATATCTGCAGAGGATATGTTCCTGTTGGAGATGATGTAGCTACAGATTGGACGGCTCCTGTACCGGCGCCATATATGAGTTGGCTTGAGGTAAGAGATGTTTGACCTGTGCCTCCGTAGAGAACACCAATACTTGTTGTTGCAGAGACTAGGCCGTTGTTGGCTTGGAGTGGGCCGTTGAGTCCGGTTGCAAGTTGCAAACCGCCTGTGCCAGAAACTGTCAAGGCAGTGGAAGATGCATATGGGAATATAGAAGCAGTTGAAGAGGTGGCGGTGAAGAATGGAGCAGTCAAACTTGAATACAAAGTAGAAACGCCGCTTGCGAAATTGCCAACACCTGCGACAGAGAGGATTGTGCCGGGTGTGGTTGTGCCGATGCCCACATTTCCATTCCCCGCTACTGTCAAAGAATTTGCAGTCGCCGTTCTATTGACTACAAAAGCAGAATTGTTTCCTGCTGTAAATCCTCCAGCAAAAGTACTTGTTGCTGTCGTACTTGTTGCATTGATACTTGCAACTTGAGGAGTTGATGTCGCAACAAGATTGCCCGAACCGTCTGTTGCAACAAGCATGTTCGTACCAGCATTTGGATTGAAAGAATTGGAAATTGAAAGATTGCTTATGGTTGCATTTGTTGCAAATAAGTTTGTTGAAGTAGCTGAAGTGCTCGTACTATTCTGGAAAGTTAGATTTTGTAGAGTAGTCGAGCCCATGACAAGGAGATCACCACTTTGATTGATAGAAAATCTTGTTGTAGAAGCAGTTTTGAGATCGAGTAGATAACCAATGAAACTACCGAGAGCATCTGTAGCAATGATCGTCCCTTCTGTCGCATTACTTTCAACAGAAAGTTTTGCATAAGGTGAAGTCGTGCCTATACCAACATTGCCTGTTGCCCTCCATGCATGCGTACCATCGGTCGTCCAATTACCAGTTGTCGCTCCACCGATCAGATTGCCAGCCCAATATAAATTGCTTGCATTCGCATATAGGCGATTTGATGTTTCAGTTGGAGTCACATCAGACAAGAATATAGGGCCAGTTACAGAAAGTGTATCAGTGGGCGAACTCGTTCCAATACCAACACGGTTGTTTATCGAATCTATATAGAGAGTATTGGAGTCAAATGCAAAGTCCCCAAGAGCAGTAGATGTACCAGTACCAGTTATCGTCAATTGTCCTCCTGTAGATAGTGATGTAGAGAATGTTCCTGTTGTACCTCCAACAGATCCAGAAAATGTAGATGAAGTAATATTCGCTCCTGTAATACTAACATTCGTAAAAGTACCACCATTTGCTAGATCCGAAATATTTCTACCAATACTCGTATAAATAACATCAGTTTGTGATCTATCATGACCCCTATCATAATTGAGTTGATTTTCTATAGCAGAGATGCGCGCTAGAAGCACTGCATCTATCTGATTTACTATAGTAGTAGATGGTCTTTCATATACTTTTGTAACTACTCTCGGATCTTGCACTACTTCACTGGGCTTTGTTGTATATATTGCAATAGAAGTCGTATCGGCATCCTTAGATGCAAGATCTCGAAGGCCCAACCAGCTAATCACCCTAACCTTTGTCCAATTTGTTATAGAGTACCACTTCGATGAGAATATTTGTGATACAGAAGCAAGTAGAGATGTTCTATCATTATTTTCTCTTGCAATTGGCAAATTCAAAGCAAAATCATTTATAGAATAAACAAAATCTCTTATAAGATCACTGCTCTCTATAATAATAGGATTGAATATATCTTTTGAATCTTCTTTGATCGCAATTAGAGGCTTCAAGCTCCATTGTAAAGATTTATTTTCCAATGAAATCAATTTTGAAATATTCGGATCATCAGAATAATTTGTCACAACCATTGAATGCATTGCAGTAAAACCAATAACCATGAATGCAAGAGCGATAGCTATCATCTTTTTTGGATTTTTCAAAAGATCAGCAACATTCATTTTGTAGGAACTCAAAACTCTATTTAGATTTATCCTTGCAATAACACTTGGTTTCAATTCCTCCGCTTGAGCTAAATATCCAGGCTTTCTTTCAAATATTGGACGATACTCTTTAACTTTCAAATCTGGCAAAAGTGGTTTTTTATCTTTTGAATATACAAGACTAAGAAGTGTATGCTCTGGTATTATGGGCTTATCGTGCAAATAACCTTCATCATCTTTATGATAAACTTTTTTTGCATTTTCACTTGCTTGTAGTCTCTTATCTTCCCTACCTTTATCAGCAATATTTTTATAATCCAAAAGAGCCTTCTTCTGAACAAACCAAGAACGTCCCATGAGAGAAGATTTCACCTTACCATGACGACAAAGTTGCCCTATATAATCCTTTGAATACTTGGTCAACTCGGCAGCTCGGCTAGCCGAGATATATTCTGAACCTTCTAGAAAAATAGAACCTTTCATTGATACAATTATACCGTCTTTAGTCTTCAATTTATACCTGTGGATAAGCTCAAAATTGATTTCTAATGAATCAAAATTTTTTCTAGTAAAATTTCAAGAATTTCTACTCAAACGATTATAGAGCGTTTTATTCAATTCACTTTATTTCTTAACATCGTTCAATAATTTTGTGTTTTGATTTCCTTTAACTGTGGATAACTTTAATAAACTAATATAATGCCTATGATATACTACTATCAATTATTAAGGTTTATATAACTTTGAATTCAATGGAAAGAAAATTAATTAGCATAAAGGACGCAGCCAAAATGTTGGGAGTATCTAGTCTTACACTTAGGAATTGGGATAAGAATGGCAAATTACCTGCTTATAGGCATCCTATGAACAATTATCGCGTCTATAAGGTCGAGGATATCAATAAGTTGATAGATGATATTGATTATTCAGTAAAACCAAGAATTCAAATTAAGAAAAATTCAAGTCGTAAATTGAATGTGAAGCATCTTGATCCATAGTTTTGCAATTATAATCATCTATCATTCCTGAATGAGATATCTCGGCCATCCGAGATATCTCTATTTATGGCTGTATATCGGATGCTATTGACAGACCACAGTTCATAAATGTGTTCTAATTTTAGATAAAAAAATAATAGCTTATTTACTATTATTCAGGCCCTAGCTAGACTATACTATATTGAATTATTGCCTTAAACCTTATTTTGCAGAAGTTTTGCTAATACTTCACTCACCTCTCTTGGATCAGATGATCCCTTTGTAACCTTCATTACCTGTCCAATTAGAAATTGTAATGAGTTTGTCTTACCACCTACATATTCATCAACCACTTTCTTATTTTCCTCTATTACTTTCTTTACTACTTCTTCTACGGCTCCGATATTATTTTCTTTCAATAAATTATTTTCTTTAACAATATCTCTTGGTGATTTCTTTGTATCATTTATCATAATTGCCAATGTATCTTTTGCACCCCGAGACGATATCTCATTTCCTACTATCATAGAGACGAGCTCCGCCCAATTCTTTGGCAATATATCATATCTCATTGGACCAGCAATCTTCTTCAATGCTCCTAGATAATCAGTTAGGAGATAGTTCATAGCGATCCGTATCGAGGGTAGGCCTCCGTGGCCTACCTTGCCTTCGGCAGGCCTATCCTCGGAGTCTTCTCCCAGTTCAGCGACAATCTTCTCAAAGTATTTCGCTAGTTCTACATTCTCTACAAACATTGCTACCTCCTTTTCTGTCGCTCCATAGTCCTTTGTGAACCTCTCTCTCACCTCCCTCGGCAGTTCTGGTAGGCTCTCCTTCAATGAATCATACGAGAATTCAGGTATCTCACTCAATTTCATCTTCGGTATATCTGGCTCTGGGAAATATCTATAGTCATGAGCACTCTCTTTCGACCTTTGTGAATATGTAATACCCTTTTTATCATCCCAACCACGCGTCTCTTGTACCACACTCTCTCCCCTTTCGAGTATATCTATCTGTCTTTTGATCTCAAAATCTATGGCTCTGTCGACCGCCCTAAATGAATTTAAATTCTTCACCTCCGTCTTTGTCCCCAGCTCGCAATTCATCTTGCCTTCCAAGTCTGTACTTCCCTCCGCCTCTCCCTCCTCGGCGCGACTAAATGTCTTCGTTGGCTTCGCCAAGTCGACATTTGTCGCCGCCTCGACGGTCGAGACGGAGGTATCTTTGCATCCGATTTTGTCATCATGGCGATCCATAGATCGTCGGAGAAGATCGATGTCTGACAAATTGCTTTTATCAAGAGGTGCCACCGAAATATTTGCTTCCACTCTCATCTCCCCTTTCTCCATATTGGCATCTCCCGCTCCGAGATAACGCAAAAGAAGTTGCAATTCTTTTGCGAACATAACTGCAGTATTCGCATCATGTATAACAGGTTTCGTAACAAGCTCCATGAGTGGAACGCCCGATCTATTGAAATTGATCAAACTCTTTTCATGAGTATCATGAGTAGATTGGGCTGTATCTTCTTCTAGGTGAATACGCTCTAGTTCAATACCTCGAATTGAACCACCAGTAATAAGAGGATATGTATATTGACTGATCTGATATCCTTTCGGAATATCAGGATAAAAATATTGTTTGCGATCCCATTCTGTAAAGTCAGCAAGTTTCCCTCCTACTGCAACACCTATACGCAAAACATTTTTTATTGCTTCTTTATTTAATACAGGCAAAGTCCCTGGATGACCCAAACAAATAGGACAAATATTTGTATTTGGTTTTTCCTCATTAGGATCATTCTTGCAAGAACAAAACATCTTTGAATCTGTATTCAGTTCCGCATGAATTTCTAGTCCTATTGTTGGCAAGTACTTCATGCGAACAGTCTATCATTGACTTCGAGGCATGCAAGCAAAAATATACGATACCTAAGCTCGATACCGAGATCGGATCTCGGTATTTGCCTCCGAGGGATCGTTTTCGACGACCTCGGTGGCCTCGTATCGACATGCTTCTCATACCCTATTTGATCCTCTTTACTATCTCTTCAGCCAATTTCTTGACCATATTATCATCCAATATAGTAACCTTTAGTATATCTTTATTATACTTTTGTAATGTCTTCATAACCCTCTCTATTTCTTCATCTGAAGCCAGATCTGTCTTCGTAAGCACTATCGTCTCTACTTTCTCCCCCAAGCCATAGCCATAAGCATCAAGTTCATGCCTTATTACCCTATAAAAGTTATCCACAGCCTCAATATCATTTTCGAGTGAAATCAGGTGCATTAGCATCTTTGTACGCTTCACATGACGCAAGAATTTGACACCCAATCCTTTGCCCTTGGATGCTCCTTCTATAAGTCCGGGAATATCTGCAACTACATATCCTCCGGGCAAAGCACCAAGATTTGGATCGAGTGTAGTGAAAGCATAGTTAGCAACTTTTGCATGAGCATTCGTCAGGGCATTCAGGAGACTCGATTTGCCCGCATTGGGTAAACCGATGAGACCCACGTCTGCTATAAGATTCAATTCAACTTCAAAATCTGC
This sequence comes from Minisyncoccota bacterium, assembly GCA_041671485.1. Taxonomy (GTDB): domain Bacteria; phylum Patescibacteriota; class Minisyncoccia; order Phycocordibacterales; family PALSA-1337; genus C7867-002. Next base: position 16,970 of record JBAZBL010000003.1, read on the forward strand.
TTCTTCACCTTCTGTACCTGGAGTCGATTGTTCTGGTCTAACATTTGTCGATGCTTTGAAATGTTCATTGCCCACTCCTCCGCGACCTCCGTGAAGAATTTTTTCTATCTGTCCTTCTTGCATTAACTCAATTGTACGAGCAGTTTTCTTATTTGTCACAATAGAGCCGATAGGTAGATCTATACAGAGATCCTCTCCATTCTTTCCATGCATAGAACTATTCATACCACTTTCTCCATTCATGGCTTTGAATATTTTTACTGTCTTATGTCTCGATAATAAATTGATATCTCGGACTGCATGCACAAATACATCTCCTCCCTTTCCACCATTCCCGCCCGATGCACCAGCAAATTCTCTTCCTTTCTCATGACGCCAACGTACAACACCGTCCCCTCCCCTGCCGGCTTGTGCATAGAATTTTATTTCATCGATAAAAGCCATAGTATTAAATCAAAGATTAAAAATCAAAAATCAAAGATAGGGACATAAGATCAAGAGTTACAGTTACTATTTGTTCGCATTATTAATTCGTATTATTCACTTGTTGTTGAGAGAAAGAGGTCTTGTAAAGTTCAAGTAGTGCAAAGAGTAAAGCGAGTATGAGTGGTCCGAGAACAAAACCAATTGGTCCAAATACTGCTATACCACCCAATACAGATACAAGTATAATAAATGGGTGTACATCTATACCTTTGTGTATGAGATGCGGTCCAAGAAAGTTGTCTATTAGGCCCACTGCAAATACTCCCCAGACAGAAAGACCGATAGCATATAGATACTGCCCTGTAACAAGGAGGTATATGATACCAGGAACGATAACCAAACTAGTTCCCAAACCCGGTACGAGAGATGCAACCGCTGCGAGAGAGCCCCATATAGATGGAGCAGGTATGCCAAATAAATAGAATCCCAAGCCAGTTAGTATTCCCTGTACAACACCAACTATTAGAAATCCTACAAAAACAGACGATACAGCCTTTTTGAGAGTGCTTGATACATATTCATCGTGAGTATCGAGAAGTGGGCTCCATGATACGAAATGTCTTTTGAATATCGCTCCATCACGTAGGAAATAAAATATAGATAGCAAGAATACAAATGCATAACCAGCCACTCGCGCAAGACCACCAAATATATTATCAAGATTGGCAAAAGCCCATTCTAGTATTTTCTTTAGGTATTCTGTTACATTGAATGAATCAAATGTATAAGCAGGAAATGCATCGAACATAAAATGCGACAATGTCACTGAAAGAGAATTCAATGAACTTACAACTCCAGACCGCCCTCCTTCATCTGTCAAAGATACATATAAAGACTGTATTTCAGCATATACATTTGCAGCCAAGAAAAAGATTGGGACTATAACGACTATAAGAACAATGACTGTTGTCAAAAATGCTGCAATATTGCTCCTATCTTTGCCTCTAGCGAACATTCTGCAAAATAGTCTATACAGTGGATATGCGAGAACTGCAGTCGTTGCTCCAAGTATTATGGGAGTAAGGAATGGCAAGAATATGAAAACAGCTGCAATGAATGCACAAAGTAATAGTACAAAAAAGAAATATGATGATATTCGTGAATTCATTTTATTACAGATAATTTAACACAAATCTTTGTGTAATGCGACCTCCTTAATTGCTTTCTTTAAAATTGGTACATCACTAATTATTGTATTCCAGATTACATCAATATCCATTCCAAAATAATTATGGATTGCCCTATCTCTAAAACCAGCTATTTCTCTCCATGGTATATCTACTTGGTCTTTGATACTGGCAGAGATATTCTTTGTCAATTCACCAATAATAGTTAACTGCATGATAACAGCACTTTGAGTTTTCTGATCATTCATGAACTGTTCTTTTGACATTTGATCAACAAATCTCTCAATTTTATTTATTGAGTCGAGTATTTGTTCTATATAGACTTTATCATCCTTCATAAACAGTTTTTAATTCTGGTATTATAAATGGCTTCAAATGATGATTTAGGCTGTTCTCTGTAATAAGATCAACTTTTCTTCCAAGAGAATCTTCAAGAGAATTTGCCAGATTCATAAACGAAAACATTCCCATAGGCTTGCCAAGTCGAACAAGCATATCAATATCACTATTAGATCTATCTTCTCCCCGTGAGACAGAACCAAAAACAGCCGCATATTTCACACCAAACGTCTTTAAAATCGGAGCTATTTTATTTTTTATATCATCTATTGACATGCTCGAATTATACCACATATAACTATTTTGAGAAATATTTACACTGCCCCATGACCATCCTCCGCTCCTCTCCGCCTACGGCGGATCGGAGCTACGGACGGGCACAGCATTTCTTGTACTTTTTGCCCAAGCCACATGGACAAGGATCATTCCTGCCTGGTCCTGCTTTTTTGGCAATAGATTGCTCCTTCCCCGATCCGTCCTGTGCGCCCAACATCTCTGCATTTTCTTTTATTTCCTCGAATTCTGCATTTATAGTATTTGGTGTAGAAGTCGCATTTTGCCCTTGAATGACTGGCGTAATATTTGGCAATATGCGTAATACCTGACCTTTCATGGCATTTTGCATTTCCCTGAATAGTCTCAAACCCTCTTTTTTGTATTCTATGAGTGGATCTCTCTGTCCATAAGCACGCAGATTCACACTCGAACGTGTATAGTCCATAACTTCGAGATGTTCCACCCAATACATATCTATAGCCTGAAGTAATACAATTCGCATTGCATTCAGGAAATTCTCCCTACCAAATTCCCCATATTTCTTTTGAATGATCTTTGACGTGTCATTTCTAATGACGGAACTGATTTCCATATCAATTATTTTAGCCTCTCCCTCCTCGGGGCGACGAAATGCCTTCGCTCGCTTCGCGAAGTCGCCATTTGTCGCCCCTGCGACGGTCGAGGTGGCGACACTTCCCGAAGCGAGACTTACCTGCGGGGTGCGATGCGTCTCGCGAAGGGAATGTGTCGCCACCGAAGAGGGTTCGGAATCAACATTTGCTTCGTCTCTCAATACAGACAACCTATCAACCTCCACTCCAACAACACCAAATAATTCCACCTCCACATCATCAACATTCCCCAAAAGCAATTTCCTACGTCTACCATATACAGAAGTCCTCTGCGTATTGATAATATCGTCAAATTCTAGAACATGTTTCCTAGAATCAAAATTAAATCCTTCTATCTTCTCCTGCGCACTCTCCAATGCTTTCGAAATGAATTTGTGTTCTATGGGCTGATCTTCAGCCACGCCCAATTTCCCCATCATCGTCTTCATACTGTCAGATGCAAATATACGCATGAGTGAATCCTCCAGCGAAACGAAAAATTGAGTTTCACCCGGATCGCCCTGCCTGCCTGATCTACCTCGAAGCTGATTGTCTATGCGTCTCGCTTCATGTCTCTCTGTACCCAAAACAAATAAACCACCAAAGGATTTGATTTCTTCATATGTTTCAGGAGTATTCGGATTGCCACCTAGCTTTATATCAACACCCCTGCCTGCCATATTTGTTGCTATAGTAACACCTCCCTTCCTGCCCGCTTGGGCAATTATTTCACCTTCATTTTCATGATTCTTTGCATTCAATATGACATGAGGTATTCCTTCAGATTTCAAGAATTGTGAAAGCAATTCATTTCTCTCTATTGATACAGTTCCGATGAGAACTGGCTGACCCTTTTCATGAAGTTCTTTGACCTTCCTTGCAATAGCTCTAAATTTGCCTTGCTCTGTACGGAATATCTGATCATTCTGGTCCTTACGCACCATAGGTTTATTGGTAGGAACAATATAGACATCTAGTCCATATACTTTGAAAAACTCTTCACTAGAAGTTGCAGCAGTGCCAGTCATCCCTGAAAGTTTGGGATACATTCGGAAAAAATTCTGAAATGTAATAGATGCATACGTACGCGACTCTTGTTGTATCTTCACCCCTTCTTTAGCTTCTATCGCTTGATGCAGTCCTTCTGACCACCTCCTACCCGGCTGAAGTCTTCCTGTAAATTCATCAACAATTATTATTTCATTGTCTTTTACAACATATTCTTTATCACGATGAAATAATGCTTTTGCCCTAATTGCAGTCTCCAGATGGTGCACATGCTTTATGCCTTGATCTGTATAAATATTTTCCACACCTAGGGCCTTCTCGGCTTTTTCTATACCAGCAGGTAGTAGTGATATTGCTTTTCTCTTTTCATCGGTAGTATAGTCTTCATTTTCCTTGAATGGAGAAACAAGCGCCGTAAATTGCTTATAAGTACTTTCTGCATCGCGAGTTGGTGCGGAGATGATGAGTGGTGTTCGGGCTTCGTCAATCAATATCGAATCAATTTCGTCTACAATTGCATAATTGAATTCTCTTTGTCTCAATGAACTCTCTCTATATTCTAGATTGTCGCGCAAATAGTCAAAGCCAAATTCATTGTTTGTTCCATAAGTGATGTCAGCTGCATATGCTTCTCTCCTAGTACATGGTTTCAAATATTCATGAACAACGTGGAAGGCGCCTGTTGTGTCGCGTGTAGCATCGAGTTTATTATGATTGATGTCATTTGTGTCATCCTCACTTTTTTTGTTGTCATCCCCGAGTTTTTCAATGTCATCCCCGCGAAAGCGGGGATCCATGTTTAAAGAATTACCTTCATTTGTAAGATCCTGGATCCCCGCTTTCGCGGGGATGACAGAATGAGATTCTGGGATGACAGAATGAGATGCGGGGGTAACAGCAGATACTGTCGAATTATACAAAAAGCTAGATTCATGATTGATTACGCCAACAGAAAGTCCGAGAGCATCATATACTTGACCCATCCACACTGCATCTCTTCGAGAAAGATAATCATTTACTGTGATGATATTGACACCCTTTTTTGTGAGTGCATTCAAATATGCAGGGAGAGTTGCTACTAGTGTTTTCCCTTCACCTGTACGCATCTCTGCAATAGAACCAGAATTGAGTACCATGCCACCTACTAGCTGTGTATCGAAATGTCTTTGTCCTAGTGTTCTACGGGCAGATTCACGTACTACAGCGAAAGCTTCGGGCAATATATCGTCTAGTGTTTCTTTACCATCACTACCATCCACACCTAACCTATGCCTAAATTCAACTGTTTTTGCCTTCAATTCTGCATCGGAAAGGGCCTTGATTCCAGCTTCAAAAGCATTGACCTTGGCAACCAATGGCTCAAACCTCTTTATATTCTGGGTATGATTACTGCTACTAAATATTTTGGCAAAAAATGACATATTTTGATGATAATTACCAAGATCGGATCTCGAATCGTAGATTAAAAATCCGATATAACTACTATAACAGACCAGTCAGTTAAGGTCTATTTCTTCTTTTTCGAAGGATTAATCTTGATTTCATTATTTCTAAGATTGAAAGAGACTATGAAATTCTCGAAGAATCCTTTCTGTCCAAGAATTCCATATTCATGCTTTTTTGAAATTCCATATATAAAATTCGCATTGACTCTGAATGAATGACTGCCTATCGCCATTTTAACAGGATGTGTGAATGATTGATATTGTGCGTTCCCAAGACCTCCGATGATTTGTTTTGGTGCAGAAAAATGATCGATTCCTAAAAATGTTGCCACACCTGCATCTAGAATACATGTATCTGCCCCAGAATCAATAAGAACAGATTCTTCAATTGATTTATTTCTATAAGAGATAACTATTGGGATAATCGGTCTTGAGCTCAATCCATATTTAGTGTAATTGAATCTCAACATATGCCCTCGATTGGAAATAGACCAATATGTGGTTTTAGAATATTTTTTGACATGAACTGTAAAACTGGACGCTTGAATCCTTTATCATATGCCATCTCGAGTGCTTGCTCCATGGTATCGCCATGACCAGCGACCTTCGTAGTATTTGGTCCAGCCAAAGCTATCCATTTGCCAACATACTTCTTTGCAATTTTAGTCATATCAAGTATTTTCATACCTGAATTTTATCGCCAATAAAAACAAAGTCAATATTGACAGTCTTATTTTATATTATAATCGTAGGTCGCACCTCCGATTAGTCGAAGACGATGCCTCCAACTGTATCAATTCACCCATTCAACTTCCGCTTCTATGGCAATACCAGTTTTTTCTTTTACACAATCGATAACACTTTTGGCAAGAGAGATAATTTCGGCCGCAGTGGCGCCTGGTTTGGCAACAAATACAAGAGCATGCTTTTCGTATATGCCTACATTCCCAATAGTCAATCCTTTCATTTTGCAAATATTCTCTATTATCCATCCAAGTGACACTTTTACTTTGCCATCAATCTCTGGAAAACCTAGCAAATCTGTATATTTATTTTTCAATTCAGCAAATTTTTCCGCAGAAATAGTCGGATTCTTGAAATACGATCCAGCAGTTCCCCACATATTCCAGTCAGGAAGTTTGGACGAGCGAATATCTACTATCGCTTGCCTCAATTGCTGTAAGGTTGGATTTGTTACACCATTCTTCACAAAATATTCTTTTATATCCTTATAATCCATATTCAAACTTGATACTTTTGAAAGGACAAAATCAACTTTTGTAATGATGTACTTTCCTTTATTCTTTTTGAATATACTATCTCTATAATCAAATAAACATTCTTCTTTACTCAATTCTACGAATTGAAGAGATGCAACTTCCAAAACACGTACGCTCTGTATAACTTGCGAAACTTCTCTGCCGTATGCACCGATATTCTGGACCGGGGCAGCACCTACTGTACCAGGGATAGATGACAAGTTTTCCAAGCCATACAATCCTCGCAAAACCGTGTCTCCCACAAATCCATCCCACTCCTCTCCTGCCCCGACCGATACCCCCTCCTCTTCACCCGCCCCCACTCCACTACGGTACTCTTTACCCTTTATCTCCATCTTGATAACTAGTCCATTGAAGCCAAGATCAGATATCAAAATATTCGATCCTCCGCCCAAAACGAAAAATGGCAGACTTTTGTCTTTTGCAAATTGTACTGCTTTCATTATTTCTTCTTCATTTGTAACAATACAAAAATACTTGGCCGGACCCCCTATCTTGAAAGTCGTATAGGGAGCAAGTGAAATGTTTTCGAGAATATTCATCAAATAAAAATCTATGCAGTCTTTATCGTTAATTCAAACATAATTACGCCAAATGATGACCGCGGGTGTGAGCTCCAAATAATATGTCTAAATATAATGTGAGTACAGCCGCGGTCGTCATTTGGTGCAATCTAATACTATTATAATATCCACAGTCAAAACTTGCAATTTTTTTTAAATATGCTATATTACCTACGTATGTGAGTACCCAAAAGTGGGCACTCTCCAATAAATGTCTCGCAAAGTCCCGCCCTCGGCGGGCTTTTGCGTTGTGTTATTTCATCGTCTCTATCAACTGCTCAACCTGTGATTTGTATTCTGGGAAATCTTTGATAATATCTTGCATAGTCTGTTTTGCTTGCCATTTCTGACCTCCTGCATACTGACTTTGTGCCAGACGTAGACGAGCATTTGGATCTTTCGGATTATTCTCAACAAATGTTTTATATATAGCAATTGACTTATCATACTTACCTATAGAGAGATATATTTGCGCCATTTGTTCTGTTTCAAAGATAGATGGATCATTATCAAATATTTTCCTTGCTTCACTTTCTTTATTGTTGGCTACAAGACTTATAGCATAGGCAAACTTAGCATTTGGATTTGTTGGATCGCCATCATATGCTTGCTTCAATACTTTTGCTGCATCTTCTGCCCTACCAGTATTCAAATAATTCTGCGCCAATTCAAAAGCAACTGATTGTTTATTTGGTGACAATTTGTATGCGTCTTCGAGCATGGGTTGTGCTTCATCATATTGACCAATAGCATTCAAGAAATTACCACCCAAAACATACATACGTGCATCTTTTGGTGCTACTTCTATCTGATTTTTTATATTATCATTTGCTAGTTGGAAGAATACTTGTTTTGTAGGAGCAGGAGCAGTCTGACTTCTGATGATAGAACCTGCGCAAGAAAGAGACTGTTCTCTTATCTCTTGATTGGCAACATATACATTTGGAGCCAATGCTTTCTGGAAAATTGTAATGTCTGGAGTTGGACCACCGCATGATTGCAGTGCACTTATCAGTCTAGTATTTGCAAGAATCGGTCGGAGCTGGAAGAAATAGGATACACCAATAAAAGCAATGATAGATATTGGTAAAACAACATATTCGACGACCTCCACACCGACATCTTTCAGACCACCGATTACAAATCCCCCGTCGCTTCGCGACACCCCCTTTAAAAAGGGGGAATTAAACGCAGACTGTGTGGGATCCCCCTTTTTAAAGGGGGTGCCCGTAGCGGAGCGGAGGGCGGGGGATTCATTCAACGATGATATGAAACCAAGTATTGCAAAGAAGAATACATAACTAGCGAGATTGTCGAATACAAATATATTGTGGACCATGTATCCTGCAATAAGTCCTGTAAGTAATGTTTTATTCTTGAATGAAATGTTCGATTTCCAGACTCCTCGAAATGCTAGAAAGTACAGTGACAGATATGCGAGAATGCCGACCAGACCAGCATTGATGAGCCAGTCAAGATAAATATTGTGTGCTCGATCGAACCATTGTTCATGAGCCCACATCTTTGGATTGTAATTTGCATTGAATACATAATTGAAATTCTCTTGTCCCCAGCCGAGAATAGGCCTCTCCGACCATCCCTTCAAGGCCATTGGCCAAACATAGCCACGCGCTTGAGTTTGTGTTTCTTTGAGAGAAATAGATGCTAGACGATTCAAGACTTCATTGTCTCTCACAAAAGTCGAATCACGATTCATCCAGAATATTACACCGATAAAAATGATTGCTCCCATAATTCCTGCCGATATCCAACGACTCTTCTTTGTCTCACTTTTGCCAAATACAGAGTACAAGAATAGGGCGAGCATCACACCACCTATGAGACCCAGTATTGTACCCCTAGTCCCTGTTTCAAAGAGTAAGAATGCTGAAATAAGTGAATATATTCCATACACCAAAAGTTTAAACTTTGATGCAGAATAACCCTTTTGTTTTTCTAGGAAGAAGAAATAACCAGCCAAGAATGAATGGAAAAGCATATAGACTGCCATATAGATAGCATTGCCAAGTGATGCATCTATACGAGTCGAACCTTGGTGAATATCTGCCCAGCCAAATAGTTGCGCAAAACCATATATAGCAACAATTGCTGATATAGCAAGAGAAGTATTGAGCCAACGATGCCAATATTTTATAGAATCACTATTCCCTGTTGATGAAATCTTTCGAACATTACTTTGCTCACCAGAATTTTTTATGACTATATCATTTACACCAAATACAGAAGTGGTCACAATAAAGAATGCCCATAGATGCACAATCGTCATCCAACCCTCCATACGCTCAAAGTTGGACCAGATACTGCGGAGTGGATTGACACCTAGAAGATCTGCTACAAGAGCGACCAATGCAAATACAGTAACTGCTACTGTAAGCTTATTTAACTTCGGACGATATCTAGCATCCAAGAAAGCTAGGATAGCCCAAGAAGCAAAAGCAATCTCTACTAGAAGTCGGAAATAGAAAGCTTTGCCTGTGATAAATGGGAAAAAGAATGGATTGGCGACGATAAGAGGGAAAAGAGGTATCAAAAATATCACAGTCAGCACGATGGAACGGTTTATTTTCTTCAATATCATATATCCGATAATACTAGCTTAAACAAATAAAAAACTCAACAATTTCCTTTAAATATGATAGTATATTCCTCATGTCAAACACGACATTAACGGTCATAAAGCCAAAGCGCCTCTTTCATCTTTCGGATCTGAAGGAGCTTTGGAATTATCGTGAACTATTGTATTTCTTTAGCTGGCGTGATCTCAAGGTACGATACAAACAAACTGCAATTGGTGTTGTTTGGTCAATATTACAACCATTCATAACAATGGTCATATTTTCTATATTCTTTGGCAAATTGGCAGGAATTCCCTCTGATGGCGTACCCTATCCTATATTCGTTTATACTGGTTTACTCTTCTGGCAATTTTTCGCTGATGCTTTGGGAGAAACAAGCAATTCACTCATAGCCAATAAAGCAATTATTACCAAGGTTTACTTCCCTCGCCTCATATTGCCTGTTTCTTCTGTTGTAACCAAATTTGTTGATTTTGCAATTGCTGCAATTATTCTTATTGGTCTTATGTTCTATTATGGTTATACACCAAATTTGGTTGGATTACTTATATTACCACTTCTACTACTACTAACTTTTATGATAGCTATAGGTCTTGGACTTTTCCTGTCTGCGGTGAATGTGAAATATAGAGATGTCCGCTATGCTCTACCTTTCTTCATACAACTTCTTCTATTTGTCACACCAGTCATATATCCCGCTTCTATTGCTGGTAAATATTCATATCTCTTAGCATTCAATCCAATGATGGGTGTTATACAAGGTGCTCGTGCAGCTCTTCTTGGAACAACACCCATCAACTGGTTACTTATTTTGGCTTCAGCAGTTGGTTGTGTGATAGTGCTAACAATTGGAATCATATATTTCAAGAAAACAGAACGATATTTCGCAGATATTATTTAGAATAAAGAAAATGGATAAACCAATTATAGAAGTAAAAAATATAGGCAAGAAATATAATATCACTCATATGAAGGGTGGATATATTGCATTGCGTGATGTAATAGCAAGTGCACTCAGAAATCCTTTTTCATTTATCAAGAACAAAGCCAAACAAGCTGTTGGCTTGACGAAGAAAGAAGAATTCTGGGCTCTAAAAGATGTTTCCTTCACTGTGAAGAGAGGAGAGATCGTTGGTGTGATTGGCGCAAATGGAGCTGGAAAATCGACTCTCCTAAAAGTATTATCACAAATAACTCCACCAACAGAGGGTGAAGTTATGTTACATGGTCGTGTCGGTTCCCTACTCGAAGTTGGTACTGGTTTTCATCCAGAATTGACTGGCCGAGAGAATATATTCCTGAATGGAGCAATTCTTGGCATGAAGAAAGGTGAGATTGCCTCCAAGTTTGATCAAATCGTAGAATTCGCAGGAATTGAGAAATTCCTCGACACACCGGTCAAATATTATTCGAGTGGTATGTATGTTCGTCTAGCTTTCTCCGTAGCAGCACATATGGAACCAGACATTCTACTCATAGATGAAGTCTTGGCAGTTGGCGATGCAGAATTCCAGAAGAAGTGTTTGGGTAAGATGAATGAGATCACAAAGAATGAAGGAAGGACGATTTTGTTCGTGAGCCACAATTTAGAAGCTATCCGTAATTTGTGTCCAACAACTATACTCCTAGAAGGTGGAAAGATTAATTTTAAAGGTTCCACAAATGAAGTTATCAAGAAATATAATAGCGTAACAAAAGATAATTTTGATTTTTCTAAAAATTTCAACAGACGAGGAAATGGATTGATCAAATTAACAGGATTCGATATCGTCGATGAAAATAATAAATCTGTTGAATTAATAAATACTGGAATGAAAATCTCATTTAATTTTTTCTATAGATGCGAGAATCCTGATAGCATATCAAATGTAGATGTTGGTTTCTCAATCTGTAAACAAGATGGAATGTTGCTTGGAACAAGATATAGCTCATATACCGGAGAAAAGTTAAATGTCAAAACAGAAGGTTGTTTCAAATATTCTATAGACAACCTACCTTTGGATCCAGGCACATATGGCATTAATGCTAGAATACTTGCTAATGGTTCTGAGTCTGATTGGCCCAAAGAGCCGATTAAGTATTTGACATTGACTAGTAAAGAAAACGAAAGAACATACCCCGATTCGATCGTTTGTATTAGTGGAAAATGGTCTACATAAAAGATTTAAATTATTTACAAGATGATAAAACAAATGATTTCTCACTTGATACCATCGCGCTTACTTGAAAGAATAATGTTTTTAAAATTCAAGTATGCCACAGTCTCTTTTTCCCAACATGGCGAAGATACTATTCTACGAGATCTTCTTTGGAAGACAAAAAAGGGATTCTATGTGGATATTGGAGCGCACCATCCAACAAGATTCTCCAATACATATTGGTTCTATCGCAACGGTTGGAAAGGTATCAATATAGATGCTTCACCTGGATCTATGAAGAATTTTAGAACTATTAGACCAAATGATATTAATATAGAGATAGGTATATCTGAAAAGCCAAATGTGATGAACTTTTTTCGATTCAATAAGCCGGCTTTCAATACTTTCTCGATACAATTGGCAAATAAATACAAAGAACAAGGATTCAAATTATTAGATACGGTCAAAGTCAACACTGATACTTTGGAAAATATATTAGATAAGAATTTTCCTTTGGGACAGACTATTGATTTTATGAGTATTGATGCCGAGGGATATGATCTAGAAGTATTAAAGTCCAACGACTGGTCTAGATTTATACCCAAAATCATAGTAATAGAGGACAATAATTTTTCAGTCGAGAATCCATATAATTCACCGATAGCCAACTTTCTAAAAGAAAAGAGTTACAAAATAATTACGTATACGGGACATACTCTTTTTTTATTAAACAATAATAATTATATTTCATGAAAACCCCAATTCTCTTTATAACATTCAATAGACCTGAACAAACTGAACGTGTTTTCGCAGAAATCCGTAAAATACAACCCGAAAAACTTTTCATTGCTGCGGATGGACCTAGAGATAACAGGCCTGAAGATGTAGAGAAGTGTGCAAAAACAAGAAAGATAATAGAGAAGGTTGATTGGCCTTGTGATCTGAAAACTTTGTTTCAGGATAAAAACCTTGGCTGTAAGATCGGAGCAACTACTGCTATTGGTTGGTTTTTTGATCATGTTGAAGAAGGGATAATCCTAGAAGATGATTGCATTCCCGATAAGTCTTTTTTCCCTTTTTGTGCAGAAATGCTCAACTATTTTAGAAATAAAGAGAAGATTATAATGATTTGCGGATATAATATCAACGAGAAATCAAATATCCCATATTCATATACTTTTTCACGATATGGACATCTTTGGGGTTGGGCATCATGGAGACGAGTATGGAAACAGTATGATGTAACAATGAAGATTTGGGAAAGCAAAGAAAATCAGAGAAAGATAAAGAAGGCCATGGGTGATCGCCAGCATTGGAATTATCGGCAATGGCTTTACAACGAAACGTATCATGGAAGAAAAGATACTTGGGATTATCAATGGGAATCATACCGATTACTTCACAATCAATTATCAATCATTCCTGCAACCAATATGATAGAAAATATTGGTTTTGGAGCTGATGCAACACATACAAAACAAACAAATTCCCATTTGCTAATAAAAAGAAGGGCGATCACTTTTCCGATTGTTCACAATTCAAATATTATTGCTGATGACAATTATGACAAATTATTGAGACCACCAAATAAAGCACCTAGCATGTGGATACGAAACATTAAAGAAATGATCAAGACAAATGCCAAAGACATTGTTCCACCACTTCTATACAGGACAATAAGACAGATACTTTTACGTCAAATAAAATTTAGACCTAGATGGAATACACTACAATACAAATCGATGGAAGGAGTACAAATGTATTTTGACCCATCTGGATCGTGGCAAAAAAAGATGCTCGATGGTTCATATGACAAATTCCTCTTCGATAGACTTCGTGATATTGGTGCAAGTAACAAAGTTATCTATGATATTGGTGCTCATGTCGGATATCACTCACTGTATTTTGCTCGAATGGTCGGTGAAGGTGGAAAAATCTTTGCCTTCGAACCAAATAATAATAATCTTGATCGAATAAAATTAAATCTTGACCATAATAAAGATCTGGAAAAAAGAATTAAGATTTTTAACATTGCTATTTCAGATGAGTATGGAAATGCAGAGTTTAATATCAACAATGATATTGAAAGTGGTAGAAGTTCTGGAAACTTTATTGGTGGGGCTCATCCTTTCTGGAGCCGAGATGTTTACAAGATAAAGGGGTTTATCAAAACACGAGTGAAGACAATTCCGATTGACATGTTTAGAGAACATCTCGATATAAATAGTTCTCCAGATATTATCAAACTCGATGTTGAGGGAGCAGAATATCTAGCACTCAAAGGTGCGAAGAATACCTTGCTATCGAAGAGACCAATAATATTTATAGAAATTCATTCAATGCAGAGTATGTTCGAAGTTATTACATTTCTTACATCATTATCATATAGCTCAAGAATTATTCATGTTGAAGATAATGGTGTTTGCTACATAGAAGCACAAAAATTATGAGAACCCATATTGTTACAATATCTGACAAAAACCACCTAGGTAGGATGATAGCACTACGTCAATCGTTAACAGTTCATGCACCAGATTCACATATTTATTATTTATGTCTTGATGATTTGGGATATCAAACTGCAAAGAAATTGAACATACCAGAAACAACTATTCTGAGACCAGAGGATCTAAACGATAAAGAGCTCCTAGCCTCACGTTCAACACGAACAAATCCGGAATTTGCGTCAACATGTAAACCTGCTTTCTTATTGTTCACAATGAAGAGTGGCATTGTTAGATCAGATGATTTATTGGTATTTGTTGATCCAGATTTTTATTTTTATAAATCAGCACAACCTTTATTCGAGAAAGTCTATAGTTTGGGTTCAATAACTATTACTCCGCATCGCTTTCCGCCCAATCGCGAGAATGAACAATGCAAGAAAGGTATATATAATGCTGGAATAATGTTTTTTAAAAATGATGATTCTGCCCTCCAATGTTTGGAAGAATGGAGAAAACAATGTATTGATTGGTGTTATCTACGTTACGAAAATGGGAAGATTGGCGACCAAGGATATCTGAGTGATTGGCCACGAAAATACAAAGGCGTTTATGAGCTTAGAGATAAGGGAGTTAACCTTAGTACTTGGAATATTAATAATTACAAAATAACAAAAAATAAAGATGGAGGGTTCTTTGTTGATAATGAACCTCTTATTTGTTTCCACTTTCATGGACTAAAATTGTATTTCGACAGAAAAGGTTGTTTACGAGCATACCCTATCACAATATTTCACAAAGAAATATATCGATTGTGCCTTGAAGAATTAGAGAGAGCATACGATAAAATACAAACTATAGATTCTTCATGGCGATTTGGTACATTATCACAACTAAACTTATTCAGAATAATAAAACAGACAGTATCAAGCTATTTTCCACGCTAGTTTGACTCTCGAAGGTTTGTAGACAGATGGATGTCTAACAGGTATATTGATCTTGGAAAGATAATTTGTTGTTTTACAACCAACTTTAGAAAGATGTATGAAAACACTCTTAAACACGCAAACTTCGGTTCTTCTAGATAACACCTCAGGAAAAGTCTGTCTCATCATACCACCCTCTCCATTTCTATTGGATGAGCGTGTATTCATGTCACTTGGAATTCTCAAGGTCGCAGCCACTCTGGAACAAGCAGGAGTTGATGTTGATGTACTTGATCTCTCTGGTATCAAGAATTTTCCAGATGTAATCTCTGATTATGTGAGAACTCGAACAGATACTATCTTGTTCGGAATAACATCTACAACACCTCAATTGCCTGCAACAACAATAATTGCTCGCACAATACGTTGTTTACGTCCTTGTGCAAGAATTATAATCGGTGGTCCACATGTAACCCTTGTTAATGCTGCATTCAAAAAGGAAAGACTCCTCGGGCGAAATGGAAGAGCCACTAGAGCGATGGAACAATTAGAGACTTGTTTCGATGTTCTTGTCGCTGGGGATGGAGAGGAAGCTGTTTTTGGTGCATTGGATGAAAATCCACCCAAATTGATTGATGCTGATATAGTGGACTCACCTCTATTCCTAGACAATGAGCGTCTGACCGCACTTCCTTTCCCTGCACGACATCTCATCGACGAAAAAAGCTATCACTATTCTATAGATAGTGTTCCCGCTTTATCACTTATCGCACAGCTCGGATGTCCATTCGCTTGTGGATTCTGTGGTGGACGAGAGTCTCCATCCCTTCGGAAAATACGCATGCGAACTTCCGAAAACATTGTTGCGGAAATGATCCACATCTACCAAACAACTGGAAAGAGAGGATTCATGTTGTATGATGATGAGCTCAATGTTAACAGAAACATGGTTCCTCTCATGAATCTTATTGCAAAGACACAGAGAGATCTAGGAGTTACGTGGCGATTACGTGGTTTCATAAAATCACAGCTTCTTACAGACGAACAAGCCCAAGCCATGTATGAAGCTGGATTCAGATGGATTCTGGTTGGCTTTGAATCAGGTTCGTCTGACATTTTAGAGGCTATTAACAAAAGAGCAACACGTGATGAGAATACTCGGTGTATGGAAATCGCGAGACGTCATGGGCTGAAAATAAAGGCACTGATGTCTATTGGTCATCCAGGAGAAAATATTGCAACTATTGAACAAACCAGGGACTGGCTCATTGAGACAAAACCTGACGACTTCGATATCTCTCTTATTACATGTTACCCAGGAACACCTTATTACGATCAGGCTATCCCATCCCATGGTAAAGATATGGTTTGGGTATATACCTATCCAAATACAGGTGCCAAACTGTATCAATACGCTGTTGATTTTATGGAAACAGCAAACTATTACAAGGGCGATCCTGATGGTGGTTACAAAGCATATGTCTTCACGGACGAACTCTCATCTGATGATTTAGTGTTCCAACGTGACCGCTTGGAGAGAGAAGTGCGTTCTATTCTTGGTATTCCATTCAATCCGAGTACAAAAGCAGTTCTTTACGAACATTCAATGGGACAATGGGGAAAACTTCCTCACAATATTCTTCGTACCAAAGACTAAGCTTCAAACGAAGCATAATGTTGTATTACACTTCAACTCCCCTTTCATTAGTCATCATAGCAATGTTGACTAAAAAAAGGGGGGTCTATTTTTTAATAAATCGCCGATTTATATGGTATCGATAAGCCGCTTGAATTTTTCCAAACCAATCGAATAGGAAAGCTGTTATAGGATCAAAACTTTCTTTGCCAAGAAAATAGATGATTGATTTCAGAAATGTCTTTTCATGTGTATCAATATATCGAATCATTGGGAGTAGCATCATGCCTTTATTGCCAGCAAAATGGATAAAGCTATTTTCATGATACATTTTCAATATCTTTGATAAACCCCAACCATAAGCATAACGATAACAAAAAACAACAGTATTGAATTCTGCTGGCATCAGAATCCCTCTGCCATCATTTAACAAATGATATGAAAGAGGTCCATTGTCACAACATTGCTGTTCTGGATAGTCATTATAGATCATCTCCATAATTGGTTTAATTTCTTTGGTAACAATAAATACACCAGAATTAATCAATTTATCTGGACGATTTTCTTTAGGGCAAAACTTATACAAATCTGGATCAGTCTTCTTGAGAAAATCTAGATTATAAACATTATTATCAACTATTCCCCATGGTTTGTTACCAACAACATCAAATGGATTGTGTGCATGTTTGGTAATATATATGTCTGCATCCATGAACATTACCCTGTTGTATGGTGCTACTCGTGGATGATCGAAGATCAGCAATTTCTGCCAAGGAGCGCGTTTGTCAGACTGCTTGATAAATTCATCTACCACTACAAATTCTAGATTGTGTCTTTCGGCAAACATCTCGAAACTACCTCTAAATTCCCTGTTAAAATTATCTAGATATTTCTTGCCAATAGCAAGAGTGACGAAAACGTCTTTTACTTTTTGATTATTATCCATAATATGTGATAGAGTAACACAAAACAAAAAATGAAGCACTCTAGAAATAATAATGTAATCCTAGGTGGTGGTATAACAGGGCTTTCGGCTGGATATGTATCCAAACTACCTATATATGAAGCAAATGATATTGCTGGTGGTATTTGCACATCGTATTATATGAGAAAGGGTGAAAAGAAACGCCTATCAGAACCTCCAAAAGATGCAGAATCTTATCATTTTGAGATAGGTGGTGGTCATTGGATTTTTGGTGGAGATCCTTCGATAATTCAATTCATTCAAAATCATTCCCCTTTCAAAAGATATTCTCGTAAAGCAAGTATTTATTTACCTGAAAAAAATATTTTCATACCCTACCCTATTCAAAATAATTTGTATTATTTGGACAAGAAAAGTTCGGCAAAAGTAGTCGACGAAATCATCAATGTAAAAGTCACAGAATACAAGATTCTAACAATGTCCAAATGGTTGAAGATAAATTTTGGACAGACATTATGTAATATATTTTTTCATCCATTTCATAAACTATACACGGCAAACTTATATCACAAGATCGCTCCACAAGATCCACACAAATCTCCTATCAATATGAAAGAGATTATGAATGGTCTTCGTGGTAAGGCAAATCCTGCAGGATATAACACAACATTTATATATCCAGAACACGGACTAGATTCTCTGATGAGAAGCTTGGAAAAAGAATGTAATATCAATTATGGAAAAAAGGTAGTCAAGATTGATATAAAAAAGAAAATAATAAAATTTTCCGATTCAACTACTATTGGATATAACAAAATCATATCAACATTACCACTAAACAAGATGATTCAGATGACTGGTATCAAGATCGGTGAAGAGCCTCATCCATCACCTGCTGTATTGGTAATAAATATAGGTGCCAAAAAAGGTCCAAAATGTCCAGATGATCAGTGGGTATATATTCCTAATTCAAATACAAAATTCCATCGAGTAGGTTTTTATAGCAATATTGATACTTCATTCTTACCGAAATCCAACAGAAAGAAGAATGATAGAACTTCAATATATGTAGAAAAAGCATATCCAGAAAATTCAAAGCCAAATAAGAAAGAGATAGAAGAGATCTGTCAAAAAACAATAAAAGAACTACAAGAATGGGGCTGGATAGATGAAGTCGATGTTTATGATCCAACATGGATAGAGACGGCGTATACTTGGAGTTGGCCCAATTCTTCTTGGAAAGAAAAGGCATTGAAAGAGTTGGAGAAAAATGGAATCTACCAGATCGGTAGATATGGAAGATGGATTTTCCAAGGCATTGCTGATTCTATCAAAGATGGACTGATGGTTGGAGGTGCTTTCACATAAATAGTATAATTTTGATGTAATCTTTATTCGATTATGACAATAGACAAAGATAATCACGCAGAAATATCTATATTAGTAACAGGTGGTCTTGGTTTCATCGGAAGCTGTTTTATCGAGATGCTCCTAAAGAAAGGAGATAGTGTTATAAATGTTGATAAAATGACTTATGCAATAAGAGAAGACACCAATTTTGAAAAGCATCCAAATTATCAATTCGTTAAAAAAGATATATGTGATCTTAGAGGTTTACCTCAAAATATAAAATATATTGTAAATTTTGCAGCAGAATCCCATGTAGACAATTCAATAATAAGTACTGCCCAATTTTTCAAAAGCAATGTTCGTGGCGTATATAACTTGCTTGAATTGATAAGGAGATTACCGAAAGAAAGACGACCTGTATTTATTCAGATCTCAACTGATGAAGTCTATGGTGATATATTGACAGGATCATTCAAGGAAACAGATCCACTCAAACCCTCTAGTCCATATTCGGCAACAAAAGCAGCAGCAGATCAATTGGTCATGGGTTGGGGAAGGACTTATGGATTGAAATATCGAATAACTAGAAGTAGCAATAATTATGGATATGGGCAACGTCCAGAGAAATTGATACCAAAAGCAATGAAATTGGCTATGAAGAATGAGAAGATACCAATTCACGGTGATGGTTCATATCGTCGCGAATGGATATATACAGAGGACAATTGCAGAGCTATAATCCTTGTCATGGAAAGAGGTCTTGATGGTGAAATATATAATATTTCTACTGGAGAAGAATTCACAAATCTTGAAGTTGTAAAAAAAGTATTGGTAACCATGAATAAACCCAATAATATGTATAGATACGTAACAGATCGTCCAGGACAAGATGTCAGATACTATGTCGATTCGAGCAAAATAAGAAGTCTTGGTTGGCAACCCAAAATGACACTCGATCAATATCTACCCATCTGTAAAAAACTGAATGAAGAAAGGACTCGAAATTTACCCCTCGGAAAAAAAGAACGTTTAGCAAGAATGTTTGGTCTATCAAAACTATTTTATGCCCAACCCAATAAGGAAAATATTCAATAAAGCTGGTATCGATCTGCATAGATATCATCCTTCGGCCGATCGTTTGGCTTGGCTTTCTGGTCTCAATATTAAAACGGTCTTTGATACAGGTGCAAATATCGGCCAATTCGCAACCGAAATAAGAGAAAGACTTCCATTTGTACAAATATACTCTTTTGAACCAATCAAAGAATGTTACGAAAAATTGATAGTGAACTTTGCTAATGACAAGAATTTTCAAGCTTTCAATTGCGCTTTGGGAGAAATAGAGGGATTATTGAATATGAATAAGAGTTCCTATACTCCTAGTTCTTCCCTTCTTGCTATGGCAGATTCGCACAAACAATTGTTTCCTCATACAAAAGACAATAGATCAGAGTCTATTAGCATTAGGCGTTTGGATGAAGTATCAAATGAGATCAATGTAGAAAAAGATATACTGATCAAGGTTGATACCCAAGGCTATGAAGACAAAGTCATTGCTGGTGGTATAAAAACATTTTTACAAGCCAAAGTTGCAATCATGGAAGCATCTTTCATACGTCTATATGAAGGTCAGCCATTATTCGATGATATATATGAAAAAATGAAATCTCTTGGTTTTACATACAATGGAGCACTACATCAAAAGATCAATCCAAAAACTGGTGAGGTCATATTTGAAGATGCTATATTTGTACGCAATCAATAATATCTCTTGCCAACTTCTTATTGGTTAATCTTTCCTCATACAGTTTTTTCCCATTCTCTGCAAGGCTTCGTACTAATTGGGGTTGATTTTTCAATAATAAAATCTTTTCTGCCAAATCTTCTGGATCACCACAATTGACCATAAGACAATTGACATTATCAGTCAATAATTCGCTAATTCCATTTGTACGACCTGTGATATAAGGAAGACCGAGAGCTAGTGTTTCGAAAGCTTTATGAGGAATAGTACGTTCCAATCTTTCATGAATTCCAAACTGCCCCAAAGAAACATGACATTCGAGCATTTTCTGTCTTACTTCATTGGGCAAAATATGTTCAGTGATCCATTTGAGATTTTTTGGTTTCAATTCATCTATACAAGATTTGATCTCTTCTTCTGTGCGTCCACTACCAATAATGAGAAATTCTATATCCTCATTTTCAAGAAGTTTTGCTGTTTGGACAACATATTGAATACCAGCTTCAGGCAAGAATTTGCCACGGAAAATAGCGGTGAACTTTTCCCTCTTTTCGACACTTGAATCTTCATGAAAAATTTCTTCATCGGCACCCGTTAGAACACACACAACCTTTTCAGCTTCCAATAAAAATCTTTTTATGAAATATTCTTTCTGATGATTTGTCTCTACCAAAATAAGATCAGCCGACTTTGCTGACAACAAATCGATAAGCCTAATCCATAATCTCATGAAAGGGTTATAACGATAACGACCACGAGAAATAACTTCACCTTCATATAGAGAACAAAGAGCGTCGAAAACAATAGGTTTACAAGAAATCATTTTTGCGAAAGATACAACAATATGTCCTGGATAACCAACAATCATCACATCATAACCGCCATTTTTTATAATCATTCTGTGTTTCTTCCATAATCTCCAATACTTGAGAAGTCCAAGCGAATCATCATGACATTCTATAATTTCTATACCATTTTGCCTCAGACCAGAAATATAGACCTTATTACGGCCAAAGTTACTATTATATATACCAAAATAACATATTCTCATAATTATTTATTTATTAGTATCTTTCGCAATCGAGATTTCAATCTTAAAAGATCACAAAACATCCCTATGGAATCTTTAAATAAAGTTACTTTGGATTCAGAACTATCTCGCCAAATGATATCTATAGAATCAATCTTATACTTATACCATTGTGATATGACTATAAGTTCAGTATCGAATATCCAAGTCCTTTCCTGAAGAAGAGGGGCAATCTTTTCGAAAGAACTTCTTTTCATGGCCTTGAAACCACATTGATGATCTGCGAGACGACTACCGAATAAACTACGAACAAAAAAATTATAGAACCATGACGAGATCTTACGCACTTTTTTCTTGGATATAACTTGGGATTGTGGCCCAAGACGATTCCCTATTGCCATATCATTCCCTTTTATAGCAATCGAATCAATAAGTGGTCTAAAAAAATCGAGATCTGAAGACAAATCTATATCCATAAAAGAAAGTACATCAGCCTCACTTTTCATCCATGCAGTCCTGATCGCCAATCCTTTTCCTTTACCATCTATTTTCAGACTTTTAACATTATTATACTTTCTCGATAAATCACTACATATTAAAGGTGTACGATCTCTACTACCATTATCTGCAAGAATAATAGAATAGTCATAAGGAAAAGAAGAAGACTTCAAATGTTCCACAAGCTTCATTATTGAGTCTGTCAATATCTTTTCTTCATTATATAACGGAATAACGATATCTACCTTCATTAGTGTGGTATTATATAGCATATTACCCATTTTGGATACATTTTATGAGAAATATATTGAGTGGCATTATCAAACATATATTAGGAATCTTACCTCCTACTTTGCCGCCCAAAATATACAATTTTCTTATCAAAATACCTGTTTTCAAATATGTGTTAAATAAGCTTATAAAGAATATAACTCCAGACTTTATTGATATTAGTGAGGGAAAGATCTACTTCAATAAAGCAGATCCAGTTATGACAGCGTGGACAACTATGGGTTCCTTTGAGCCCGGAACAGTAAAATTCTTTAGAGAAGCTATACGAGAAGGAATGAACATAATAGATATTGGTGCAAATATTGGTTATTACACTGTTATCGCCAGTAAGAGGGTTGGACAATCTGGAAAAGTTTTCTCATACGAACCAGATCCTGAAAATTTTCGTTTTCTAGAAGATAATATTAAAAAGAACAATTTAGAAAATACTATACCATTAATGACTGCTCTATCTGACACGATCAGTGAGAGAAAACTTTATCTTGGTAATAATAAATGTACTACTCATGCTTTCACAGACAATTCAGGAACTGGTAAATCAGAACTTGTAAACACTGACACTCTTGATCATTCACTAATTCAATATGGTTCGCCGATAATAGACATTATCAAAATTGATATTGAGGGAGCAGAAATATTAGCACTTGAAGGTATGAAAGAGACAATCAATAGAAGCCCAAATCTAATTATGTTTACAGAACTTTACCCAAAAGCTATGAGGCGACTCAATAGAAATCCAGTTGAATATCTAGAAAGATTACAAAGATTTGGATTCACACTATTTCTTATTGATGAGAACAAACAAAATCTTGATACGATAAATGATATCAATAAATTTATTTTGACTTTTAGAGATGATGAATCAGTAGAAAATATTTATGCTGTCAAGAAACATTAATAGAATCTTCTAGCGATGTTTTAAAATTGAATATTTATACGCCGTCTGATCTAAAATATAGTTTCCGAAGACAGTATCTTTTTGTGGATCATATTTTGATGTTTCAACTATAACCATATCTATTGTACCAGATTTGAGATGAGATAATTGTTCTTTACCGATCGTATTGATACGCGTCGTAAGAATAGATTGATAATAATTCTTGCTTTGAATAAATGGTGCAACTTCTGGTGTATCATAAAAAAATACTGATGTTGTAGTTGAGGTCTTGCTAAAATATTCTTGCCAAAACTCTGTTTTATGACTTCCATATGCTTCTGCAACCCAAGAATTGAACATTAACTGATATAGGCCAAATAAAGAAAGAAGTACAATCGCAATAACAGGAATACTTTTCTCGTAATACTTAAAAATATTTAGATACCTAGATCTATCAAAAATGAAATTATTTATAACTCTTAGTGTATTTGGCAAAAATACAAGTATCAATATCTGTGCTGGGAAAAAATATCTGAATATTCCACCAATGCGCAGATAAGAAACCATAATAGTAATACTAAATATAAAAGCAATTATCTCCTCGATATTGATCTTCTCTTTTATATATACTTTTATTGATATAGCGAAAACCCAAAGTGATATGAGGATCACTGTATATATAGTACTTATATTTGTGAACAAAGCATTGATACTCTGCATAACAACGGTCAAAATACTCTTATGATAATTTGGATCTTCAAAAGCATAAGGATTGGCATAATAACTAAATACTTGAAATACCGAATCACCAGACTGAAATTGGATGAAAAACCAAGCAATAATTGGCATACAAAAAGATAATACACCTATCAGAATACTCTTTTTGGAAATATCCCCACGTTTCCACCCAACAATAATCCCTACAATAATTGCAGGTGCCAATAGGATAAAAAAAGGTTTAGTTGATATACATAAACCTGCAAAGATGCCAGACAAGATTATCCACACTGTCTTCTTGTCTTTTGTAGATATGACAAGATTTAAAAATAATAGAAATAAGATAAAATACAATAGACCAGGAACTTCACCCAGAATACTCTTGCCATTACCATACAATGGTGCAAACGTTGCAAGAAGAGCCATCGATCCAAGAGCTGTAATATTACTAAATATTCTTTTTACCAGAAAATAACTTGCTATTATGAGTGCCAAAATAAACACTGCCATAAGTGCGCGACCAGACAATACACTTATCCCAAAGACTTTCATCCATAAGGCCAATGGGTAAATAAGTGGATAACTCACTGTCTGATACATTGAAATATGCATGATATTTCCCGGAGCCAATTGGAGTCCAAATACACCACTTTCGGCCAAATTGGTGGCGCTTTGGAAATACCATCCTTCGTCATACCAAAAAGATGGACTTTCAGTTAGTTGATAGGTTGCAAAAAAAATAGTGACTACAAATAAGACACATATAATTACTTTACTTATTTGCCTGCTACTAAGATCTTTAAACATCTAAAATAATATTATGGCTTTCTTCCAAAAATTATAACCGAACCAGAAATTTCTCTTAATAATGGTATCTTTTCAACTAATTTTCCAATCTTATTTACCAATGAAAGAAATATATTTGGTGTTGATGGATGTAGAAAATCATAAGTAAAAATAGAAATATCTATAAAGCCAATTCTCTTCATTAGTCTAGCGAATTTCCAACGAATAATTGCAGTCTCATCTGGAGAATCTCCTAACCATTTCTTAATAAAAGGAATATTTTTTTGGACAAAGATTTGTGGATTCAACATATTCGGTTCAGCAAAAACCATTCTTCCTCCTGGTTTCAAGACCCTTAATATCTCAGTCAGTGCTGGAATGAAATCCAAATGATGAAGTATAGAGCTACCAAAAACAACATCAAATTCATTATCAACAAATGGTAAATGCATTGCATCAGCGAGCAGAAAATTAACACCATGCACTTCATTCTTTGCTATATCTAATAAATCTGGAGATAGATCAGTTGCTATGATATTGGCTCTGGTCAATTCTTTGACTTTCTTTGTAAATAAACCAGTGCCACAACCAATTTCAAGTACTTTATCAGTTAAAGTAATTTTTCCAACAGAAACAAAATATCTAGCACGACGTTCTGCTCTAATTTTCCCAGCTGGACTTGACCAATTCCAAATAGCCTCAGCTCCTTCACTTGTCAATTTTTTACCATGTTCTATCTCATGTTCAAGACGAATATTATATGATTTATCTGACATAATATAATAGTAGATTACTTAACCCTACAATAATAAACCATTCTAAAACCTAATAAATTTTTCCACAATCTTGGTAACCATGGCAAAAGTCCCCTGAATGAGAAACCATCAGAGACTGGTGTTGATATCACTTCAAGTCCCATTGCTTCCAGCCAATCGAGAAAATCAATATGAGACCAGTAACGGAGATGTTCTGATGGATGATATACCCATTGAGTAAAGAATCTACCACGAAACATTAGTCCATAACGAAACTGATAAGAAGCACTATTCGGAACAGTTATTAGAAAATATTTCGTATATGGCTTTAATGCTTTGACGGTCTGCTCTGGATTGCGAGTATGTTCGAGAACTTCACTCAATATCAAATAATCAAACTTATCTGACAATTTTATATTATTAACTTTCTCAATATCAATCTCAAAACCATCAATACCTAGTGTACGGTACTGATCAAGAACTATTTTCGAAATATCTGCTACTTTGACATCACATCCTTTTTCTTTTACTTTCACTGGTAACAGTGAATTCCCACATCCAATATCAGCAATTTTGGCTCCGATAGGAATAATATCTAGCATAATTTGCTCCCTTGGTTTCAACTTTTTATTGAGTTGCCAACCACGATAATTCCAATAGTCATCATAGTCAATATCTTTTATATTGTGAAAGTCGGGCTTTCTTATCCAAGGTGATGTAAACATAGATAATAAAATTATTTAGAAATATATTTAGATATTACAGCAACAAGTGATTTTGCGACAGGTGCAGGGAAATATCTCGATACTGCAATATAACCATTCTTGGCAAGACTTGCACATCTCTCTTTATCATTTGCTAACATCTTTATACCATCTACTATAGATTTAATGTCATTATTTACAAGTAATATTTCACTATCAGAAAAGATTTCTCTTATTGCAGGAGTATCCATAGTAATTACTACTCTACCTGACGCCAATCCTTCATATACTTTATTTGGTACGGCCCTTTGCCCTTTTGCAGTATCACCAAATATACCTAATATTATATCAGCTTCTGCCATGTATTTATTTAATTCACTCGGTGGTACTGGTGCTCTTGATACAAATTCAATATTCTCTAGTTTATAACTCTCGGCAAGATCCTTGGTTCTTTTATATTCTTGACCATTACCAATGAGTCGAAATCTAAGTTTGGGATTATCTGCACACAATCGTGCTACTTCAATTATCTTATTTGTCCCTTGAACTGGAATAAATTTTCCATGCCAATTGATCAATATATAATCTTTATTGATATATGGTAATGGATGATAAAGCTTATCATTGACACCTAGATATACTGCATGTATTTTATCTTTATTCACACCAAACCATGACAACCAATATTGTCTATTACCTTCTGTATCAGTTATAGATACATGTGAAAACATTATTCCAAGCCAGTCAAGAATGAGTAGTTTCATCGCTCTAGGATGCCACCACGCAATCTCCTTACGATCGTAGACTACGGCTTCAAACATAGAATAAAAAGCATCAGAAATTATAGGTTTTGATGATATGAGACGAGCAAGAATGGTTGCAACAGGAGAAGGATATGCAACATATACACAATCATAATCATTATGTAATGCACGAAGATTTTTCCAGAGTTCGAAATATCTTCTCTTATATCTCCAATCTTCCCTACACTCTGTAACTTCAACACCTATCTCTCTCAATCCAGATAAAAGAATATTATTTCTAGAATATGTAGGATCATAAATACCAAAAAAACAAATTTTCATTTAAATAAATTTAATCTTCCTCGCCGCAAACACCGTCATCTTGAGTAATAACCATCCATGTTTCCATCGACTTATATTGGTAGAACCGTAAGTCCTTTCTTGGTATCGGATTGGTAAATCGATAATTTTCATATTGAGTTTTGCTGCGCCGAAGAGCAGATCGAAGTCACCAAAAGGATCAAAATCACCAAAGAATGCACGGTTGCTTTTTATCTTCTCATAATCCACACTCCAAAGCATCTTTGTACCACAGAGTGTATCTTTGATTGTTTGATTCAATATCCAACTGAAAGCCATTCCAAAGAATTTATTAGCGATAATATTGAGTAAACGCATTGAATCTTTTTCTAATGGATATACAAGTCGTGAACCATTGATAAAATCTCCTTTATTATTTACTATCGCATCATAAAATTTCACCATCTCAAATGCTGGTACAGTCATATCTGCATCATATATCGTCAAGATATCACCTGTTGCCATATCAAATCCTTTTCTTACTGCATCACCTTTACCATTTCCTTCTTGTTTAGAATATTTGAATATTTTTTGTCCATTATCTGTATTTGGATTTTTATTTTTTTTATCAATATTCTCTCTTTCCACTACCCTTCTGATTTCATCAAAAGTATTATCTGTTGAATTCCCTTCTACAAAGATGATTTCGGTGAATGAACCCAAACTTGGCAATTCTTTTGCAATCTTCTCTATAGTCCCAGATTCATTTCTTGCTGGAACGATAATTGATATAGATGGTAATTTATCATTTTCATTAATCCTAGTTATTGACTTTCGAATCACCAAATAATGAAATAGACCAAAATAATTAAATGGCCAAATATTTGCAAGATATTTATTGAGTAAAAATGAGACAAGTGGAATATAAACTGGCATTAACATTTTTGTACCAGATTTGACTGTTTCAAATCCTGCCAAATATGCAAAATTCTTGAGATCTCCGATTGAGAGCCAATTTTGCTCTATTACAGCATCTCGGAGTTTCAACCATGAAGCCAGCCTCAAAATAGGCTCCCAGAGTGCATTATATTGAGTTATGACGATCCTTCCATCACTATTTAGGCTTTTCCCTACTTCTTCTAGGAATCCCTGTATATCGCCTATATTACCCAATAAATCAGAGGCAACTATATATTCATATTTTTCTTCTGATCTTTCATCTGATAAGACAGTATTTTCTTTATCAAAAATAAATGATTTTGCATTGGAAGGTACAAGAAAATCAGTTATTGATTTCAAGTAATTATAATAATATCTTTTCCAGAATGATTTCATAGTAATTATGATTATATATTATTTAACAATGTTTTATTATTTGAACAGTCATATACGCTACCAACTATTGCTTTCGATGAAGTATCAAATAAGATATTACATTTATTGAAAAATTTTCCATAGAATGATTCTTGACCAAGAGGTGGAATACCTACTACCAAGAAATGTCCTCCGAGAGCGACATGTTTTGCAAATTTTTCTCTATAGCCCGATTCGGATTCGGGTATAGCATAGATCCTACCACCATATTTCCCAATAGGAGATAAATATTGATTGCCAATATCATTGTAAGAAAGAACACTCTTTATCGAATCATTTTCTTTTATATAATTAACCGATTCATTCAAGACTCTTGTTGCGCTACCATTCAACTTTCCAAATAGATATTCTTCAGCAAAAATAATATTATAAGTCATACCAGTAATAATTAAGATTGACATTATAGCGACTCTCCATTGCTTCTTGAAAAGAGCCACAATGCCCAAAGTGATAGATATTACAAATGAGACTACAATAAACATAAAAGAGACATAGAATCCCAAAGGACCAGAACCACCATTGAATGGATTGAGCATTAACCATTGCCCATCAAGGACTCGAGAAAACCATAGTGTTTTCGGGTATAGAGGCAATACTTCATGTGGCAAGAAATTAGTCAAAATTAATACGACTGATAATACAGCACCTATTATGATCGGTATACGAAGAGTTTTCCAAATATTTTTGATATCAATCTTTTCAAATATATTAGAGAGTATCATGCCGACTATTATTGATAGTGGTACAATCAAGAACATAAGATATTTGTCGAGTGCTCCACGTGAGAAATCGAATAAAACAATATAGAATAACAAGCCGAGTATTATATATATAAAAAATATTCTGGTTCTATTGAATATTTCCTTTGTAATAAATAGTAGAGGAATAATGAGAAGTGGAGATAAATAGAAAATTGCTTTTACAGCTTGGACAATTATTTGTAGCCAATTTCTGCCAAGACCGTCAGCAAATTGATTTGCATGGCCAAGCATTATATTGATACTAAAAGCTG
This sequence comes from Minisyncoccota bacterium, assembly GCA_041671485.1. Lineage (GTDB taxonomy): Bacteria > Patescibacteriota > Minisyncoccia > Phycocordibacterales > PALSA-1337 > C7867-002. Next base: position 46,952 of record JBAZBL010000003.1, read on the forward strand.
GATATATTGCCTCAAAAAAAGATAAGGAAATAATATATAACAAAGAAAAGCCGATTGTAACCATTGAAACAAGTCCTATCTTCCGGATCGTAAACTGCTTCCAATTACTCCAAATATAATCAATTATTAAAACACCAATAACGAGAATAAAGTTCAATTTAATCAGAAATCCAAACAAAATAGAGACTGTGAGTAATACAAACCATTTCCATTTATTCTTATCTTCTGACTTATTGAATAAGTCATAAAAATAGACTGATAGAAGAAAGAAGAAAGGAATGATTGCACCATCAACATCTGGTACTACAGAACCAAATATATTATAAAAACAGATAGTAAATAATACGATTACCCATGTGGCAATTTTCTTATCTGTCCTATTCCGAACAATTAGGAATAATAGGATACCAGAAGCAATGGAGAATAAAAGTGGAAATATACGAAAATTGTTCTCACCAAAGATATCGTATGCTGTCACAAATGCAATTTGCATGAGAGGTGGATGAGCAAAGAATCTACCTGCACCTTCTATCGTCTCTGAAGTAGCAACATTTTTCCATTCATCTTGATGATACGGATAGTGAATAGCTGGCAATCGCAATACCAAAAAAACCAATGCAATCAATATTACAAAACGCCATTTCTTGATAAATCTAAATAGATGATGCATTTTCGGTTTTCTTCTTGAAGATAAATATTTGATAAATAAAAAAACTTTCTACCGCTATGAAAACACTTGCAATCAATTGAGCAACTATATAATGAATACCTAGATATTCGACCTGCATATATAGTAAACCTGTATTTATAAACAAGTTAAATAGAGCAACAGTCAAATAAACCATAGCTTGTCTATGGATTTGATCTTTCGACACATCTTGAAAAGTCCAGAATTTTTGCAAAGTAAAACTAACAATAAAAGCTATGGAAAAAGCCATGGCTGCCGAGGCTATATACCAAATACCAAAAATTTCAGTAAATAAGTAAAGCAGGAGAATATTGGTAAAAGCAGCAGTACCACCAGATATTAGATAACGTACGACCTTTGCATGAATTGGATATCTACTACTGAGTTCTCCGTATTTGTTTTTTGTCCAGTCAATCATATAGATTATGTGATAGATTCTATAGCACCACACAAGGATAGAGCAAGTTTAGAAAGACTGTGTTTGGAGTCTACAAGTTCTATAGAGTCTCTACATAATTTATCTTTTTCTTGTCTCGATATGGTCAACAATGTTTGAAGTCTATTAGATAGAGAGTCATTATTACATTCTTTGAATAGGAGAGAACTAGCGATCATACCTTCAAGATTTTTATTTGATGAGATAGATAGACATCCACACGCCATGGCTTCAAATATTGTCTTATCATACATACCACTTGGACTAAGGTTTACAAATATCTGATGGCTTGAATATATTAATGGTGTTTCGTGATTTGGTATACAAGAATGAAATTTGATCTTTGGAATAAGATTGGAGTTTTGAACTTTATCAATTAATGATTGATAATACTCTCTACTATCATTTGAAGGATCACCATAGATTGAAGCAGAAAAATCAATACCCTTTTTATCGAGTAGAATCAGAGAATCAATGAGGATATCTGGTCTCTTTGACGGCGCAATCCTACCTAAAAATAAAATAGAATCTTTCATACGATCAACAGTATCGACAGGCTTAAATATTTCCGTATCTATACCAACGGGCATGAGAACGGTCTTCTTATATTTTGCCGTAAAAGAATATTTGGAAGTACAAAATATTTTATGACAGAATATTGATGCAACATCAGTGAGAGATGACCCTTCATAATGATTCCTCCACATATATACCTTCTTGCCCCACAGTCTCCAGAGCCAACCTGCCAATATTAGATACTCTTGATTCATATGCACAAAAACTGCATCATAATTTTTCTTTTCATGCTGAATATACCAATAAAAATGAATGAGATACTGTAGTCGTGATTGTTTCTCCTCCTTCCCTAGAGAAAGCACCTTCACATTCTTTGGCAATTCATATTTACCCATCTCTAGACATATGACTGTGATTGACTCAAAATGCTTCGCAAATTCTATGATCCATCTATGAAAAAAGCCGAGGATCGGATCGTCTTTATTTACTTTCTGTGTGACGATGAGTAATTTCATTTTATTCTCTTTATATCATGGATCTGTTTAAGACTTACTCAATTGATTTACTACCGCCCTCGCCACACTCTTCTCGCAAAACTCCACAATAGTTGCCCCCATTTCTTTTGCCACCCCCACATCAGTCGATATTATCGAACAATCTGCTGACTTGGCTTCTACGAAAGTCATACCATATCCTTCATATAGTGAAGTAGACAAGAAGGCATCAGCAGTCTTGTAATACGATGCAAGTGTCTGATTGCTTGTCCATGTTTCAAATTTTACAGAATTAGAAAGACCAAGCTTCTTCACCAATGACCTTAACTTTGATCCTTGTGAACCCAAACCCACTATGATCAAACCCGCTTTTGGTAATTTCTCTACAACTTTCTTCCAAGAATTTATTGCAAGATCAATATTTTTCTCCTTTTCAAATCGTGATGCCATGAGAACAATATTATCGAATTGACCATACTTATCATGAAGATCAACTGTTATTGGCGCATTCTTTATCCATTCCGTATCAATTGATATTGGTCTTACTATGATCTTTGAATCATCTATTTTTAATCTTTTTATCAGATAATCTTTCAATCTATTTGAAACAACCCTTATCGTATCTGCTTTTGGCAAGTAAGATAAAGCCATAAATTTACGTATGCCATTCAAGACCGAATGACTAAAATACTGACTTGCAATATCTGTATGCAGTTGTATCTCTAGTGGAATCTTGAATCTTTTCTTGAGAGATATTCCAGCCATAGATGTCAAAAATGGATCTTGGCATGTGATATGACTTATTTTTCTCTTTTCAATGATAAATCTGCCAAGCCTTATAGCATCAAGTGAATATGTAAATTGACTTATAGACTCTGTAGAATATGCCCAACAATTGTCGGAGAGAACTACTTCACTCGGAACACCCACATTTTGTGTTGCAAAGACAATTATATGCACTTCATCCCATTGTTTTGCATATTCTATCTGTCGCATACGTACAGCACTATCACTTTCGAATATCTTTCGATCTGTCGATATCATTAGTAATTTTTTAACTAGATTATTCATTATTTTAATTTTAGCATTTACCAGAACATGTATGATGAGAATTATTTTTAATATCCATCAAAAATAGTTTACATAGTTGATCCAATGTATTATCTATAGAAAATTGTTTTGATTTTTGCTTTGCTATCATCCTTATTTTCTCTCTAAAATCAGAATCATCTAGTATTTTGAGAATTGATATTTTCAATGCTTCTCTATCATCTGGCTTCACTAGAATACCAGAATTACCATCTTCTATTATTTCTGGAATATTTCCAATATTTGTCGATACAACAGGTATTCCAGCATACATTGCTTCGACTATTTGGAATGAAAAACTCTCAAAAGAAGTATTCAAAACAAAAATGTCAGAAGCTATAAGATAAGAGAACATCTCTGATCTTGATATTGATCCTGTCAATATGACTATACTTTCAAGACCTTTGTCTACTATATATCTTTCCAATGCAGGTCTGTCTGGACCATCACCTATTATATATAGTTTACAATTCGGTATATCTTTTACTAGATTTCCTATAACATCGATCAATGTGAAAAAACCTTTCCATGGAACCAGGCGACCAGAGGATACAATTGATATCACATTATTTGAAATAGAAACTTTTTCTCTCGCAACATCTTTAGATTCATCAAGTGTAGGGAATTCAATACCATTATAAATATGAAAAACTCTTTTTTGTTTTTTATTCCATCTAGATACCAAATCTCGAAAATAGATACTAGGAGTAATAACAGTATCCGCATGACCTACAACAAACTTTTGTATTGATCTCAAGAATTCAACATTCGTTTTGTATTTCTTGTTTTGAAAATCATCTATAGTATCACTGATACCAAATCTCTGCATCGATTGTTCCCAAGCATAATCACCAGCTACTCGTATAAAAAATTTCTTACCCAATATCTTGGATACAAATAAAGATGGCAGACCAACAGAGACAGGATCTTGGGCAAATATAATATCACACCCTCTGGATCTTTTAATAAGTTTAAAGAAGAAAACAATATGTCTTATAACCTTGGGCAAATGCCTCACCTCACCAAATGACAAAATCAAAACCTCTATCCCTCTTTTTGGCAATTCATCATTTAGGAGTTTGGAATAGGTTGCCGGCCCCCCAATATCTGGCGGATATATACCCGTTGCTATCAATATTTTCATGAGTGTAGTCTACCAAAAATCCACGAAATTCCAAGTGTTTTGGATAATTGCAAGCAACATTTGATTTTTAGTTTTGGCAACCTGTTTGAGCGCAGTATAAATTTCTTGACAAAATACTGCTGTTAGCTGGAATTGCTCGATGTATGACATCGAGCAATTCCGCAAGTATTTTGTCTAGAAATTTAACGGAGCGAGTCTTGCCAAAACTAAAAATCAAATGTTGCTTGCACTATCACATATTCTCAAATATCTCATTCATCTTTTCTGCAACCATATCCCAATCATATTTTTGTCTGACCATCTCACTCGCCTGTCTTATGATATATTCTCGGGATTCTTTGTCTTTCATAAGCTTTTCTACTTTCTGTGCAATACTCTTTGGATTCTTAACCTCACAGAAAAGTCCAGTCTCACCATTCTGGAGGAAATCAACAATACCTCCAACTGGCGTTGCAATAACTGGAATACCCGCAGCCATCGCTTCTATAAATGAATTGCCAAATCCTTCAGAAAGTGATGGACGTACAAATATATCAGACACTTGCAAATATTTTGGTAATTGATCGTGTGGAATATTCCCTAGGAATTGAACTCTCGATCCGAGGGTAGGCCCGCCTTCGGCGGGGTAGGCCTCGGGAACCACCTCCGACATCGCTTTCAATCTACTTTCTTCATAACCACTTCCCAATATCAACAATTTGACATTTTCTGGCAAATATTGAAGAGAGTCAATAATGTCATTCACTGCATTTTTCACGACCAATCTGGATGTTGTTATGATGAAAATATCGTCTTTTTGCTTGCCCAATTGCCCTTTTAAGGCCTCTAAACGCCCACTAGAGACCTGTTTAGAGAAATAAGCATAATCTACACCATTTGGCACTATTTTCACCTCGCATTTGGCCCCCATATCTACAGCCCAATCTGCCAGATATTTTGATATTGTCTGAATACAATCTGCACGTCTAAATATCATTTTGAAAAGTGGATATAGTGGTCTAGCGCGTTTCTTGATATATGGTATAGGATCGCCATCTTGGAGAGTAAATATAAATGGGACTTTCGGATGAATGAGTTTGAAGAAAAGTGCAGCAAATGAATTGTATGTAGCCATAAGTGACCATATAGCATCGTATTTCTTTTTCCTATGAAGAGAGACTGCTTTCAGAAAACCAGTTATCAAGAAAGCATATTTATTCAAATCTAAATACCAATGCAAAGAATCTGAAGAAGTTTTTTGCTTACCCGTCCAACCTACACGATATATATCAACATTCCCAATACGTTCAAATTTGGGCAAGCTAGAATCCAGATGCAAAGTCACCATGTCAAACTGGACATCATCTGTAGATATCCTATCTGTTATTTCTTTTATCGCTATCTCTGCCCCGCCTATATAACGTGGATAGTAGACTAGCGAAAATATGAGTATTTTGCGCATATCTTCATTCAATCAACTTTCAAGACATTTTTCAAGACATATTCTGGAACTTCTTTTGGTTGTGGAGAACCATGATCAGTTGAATTATTTTGGACCTGATCTTTTGTATCATTTGGCTTTGGATTATTTAGTATTACAGGATTTGGCTTAACATTCTTGCTCATAATTGCTTGAAGCGCACTTTTCAATTCATTAACATTTTCTTTTGTCTGTACTTTGGGATCGCTCTTTAATTTATTTTTATTTAATACTGATAGTGGAGCAGGTTTAACATTTGTATTCATTGTATGTCCGTGTTGAATCGGCATATCATACTGTTTCTTTTGATGATTTATATTTGGGCTGACATTTGGTACTTCAACATTTTTTGGCACACTAGTACTACTGTAGTCAGTTTTGACAGGAATTGGAGGAATTGGCTTTGAAATATTTATAGTTTGATTTATAGGAATTGACTTCAGTACTGATGGTGGTGCCACTTTTACAGGTGGTTCATGGAATTTGATGATTTCTTCCTCTACTCCTGCCCTCTTCCTTGCAAATTGCTCTCTCGAAGCCTCGATAATCTCTTTTACAAAGGATTCATCTGGCTGTGTTATGGGTGGTAATGTTACAGCAGAGAAAGGTGGTGATGTTAGTCCATCTATCATAAGTTTGAGATATACCTGTGCAAAGCCGAGATTTACCAAATCTTCTATGACAAATGTTGGCGAGAATTCTTTTTCCAATAATTCTGCATCTGTTGCACCTACTCTAAATACAATCATTGTTCCAACGTTACCAAATACTGCAGCACAAACATCTTCATCCATTTGTTCGACATATTGATGTGCAATAGTTAGATTCAACTTGTATTTCCTAGCTTCTGACAAAATATCAGCAAAAGAAGCATTTGCAAAGTTTTGGAATTCATCTACATATAGATAGAAATTTGGCAACGCCTTTGCTATCCTATCCGGCGTATCAGCCCTAGACATTGCCGAGAGATATATCTTTGTTACAAGCATACCTCCTAGGAGCTTCATATTTTCATCACCTATCCTTCCTTTCGAAAGGTTTATTATCACAATCTTTTTAGAATCCATAGCTTCTCTAAAGTCAAAAGATGATTGTGGTTGACCTATCATATTCCTGATCAGAGGATTGGCTGTGAATTGACCAACTTTATTTTGTATAGCTGGTACAGCTTCGGCGGCCATGCGTTCTGTATAGTTAGCAAATTCTTTTGCCCAGAAGTTTTTGACCGATGGGTCTTTGATCTTGGAGACAATCTCTTTTCTATATTCTTTATCAGAGAGAATCCTATTTACCCCTAAAAGTGTTGAGCCAGGAACTTCGAGCAATGCCAAGAGAGTATTCGTCAATATGTATTCCATTCTGGCTGACCAAGCATCAACCCATATTTTCTTGAATGTACTCATGAGACCCGATACTACTAGATGCCTCTTGTCTATATCTACACTCTCTAGAACATTGAATGATATCGGGTATTCAACATCAAATGGTGCAATATAGATAACATCTTTTATTCTTTCTTTTGGAACATATTCGAGAAGTAAGTCAGCAGTCTTGCCGTGTGGATCAATGAAGCATAGACCTTCGCCGGCCTGAATGTCCTGCACAGCCATATTCTCGAGCATTGTTGACTTGCCCATGCCTGTCTTACCTATGACATATACATGCTTCGTCCTGTCTTTTGCTTTGATACCAAATCTTACTCGTTTATTACGAGCATCTGTTTCTCCGAAATATGTTATGCGATTTTCATCCATACAAGATACGAATTAACGAATTATTCAAATTACGAATGGATACAAATGTAACACATATTATTTTACCATATAATAAAGAAAACCGGCACGCGCTCCTGTGGCGTGCCGGGGAAGATTACGGTTGTCATTAGTACCACTGTGGCACACTAATGAGTAGCGGGTAACATTGTTTCCGGAGGGATCCATCCTTTTTGGATCAATAGATGAGCTTGAGCTCTGTCCTTGATCCGACGTCCAATACCGTGCCTCATAAGAAACCTCTGAACCTTGTCAAAGGCTTCATTAGGGACATGTACTCTTGGCGTTTTTGAATGATCCTTGAGAACAGGACCTACCGGTAACTGGAATGTTCTAGCCATAACTTAACTAACGAACGTTAACCGATTTTGATTTTGTATGTGCTTCCCACCCATCGAACAATCATCCGACTAGCACATGCTCCGAGTGAAGATAGTACCACTTATGAAAAATATGGCAAGTGCATAACTATTACTAATATTGTAGGCATCTAGGAAATATGAGTTTTCGCAAATCGAGGACTGTCTGAGCGACTAAAAATTGCTTGATAAAATGCGTAGGTTGCGGGAATTGCTACGATACTGAGGCATTTCTAATGCCGAAGTATCGAGCAATTCAATAGCATTTTATCTAGCAATTTAAGGAGCGAGTTCCGCAGATTTGCGAAAACTCATATTTCCTAGATGCCTACATAGGAGACTCTTCGAGAAAAATCCTCTTATCATACACACTCCCTGCATTCCACAACATCCAACTATCGAAGCCAGCGTCATATGTCGCTTGCATTTGTTTCCTCACCATTTCTGGCGTATATGTTGCACCAAGGTTAAATGCTTGAAGCCATGGACGTAATTTGTTTGGTGTAGAAGAAGCATTGTATATTTTCACAAAAGCTTGATCCATAGAATATTTCACGACTTTATATGGTTCTGTAGCAGGTTTCTCTATACCGATAAAGCCATATGCAAAATGTGATGGATATACCATAGGACCAACATAGTCAAAATATATGAGAGCATCTTCTAGAACTTGACCAATACCCAAGTCACCACTAGCACTAGTCGTAAGCCCAAATAGATCCGCGGAGAGAACTGCTTTTGTTTCTGACATTTGCTGGCGCAGATATGCAAAGAAACTAGAAAGAATATTCGTTCTATGTGTTGTAGAACTTATATTATAAAGTATGTCTTTTATATTTCCATCAGATGGAAAACGTATATAGTCATAATTCAATTCATCGAAACCAATAGATGAAGCTTCTTTGGAAAGATCTACTATATAATCCCAAAATACTTTTGAACCAGGGTGAATATAAGCGAGACCCATATTGTCATGCCAAGACGATTCAGGATTGGATACTTTCTTTATAGCTGATTCAGGATACTTGGATGCATATAGAGGATCTTGGAATACTGTAATCCTAGCTATTACATATATACCCAATTCATGCAATTCATTTATAAATTCTGGAAAATCTTGTACGATACAACCTCTACCACGAGCATAATTCCCTACCGTCGTAGAAGAATACGATACTGTACCTGTATAGTCTTTTAGATCAACAACGATACTATTCAATTCTGTTCCTTTGAAAAGTTCAATGGTTTTATTGCGCAATCTCTTTTCGCTAGCTGTACATGCGGTGATATATATAGCTTTGACAGGAATGGGTGTAGCGATATGAGTGATGGTAGGTTTGGCAATAATATTATTGGTCAAAGTTGATACATCAATATCATCTGATGTATTTGAATATTTGATTACGCCAATAGATGATATAAATATCAAATAAGAGAGTATTGCAAGAATAAAAAAAGCACCAACGATGACCGTGACAATTCGCGTTGCGCCAAACTTACGCCACTCTTTTATCATTTTTATATTTCGGATAATGGACGACTAATAATTGTTTCATCTCTTGTAGGAGGAGAAAGTGATTTTTCTTTATGTTCAATATATGGCAATGCTTCTTGATCGGCCTTACTCATCTCACGAGTAGTGCAAATCCTATAAGCCAAGAATATTATGAGAAGACCGATAAATATATATATTATATTGTCCCAAGTAGATGGAAAACCAAGATATGGTAATACCATAACGATGATTCCAAGAATTATTAACCATTGTCTTTTTGACATGTTGCAATTATAACCCGAAATGATAGAATCGCGCTAGAAGGATAGTACGAAAAAAAATATGAATGAAATATCTGCGCAGATACCTGATGCAACATACTACAAGGTATGTATGTTTGGCACAGCGTTTGATGACAATTACGCTGGAGAATTGCGAAGTGCACATTTTGTGGAAAATGAGCTCCACGTAATCTTTCATTTTGTAACAAGGATACATAAGAGAGGTGACCCTCCAAAGTGGCAGGTTGATGATAAGGGTAAGGTTATATGTGATTATGAGATCATCTTTGAGGGTTGTGTGGTCTTGGAAAATAATGGTATAGACCGCATCAAAGTCAAATCTACACAGGGAGATGTTGTAACCCTTTCCTCTACGAAACAAGACATTGCGATTGTCCACGAATTGATCGAGAATGCACTTGAGATCATACGCAGTCGTTAGCAAAGCCACGTCTATTCAATTTCACTGACGTGGCTCTTTTATTTGGAAACTATTACTACAAATTCACCGCGGACTTTATCGGAATTCAATTCAAAATATTTCACAACTTCATCTACCGAACCACTGACTACTTCTTCGAATATTTTTGTAAGTTCTCTGCATACAGTTATTTTCATCGATTTTTGAATATCTTCATAGTATGCATGGCAACAGTCTCGTAACGAAGCCGACACCCCCCGACGAGACTTAACAGCGTGGTGCGATGCGTCTCGGAGGGGGGTAGTCGGCGAAGTTATCGAGATTGTTGCCAATGACTTCAGCGTCTTCAATATCCTATGTGGTGATTCGTAGAAAATCATGGTTCGTTTTGATGCAATAATTTCTTTTAGCAAAGTCTCTTTCCCCTTCTTATGAGGCAAAAATCCCAAGAAGGTGAAATCATTGTGAGATATTCCTGCAATAGAAAAAGCAGAGATGAGAGCAGATGGACCAGGAATAGATTCTATTTTCAATTCATTTTCTTCTATCTCTTTTGCACATTCTTTCCTGATCCTCGCTACAAGCTCCGAACCAGGATCAGATATACATGGTGTACCTGCGTCAGAGACAAGAGCAAGATTTTTGCCAGATTTCAAAAGTCCTATTATCTCCTCTACTCGCGAAAGTCTACTATGCATATGATATGAAAGTGTATGTGTTTTGATCTCATATTTATCGAGAAGTTTGCGTGTGACTCTGGTATCTTCGCACAATATCAAGTCCACATTCTTGAGTACTTCAATAGCCCGAAGTGTGATATCACCGAGATTGCCAATTGGAGTGCCAACGACAGATAAAGTAGACATAATAAAATGTTATTTAATTCGTTTAATAAAATTACTTTCATCTACTCCTGATGAATGATATTTGTCAAAATAGCGTATTCATCCTTTTCCTTGACTTCATTATCTTTCCAATAATCTGTAAGATTATTCCGGATTTCCTGCCCCATCATTCTTTGTTGAATCCATTTTTGACTTCGTCCCATTCCCTGCCAATAATGTCTACTACGATTGAGCGCCTTTTCTGGGTCGTTTATTTCTTCGATTCTTTCATAACCCACTTTCGCCAACCACAATTTGAACGGCTCAGCTTTTGGTGATGGGATTGACTGGATTACACGAAACATCGTCTCCGTATCAGCCGCATCTGTTAGATAAAATTTACCATCCGCAGCTCGCATTTTCAGTTGGTTACATTTTGTAACCACCTCACTTCCTTCTTGTTTTAAGCGGTTTTTCAACACTTTCCAATAATTTCTCGGATTTTCACTAGCATTGAGCGCACCAACCACATCAACCACCGAAAAATACCATAACTCTTTTTCCTCATCCCAAATCCTGCGTATTTTTTTGCCTTCGAATATGGCTAACTTATTTGATTTCATGATTACCACTCTACCATACTCTTCACATCCATCAACTGAAATTTAACAATCATTTTACATTTATCCATTTAGACACTAATATAGGTACTATGTCTGCAAACGAACCAACAAACCGTATCGTTTATGTAACCCGCGACATCGAACGCGCTTTGGGTGTTTTGCCAAATGATAACTATATGATTGTCTCAAATAAGACTTCATACTCCGAAAAGATATTGAAAAATTTGAATAATACAAACAATTCGATTGGAAACAATATTCTTTTAATTGAAAATGCGACCATTCTTGACACTGCAGAACTATTAGAACAGAACAAGGTACGAGATTATATCAATCAGAACGATTCTACAGTTTTGGTTTTTAAGAATACTTCGCTGATTGAAGATATCGTCAAAAAGAATGGCTGGAATTTACTCAATCCTCCATCCACATTAGCGGAAAAATATGAGAATAAGATCACACAAGTCGAATGGCTCGGAGAATTGGCGAAATATTTACCACCACACTCTATTTCACTTGCTAAAAATTTGAAATGGTCCGACCAACCTATTGTCGTCCAGTGGGCGCACGGACATACAGGAGATGGAACTATTCTTGTAAATTCTCAAAAGGAACTTGATACCATTCAAGCAAAGTTTCCAGAAAGGTTGGCTCGAGCCACAACTTTTATCAACGGACCTTCATTTACCGTTAATATGGTAGTGGCACCAAATACTATCTTAATTGGAAATATTAGTTATCAGATAACAGGTCTCCCACCATTTACAGATAACCGATTCAGCACGATTGGTAATGATTGGGGGAAAATCGTACCAGCGTTACTCAATAAATCAGAGGTTGAATATATCCATCAAATAGCGCGAGAAATTGGTGAAAAAATGCACAAGGATGGTTGGAAAGGACTTTTTGGTATTGATATTATCAAAGAAGAAAAGACTGGTAAAATCTTTCTAATAGAGATAAATGCTAGACAACCAGCTTCGACGACTTTTGAATCACAGTTGCAATCAAGATACGGAGGTCAGACCTCCGTATTCGAAGCACATTTACTTGCTTTGCAAGATATACAAATAGAAAGACCCATAATTGAGATCGAGGAGGGCGCGCAGATAATTCAAAGGGTTACAAAAGATATTACAAATATTTCAAAGAGTGTGATCGACTCTCTGGAATCATCCGGATACAATGTTATTGCATATTCAAATACAGAGATAAATTCAGATCTTGTCAGGATACATAGTAATAAAGGGATAATCTCTAAACACAATCAATTTAATGAAGCGGGTGAGAAAATCAGAGCTTGCATTATTGGAAAATAATCTGATAAAGAATTAATATAGTACCAACCACCATGAACACCAAAACGCTCTCATCTCGCGCCCTATCTGTTATTGATCAATATCGCCATTTCGCTGTAGGTAGTGCAGTGTGTAATGTTCCATATTTCAATAATAAAGCCTCTCGCGCACGAGCAACTCTCCGCACATACGGTGGCAAAGGAAGTCCAAAAGATATTTTTGAAGAAGTTCAAGGACTAATGATAAAGAGTCATATTTCTCCAAGTCTTTTGAATGATGAAGCATTGAAGAAAATGCTAGTAGAAAATAATATTGGTATAGATTGTTCTGGCTTTGCATACTATGTTCTAAATGCAGAAAATGAAGAGCGTGGCTATGGATCGCTCGATAAACATATTCATTTTACCAGTTGCAAAGGAATAGTTGGCAAGATACGATGTCACTTTCGACCAGTAGAGAATTGTGATGTGGCAACATTTGCAAATGATAAAAATAGTCGAATAATTGCTATAAAAGAAATACAAGTTGGAGATGTGATAACAATGCTTGCAAAAATAGATTCCAATAGTGATACCCAGATCCGCAACACTGAACGTGATCATATTCTAATCATTCATCAGGTTGATTATCAAAATTTTGTGCCAATAAAGATTTATTATAGTCACACAGTTGCATATCCAGAAGATGGTCTATATGGAACAGGCGTGAAGCAAGGTAGTATAGAAATACTCGATTTAAACAAATCAATTACCGAACAGAGTTGGAGTGAAAATGAAAGTGATACAAACAATCGCATCTTCAATAGAGCTCAAATATCAAATACAGAAGTTAGGAGAGTGATAAAGGATTGATACAAATCAGGAAAAGGTTATGTCATTTCGTGAATCGAGTACTGTCCGAGCGTAGTCATTCGACTAGTATTTCCCAAAAGATGAGGCCGTTTATGTCCGAGAGGCCGAGTCTTTTGTGGAAATACAGGAGAATGACGCAAGCGAGTTACGCAGATTCACGAAATGACATAACCTTTTCCTGAGACTCATTCAAGGTTCTATAATCGCCAAAAACAGCTTTTTATGGTATCCTTTTTGTCATGTTAACATTCCTGCAAGGAACTGCCGATCTGGCCTATATCCTCGGTTTTGCGATTATTGGGGCTGTCGTAGCTTTTGCTTGGGCACCACTCCTCACCAAATTCCTATATCAATTCAAGATCGTAAAAGGAGCAAAAGTTGAGCTTTCAAATCTCGGCTCTCATGCTTACAAAGCTCAAACTCCTGTAATGGGTGGTTTACTAGTCATAATAACAACAGCAGTTGTAACTTATACTCTCAATTGGTCAAGAGGTTTCACTTGGGTACCAGTAGGTATCATGATTATGGCAGCACTTTTGGGATTTATTGATGATCTCATGAATGTATACGGTGCAGAGCGCCGTTCGCGCAAACTATCTCATATTTGGAACTTGATACGTATTCACAAAGACTTTCGAATGCGTGTCTGGTATTTTATTACATTACCGTGGACTGCTTTCAAGCGCATTTCTGTTTGGTTCGGTTCGCGCACTAGACGTGGAGTATTTGTACACGAGAAATTGATACTACAATTCATCGCAGGAACGATAGCCGCATATTGGATATATTCCAAGCTCGGACCTGCTTGGCACTATGTCTATTTCCCATTCGGGTTCGAATGGTTGGCAGGCTGGATAATCGTACCAATAATGATCTTTGTAATCATGTTCACAGCAAATGCAGTAAATATTGCAGATGGTATGGATGGTCTGGCTGGTGGAATGTTGATCACCACTTTCAGCGCTTTAACATTTTTGAGCTGGATCAATGGCTTCGGAGAAATTGCAATCCTAAATGCCACCCTCGTAGGCGCCTTGGCTGTTTATACATATTTCAATATCAAACCTGCACGATTTATGATGGGTGATGTTGGCTCTTTAGGCTTGGGAGCTTTGCTTGCGGTCAATGCACTTGCAATAGGTGAAATGCCATCTCTCATTTTCCTCGGCTTTATGTTCTATGTAGAAGCAGGATCAGTAGTCATACAAGTGATATCTAGATATTTATTTGGCAAGAGGATATTTGCTATGGCTCCTCTTCATCACCATTTTGAGATCAGAGGATGGAGTGAAGAGAAGACTGTTATGCGTTTTTGGGTTGTTCACTTTATCTTCGTAGTATTTGGTTTTTGGTTGGCATTACATTGATGAAATATTTGAAATGGGATGAAAAAACAATAACTGATTTCTCTACAGAGAATATAGATGTCATGTATGACAATGGCTATCTATTTACTCGTCTAGGCAAAGGTATTATGCATGAGACGAGAGGCGTTAGGATTGATCTGGAGAAATTTGAAAAAAGTAGTGAAAACCGCAGAATATTAAGAAAGATTCAGAATATAAATTTCAAGGTGAATAATTTACCTATGAAAGACTATGATTGGAAAATATCCAAGTTGGCCAAAGACTTTTATGATTTGAAATTTGGGCCAGATATTATGAGTGCACAGAAGGTAAAAGAGATGCTCTCTAATGATTCAAAAAGTAATTTCAATACTTTATTGGAATATTCAATAGATTCAGAAAAGGTCGGATATGCAATATGCTATCAAGATGATGCAATCATTCACTATAGCTACCCATTCTATGATATAGAGTCTGCAATAAAAGATATGGGTTTGTGGATGATGATAAATGCAATAATATACGCAAAAGATTCTAGGAAAAGATACATATATCTCGGTTCACTTCAAAGACCAAATGATACTTATAAACTCCAATTCAAGGGCCTACAATGGTTCGATGGCAAAGAGTGGTCAGATGATATAGAAAAAGTAAAAATACTGCTTAAAAAATAACTTAGAACACAATATTTTCATGTCTACAATATTGCAAGAATATATTTTTTAGTGATAAAATTATCCCTATGAAAGCAAAGCAATCAAAAAAGAAAATACCGATCAAGAGTAGGTTTGTAACAGAAGGATTTGTCCATGAAGAGGTGGATAGTCTTGCTCGTATGTCGGCAGTGCAATTCACGTCTATAGATAATAGATTTGATGGGATTTATAAAAGACTTGATAATGTAGAATGCCGACTAGATGGAGTCGAACAAGGACTTGGTAATTTGAGTTTAGAATTGATGAATTTCAAAAAGGAGGTCTATATACAGTTCTCCCACCTAAGAGAAGACATGAAATATATGAAAGATATGCAAGAAAAGGGACAAATGGAAATACGAGCTTTGATAGTATTCATGAAAGGTCATGAATCCAGAATCTCAAATCTAGAAGACAAGGTCACTGTATTAGAAAGAGTTTAGTATGGCTTCTCAATCACAAAATCTTCCAGGCCGAGTCCATATCATCGGTATATGTGGTGTAGCCACAAGCGCACTCGCAATTGCACTTCATAACAAAGGCGTGAAGGTTACTGGTAGTGATAAAGGATTCTTCCCTCCTATTTCAACAGAATTAGAAAATAAAGGAATATCATTTTATGCTGGTTGGCATACAGAGAAAATGATAGAGAATGGAAATCCAGACATAGTCATTGTTGGTGGTAGTGGTACTAGTCCCAACAATCCAGAAACAATAAATGCAAAAGAGTTGGGCATACCAGTTATTTCATTTGCAGAAGCATTGGCAAAATATATTATAAAGAAAAATTCGATAGTTGTTGTTGGAACATGGGGCAAAACAACTTCATCAGCATTGTTGTCTTTTATTCTTGGAAATACCGAGATAAAACCGAGCTATTTCACCGGCGGACTTTCCCTATCACATGATACTGGTCTCATCACTGATTCTGACTGGTCTGTAGTCGAGGGAGATGAATATCAGATTTCTATTTCTGATAGAAGACCCAAATTCGATTTATTCTCGCCAACTCATTTATTATTAACATCTGTATCATGGGATCATGCAGATCTGTATCCGACAGAAAAGGATTACTTTAATACATTCGAAAAACTTGTAAGACAAATTCCAGATTCTGGGATCGTAGTTGCTTGCATAGACAATGCTGGTGTAAATAAAATTTTGGCCAATGCCAAAACAAAAGTAATTACATATGGAGAAAATCCTTCTTCAGATTTCAGATTGCATTCAATAGAACATACAAAGAAAGGATTGAGATTCAAAATTGATCAACAAAATACTTCTTATGAAATAGTGTCCCCCATGCTCGGACGATTCAATGCAGAAAATATCACTGGGGCTTTTGCTATGGCAGTATCTATTGATATAGATCCAAAAGAAATCATAAAAAGTATTGGTGAATTCAAAGGCATAAAAAGGCGATTTGAAAAGAGATTGGATGGAGATATAACAGTTCTAGACTGTCATGCACCAACTCCAGAGAAAGCAAGTTCAGTACTTACAAGTATCCGTGAAGTCTATGATGCCAAAATTATCGCTGTTTATGAACCAAACATTGGTGGCAGACAAAGGGATTCTATAAAAGCATACAATAATGCTTTCAAAGATGCTGACTCTGTCTTGATTCCACGTCTCACAAAACTAAAAGTTGACCCTACAAATCCGAATAAACCACTTGAAGGAGAAGAATTGGCTAGCACCATGTCTTATACTCATGCAAATACAAAATACATTGACGATGATGAAATATTGATTCAATCACTCAAATCACAATCAGAAAAAGGTGATGTTATCGTATTCTTGGGATCTCATGGTTTCCGTGGGATGATCGAAACTATTGTGAAGATACTAAGTAATTAAGATCAGTTTTCAAAAAAGCCCAACGAAATATACTCTCGAGCTGACACGCAATGCAATGTGAGCCATGAACAAATTGCCCATATTTGCTGAATCCTTGTAAGCAAATATGGTTGCAATTTGGAATGGCGACCTTGCGTGGAGGCGAGAGAGATATTTCGTCGGGCTTTTAATATAAATCACTTCCCTTCATCAACAATATCAGTCTTGATTTCGCCACTATCGGTAATATCCTTTACAAGAAGTGTCATACCACAATGATCACATTCTATAACCATACCTTGTGCAAGATTTGGATATCTAGACAAATTGACAGTGTTTTTGCATTCTGGACAAATTAGCAATGAATTTTCGCTTTTCATATTTTGATGTATTGGCATATATTTATAACTCTGACCTATCGAATTAGCTGTCGATAATGCCTTTTAATAATAGCGAGAAAAGTGTAATATTGCAATATGATTACTCCGTATCAAAAATATGAAAAATTGGCGCAAGCAATCGGCTTTTCAGGAAATCTTTACTTCAAACGCGAAGATCTGCATCCCCTAGGATCTCATAAAGGTAGATCAATACCTTTTATGATTGACCATTATCTTAAAAGTGGTGATAGACATTTTGCAATCTCTTCATCTGGTAATGCAGGTTTAGCAGCAACATTATATGTGAAAGAAATCAATGCAAAGAATTTAGATGCTCCAATCAAGCTCGATATATTTGTTGGGAATAATATAGAAAGAGATAAATTGGAAAAGTTGAATAATCTTATTGATGAGAATATCAAGATATCCAAAATAGATCGTCCACTTCAGGCTCTAACTGAAGCAGCAAAGAGTGGTGCTAGAAGTTTACGTCAATCAACAGATGATATTGCCCTTATCGGTTATCAATCTTTAGCAGAAGAAATATCGAGCATTAGTAATATTGGTGCGGTCTTTATTGGCACTTCTTCTGGCACAACTGCACAATCTTTGGCTCAAAACTTTTCTGATAATAAATTACCAATTCAAGTTCATATCGTTCAAACTTCTTCTTGTCATCCGATTATAGATTCATTTGGGCCTTTTGATACTTCAAAAGAGAGATCTGTCGCTGATGCCATAGTCGATATAGTAGCAAATCGGAAAGACGTACTAGTATCACTTATCCAAAGAGCTGGTGGGAATGGATGGTTAGCTACAAATGACGATATTCACTCTGCAATACAACTAGCAAAAGAAAATACTGGAATAGAAATATCTACAAATAGTGCATTATCTATAGTCGGTGCAATGAAAGCAGTAAAGACAAAACATCCTATAAATGGAGCTATTGTATGCCTGATTTGTGGTGATTGATAATATGTGGCAGTCATTTTATAAACTACAATCCTCTCACAGATTTTACAAACCTTTCACCTCGATCTTTTCTCGATGGATCTATGCCATTTGCAGAAAATCCTGGACTAAATAAAATCTTATCCCCACTTCTCGCATGTTCGCGAGCCAATACTGTCGCTTCTTCTATGGATGGTACTGACATGACTTCGACATGATCGAGTCTTTCTATCGTTCTTCTTTCTTTCATTGTCCCACTACCAGGGATAAGTATCACCGTATGTACATATTGTGGCAAGATTGCATGCAATTCACGATAATCAAAGCCACTCTCTGCTCCACCTAGGATAAGAATAATATTTCGATTTAGAGACAATGAAATAATACTAGCTATTGTTGAAGCAGGATTTACAGATGCACTATCATTATAAAATTCAATACCTTTGATCTTCTTTATAAGTTCTATTCTACCCTTGAGTGGTTTCCAATTGCTCAATATTTCTTGGATAAAGTCATCTGGAACCTTGAATAATCTTGCAGCCTGAAATGAAAGAGCCGCATTTTCACGATCATGTGTTCTACCTTTGAAATCAAACTCTTCTGTAATAAGAGATGGTTTGGTACGTAACATCTTGGCTTTTGGCTGGAATCTATAGAGACGAGTAGCATCTATGATCTCATCACTCGCAATAATAAAATTATTGTATGTCTGAAAATCCAATATCTCAAAAGGAGAATCTGCATATGTGCCTTTTTGAGGTACAGTAGTAAATATTGCAACTTGTGGACTGATCCTTACTTCTCGCAATTCATTGAATATGATGTCTGTTATCTTCAATATCAAAATGTCTCCATTTTTTGCTTTTCTTAAAAAAGATAATATCCCTTTGCCAGATTCATGATCAGCAGTGAAAACACTATCACTCACTTTTTCGAGCATAGGCCGTAGCATTGAGATCAAAGATGTCTTGCCACACATACCCATAATACCAACAACAGTAAGTGGTGGAGCGAGTCTGAAAAATAAAGTCTCTGGATATTCGATCTGGATATTCTCTTTTTTTGCTAGTGTGAGAAATGATGAATCCCGTGGGTATTCATGTGACAATATGATGAGATCCATATCAACAAGGTCATCCATGGGTATTGATCCACAAACATAGTTGGCTAGACCTTCTCCACGCAAAAAAACAAGATAGCTCTTGAGTTTGGCTTCGCTCTGTAAATCATATACTGACAGTATCGCCCCTGCCTTTATAAGAAATCTTGCATCTTCAACCATTTCACCATTATGGCCAAGACCTATAAGGGCAACTCTTTTTCCTTTGAAATAATCCCGGGAAGTCATAAAGACAGTTTACGGTAAAAAGAGATAGGTGAAAAGAGTGTGTATAGAGAGTGAAGTTTATTCTGATTTTGTATTTTGAGCCAAAAGTTTTTTTACTTTCGTGAATTCTTGTAACATTGCCTGCAATTTTACTGCCTCATCAGATGAAGGTGAAGCATCTATAGAGAATTGAGAAATCTTTTTTATCAATACTCCATATAGATCATGAAAATAATCTTCGATAATATGTCGTTCTGGTAACTTTTCTCTATTACACCATTCTGGCCGATCAAATATCCTTACAATTTCGAGAGGTCTCTTCAAGCCATCATATACTACTGATTCATGAGATAATATCCCATCTAGAGATGGGGATACAATATTATAATTTCCAACCATTTGTTTTTTATTATTTAATAATTTGCCTTTATACTGACGAATTCATCTTTTGTTATTATGATATGATCGAGAAGTGAAATACCTAGAATTTTACCTGCTTGTATGATCTGTTTGGTTATCTCTATATCTTCGGATGAAGGTGTCGCTTCACCAGAAGGATGATTGTGAGCAAGAACTATAGCAGATGCATTTGACTCTATTGCAGGACGAAAAACTTCACGGGGGTGAACAATATTTGTATTTATTGTGCCTATTGATATAACTTCATCACGAATGATATGATTTCGACTATTCAAATACAATCCACGTAAATGTTCTTTTGGCAAATTACGCATATCCTGTAAATATTCATAGGCATCTTTTGCACTTCTTATCGTCGCGAAATTTGATTGGTTTCGATCGTAAAAACGTCGTCCGAGTTCACCACAAGCTACAATAACACACGCTTTAACAATCGGTACATTCATCTCAAAAGCAAGATGCTTAGCATCTTTTTCGGCCAAGATGCTCTTTTCACCATATTCACGAATGAGACGGTTTGCCATTTCGAGTACATCTTCTTTGACCGTACCGACGCCTAGGACTACCGCTAAAAGCTCCTTCACACTCAATGCTTCTGGCCCTTGTGACATCAATCTTTCGCGTGGTTTCTCTTCTGTCGGCAAATCATGGATCGTCTGAACATACTCACGATTCATGATCGAGTCGAGAAACAAAACATTTGAACGAATGGCATAAGTCTGCATATCGGGATTATATCATATAATATAATTATGCAAATTATATCCTTCGTCTTTTATTGATTTCTGCTTTACGGATCGAAAGGGCCTGACATTTCTTTGCCAATTCTGCAACAGATTTTGTATTATGACGAGCTTCGGCAATTTTCAATTCTTGCATAGTATCTATCAATTCTATATTGATGAGATCCTCTTCAAAATTGATCAATAATTCTTTTGCATTTTTTTCCCATAAATCTTCATCATTGCCAAAGAATGCTTCAGCCTCAAATACTAGATCACTCGCTATACTATCTGCTCTAGCTTTACGTATGTCATAAGATTTCTGATCAAGTCTCTTCAATTCTTCTATAAATGTATCTACCTTTTTTGACTTCTCTTTTTTCATGAGATACAAAAGTCCAAATAGACGTCTTTCTATAAGATCAATGCGTTTGGATTGTTCATCGCTGGTCTTGGTAACAATTTTATCATCGGTTTTATTTTCTTGCTTCAAACGCTTTTCTATAACTTTCAAATCTTGCCATATTGTATCTATTGGAGTCTTTGAATGATCGGCAATCATCTGTACAAAATGTGATTGATCACTAGCACTTTCTATCCTTGCAAGTAATGGTAATACACGCTCTTCTATTGCTCGGATAAGTTTGCGTTTATCTTGAAATTCACGTAAAACATTGTTTATCTCAAATTCAATAACTGGTTTTGCATTGCGCAATACTTCTTTCCACTTGTTTGTATCTTCTCTTGCAAGATCGGCAGGATCTTTGCCTCCGACAATATCAGCAATCTTTACATCCATGCCGAGCGATAAAGCAATACCTGATGCTCTCATAGCTGCTTTTCGTCCTGCAGGATCGGAGTCAAATGCAATAATTATATTTGGTGATAGGCGTCTCACCAAGCCGAGATTACTCACAACTCCATCACTTTTATAAACTTCATCTCCTAGAGCAGTTCCTGAAGATGCAACTGTATTACAAATCCCTGCTTGATGTGACATGACTAGGTCCATTTGACCTTCGACAAATATAGAATAATTGAGTCTTCTTATCTCACTTTTTGCTTTGTCCAAGCCATACAAGACTGCGGATTTATCGAATAGTGGTGTATCTGGACTATTCAGATATTTTGCAGATTGGCCATCATCTTTGAGTATTCGTCCGGAGAATGCAATCACCCGACCACTAGAGTCATTTATTGGAAACATTATTCGTCCACGAAATCGGTCGTAAAACCCACTGTCATTCCCGCGAAAGCGGGAATCCATATTTACATGAGCAGGATCCGCCGCTCCCTCCTCGGGGCGACTAAATGCCTTCGTTCGCTTCGCGAAGTCGCCATTTGTCGCCCCTGCGACGGTCGCGGCTCCTATCCCACTTGATTCTTTCCTCTTCACAAGACCCACTTTTTCGAGGATGGCATCATTGTAACCTTTACCCTTCATATAAATAGAAAGATTGCGCCAACCATCTGGAGCAAAACCTATTCGAAATAGTTTTCGAGTTTCTTCTTTTATTCCACGACATTTCAAGTATTCCCTTGCTTCTTTGGATCTTTCGAATTGAAATTCAAAATACTTTGTTGCTTCTTCTATGAGAGCGTATAGATGATCTCTTTCACCATCAGATTTTTGATCATGAACAATAGGTACGCCAGCCTTTTCTGCAAGAAGCTTCAATGCCCCACGAAAGTCCAGTCCTTCAAACTGTTCAACAAATGAGAATATATCTCCTTTGGCACCACAGCCAAAACAATAATAACCACCTCTTTCCGGAGAGACGAAAAAAGAAGGAGTCTTTTCATTGTGAAATGGACACTTTGCTTTCAATGATTTGCCTGCTCTTTCTAGTTTTATATAAGAACCAAGAACATCTTCTATTGAAAGTCGAGCTTTGATTTCTTCTACGGTAGAACGATTCATATTGCAAGTATATGATAAGATAGCAAAAGTACAAATATTCAGATCTTATTTATTCATTTGACTTTATCTCTCTTTTCATATCATTTATCATCTTTTGCTTTGGTGAACCAGGGAAGCCAGTACCAGCTGGTACAAGGCGTCCGATAATAACATTTTCCATTAGTCCAGTTAGATCATCCTCTGCCGAGCGCACGGAATTTGCTATGAGAACACGAGTAGTATGTTGGAAAGATGCAGCCGAAAGGAAAGATTGTCTTGTAAGAGAAGTCTCTGTGATTCCCATAACAATCTTTGTCACTTTTGCTATAGAACCCCCTTTAGCTTTTGCCATAACATTTTCTTCTGCTAGTTGAACATCATCAACTATCATACCTTCTGTTAGATTTGTATCTCCTCCTTCAGAGACACGACGTCTGGAGAACATTTGTTTTACGATAATTTCGATGTGTTTTCTGGATACTGTTTCTCCTTGTAATTCATATATCTTACCAACCTCTGTAATAACATAGTCTTTTGCACGCTCCTCTCCTCCATATTCAAATACTTCATCAATTTCGGCAGAACCATCTGTCAATAGATCACCCTTCTTTACTTTATCACCAGCTTTTACAAAAGGTGTTCTACGATATGGGAATACATATTCAATTTCACTTGCTTTTTTGTTTTTACCTTTATCTTCGATCTCTGGTATAACACGAATTAGTCTTTCTTTGCCCATATCTTTGACTTCAGTAACCATACCGTTAACAGTTGCAACTACAGCTGGATTCTTTGGACGACGTTTTTCGAATATTTCTTCAACTCGAGGTAAACCTTGTGTTATATCTCCACCATGTGAAGCAGTACCTCCAGCATGGAATGTTCTCATTGTAAGTTGTGTTCCTGGCTCACCTATTGCTTGTGCAGCAACGGTCCCTACAGCTTCACCTAGAGCAATTAGCTCGTTTTTACCCAAGTCTAGTCCATAACACTGTGCACATACACCCCTCATTGTTTTACATGAAAGTGGAGAACGTACATGAACTTCATTTACACCAGCTTCTTCTATTTTGAGTGCATCGCCTTTACTGATAATATGACCTTTATTGAATATCGTATTACCACTTATATCTTTTACGGATTCTGCCAATACTCTGCCACGAATACTCTTCGAAATTGGAATATTTATACCAGAAGCTGTTTGTTTGTGGATAATAATAAAATCTTTTGTACCACAATCATCTTCAGAAATAACAACATCTTGGGCAACAACGAATAGTTTACGCGTGAGATAACCTGCTTTGGCAGTATTGAGCGCTGTATCTGTAAGACCTTTACGTGAACCGTGAGTAGTGATGAAATATTCGATAGGAGTTAGACCTTCCTTTGCACAAGAAATAATAGGAAATTCAATAGTCTCTCCAGAGACTGAAGCAATCAATCCTTTCATTCCAGCCATTTGTGTGATCTGGGATAGAGAACCTCTAGCACCAGAAGTTACCATATCATAAACAGAACCATTCTTATCCAAACTTGGTGGGATAGCTTTCTCGACTTCTCCTTTGACTTTTTGCCATGTTTCAATATGTTTCCTTATACGTTCTTCCTCGGTCAAAAGTCCTTCATTAAATTGTTGTGTAACGATATTTGCTTGTCTCTTGCCTTTTATTATTAACTCTCCTTTTGAAGAAGGAATCATAATATCATCAATTCCCCAAGTCGTACCAGAATAAGTCGCAAAACTAAAACCAAAACTCTTTATCTTATCGAGTATTGGGGCAATATTCTTGGCTCCATGGAAAGTGATCATATCATCAATTATTTGTCCCAATTTCTTTCGACCTACCTCTTCATTGACAAAAGGATAATCATCAAACAAAATATTATTGAATAATATCCTACCGACAGTCGTTTCAAATATAGCATTATTGAATTTTTCGTATTTCTTATTGTTTGTTGCCAATACTTTTATAGGTTCACGGAGATCGATTGACTTAAAATCATAGGCGAGTACAGCAGCCTCTGGTGATTCAAACATTCTTATATTGTTAGCAGCATTTTTATTATTATCTCTCACTTTTATCTTTGTGACCCAGAAACAACCGAGAACAATATCCAACATTTTTGCAACAACAGTTGGATCATTGTTACCTGGTTTCAATACATTCTTATCAGCAGCCATAATTTCTCTGGCTTCAAGCTGTGCCTCCTCGGAAAGTGGTATATGTACTGCCATTTGATCGCCATCAAAGTCAGCATTGAAAGCAGTGCAAACCAATGGATGAACCTGGATTGCATTCCCTTCTATAAGTATAGGCTGAAAAGCTTGTATACCTAGGCGATGCAATGTAGGAGCACGATTTAGCAATACATATTTGTTTTTGATTACTTCTTCTAGGATTTCCCAGACTTCTTTTGAATCATCATCTATCAATCTATTTGCACCACGAATATTGTAAGCCAATTCTCTTTTCAAAAGTCCAGAAATAACAAATGGTCGGAATAATTCTAATGCCATATGCTTTGGCAAACCACATTGATCTAGTCTCAATTCTGGACCAACTACGATGACAGAACGTCCTGAATAGTCTACACGTTTACCGAGAAGGTTTTGGCGAAATAGTCCTCTCTTTGATTTCAAACTATCAGACAGAGACTTGAGTGCTCGTTTTTGTGCAGCAGCTGCAGCAGCACCAGCAGAAGAGCCGTGACGGATAGAGTTGTCTATGAGAGCGTCTACTGCTTCTTGGAGAATGCGCTTTTCATTGCGCAATATAACTTCTGGAGCATTGATATCTTTTAGTTTTAGTAAGCGATTGTTTCTATTGATTACTCTCCTATATAAGTCATTGACATCAGAAGTGGCAAATCTGCCACCATCTAGAGCAACCATTGGACGGATGCCTGGTGGGATTACAGGGATCTTGGTTAGGAACATCCATTCTGGACGAATATTTGCTTTTATCATCTGTTTTACCAATGATATCCTCTTGGCCAATTTGTCTTTGTCAGCAGAGCTTACAGTTTCATATTCTTTATCGAGTTCTACTTTGAGTTTTGGCATATCAACCTTCTTCAATATTTCAAATATTGCTTCTGCTCCAATTCCAGATTCAAAGAGTCCTCCATACTTCATTGCATATTTATGATATGTAACTTCGTCCATAACAAAACCAGGAACAATTGTCTCTATCTCTCTTCTCGCATTTAATACCAGCTCTTTCAATGCTTCTTTTGTTTTATCATCTTGAGAACTTTTTACTTTTGTTTTGTATTCATTGTCAAGTTCTTTCAAGAATTTTACTTTCTCTTGTTCATGAACTTTGATGACTATATATCCAGCAAAGTAGACGACTTTTTCTAGATCTCCTGACGTCATACCTAGTATAAGACCAATCCTTGATGGTACACTCCTCAAGAACCAAATATGAGAAACAGGAGATGCAAGTTCGATATGGCCCATCCTTTCCCGTCTTACTATCGAACGAGTGATCTCTACACCACATTTTTCACAAACAATACCTTTGTATCGTATTCCTCTATATTTACCGCAATAACATTCATAGTCACGATCTGGTCCAAATATTCTTTCATCGAATAGACCACCCTTTTCACTTCTTTGCGTTCTATAGTTGATCGTCTCTGGCTTGGTAATCTCGCCATAAGACCATTCCAATATCTTCTCAGGGGACGCTATAGTCAATCGAATGAGGTCAAAGTCCTGAATGTCTTGGGATTTTTTGGTTGTTTGTGTTTGCATATTTGTTAAATTAAAATTGCAGTTGTGATAATCTCTGTAATCTTCAATATTGAACCTTTTTGTGTATTTGTTTTCATAATATTAATCAAAAAATTATTCATACAATTCACTGTGTGAACCAATCTTCAGAAGACGAATCCCATTTGCTTTTATTTCATAAATTACTCGTATATTTCCAGTCACATTGATACTACGACATCCTAAATACTTGCCATGAAGAGTATGATTATTCAATTCTGGTGCAGTTGGATCTTTCATGAAGATTTCTAATTTATCATCAAACTTTTGTTGTAATTTGGTTGGTAATTTATCATATTGCTTAACAAATCTCTTGTGAAAATCTATGATCATGATCTTTTCGAATGTAGATAACCAATAGCTTCCTTGGCAGAATCAAATGGTCCAACAAAATTCTTATTCTCTTTAGAATCAGCCAGAAGTTCATCCAATACTTTTCTTGTCTTTGCATTTGGCATAGGATGGTCAGCAAAAGTGACTTTTCTTTCAGAAATAAATTCCTTTATAAAGCCATTGATAACCGCATTCAGAGACACGCCCAGATCATGGGCCAGATTTAAAGCCTGATCTTTCAATGTTTTCTCGATTTTCACACTCATCATAGTGATAGTCATAGTATTTTAATAATTGATTGTTAATTGATAGTATATACAAAGTATATACTTAGTATAATATCTGTCAATCCTTTTCATTACCAACTTCATCTTCTTTGACTAGCTCCACATTCAAGGCAAGACCTCTAAGAGTCTTCAAAAGTACATTGAATGATGCAGGCAGATTTGGTGGTTTCAGAGCTTCACCCTTCACGATCGAATCGAAAGTCTGCGAACGACCGATGATATCGTCAGACTTGACTGTAAGGATCTCACGTAGTGTATGTGCAGCACCATGCCCCAACAATGCCCAGACTTCCATTTCTCCGAAGCGTTGACCACCTCCTTGTGCCTTACCACCCAAAGGTTGCTGTGTAATGAGTGAATATGGTCCGATAGAGCGCATATGGATCTTATCTTCGACCATATGATGCAATTTCATTATATACATATATCCAACAGCTATCGGTTGATCGAAGTATTCTCCATTTCGCCCATCACGCAATTTCATCTTGCCAGAAGCATCATGTCCCGCTTTTACCAATTCTTCTTTTATCTCGGATTCCAAAGCTCCCATAAATGGAGGAACAATGGCTTGATATCCGAGAGTATTTGCAGCAAGACCCAAATGTAATTCGAGGATCTGTCCTAGATTCATACGTGATGGCACACCCAGCGGTGTAAGGATGACATCTATAGGAGTACCATCTTCCATATATGGCATATCTTCTTCTGGAAGGATTTTGGATATGACACCCTTATTACCGTGACGACCGGCCATCTTGTCTCCTACAGATATATTTCTTACTTGAGCAACTTCTATATATATCTTTTTTATTATTCCTGATTCCAATTTATCACCTTTCTCACGTGAGAATATTTTGATAGAAATAACTCGGCCCTGTTTGCCATTTTCCATTCTCTTTGAAGTATCCTTGACATCACGTGCCTTTTCTCCAAATATAGATCGGAGCAATCGCTCTTCTGGAGTTAGTTGTGTCTCACTCTTGGGAGAAATCTTTCCGACCAATATATCCCCAGGTCTCACTTCTGCACCAACCCTTACGATACCTTCTTCAGTCAGATTTTTTAGTTTTGCTTCGCCAACATTTGGTATATCACACGTTGTCACTTCTGGACCAAGTTTTGTATCACGTACATTGACCAAGAATTCTTCTATATGTATAGAACTCCATTTGGCATTTTTGACTACACGTTCGGATAGAATTATGGCATCTTCATAGTTTGATCCTGACCAAGACATGAATGCAACCAAGGCATTGTGTCCAAGAGCTATCTCTCCATGATCAGAAGTCGATGTATCAGCCAAAACATCACCTTTTTTGACCTTCTCTCCGAGTTCTACTATCGGTCTTTGATGAAATGCAGTAAAACCATTTGTCCTAGAAAATAGGATTAGACTGAAATCTTTTATTCCATTCTTGGTCTTGAGTGATATACTTCTGGCATCAACTTTTGTGATCTCACCATCTTCTGGAGCAATCACAATGCGACCAGTTTCTATGATTGCTTTGCTCTCCATGCCCGTTGCAACGATCGGCACTTCTGGTACGAGACATGGTGTTGCTTGTTTTTGCATATTTGAACCCATGAGAGCACGGTTTGCATCATCATGATTTAGAAATGGTATAAGTGATGTTGCTACAGAAAATGCTTGATTTGCAGAAACATCGATAAGATCAACGTCTTTTTTATTGACTATTGCTGGTTTGCCATTTCTCCTAACTTCGACTTCATCAATAGTTATATTTCCAGAATTGTCCCTAGGTATAGCAGCATGAGCAATATTGAAGCTTTCTTCTTCTAGAGCATTAAAATATGAAATCTCTTTTGTGATTTTCCCATCTTTGACTTTTGCATAAGGAGTTTCTATCATGCCAAAATGATTGATACGTGCATAGTTGGTCAAGTGCAAAACCAAACCAATGTTTGGACCTTCTGGAGTGTGTATTGGGCATAATCGGCCATAATGAGATGGATGGACATCACGTACTTCGAAGCCTGCACGTTCACGAGACAAACCACCCGGTCCAAGTGCCGACAATAGACGCAGATGTTCGATTTCATCTAGAGTATTGGTCTGTTGCATGAATTGAGAAAGCTGATTGGTAGTAAAAAATTCTTTGATCCTAGCCTGAAGTGGTCTTGGATAAACAAAAGATATGGGTTGAGTTATATCTGGCTCTATCGTAGACATCCTATCCTGAATATTTCTCTTCATCTGTGTAAGGCCCAATCTGATCCTCTGTTCTATCAATTCACCGACATATCTCACACGACGTGAACCCAAATGATCAATATCATCAGCTTGCATTTCCGGATTAACATTCAAAGCAACAATATGTTTGATCGTTATAGAGAGGTCATTTGTATCTACAGTTCTGCGTTCCAATGATTTCTCATCCATTGTTTTATTGAAACGTTTATTGAAACGGAATCTACCAACTCGAGAAAGATCGTATCTTTCTACACTCAATATAGCTCGAACAAAAGAACGAGCATTTTCGGCTGTAGCTAGATCACCATCTCGAAGTCTTTTGTAGATCTCAACATAAGCCTCTTCCTGTGTTTTGGCATGATCCTTGGAAAGAGTAAGTTCAATAGTCTTTTTGGCATCTTCATCGTCTTTGAATAGGTCCATTATGTCTTCATTTTTCTCTGCACCCAAGACTCGTAGAAGTGAAGTGATGGGGAACTTTCTTTTCCTGTCTATTCTACAATACATCACACCATCAATATCAGTCTCGATTTCCATCCATACGCCTCGTGAAGGGATGATCTTTGCACCATAATATACTTTGCCTCTAACGTCATTGGCAGTGAAGAAAACCCCAAAAGAACGAGCCAATTGTGGTACTATCACTCTCTCAACACCATTTATAATAAATGTGCCGTGGTTTGTCATCAATGGAAAATCTGCAAGAAACATTTCTTGCTCTTTTACTACATTTAGAGATTTATTTTTGAGTGTTACCTTTATCTTGATCTGTCCTTCATAATTGAGCTTATTGCTTTTTGCATAATGTTCATCGAACTTTGGTTTGATCACTTCGAAACCACCGAGTGAAAGTTCAAACTTCTTTTCAGCATAATCTTTGATTGGTGAGAATTCCTTGAGAAGGTTTGGGATATTTTCTCCCAAAAGTTGCTTGAATGATGCCGCTTGTGCTTCAACCAAATTGGGCATATCTGCCAATGGAGCCTGATAGCGAGAAAAATATTTTTTTGGACGAGGAGCATGAGTATTGAACATATTTGGTGAAAAGATTATTTTGACGCATAAAAATGCCGTCAAATTTAAACGGATTATTAAAACTAATTGCTTTATTATCTCTTTATCACGGTTTGGATGACTATCCAAATCCTCCGCATTTTGGCCGGAACTCAATCACGGCGAAGTTGTATGTACCCTAGCATATACAAAATCCTCGTCAATATTGACATCTGATAACTTGTGTCTTGTAATAAGAATTGAGAGGATCTAATTACTTCCCTTTTCTATTGACTTTCCAATCATTGATCTTTGAATGGTGCCCACTCAATAAGACTTTTGGTACACGATATTTCTTTTTCCCAAATTCTATAACTTCTGGCCTTGTATAGACATCTGGACTTGCAATCCTCTCTTCTTCGATTGATAGTTTATCACCAAGTACACCATCTATTCTCCTTGCAATAGAATCAATAACTATCATTCCAGGCAATTCTCCACCTGTCAGAGTATATGGTCCAACAGAGATATCTGTCATCTTGAACATCTTCTTTATTCTAGCGTCTATACCTTCGTATCGTCCACATATTAAAATAATATCAGTATATTTTTTTAGTGTGTCCGCAACCTTGTTTGTAAACTGTTTTCCTGACGGACTAAAAAATACAATCTTTATTTTTTTATTTTTATTTTTTATCTTATTTATCGTCTCTTCTATCGCTCTTGCGATTGGCAATGCCTCAATAACCATACCCGGTCCCCCACCATATGGTCTATCATCAATTCTTCTTTCTGCATAAGTCATCTTTTTACTTTTTTTCGAAGGCTTGCCCGCCTCCGCTCGTATGAGCGAGCTTCGGCGTGGTAAAACGAAATCTCTAGGATTGTAATATTCAATCCCAATATATCCTTCTTTTTGCGCTCTCTTTACTATTGAAACATTGAGATACGATTCGAAGCTTTCAGGAAATAATGTAATTATGTGGAAATTCATGGGATCTCACACTTATTCCAATTTGAGGTCTGCCATTGCTTCATCTACAGACTTTGAAGCTTTTAGAGCAGCCGAAGGCATCTGATCCTTGAGTCCTCCAACAGGCTCATTTATCTTGAGGTTAACGCGAGAATTATTCTTCATACCCACGACACGGAGTAATGTACGGATTGATTTGGCAGTATTGCCTTGACGACCAATAATCTTGCCCATATCTGCTGCAGAAACTTCGAGAGTAAGCAGTACTCCCATCTCATCTACTGTGCGAACAATCTTGACCTGATCTGGATAGTCTACCAAAGCTTTGATAACCAATTCGAGAAACTGCTGATCTGCGTGCTGATTCATGATATTTATAAGCTAAATTATAATCGTACAGTTCGCTGTACTACAAATATTCTATCAGAAAAATAATTACCGTCAATCGTTTTTGTTTCAAGTGATAATGTAATATTTTGAATCCTCTTCGGAGGCACCATAAAGTAAGATTTTAAAATGACCGCAGATATTCCTCAAGCAATCGGTCATATATTGGTTGCAATATGCACTGATAATTATAGGCATTACCATGCTTTAACATACCCAAATAAGACGAGACTGTTTCGAACTTTGGCTCGTTATTGCATTTATTCATCATTCTTCTTCTGGTAGTTGTCCTTAACACCCGATGATCTGGAAAGTGTATCCAGCCCAAAAAGTCAACGCCCGAAGCAAAAGTCTTGAGAAATGTTTTGTCGGGATGTAATGACAAATGGAGTTTTTCTTTCAAAAATTGGTCCATATCTGTAAGCATAGATAAAAGTAATTTGTGATCAGTGTTAAGGATTACAAAATCATCGGCATAACGAATATAGTATTTGACTTTGATTTTATGCTTCATGAATTGATCGAATTTATTCATGTAAATATTCGCGAATAATTGAGAAGTTAAATTTCCTAGTGGCATACCAACATTTGGGTCACCCGAATGAAAACTGTTTATTATTTGATCTAACAGATGAAGAATGTCCCGGTCGGGAATATAGGAATTGAGTATGTCAAATAATATTTGATGATCTATTGAAGCAAAGAACTTTCTAATATCACATTTCAAAACCCAAACAGTTTTTGTATGATTGCACGATGCTTGTCTGGCAAACTCGCTAAATTTTTTGAAGGCTCTATGTGTACCTTTGTCGATCCTACAAGAATATGAATCAGAGATGAAAGTTCGGTCAAAGAATGGGTATAGTTTCCTGTAAAGTGCTCGATGTAAAATTCGATCTCTTACAGTAGCTTTATGGATATTACGAGGTTTGGGATCATTGATTTTGAAGGGCATATATGGACCATGTACAAATGTTCTATTTTTCAAATCTTTGTGGAGTTGTAATAGGTGTCTCATTAACTGTAATCGAAATTCAGCTACATCTTCCCTTCTGTCTTTGTCGGCTGAAAATTCATTCCACGCCTCTAGTAAATTCTCAATGGATATGATAGCTTCGTAGTTATGGCTGAATTGAATTCGTCCCATATTTCTCATAATACCCCCCCCACGGTTTTTACCAGTTGTCGAAAAGCTTAAATCAAGCTACAAACTTTGGCATGAATATCACGGACTCGTACCGAAAACACAAAGATATTCGCTTGGCAATAGAATAGATAATCTCTTAGTAGAAAGCATCGAAGCGACAGTAACTGCGACATTTTTATCAAAAGAAGAGAAATTACCGTGGATACGACTGGCAATTCGAAAAACCGATACATTGAAAGTTTTACTCATGATTTTATGGGAAACTAAATCAATAGATGATAAAAAATATATTGCTCTTTCTGTGAAATTAGATGAGGTCGGCAAGATGCTCGGTGGTTGGAGTGGACAGCTTATAAAATCTACCTCTACTAAAACTATAGTGAATAAACAAAACTCTCCAGCAAAAGCAGGAGAGAAATGAAGAGAGTCGCCGACACCGCCGCAGGGTTGTTGTCTTTGAAGTCGTTGTCAAGCCAGTTGTAGTTCCAGTCCCACCTGCCGCCGTTCCAGTTGAGGTAACGAACATAGAGGTTGTCATCGGCGCTGCGGTATCGTATGAAGCACCATCCATACCACCACCCCTCGGATACCCTCAGGGCTGAATCGTATTTGGCATCGTAATGCCTTAGCACCTCATACCAAGTATTTTCATTTTTTAATGAAGTTCTGCATACACCACTCTACCCAAAATCTTGGTCGTGGATATTCTCGATGTATGGATACTGGTTTCGGTAGCAAGCAACATTAGTCGCTCACATATTCACCTACTCCCGCCACATCTTACCATATAAATCAGCCCCGCGCGTTGTCGCACGGGGCCAAGGTCAAAGGTCACAGGTTCTGAAGAACAAAGTGACTGATGTTCAAGAGCTAACTTGCCGACACCGCCGCAGGGTCGAGGCCCCTGAAGTCGTTGTCAAGCCAGCGGCAGTTCCAGCCCCACCTGCCGCCGCCCCAGCGGAGGCAACGAACATAGAGGTCGTCATCGGCGCCGCGGTAGATGGTCCCCCAGAAGAAGATGTAGCGGGTGTTTCCGTTTTCATCCTTTTTCCATGCCTCGGGAATGAGGTGCGGGTTCTTCAGGAGATAATCCAAAACATTGGCGTTGAGGACTCGTTGCTTGGCGAGTTCCTTGCGCAGGTCATTGCCACGGATGGCATTGCCTTTCTTCTGGAGCTTGGACAACCAAAACTCGATTTTCTTGCCATCGAGATAGAGGTCGTCTCCACGGCATTCGAGCTTGGCAACCTTGCCACTCTGGTGTTCTTCCACCTTCCAGCCGTCAGGAAGGTAGGGGTCGGCACCGAGGTCAATGGCGTGTTCGATAGGCTTGATTTCATACAAACCCAGTTGGACACCCCTCACACGACCGAGGAAATCCCCGACAGTGAGCGCTTTGACTTCTTCCAGCGATTGGAAGCCGTTGCGGTTGAGCGCATGCTCGATTTCTTGAGCCAAACCAACACCGAGCGTTAACTTTATATTATCCATAATGTGTTCTTTTTCTGTTTCGTGGACATGTCCTTTTCGAGGACTGGTCCAAACTGTTGGGCTCGCAATTTAGCTTTGCCACAGCAGAGAATGGCCTAAAAAGCTACTTTCTGCTGTGGCAAATGCAAGTTAGCATATCAAAGAACTTTACGCTAAAAGTCTATCACACCAATAACTTAAAGTCAAGGGCTTGAATTCACCGAGGAGGAATAATCCCACCTATTTTGCACTCTATTGAGTAAAGTAGATTTTAAGTTGTTGGTGCTACAGGTGGGGTTGTTACTGAAGCCTCTTTTGCTGTAATCTCAACTTATTCTGACGGAACAGGTACAGGTTCAGTCACAACCACTTTCGGAGCTTCTTTCACCTCTTCCTTTTTGATCGGAGTTTTCCTAGGTAATGCATTCATCTTTTTGCCAGCAATTACCTTCTGCGAAACAAGATAATTGTGAATTGTTACAGATGTTTGTGCACCTTTTGATATCCAATACTTGATACGTTCAACATTCAATTGTTCCAATTTATTCTTGAGTCTAGAATCATACCAACCCAAATTTTCTAGATATTTACCACTCTTTGGTCCATTTTTGGAATCAGTCAAAACCAACCGAAAAGTTGGTTCGTGTTTCCTACCAGTGCGTTGCAGTCTTATCATCAACATGGCTATGATGCTAACATATACAATCTATTTCTGCAATTGTCTTATAAAAAGCTTGGTGAAATATCTCTCGAGCCAACACGCAATGCGATCTGAGCCATGAACAAATTGCCCGTATTTGCCGAATCCTTGTAGGCAAATACGGTGCAATTTGGAATGGCGACCTTGCGTGGAGGCGAGGGAGATATTTCACCAAGCTTTTTTAGAATTCAGTTACCTTATCACGAATATGTACTTCACTTTCGATACGCATTGCTATTTCTGCCATTTCCTTCACCGTCTCTATCGGATATTCACCTATAGCAGTCTCTTCGGATAACATCACTGCATCAGCTCCATCTATGATTGCATTTGCAACATCGGATACTTCTGCCCTAGTCGGAATAGGATTCTTGACCATAGACTCCATCATTTGTGTTGCAACTATTACCGGCTTATTGGATACATTACATTTATATATTATAGTCTTCTGTATCAATGGTACTTCTTCGGCTGGAACTTCTATAGACAGATCGCCACGAGCCACCATTATGCCATCTGCTTCTTTTATGATTTCATCAATATCTTTTAGAGCTTCAGGTGTTTCGATCTTGGCAATGATTCTTGAAGTCAAACCTTTGTCTTTCAATATCTGTTTCAAATGAATTATATCTCCAGCATTGCGTACAAATGAAAGAGCAACTAGATCAACTTTATTCTTTACACCAAATTCAATGTCTCTCATATCTTTCTCTGTAATAGAGTCTAGTGATAGACCTGCGCCAGGAATATTCATGCCAACATTATTCTGGACTTTTCCTCCTATTATTACTTTTGTAATTATTTCATTGCCATTTATTTCCATGACTTCCAATTTCCTTGTACCATCTTGCAATAAAACAATATTTCCAACTTTGATTTCTTTTGGTAGTCCAGAATGATTGATACTAACGACCTCATTTCCTCCTTCAATATCATCAGTAGTCAAGGTAAAAGTCTGATCTTGTTTCAATTCTACCATTCCACCTTTGAAAGTCCCTACTCTTATCTTTGGACCACAGAGATCTTGCATTATTTTGATTGATTTGCCGATCTTCTTCTCTACCTCTTTTACGGTATCAAATCTTCTCTCATGAACTTCAAATTTATCGTGCGAGAAGTTGAATCGCGCTATATCCATACCAGCTTGTATGAGTTTTTCGATCTTATCAGCACTTTCAGTTGCTGGACCAATAGTACATACAATCTTTGTCTTTTTGGCTATATTCATTGTTGGATTATGATTTGCTTTACTGGTACTTGTCTCAATAGTTCATTCTTCGAATATATTTCTGGATCAATCATTCTATCAAAACAAGTATTTCCAGATCTATGATTCCAAGAATCATTGTTGTATTTTAGGTCGGGTGCATTGACATATACTGATGTTGGACCACGGTTCTTCATATCTTCCGATGGTAGTGCAAATATTGCACAAAGTTCAAATGTAGTATCGCCTTTTTTATTATAAACATAATCAGTATCATCCTTGGGATCTTGTGGGATCAACCATCCAGATATAGGATCATTTGTATCATCCAATACGTTTGGTAATTTACTCTTATTCTGCCAATAATTGATAATTTGCCATTGAATATTCGTCAAATCATTTACCCTCTGATTGTCAAAACGAAGATTTCTTTGTTTGGATGGAGAACCAACTGCTACAAAACCTCCGATAATTCCTGCAATAACTATTATGATACCTATACCTGCAAGTATTTTGCGCAGACTTCTTCGTGTCTCAATAGATCTTTCAAAGAGATAATAAGCAAATATGATTATAGAAACAATGAGTACAGCCAATATTTTGTATACAAACCGACTAGTTATTTCTCCGTTCAAATATGTATTTATGAGTGCAATGAGATCAACAATGATAGCTACACCTGCCGAGAAAAGTGTGAGATATATTCTCCAACGACGTATCCATATCTCTCTTTTTTCTGGTGTTATAGATATATCACGATTCGTTAGCCATTCTAGGATATATAGGATTGGTACAAGGACAATAAGCATAGAGACTGGCCATACGATACTATTGCCATAGAAATATCCTGCAAGTCTATCAGGAAGAAAATAATTTATCACACTGAAAAGCAAGTTGAGTAAAGCAATCGCTGAAGCATATAGGGCTATAGTTGCACCCAAATGCAAGAAGAAGTCCTTTGGTGTCATCTTAGGAGATACTGTATCCATAGAAGTAGTGTTTGTCGGTAAATTATTTGGTGGCATAAATATAATGATTAATTACTAAAAACTTATGTTGATTATAACATATTGGTGTATTTAGAATTTTTGAAAGATTAACTATCAGAATAAGAAGTTAAATATAAATGAACTATTTTTGATAAATATCTTTGATCAATTTTAAAGAATTTCGTAATTCTTCTAACATTATCTAAAGCAAACTTTGATGCCATTCTTTCTTCTTCTAATATATTT
The DNA here is from genome assembly GCA_041671485.1 of Minisyncoccota bacterium. Classification (GTDB taxonomy): domain Bacteria; phylum Patescibacteriota; class Minisyncoccia; order Phycocordibacterales; family PALSA-1337; genus C7867-002. The sequence continues at coordinate 85,007 of JBAZBL010000003.1, forward strand.
GCAGTATCACTAACTTTTCTAGTTTTTTGTTCTTTCTTACGACTTTCTTTTAATTCTTCTTTTCTTTCTATATCTAATTTAGCCATATATTTTAAATGTCCAATTTCATGAAATAAATTAAATATTGCTAGGATATTATCTATTGGTAATCCTGAATATATAATACCAGAATCTGGATTAGTTCTAGATAATAACATTCTTTTGAACCTATCTTTTGATGAAATGCCACTATTAATCAATGGAGAAATTATAAAATATTCTTGATCTTCGCTTGGTTTTAAATCTAATTCTTCATTACCTATCTTGATTTTTAAATTAGAAATATGAAATGTTCGTTCTTTTATACCATCTTGTTTAAAACTTTGTTCTAGATTAAAAAATGCTAAAGTTTGATTTGTCGATAAAGAATATATATCTAGTTTTTCACAGAAAAAAGAAATTTGTAAAGTATCTTTTTCATTACCAAAACTAAATTGATTAAAACCTTCCTTTATTCCGTAAATTGGAGTAGAAAGGTCCTCTATGGCAACTAAAATTGTTTTATCTTCAAAAGATTGTTCTATAATATTTCTTGATTGTCTAGTTTTTCTATCTATATAATCAGAATCAATTTCTTCCTGTGTTTCTGGTTTGACAAGATCATCTGGTACTTTAAATAGTTTAAAAAATTCCATACAAATATATTAACACGATTGCGGAGACAATGGGATGAAGTTGGAACTTATTTGGCCTGTAATATAACCGAAATCTAAATCTTTAATTTTGCTGGCACAAAAAGCCATGTAGGTATATTATTATGTCTAATAAATATTATGAAAAAAGATTTTGACTCATGGAATACCCGTAAAAAAGAAATTAATGAAAAAGGTTCAAATTTCTACCGAATGAGAGACATCAGATGGTGTTCGCTTGGTATTAATGTTGGCTTCGAACAAGATGGCACAAGTGAAGCATATCGTAGACCAGTACTCATTTTAGATTGATTGACACAAAACGGCTACATGATCGTCTTGCCATTCTTGACCAAGAGAAGTTTGAGGAAATAAGAAAAGCCATCAGAAACTTAATCTAATGGCTTTCCCTTGTTCTCTCCGACTTTCATCGGAGGACGGCCCGAAGGCATTTGTACCAATATACTATCAAATCAAAGCTGAAAGTCAAGCAAAATCGGTTCTTTAAATAATTGGTTCCAAACCACCAAACTATTACCGAAAATAACATTGATAAATAAGGCTAAAATATTTGCGGAGACGATGGGATTCGAACCCATGAAGCCGGTTAAGGCTTACCTCGTTAGCAGTGAGGCGCTTTCGACCGCTCAGCCACGTCTCCTTTCATGTCGATCGAATCTTATTCTTGCACAAAATCTGTATTTTTCAAAGCGAGTAATACGGAGGTCTGACCTCCGTATGAGAATCAATATGAGAACAGGTCTATTTGCGTGTAAATCATTTAAAGCCTAAAATAAAATCCATGAACATCTCCCTCTCCGATGCCGTGGTAGAACACTTCCGCCTTACTCCCATACAAAAGCTGGCCCTAAAGAAGCTTGGCATAACAAGTATCCGTGATCTCTTGTATCATTTCCCTTCTCGATACGGCGACACAGCAGAGACTTGTAATATTGATTCACTAGACAAGGGTGATACTGCTGTTGTATATGGCAAGATCACAGGGCTCAAAACTAGCAAGGGCTTCAAATCCAAAATCCCGATGGCAGACGGTTACGTACAGGATGAAACAGGTAAGATACATTGCGTATGGTTCAATCAGCCATATCTAGCAAAAACAATACAAGAAGGTTCTATGGTTAGGATTGAAGGCAGAGTCAGTCAGAGACAAAAGACCAATGAACTCTATTTCTCAAATCCGAAAGTAGAAATGGTTACAAAGTTGCCAATAGGAGTTGGCGATTCCCTATTTAGTGGATCTACAGATGACAGCGAATCACATACACTGTATCCAGTATATCCAGAGTCTCGTGGCATCACTTCGATCTGGATATATCACAATATACAAAAGATATTTAGGAGTGGTTTATTGGATACGATATCAGAATGCATTCCAGAAGATATACTAGAAAAATACCATTTACCTCAAGTAAAAACTGCACTTATATGGATACATACCCCGATGAAGCGTGACGATGCTCTATCTGCACGCAAACGATTTTCTTTCGAAGAAATATTCTTGATACAGATAGGAAAATATCAAGAAAGAAAGAAATATGAAAGTCTTCCATCATTTACTATTGAAGAAAATCCAAGAAGTGTACAAGAATTTATCCGCCGCTTCCCATTCCATGCAACAGAAGCACAAGAGAAGAGTATAGATACTATCCTAAATGATATGAAAAGGGGCATTGCTATGTCACGACTCTTAGAAGGAGATGTTGGCTCCGGCAAAACCGCCGTGGCAGCAACATCTGCTTATTCAGTCATTACATCCAGAGATGAAACAGGCAAAAACAATTATTTCCAAGTAGCATATATGTGCCCAACAGAAATATTGGCAATGCAACATTTCGAATCATTCATACAATATTTCTCATATCTAGGTGTACAAGTAGGACTTTTGACATCCTCTGGTTGTCGCAAATTCCCATCGAAAGTCAATCCAAAGGGCTGGACAGATATTTCACGATCCCAACTTTTGAAATGGGTGGAGGGAGGTGAAATACCAATAGTCATAGGCACACACTCTCTCATACAAAAGTCTGTTCAATTCAAGAAACTTGCTTTTGTTATTATAGATGAACAACATCGTTTTGGTACATCACAGAGAGCACAATTGGTTAGGAAAAATGGACATAGTTCTGTTGCACCACACCTTCTGTCTATGACAGCTACACCTATTCCACGCACATTAGCACTCACCATGTATGGCGACCTCGATCTCACTCTACTCGATCAATCTCCATCTGGTCGCAAGCCGATAATAACAGAGATTGTCTTGCCAAATCATCGTGATCAAGTATATGAAAAAGTTCGTCAAGAATTGAAGACTGGGCGACAAGTATATGTTATTTGTCCTAGGATAGATGAGCCAGATCCAGACAAAGAATTGGCATTGAATGCAAGATCAGTCAAAGCCGAAGCAAAAAGGTTGAAAGATGATGTATTCCAAGAATATGAAATAGGTATTTTGCATAGTAGGATGAAACCAAAAGAAAAAGATATGGTAATGAATCAATTCAAAAATGGAGATATAAATATACTCTGTGCTACTTCGGTCGTAGAAGTGGGTGTCAATGTACCAAATGCAACAGTGATAATCATAGAAGGCGCAGAAAGATTTGGTCTAGCACAACTCCATCAATTGCGTGGACGAGTCATGAGAAGTACCTATCAACCATATTGCTATGCATTCACAGAATCAAATGGAGCAAAATCAATAGAGCGTCTCAAGGCTCTCCAAAACGCAAAGAATGGCTTTGAATTAGCAGAACTCGATCTAGTCCAGCGTGGTACTGGTGGTTTGTCTGGCAATAAACAATGGGGTGTATCTGATGTCGCTATGGAAGCCCTGAAGAATCTGAAAATGGTCGAAGCCGCGCGCAATGAAGCACAAAGATTGGTAGACCTAGACTCTACTCTCACTAACTACCCTGTCTTGAAACAAGAAGTAGATAATAAGAAAAAGAATTTGCATTTTGAATAATATCTCATTTACAACATAATCATACAAAACAAACAATCACCAAATCCAAATTCATCCGAACATCAAAGCACAATGTTTCAAAGCGCAAGAATATCAATGATTCAAGGTGCAATAATCAAATCTCGAGGAGCACAACACGACAGCTCGAGTCCCACTCATCGTCGAGCCAACCCGCACCGCGGAGCCACCCAGCCCCATTCCACCCCGCATAAGGCAAATACCAGCTGCCATCCGAGAGGCGAACAAGAGAGCCGAAGTTGAAGTACCAGTTTCCGTCTTTTAGTTGATCTGGGACTTTGTCAGGGTTTTCTAACATGAATTTCCAGTATTCTATGCCTGGTATTTTGTATTTGTCGGAGTATTTCTCAATCAAACGGTTGGCAACATCCTGAACTGTACTACAATCTTCAAATTCCTTGGGATCTGGTATGAATATCTTGTCCTTGAGTGCTTCCCAGTCTAGGCCTTGTGTGTCAGGATTTAGGGTGAATTGACCAAATTTGTCTGGATCTATGTCTGCTTTTCTTTCTGAATAGTCTTCGTCCTTTGGATTCTTGATTTCTACAGATATTTGAGTGTCTTTGATCTTTTCTTCGTCTACACCCCATATCTTCCATGTTTCCTTGAGGAAAGAGGTAAAAGAGCCATATATGTGTTCTGCTTGTTCTACTGTGACTTCTTGATTGCCAAGCTTGATCTTTGTACCTTTTAGGGACTCTCTTAGTTTGGTGATGCTTTCAGTTGTAATTGGTTTGTCATGGTTTAGGGCATCTGCAAGGGCATTAAGATTGTTTAATGCTTCATTTGGGCCAGACACGGATATCTCTAGACCTGTCTTGGGGGTTTTCTCAATAGGACTAGTGGTGTCGTGGATTGTGTTTTCTGGGGTGGGGGGCATGATTTTTATCTTTTCTATTTTTATGAACTTGTTATTGACAGTTTTTACTAATTTGCTATATTTAAATAGTATTGTTAGGGAAAAACACTTCTTAAGGTATCGTCCTTAAGCGGTGTTTTTCTTTTTATACTCCAACTTACCTCGTAAATTATCCATAAATCTAATTCGTTCTTTTGCCGTCTGCTTAAGTAAGCTCGAGCATTCTTTCTTATCTGGGCTTAAAACTGTTTCGAGTTTACTATGCTCATAAAGATAAGCAACAAGAGAATAAAAATCTCCGTCACTTGAAATAATAACTGCTCTATCATAATGGTCTTTTTCTAGTATTGCATTCAAAACAAGATCCGCATCAATATTACCCTTTATCTTCCCTTCACCATCAGGAATAGTTGGTTTAAATTTCAAAAGGAAGTCCGCTTCTTGAAGCTTATCATATAGCCCCTGATTAAGAGCTACAAAACCAATAAAAATATAAGCTTTCGTAACTCCATACTTTTCTTTAAGATATATCCTTAACTTCCTATAATCAATCTTCCACCCCAATTTCTGAATTCCTAAATTTAGGTTCTGACTGTCTATAAAAGCATAGTTATTTTTATCTAATTTCATGTTCCGACTATATCATATATTATTATAGGATTCCAAATCCAAATTCATCCGAACATCAAAGCACAATGTTTCAAAGCGCAAGAATATCAATGATTCAGTGTACAATAATCAAATCTCGAGGAGCACAACACGATAGTCCGAGTCCCACGCACCGCCGAGCCAACCCGCATTGCGGTCCCACCCAGCCCCACGCCACCTCGCACAAGGCAAACACCAGCGGCCAGCCGAGAGGCGAACAAGGGAGCCGAAGTTGAAGTAATAGTTTCCATCTTTTAATTGATCTCTGACTTTGTCAGGGTTTTCTAGCATGAATTTCCAGTATTCTATGCCTGGTATTTTGTATTTGTCGGAGTAATTGGTGATCAAGTATTGGGCTACTTCTTGGAGGGTTTTGCCGTTTAGGTGAGATAGGTCGGGGATGAATATCTTGTCCTTGAGTGCTTCCCAGTCTAGGCCTTGTGTGTCAGGATTTAGGGTGAATTGACCAAATTTGTCTGGGTCTATATCTGCTTTTCTCTCTGAATAGTCTTCATCCTTTGGATTCTTGATTTCTACAGATATTTGAGTGTTTTTGATCTTTTCTTCGTCTACACCCCATATCTTCCATGTTTCCTTGAGGAAAGAGGTAAAAGAGCCATATATGTGTTCTGCTTGTTCTACTGTGACTTCTTGATTACCAAGCTTGATCTTTGTACCTTTTAGGGAATCTCTTAGTTTGGTGATGCTTTCAGTTGTAATTGGTTTGTCATGGTTTAGGGCATCTGCAAGGGTGTTGAGGTTGTCAATTGCTTCAGGAGAGCTTGACACGGATATCTCTAGACCTGTCTTGGGGGTTTTCTCAATAGGACTAGTGGTGTCGTGGATTGTGTTTTCTGGGGTGGGGGGCATGATTTTTACATATTGAATAATAACCTATTCCATTTGCCTCAAATGCGATATATGTCTTTCAAGGATTTTTTGGATAGTTCCAGGAAACTCTTCTATGCTTGGAGGAACTAAACTATCTGGACCAAAGTGTTTTCTAACTTGTGTCGCAACATCAGCTTCAGGAGTTATGGCTGTACCCTCAAAAGGAGTCTGAAGTCTTGCCTCATCAGTAGCACGTTTTGTATCTTCATTATCAGTTGTACTGTCAGATATATATATCGTGAGAGAACCTGTACGGTCTGCCTCCACTCTCTTTTTTTGAACTTCTTTCTTGAGTCTCGGAACAGAAGCATCAATTGCCAATGCATCTTGATTGTCACCTCCAAATCCAGATTTCTTAGCATCCAACACACTTACAAGTCGAGTCTTAACAGAACCCGAATATCCCTCATTAAACTTTTTGATTAAATACTTTAGATCATCTGTTACATTATTCTGATCATTAGCCAATATTTCAATACTTATATTATGATCTTCCGACGCCTCACACACTGCCACACAAGCTTTTATTGCATTTTCTATTCTTTTACCACTATACATTGAACCACTGACATCTATAAGTAAATGAAGTACCAGAGCATTTTTTTCTGGAGTAACCCTCTTTCCAAGCGGCTTTTCTGCTCCAGTTCCATATCTCCTGACCAAATTCTTTACACTAAAACGTATCCCCTTACGACTATATTCATATTGTGGTTCATCTATTTTCGGCAAAAATCTGTCAAAGATCCTCTTGATTTGTGAAATAGCACTAGCTACTTCGCTTTTGATTTGATTATATTTTTCACGAGTTTCTGGATCTTCAAATCCATCTCTAATCTTCTGTAAATTATTGAGTTCTTTTTTAAGACGATCTTCCTTATTGCTCTGTCGCTCTGATTTCTCTTTTGTTCTTTCAGATTCTTGTTTGAGTCTTTTATTATGCTGTTCAACCATTTTCTGAAATATCTTCTGGAGTTTTGGGGGCCATGTCGAAGGATCGCTGGGATCAAGTGTCTGTAACTCTGGTGGTTCAGGTTTACCAGAAGAAGCACCTCTTTTCCCTTTTCCTTTACCACCACTTCTTTCACTTTTACCGTCGCTAGAATCACTGCTTTCCTGTTCTGGAAATTTATCTATAAGTCTCTTATACGCAGGCCATATATGCTCTACAATTATTTTTTCTACTTCAGGATTAACTTTCATAGCTGGTTTTATACTATCACCTGTTATTTGAGCCAAATAAGGGGCAATTTTTTCATATTCATCTCTTACACTGGGATCAAGATCATCCAAACTCCATGGCTTTTCAATACCTTCGAGATCTTTTCTATGTAGTTCCCAAAGTCTTTCAATTTTTAAAATAAATTTAAACTGCTCGGTTGGCGTCATCTCCTTTCCATCCTTACCACCCTTTTTTTTACGTATACCTTCCGCAATACTTGGAATAATGAGGTCTCGATTCTTTGTAAGAAGTTGCTTTCTTTCATTTTCATGCAAAGGACCACCTACCAATCTCTCCATTCGTGGGTCTTCTATACAATTATTAAGCTGAAGTAATTCTTGAGGATCATATCCTTCTTGTTGTGCCAATGTCTCAAATCTCTTCCAACGACTAAAATCTGTCCATATAGCATGACCTTGCTCATGAAGGATTTCTCCTCGGAGGAAATCCATTTCAGCTCCACCTGCAACGTATTGGAATGGAACACCAATAAGATAACTTATTCTGTTCGAATCATCAACGATCTCACCTTTGGAATTTATTATCTTTGATGGTACTTGACCACAACAGAAGGTATCCAGCTGTGGATCCGTGTATATCTCTATTCTTCTGTCAGGAGATTGTGAATATCTCTCAAGTTCAGTCAAAATTATACCAATTTCTTCTTCATTGGCTTCTTTCATTCTGGCCGTGATGCCCTCTATGAATCGTTTGTGGTTTTGGGCTATAGAAATGCCATCCTCCTCTAGTATTGGTGCAGATTCGGTATTTGTGCCAATTATCTGACTTTCCTTTGGTTTTTCCATATTTATCTTCTTCTTAAATATAGCATATCACACAGAAACTGGAATCCTCATTAATACCTTATTATCAACATGGCCGACCAAGACGGCGACATAAGTCAGATTTTATCTTATATGAGTTTCCGTAGTTTAATAAGCCAAAATATGATGCAACAACTTCTTCTCTTGTTTCAGGAAAAATATTCTGATACATGCTGATCTTGGTACTCTTGCGTAAGATTCTATGCTTAGGAAAATGTACCCAACCCAAAAAATCAACACCACTATGCCAAGTACGAATAAATACCTTATCGGGATGAAGTTCTAAGCTCAATGTATTTTTCAGAAAGTCTCTTATTTTAGGGACTAGCAATTCTAACTGATGTCTGTCATAAGAAAAAACAACAAAATCATCTGCATACCTAATATATTTTTTAACTTTTAGTATCCTCTTTATATAATGATCAAACTCATTGAGATATACATTTACGAAAAGTTGACTGGTTAAATTTCCCAGTGGTATTCCTTTACCGACCGAAACAGAAGAAAAGCTATCTATGACAACATTTATGATACTGATGATCTTGGGGCATTTTATATGTCTTCCGATAAGTTTTTTCAATATATTATGATCAATTGATGCAAAACATTTCCTGATATCACCCTTAAGCACCCAGATAGTCCTAGTATTGTTATTACTCTCTTTTCTAGCAAAATTAGAAAATCTCTGTAAAGCCCTATGTGTTCCTTTCTCTAGCCGACAAGAGTAAGAATCGTGAACAAAATATCTATCAAAATAAGGGTAAGTCGCTCGGTATATTGCATGATGGATGACTCGATCGCGAACAGATGCTTTATGAATATCTCTAACTTTTGGTTCATATATCCGAAAATATTTGTACCCGCCATGAGAATAATTGCCTGACAAAATATCATTTCTCAAATCAAAAAGATATTTTGACACTCGAATTGCAAAATCTGTCACATCACTTTTCTCTCTTTTACCATTTCGAAACTCCAACCAACTCGAAAACAAAGATTTATAAGAAAATATTTTTTCAAATCCTTCAGTGAATATTTTGCCATTATCCATTATAATAATAAAACTATGAAAATTATTGATAAACGAATAATAAAGATGTCTGGCATCTCAGAGAAACTACTCCAAGTATATGTACTGTGGCAAAATAATAGTAAACATATTCCTAAAATGCTTCGTTATTCCATGGGAGTCAGGATTGATTCTCTTTTTGCTCAGATTATAGAACTTGTTTCGGAAGCTATATTTGTCTCTGAGGAACAAAGACTGCCTCTGGTTAGAATTGCTAACATAAAAAATGATGTCCTAAAATTTATGCTTTATGCATTACTTGAGCTTGGTGGTCTCAAAGAAGATATTTTTACTGATTTTTCTCTCAAGGCTGAGGAAGTCGGTAAAATGCTTTATGGTTGGAAAATTAAACTAGAGAAACAAAACCGACCAAACACATTAAATACTGCATCGGTCGGAAATGATAAAAAGTAACGAGGAGCACAACACGATAGTTCGAGTTCCACTCATTGTCGAGCCAATTCGTATTGCGGTTCCACCCAGCCCCATTCCACCTCGCATAAGGCATATACCAGTTGCCATCCGAGTTGCGAACAAAGGAACAAGAATGTGACCATCCGTCCAGACCACTGCCAGCAAGAGATATCTGTATCAATCGCCTAGCTGTATATTATCCGGCATCATAATGCCATAGACAGTCACACAGATTTTTTATTCATTTTTTCAGTATAGGACACACGCTTTTCATTGAAAATTCGCAGAAAATTCTGGCGACCTATATCTCGACACCGCATCGTGAAGGATTTGAACTCCGCACGCATATTTGCGAGTGCATGGTGATTATACCATAATTCCAAATCCAAATCACATCCGAACATCAAAGCACAATGTTTCAAAGCGCAAGAATATCAATGATTCAGTGTACAATAATCAAATCTCGAGGAGCACAACACGATAGCCCGAGTCCCACTCATCGTC
>JBAZBL010000004.1:0-88646 GCA_041671485.1 Minisyncoccota bacterium
ACAAGATCAAACTGATTAAAAGGATTTCGTATGGTTTCCGCAATTTCGAAAACTATGTTCTCAAAATCACGCTCGCATTTTTGCCATTTTTATTTCTGAATCTTCCACACTAAACTTCATAGAACCGCGCAAACAACCTCTTGACAACAACATATATTTTGCTAAACTTCACAGTGAAGAAGTCTTCGGCCCAGTGATTTTCAGATCACAATATAGCGGAAGGCTTTTTTGTTTCATCAACTTGGAAATACTGAAATAAAATATTTTCCCTTATAAATATTTGTCATTTCAATTTTTCGCGATACTGCAATGCTTCTAAAATATGTTCTTTTTGAATAGTTTCGGCATTCGCAAGATCTGCTATTGTTCTTGCAACTTTTATGATGCGATGAAATGCTCTACCAGATAATTCTAGTCTTTGAGCAGAAGAAGTGAGAGTTGAACGCGCAATATTGTCAATTTCAATACACTTCCCTATATCTTCTGCATTCATTTCACTGTTATAACACTTATTGATCCCATATTTCAGGAATCTATTTAGCTGTTTAGTTCGAGCAACAACAACTCTCTTCCTTATTGACTCGGAAGTCTCTGCATCGGATGAACGTTCTCCAAGCTTTTCATAATCAACTTTATTTACATTCACATATACATCGATCCTATCAAGAATAGGACCCGATATTCTCCTCCTATAATTGTCTATTGCTCTTTCAGGACATACACAACCGTTATTTTTGCCTTTGCCACATGGACATGGATTCATAGAAGCAATAAAAATACACTGTGCAGGGAAAGTTATTACTCCTTTTGCCCGTGAAATTGTAATAAAACGATCTTCGAGTGGTTGTCTCAAAGCCTCTATAACATTCCTGTCAAATTCTGGAAATTCATCGAGAAATAATACTCCTCTATGTGCCAAAGTGATCTCACCCGGCTTTGGAAAAACACCACCACCGACAATAGATGGGTATGAAGCAGTGTGGTGTGGTGAACGAAATGGAGGACTAGAAATCATTCCTTTGCACAGAATATGTGCGGCAGAATGTATACCTGTAACTTCGACAGAATGCTCATAAGAAAGCGGTGGTAATATCGAGCAAAAGCTACGAGCCAGCATTGTCTTGCCTGTTCCTGGGGGACCATTCATCAGAATATTATGTGCACCAGCAGCTGCTATTTCCAAACCACGCTTTGCTGTCTCATTGCCACGGACGATATTCATATCAGTCCAATCTTCTTTTGAAGGCTGTATCTCTGTATATAATATTGGTTCAATAATAATATTTCCAATCAAATGTTCTATGGCTTCCTTGAGTGAAGAAACTGGATATATAGAAATTCCCTTTGCCAAAGATGCTTCCTCTGCATTTTCTAGAGGAATTATGACTTCGCAAATACCAAAACGACTTGCCTGACACAATATAGGTAATAATCCAGCTATCTTCCTGACTTTTCCTTCTAGTGATAGTTCACCTAGAAATAATTTATGAGAGGAATCAAAGACAATATCACCTGAAGCTCCGAGATATGTAAGTGCCATAGCAAGATCAAAAGATGGTCCTTCTTTCTTTACATCTGCTGGGGCCAGAGAAATAATGACTTTTTGATTTTTTTGTTTGGGAGAAGTATAGCCACTATTTTTGATAGCTGCAGAGATGCGGTCTTTTGACTCTTCTATAGCTCTATCACCGAGACCGACTATAGAAAAAGAATTCAAACCATTTGAAATATCAACTTCGACTGTTATGAGTTCAGCGAGAAGTCCTACAAGTTGTGCACTGTATGATTTTGCAATGCTCATCAACAGATCGTATCAGAGAGAGATAAAATCCTGATAAAATTCTCCTAAAATTTTGATAAATTCTTGCTGAAGAAACGATAAAATCAATGTCCGTGTTTTATAGAGACTTTAGAACTCGGATTTGCCTCCAAACGTTCCTTTTCTATCGGTACACCACAGACTTCACAAATACCATATGTTCCCTTTTCTATCCTTTCCAAAGCAGATTTGATATCTAAAAGCTGATTCTCGAGTTGTACAACAATACTTTTATTGTCTTCCAATTCTTCGAATTTATCTGCCATTTCATTTTCATCTGCTGAATTGACCTCCATATCACCACTTGTTGCTTCCCAGCCACCCACAACTTGTGGATTCTTGTGTCCGATGCTACTCAACTCTCCTTCAATAATTGCCATCTCTGCCAATAATTTCTGCTTGAATTGTTCTGTCTCTTTTTTATTCATAATAATATCCTAGCGCAAAAAAGCTTGTTGCTCAAGTCTTTTTATTATCTCTTCTAAAGTTGACTCTTTCGAAGCAATAACTAACTTCTTACTATCTACAAAAGAATATAAGAATATAATGTCTCCATTTTCTGTACGCAACTCTCTCACATCTTTGTTTTTGACAATAGCATCAAAGAATCTACCTTTGATCGTAAAATATTTATTGATTATCGGTGGTGTACTTTCTATGGTCGTAGTAGCAGTAGTTGTTGCTGTACTAGTAGATACGACATTATTGATTGGTGGAGCAATGCTTTCTTGTATCGACTGTGGTAGATACAATTTGAGATCATCAGCCATCATTCCTTCCCAAGATAACATTCCAGCAAAAGCGTTTTGGAAATAGTCTGTTGTTGCAACGATAAATACGTCTTTGTTTCCGAATTGTGAGGAATAAATACCCATCATCCATTCGTCTGTGATTGTCCTTGCCAATATATCTGGAACTAAAATATCCATTATCTCCAGCATTTTTTGACCACGTATCCTTGTCAGAACATTTTCGTCTCCAGTAATATTATTTGTCTTTTGTACAAATATAATTTCCTTTATCGAATTCACTGCTTGCTGTTTCGAGACTTCATTATTGATCTTTGTGATAATATCATTTGGCAATAATCCATCTACAGTAATAGTTACAAAAGAATCCGATAATACCAATGAATTGGTCTTATTTTGAAGTGGAGCAATGATAGTTTCTTTTGCCAGTGGACTCTTGGTATATAAATAATAAGCACCTACTATGCCACCGCTGATAAATAAGAGACTTATAAGCAATAAGGACAGTTTCTTAAAATTGTGCTTTTTCTCATCACTATCTCTTTCATTATTTTTTTGACTGTCAACAGTATCCTTTTCTTTCTCGCGACGATTGCTCTCTGCAATTGCAATCGAAGCCACAGATGATTTCCCATGGGACATAAAATCTGCAACATCGCCCTCATATGTACGTATAGCTTTTTGTACAAAAACTTCTTTTGGAGTCACTTCTGGAGTTTTGTCTCCTGTACTTACAAGAACAGTTTCTTGAGTCTGAATCACAGGTTTCAGCACTTCAGACGAACTCTGTGGTATAACACTAACAGTTTCAATCTTTGGGCTTGGTGGCATAACATTAACAGTCTCAATTTTTTGACTTGGTGGATCTGCAATAACAGTTTTTGCTTCATTTGTACCCAGATCCTTTATCTGCTCTATATTTAGATCAGGTGTGATCTCAAAGATGTTTTCTGTCATACTCCTATTATACCTAGAATAGGTTACAATTAGAACCTCTTTCTAAATTCTTTTCTTGGGGGCTTCGGCATTTCTTCTTTCTTGGAGAAGAAGTCTGGATCAGCCTGTTTGATAGATAGATTGATACGTCCCTTTTCATCAATTTCTTTCACTGCAACTGGAACTTTCATACCTTCTTTGACATATGTTTCGACTCTTTCAACACGAAATGGGGCCATTTCAGAGACATGAACAAGTCCTTCTCCACTTGGACCTATCTTTACGAAGAATCCAAAGTCCATGAGACGTGTCACTTCTCCTTCGAAGCGCTCGCCTGGCATATATTCTCTAGTCATATTGTATATGATTTCCTTTGCCTTCTCTGCTGTACCATTTTTGCCTGTGATAAATACAGACCCATCATCTTCTATAGTTATATCTTCAACACCAGTTGTATCACGAATTTCATTTATCGTTTTACCTCCAGAACCTATGATAAGACCAATCTGATCTGGTTTGATCTTCATCGAGATTATCTCTGGTGCATTTGGAGATACAGTTTTCCTTGGCAAGGCTATCTCTTTCTCGATAATATCCAATATCTGAAGTCTCGCTGTTTTGGCTTTGACAAGTGCTTCAGACAATATCTTGAGTGGAATTCCTCCAACTTTCACATCCATCTGAACAGCGGTAATACCTTCTCTTGTTCCTGCAACCTTGAAGTCCATATCTCCATGATGATCTTCTGGGCCTTGAATGTCTGTGAGAAGTTTGTATTCATAACCAGAGGTCGCTCCCTCCTCGGGGCGACTAAATGCCTTCGTTCGCTTCGCGAAGTCGCCATTTGTCGCCCCTGCGACGGTCGCGACCGAACCTGTTCTGCGCATCATGAGACCAGAAGCAATGCCAGCCACAGGAGCCTTTATGGGAACTCCACCATCCATAAGAGCAAGTGTTGAACCACAAACTGAACCCATAGAAGTAGATCCATTGGAAGCAAATGCTTCGGATACTAGTCTTATCGTATATGGGAATTTCTCTTTATCAGGTATCACTGGTGCCAATGCCTTCTCTGCCAAAGCTCCATGACCTATCATTCTCCTATTTGTCCCCCCTATCCTACCAGTCTCACCTGTAGAAAATGGAGGAAAGTTGTAGTGATGCATAAAGCGCTTACTTTCTTCTACGGTTACACCTTCTATAAGAAGAGCATCACCAGGACCACCGAGAGTCAGTGCCGAAAGTATGTGTGTACCACCACGATAGAATATTCCTGAACCATGTAATATTGGTGATATTCCTCCTGCTTTTGCAAATATTGGACGTATTTCATCCATACTACGACCATCAACACGTTTATCATTGTCTATTGCTTCATTGTGCATGAGTTCATTGACAGCATCATCAAATATTTCTTGTGCCATTGCTATATTTCCTTCCGGCATCTTTTCTAGGAATATTTTGCTCCATGTTTCATGTATTTCAGAGATTTTCTCTTTTCCCGGTTGATTTGAAAAAACATATTCGTGAAGTTTTGGTTTTATTTCTTCATCGAATAATTCTTTTGTACCTGATGTAATTTCTGGTAACTCTACTTTTGTCTTCTCTTTACCAATTTCCTTGATTATTTTCTCTTGCCATACTTGTATTTTCTCAATCTCTATTGAGGCTTTTGATAGAGCATCATTTACATCTGATTCAGCAACTTCTTTCGAGGCAACTTCTATCATATTGATCATTCCATCTTTGCCACACGCTACAAGGTCAAGTGTAATTCCTACATCATCTTTCGTCTTGAAATCAGGATTGATGAGCCATTCATGATTCTTGCCCATCCTTATCGCAGATACTGGACCATCCCAAGGAATATCAGACGTGCCGAGGGCAAGAGATGCTGCAATAACAGAAACTACATCTGGATCTTCATCGGCAATAGAGATAGTCGTCAAGACTACTTGTACTTCATTGCGCATTTTCTGATTGAATAAAGGTCGGATAGTACGATCGACAATGCGACCAGAAAGTATTGATTCTGTCGATGGTCTTCCCTCTCTCCTCATAAATCTAGAACCAAGTATCCTACCAGTAGCATAGAATCTCTCTTCATAATCAACGGTTAGTGGGAAATAATCCGAATCTTTCTTGCCTCCCATAACTGCAGTTGCCAATACAACAGTATCTCCATAACGTAACATAACAGAGCCATTCGTTTGATCTGCCAAATCATTGAATTCAGCGGTAAGCGTTTTACCACCGACTTCTATCGAATATTCTTTTGTTTTCATTTATTTTGGACCTATTACGAGGTCGGACCTCGTGATTTAGTCATTTTCGCCTATAGATTTCAGCTTTGAAATATATCTCGAAGGAAAAACCTTCGTTGACTTTCAAACCTGTCTATCTCTAGGCGAAGTTAATTTGTAATATACGAACTATCGAACACTTTCAATATAACACAGTTATTGAAAGTTACAAGATCGAGAAATTAATTTTTATTTCTTCCCTGCCCTCAAAAGATACTTACTTGAATTCTCATCTAGATCCATGAAGTGATCAGCAACTTCAATGAGTTTTGCTGATGTTGATTTGCCGAAAGAAACAACTTCTACCTGGCAACCTTCATTCATTTGCAAATATTCTACAAGTGGTACAAAGTCTCCATCACCAGTAACAAGGATAATTGAGTCCAACTTTGGTGCCATCTTCACAGCATCTATAGCTAGTCCAACATCCCAGTCGGCCTTCTTGGCACCAGAACCAAATATTTGCAAATCTTTCATCTTTGTCTCTATACCAACCTTCGTCAAAGCATCGAAAAAGCCAGTCTCTTCACCAGATTCTGTCGAAATAACATATGCAATAGCACGAACAAGTCTGCGTCCATCGAGTGCTTCCTCGACTATTTTGCCAAAATTAACCTTCGAATGATACAAATTTTTACCACTATGATATAGATTTTGCGCATCTATGAAAATTCCCACTCTTTGTTCTTTTTGTTTTATTACTGACATATTACTTCTTTAGCTCTAACTTTTTTATGATAGCTGAATATCTTCGTGGATGATTCTTCCTCAAATAACCCAAATGAACTTGTCTATCTGCAACCATCCCCAATAAACCTCTTCGTGAATGATTGTCTTTCTTATGCTTCTTCAAATGAGAAGTGAGCTCTTCTATCCTCTTTGACAAGAGCGCTATCTGTACTTCAGAAGAACCAGTGTCCTTTTCGTGAACACCAGTTTCTTTGATGATTTTTGTCTTCTGTCTTAGTTTTAACATGGCTACTAGATAATAGCATATTGTGGACAATACAGCAAGCGGTTACAATATAAGCATGTCGCACAATCTGAAAACTTTGAAACAGCAATTTCTAGAATATGTAGAGATCGAAAAGGGTCGCGCTTTGAAGACAATAGAGAATTATGATCATTATCTTAGCCGTTTCCTAGGATTTTTGAAGAGTGATAACCCTTCTGCTATAACTTCTGATTCTGTAAGCAGATTCAGAATGTGGCTCAATAGACAACCGAGTAAATACAATAAAACTGATGGTGGTACGATAAAGAAAAAGACCCAAAACTATCATCTCATAGCATTACGAGCTTTCCTCAAATATATGGCAAAGAAAAATGTTTCTACCCTATCTCCTGAACATATAGAATTGGCAAAAATAGGTGAAAGACCGATCGATCTCATCACTTATGAAGAACTTCAACAACTGATCTCTGCACCAAAAGGCAGTGAACTGAGATCTCTGCGAGACCGCGCCATAATGCAACTCTTATTTTCAACTGGTCTCCGAGTTTCGGAACTATGTTCCCTATCTAGAGATATAAACCTTCGATCAGATCAACTATCTATACGCGGAAAAGGTGAAAAAATAAGAGTTGTCTTTATTTCTGAAGAAGCAAAAGATGCAATAAAGAAATATTTGGACAAAAGACCAGATATAGACGATGCATTATTCGCTAGAATAACAAATAAGAAATCACAAAAAAGTGATTTAGCCCTAAATAAACGCTCTATTGAACGGATAGTGAAGTATTGGGCCATCAGGGCCGGCATCTCCAAAAAAGTCACTCCCCATGTCCTCCGACATGTCTTTGCAACAGATCTCTTGAACAATGGCGCAGACTTGCGTTCGGTGCAAATGCTTCTAGGGCATTCCAATATCAGCACAACGCAAATATATACACACGTTACAGACAGTGAATTGAGGAGAGTTCATAAGCAGTTTCATAATAGGAAGAAATGATACTTATTTCTTGCCATTCAGAAACCATTCATATGCCGGTACCACTTCTATCTTATATCCATCATGAGGAATAGTTTCCTTTGTGTCAATCGTAATGATTGTAGCCTTTTTTATCCCTAGTCTCTCTATGACTTTATCTATTGACCTTAACTCTCTCTTTCGCGTTTCTGGATCACTCATATTCCATGCTACCTGAATAGCTTCTATATCCTTATTATCTTCTCTGACAATAAAATCTACTTCATAATTCTGTTGTCTGTAATAATATATTTCCTTCCTCAGCCTTTTTAGTTCGAGAAACACAGCATTTTCTAGAAGTCTGCCTTTGTCTAGAGAGAAGCTCATAGAAACAAGATTGGCAAGTCCTGTATCAACTGCATATATTTTTTTGAAGCTTCTCTGTCTAGATTTCAGAGAGGGATTGTATGCTTCCAATTCGTAACAAATCATTGATTCTTTGAAGTAATCAATATATCTCGCGACTTTTTCAAAGGAAACCGAGTATAGGTTTTTCAATGAACTTGGAGAAATTATTTTGGAACTATTGGTTATCAAAAATAACCCGATTTTCTCAAGTGTATTTTTGTCTCTCACATCATATCTTCCAATAATATCTCTTTGTAGAATATCACTATAATATGATTTCAAGAGATTGTATTCTCTTGTCAGAACTACTTGTGGAAATCCTCCATAATAAAGATAATTTTGAAAAGCCTCTTTCATTTTTTCACCCTTTATGAGGATATCCTCGCTTTTTTCTATTTTTATATTTATGAATGGTAAATATTCTTGGAAAGAAAGTGGAAACATATTATACGATAAGTGTCGTCCAGTGAGAGAAGAACCTAGTTCTCCACTCAGTAATTTTGATGATGACCCTGTTATGAATATTTTGTATTTTGAGCCATCTCTATATTTCCTTACCGATTTTTCCCATGAATCTATATTTTGTATTTCATCAAAAAATAAATATGTTAATGTGTCACTAAAATATTTCACATAGGTCTTTATCAAATCTTCTATTACTGTCGCTCTATTATTCTCTGTGAAATATGGATCTTCAAAGTTTATATATAACCAAGAGTCCTTGTTATTCAAGCTTTTTGCTAATATGCTCAACACTGACGATTTTCCTGATCTCCTAACTCCTACTATATCTATCACTTCATTACCGTTTACATTTATCTCCTTTGACAAATCACGAGGAAAAAGATTGTCATTCAAGACACTTTCTTTCCAGAAGGTTATTAAATTTCTTAATTTATTTACTTTTTCAGTATCCATATATTTGATATTGTTATTTTATGACTTATTTAAGTCAAGTATACCCTATCAAAATATGATATTAAAGTCAAGTATACCTGACTATAATCTTAATGTATCAAAATAGCTATATTTATAGCCATTTATTTCTCGTAGGCAATCATGTTTATTATCAGAACTTTAACAATAAAATAATTAAGCTCCACAAGATTTCTCTTGCGGGGCCGGAATTTGACGCTATTCTCCAAAGCATTTGGCAGATCTACTGCCGTTCCTGCTTGCGAGGTTTGACGAAAACAAAGGGATCGCCATGAATTACTGGGGTTGAACGTTTATACCAATAGCTATCTTTGTACAACACCACATCGTCATAATCGACACAGGCGTGCACCTTGATGATGCTACTGATCGAATAAAGAAGGCAGAAAGTTTCGTTCCCCTGCTTCTAAGGGTTTATGCAACTCAAAATCGACCAAGAATCAAATTTTACGAAGGGACTGAAGGATTGAAACATGTGTATGAAGATACTTTGACCTCGACTGAACCAATTCGGGTGTATGCGACTGTAGATGATATGCACAGTGCGCTTCCGAATTATTTCCCCGAATATTACAGGAGACGAGCCGAAAAGAATATCTCAATTAGAGCAATTGTCCCAGAAACCCCTTTGGGAAAAGAACGTGAAACCCTTAATAAGGAGGAAAAAAGGGAGATTGCAGACGCTATGAAGAAAATATACGAACTGGCTTGGGCAGAAGCAAAAAGACTGAATGAAGATAAAAAATAAAAAGGTCGGACCTTTTCGGAAAGTTTGATATGGTATTATTATCCTATGCGCATCATTTCTTGGAATGTGAACGGCTTGCGGGCAAATATCAAAAAGGGTGGTTTTGATTGGTTATTAAATGAGAGTCCAGATATCTTTTGCATGCAAGAAACCAAAGCACATCCAGACCAACTGGAAGTAGGTGTTCGCAATTCACCTGGTTACAATTCATATTTCGATCATTCAAAAGGAAGAAAAGGATATAGCGGAGTAGCTGTATATTCGAAAGCAAAGCCAATAAAAGTAGAATATGGCCTTGGAATTGAAAAATACGATCAAGAGGGTCGCTTCTTGGGATTATTCTTTGATGGAGTTATAAAGGACATTTCTAAATTTGCACTTTTCAATGTCTACTTCCCTAATGGAGGTGGTGGACCTGACAGACTCAAATTCAAACTTGAATATTATGATGAATTCTTGAAGTATATAAATCGTTGTAAAAAGGATGGTTATAAAATAATTTTCTGTGGGGATGTAAATACAGCACATAGAGAGATAGACCTAGCGAGACCAAAAGAGAATAAAGACAATACAGGTTTCTTGCCTATCGAACGCGCGTGGATAGATAGAGTTATTGACAATGGATATATAGATATGTTCAGACATTTACATCCAAATGAGGCTGGAAAATATACATATTGGGATATGAAAACATTTGCTCGTGAACGCAATGTTGGATGGAGATTGGACTATTTCTTCGTAGACAAAGATCTTGCAAAAATAGTGACAAAATGCAGAATACTTGATCAAATATTGAATTCTGACCATTGCCCTATCGATATTTTACTTGGATAATTTTACGGCTCTAATAAAGCATAGAAATCTAAATTCTCATGAAAAATCATGTGAGATTTTTTACATTTTTACCGAGATCGGATCTCGGTATATGAATAAGAAAAACCGCATCATTGGCGGCCTCGAGTAATTGAGTTCGCATAATGCGGTCTCGAAGCCTGCTAAAAGAGCTGGACCCAAAACTATCCCTTGGTATGTGATGTACATCTTGCTCTCTATTGATTGTGCTCTCCTGTGAGGAGGCAATAAAATTGATTGGAGAGAGAAACATCACCTTTTTAACACAAGCGATCGAAGGATCAAATACGTGCAAGCTTCATGAAAAGGAGTTGTGGTCTATCGCGACCACATAGTTGATAAAGATCTATTGCTCGTTTTTCTATGCTCATCAAAATTCTAAACATCAACACAATTTAATAACTACGCCGCTCCCTCCTCGGCGCGACTAAATGTCTTCGTTGGCTTCGCCAAGTCGACATTTGTCGCCGCCTCGACGGTCGCGGCTAACTCAAAATAAAAAACTGTTTAAAACTTTGATGAGCATAGAGAACCTCGGACAACGAACGGGTCTGAAAACATTCTATGTCCTTTATGATTGTCTGTAAAGGACAAACTGTGGATAACTAAAGGACATGATACTTTTTCCTTATTTCTCCTATGTCTTTTTGCTGTTCCTCTTCCCTTCTCTCTTTTCCAGCTTCACCCAGAGTTTTAAGTTCTTTTAAAGATAATTTTGCCAATTCAATTGCTTTATTTTCCAAATATTCTTTTGTATTTAATTTTGGATCTTCCAATACTTCATTGAATAATGCATGTAGAATCAAGCCAATCTCTGGAGAAGGTTTCATGTGACACACTTCCATAATGTCAGCACCATTTATTTTCAGCATTTTCAAACTTATCGGATCCTTCAGTGCCTCTTCAACCATTGCTTTATATTTTCTCAACCTATATGGGTTTTCTTTGGGCCTACCCGTTCCTACCCTGTCACAAACCCTAAGGTTCATCAAATCCCATATATTGTCTTTACCAACGTTTACGATCATTCTACGCACTGCAGAGAGTGTAATTAAGCCAGTATCAGAGAAAAACATATGCCATCTGACTAATATAACTGTTTTCTCTATAATTTCACGTGAAAAGCGCATTCTTTCCAATATCTTACGAGTTTCACGTGAACCAATGACTTCATGGCCATAAAATGTGATTTGCTCTGTTTCACGTGAAAAGCTCTTTGCTTTTGGTTTTGAAATATCGTGAAATAGAGCCGCCAAACGTAATTCTATACTAAAATCCTTATCCGCAGAACATTGAACAGTTCTCAATAAATGCTCCCAAACGTCATATTTATGGGCCTGGTTTTGCTTAACACCAATAGATTTCTCAATTTCTGGAATTATATGTATCAATAACTTTGTTTCATGTGAAAGCTCTAAAGCCTTTTTTGGCTCTTTTGACATTATCATTTTTGTGAATTCATCACGAATCCTTTCAATAGAAACATCTTTCATCAAATGATTTAACTCTTTAATTGCAAAAAGGGTATCTTTCTCAATTGAAAAGTCCAATTCAACAGCCAATCTTATTGCTCTTAGCATTCTCAGAGCATCTTCATCAAATCTGTCCTTTGGATCACCAACTGTTCGAATTACTTTGTCCTTTAGGTTATTGAAGCCACCATGAAGGTCAACAATGTCTTTTATAGCTCCTTTTGAAAGGGAAACTGCCATAGCGTTTACGGTAAAATCACGCCTTTTGAGATCATCATCTATTTTTTCACTAAATTTAACCTCATCTGGATGTCTACGATCTGAATATCCTGACTCTGTACGAAATGGTGTGACTTCTATATTTCTGATAGTTTCATCTTCGGTCAATTCATTGATAACAGCTACTGTACCATATGTATTTTCATATACTGTTTTTGTAAACAATGTTTGTATTTCTTCTGGCTTTGCATTTGTTGTAATATCCCAATCCTTAGGCTTTTTTCCTAAGAATAGGTCACGAACACAGCCACCAACTAGATATGCCTGAAAACCGCCCTTTTCGAGTTTTTCCACAATATCTACAACTTCCTCTGGAATTGGATTGTCTTTTACATTATTCATATATGAATAAGAATAGCACATTCATGATTTTTCGTGATAGTATTATTTTACGCCCTCGTGGTGAAACGGATATCACAACGGTCTTCGGAACCGTTGTTGCAGGTTCGAGTCCTGCCGAGGGCACCAACAGTAAGATCAAAGATTAAAAATCAAAAATTAAAGATAGGTCAAGTTATTCAAAGTAGGTATTTGAAAAATTACTTTTTTGATATATACTTGTTCTGAAGTATCTTTGATTTTTGATCTTTGATCTTTGATTTAAATCTGCGGGTATCGTTTAGTGGTAGGACGCGTCCTTGCCAAGGACGAGGTTGGAGTTCGATTCTCCATACCCGCACAAAAATGAGCGCAGCGAATATTTTGTGCTGGGTAAGAAAGCGCGGGGCGCTTTCGTGCGAGAATCGAAGCCCGATTGAGCATTTTTTGGAGTGCGAAGCACGAACAAAAAATCCAATCGGGGTACTGAAGCTGTAAGCTTCGATTCTCCATACCCGCACCAAATAGACAAAAGTCATTTCATAGTTTGTGTCCTAGGGAAATGGCTTGAAATCGTAGTTCTTAAAAGAAAACTGTGGATAAGTCTGTGTACAGTGTTCATAAAAGTCACAATAAATGGCTTTAACTCGTTATTTTTAGTCCATTATAAGATCAGCACTGTAATGCAATGGCTCTATTGAGCCGATTATCCTCAAAATAACTTTAAAAGTCATGGACAATGTGTTGAATAAAAGAGCAAAAGGGAATATTGGTGAGGATATTGCCTGCAAATATTTGGAGAGCAATGGTTTTAAAATTATTGAAAGGAATTATCAGAAGAAATGGGGTGAATTGGATATTATCGCTCTAAAAGAAACCATAATTCACTTCTTTGAAGTGAAAAGTGTTTTGAAAAAATTTGATCCAACGATGTCCGATACACATAGACCAGAAGACAATGTAGACGGATGGAAGATGAAACATTTGAGACGTATTATTGAAACATATTTGAGCGAGAAAAATAGAAATAAAGAGGAATTCCATTTTCATGTTTTATGTGTATATATGAATTCAAATAGTAGAAAAGCTAGTGTAAAGTGGCTAAAAGACATTATCTTATGATAGAATGTTTTTGACACCGGAGCGTGGTGTAACGGCTAACATACCTGTTTTGGGTACAGGTGACTCCGGGTTCGAATCCCGGCGCTCCGACTATGATTAAAAAGATATTACATTTTTTTGATAAATTAGAGGACCATATAAGAGGCCACCTTAGCCATTATCCTATCGTATATACATTCATAGGTGGTATTGCTATTGTGCTTTTCTGGCGCGGTGTCTGGCATACTGCTGATATGTTGGAAGAAAGTGATAGCTGGTATAGTTGGTTATTTTTTGAACCGACCAACCTAGCTATCGTAGTAATAATACTTCTTGCAACAGGACTATTTGTATCATATTTTATTGGGGACACTATACTAATTAGTGGTTTAAAGCATCAAAAGAAAGGAGCAGATAAAACCGAAAGGGAGATACAAGAGGAGGAAATAGAATTGAAAAATATTGAGACGGCTATAAAAGAAATAAAGAAAGAAGTTGGAGAGATAAAAGAGGCAGTCGAAGACGCCGCAGAAAATAGGTGTGATAATAAATAAATATATTTAATTGTAGTTGAAATAATATATTCAAAAAGAATATGATTTCTTATGAAGATTTCAAAAAGATAGAAATAAGGGTGGGGAAGATAATCTTAGCTGAAAAAATACCTGATACAGACAAGCTTTTAAGACTATCTGTTGATTTTGCCGAGAAAGATGATCTTGGCAATACAAAACCACGACAAATAGTATCTGGTATTTCTCTTTTTTATCCAGATCCGCAAGTGCTGATTGGTAAAACATGTATGTTTGTCGCAAATCTAGAAACAAGAATTATTCGTGGTTATGAAAGCCAAGGAATGATATTGGCAATACTGACACCAGAAGGAAATTTTTCTTTACTAGAACCAAATGCTTCGATACCAGTAGGGGCAAGGGCGTCTTGAATTATGACATCAATACCGAGATCGGATCTCGGTATTCCGTTAGATCTTGTTACAGTAGAAAATACTTGCTACGATTGATCGTATCCATGAAAAGCGGGATTAGTTAAATGGTATAATAACAGTTTTCCAAACTGTGGTCAGGAGTTCGATTCTCCTATCCCGCACCATAGAATAATTATTCATAGATATCGTGTCCACCTGCGGAATAAAACCTAAATATATTTTTATTTAATATTTTAAATATTATTCGATATTTTTGATCCAATGAAAAAGCATAGAAATCACTAAATTTACCGTGTAATTTATGAGATTTCAGACTTGGATGAAATGGGTCTTTCCTGAATATTTCTTCTTTCTTTTCTGCAATGCGTTTAATTCTATCCGGAAGCTTACGATATGAGCGCTCGAATAACGAAGAATACTCAATTATCATTTTAAACGAGTGATTTTAACGACGTAAGAACCTTACCTTTGCCTTGCTTGAATTCTAATTCGCTTCTTTCCAAAGCACGAAGCAAACGATCTTCTTTATAAGAACGAATAAGATGTCTGATGTATTCACTAACAGATGCAAAACCACCACTTTTGGTTTCATCTCTAATCTCTTCAGCCATAGAAGCTGGTAGGGAAATGTTTATGATATTTCTCATATTGAATATGTGTATTACTTATTATTACTATATGTTACAGGATTAAATAATATTGTCAATAACTATATATAGTAATCTATATGTCACACAGTAAAAGACCGCCCTAGGGCGGTCTTTTACTACAGAAAATAACTATTCTGGTGTTATTTCACTGCGTCCTTGAGTGCCTTTGCTGCTCGGAACTTTGGAACCTTCATGGCAGGGACTTTGATGGCCTCACCTGTGCGAGGATTGCGTGCCTCACGAGCTGCACGCTGTTTTACCGAGAAGATACCGAGACCAGCTATAGAAACCTCTTCACCTTTCTTCAGGCTGTCAACTATTGAGTTAATCACTGTTTCGACCGCCTGTTCGGCTTGAACCTTTGTTCCGCCGAGAACACCGTGCACTACATCTGCAATTGCTGCTTTGTTCATTGTTTTTATTATTAATTCTTATAATATGGTCTCGGCTCGCCTCACACTTTCGTTTATTGGTTACGAAAGGGTTATTCGAGTTTCCAACCTATAAGACTATTATATAGTAAGCCATATATTACGCAATGGCCTAAAAACAAGACTGTGAATTACTCAAACTTGTCAAATTACCTTGCAAATTCTATTGTTCTCATTTCGCGAATAACAATAATTTTGATTTCACCAGGATATTTGAGATCTTTTTCTATCTTCATAGCCAAATCTCGCGCTAGATTGCGTGCCTCTACATCGCTTATTTCTTCTGGCTTTACAAATACTCGTATTTCACGACCTGCTTGTAGAGCATATGACTTTTCGATACCAGGAAAAGAGTTTGCAGTAGCTTCTAGATCGCCAAGACGTTTGAGATAATTTTCTATGCTATCACGGCGTGCGCCAGGACGAGCTCCCGATATAGAGTCTGCAGTTTGTACAATACGAGATTCAATTGTCTCATAAGGATATTCTTCATGATGAGCTTGCATTGCTTTTATGATCTCTTCTGGAGCTCCAAATTTTTGTAGGATTCTGCGACCAATCTCTACATGTGTGCCACTTACTTCATGGTCTAATGCTTTGCCTATATCGTGTAGAAGAGCACCAGCTTTTGCAACTTGGACATTTGCACCCAATTCTTCGGCTATCATACCAGCTATATGAGACATTTCTATAGAATGTTGTAAAACATTGTGTCCATAGCTCGTCCTGAAATGAAGTCTTCCCAATATGAGTAGTATCCTAGGATCAAGGCCCAATACACCACATTCATATGCAGCCTGTTCGCCTCTTTCTTTTATAGTCTTATTGATATCTTGTTTGGCTTTTTCGACTACCTGTTCTATCCTAGCTGGCTGAATACGGCCGTCTTTGATGAGTTCTTCCAGTGCATTCTTTGCAATATGACGTCGAACGGGATCGAATGAAGAAATGGTTATTGCGCCAGGAGAATCATCAACCAAGACTTCTGTACCACTGATACGCTCAAATGCTTTGATGTTACGACCTTCTTTACCGATTATTTTTCCTTTTACATCATCACTTGGTATAGGAACAACAGTAGACATAACATCAGAGGCAACAGAAGTAGCAAGCCTCTGAATAGATACAGCCAAAATATCTTTTGCTTTATCTTCTAGCATCTCTTCGCCTTGTGTTTCCAGTTTCTTGATACGAATCATCAAATCTTCTTCTGCTTGCTTCTCAATAAGCTTAACAAGCTCTTCTTTTGCTTCATTTGAAGTCATCTTGCTTATCTTTTCTAATTCTTGTTTCCTATGCTCTTCCAATTTGTCTGCTTGTTCACGAATCACTTTTACTTCTGCTACACGTTGTTTGACTATTTCAACTTCTTTATCAAGATCTACTTGTCTCTTGTCCAACATATCTTCTTTCTTGATAATACGCTCTTCAGATTGACGAATCTTATTTTCTTTTTCACGAATCTCTACTCTAGCTTCTTCTCCTAGTTTTTGACTCTTTGCCTCGGCATCGGTAGTGATCTTCTTTGCTTCTTCTTTTGCAGAGAGAAGCATCTCTTTGATTTCCAATTCCATAGAACCTTTCTTGCCGAGAGAAATGATAAGTCGCAGATAATAACCTACGGCTATACCGGCAACTCCTGCTATGGAGAGGAATAATGCTACTAATTTTAATGACATTGCGGTTTACGGATCCGCCTCTTTCAAACTAAGGTGAAATGCAAACTTTATGAGTCTTTATGTGAAACTCTGGCTCTATCCTTACGTTTTTTTCTAGCCTTTTTGGAATCATAATTTTTATATTCACTAAGTATCGAAAAGGGTGAATCAAAATTTAATTTGGTAACACCATCATCTTATAACAGAGAAAGATATTTGTCTAGCGAAAGAGACGGTAGTTCTTATGGGATATTTTTGTTTAGCCTTCAGAAGGATTGTTTACTTTATTATCGAGCCTTTTGGCTTCCGACCAAGCTAACTCATATATTTTTTTCATAACATCTGCGATTTCTTCACTTTCTATAATGATACCAAGCTTCTCACGCCATGAAGCGATCATAACTTTGTTATCGTAAATATTAATTTCTGGAGTGAATCTATATTTATCATATGGAACAAGAAGACTTTCTCTTTTTTCATCTTTATCCAGTGCTGAACGTTCATGTGCCAGGGGTGTTTCCGGAAAAATTGCACGAATATGTATATTTTTCGATGCCCTTCTTTTGAAATATTCTGGAAAATAATTTGGAATACCGCTATTTACATCTTCTACTGATGCATATGCAAGAATTGTCTCTGAACTACTTAGTGTATCCTCATAAGCATATTTCAAACCATCAACTCCCTCATAGAAACGAATCTTTGGTCTATTTTCAAAAGTATAGAGTAAGTTTAATTCTGGAATAATATTTTCAGCCCTTTTAATGTTTTCTGTAGCTTGTGTAGCTTGTCTCTTTAAGTATTCAATAATAGCAGTTGGAGGCTCGGCTACGTATTCTTGCTTGGGTTCTTTTCCTGAAATACTAACAAGCTTCTTATTAACTAGGGAATTGAGGATATCGTAGCCAGTAGTTCTGTTTATACCAGCTTTATAAGAGATTTTCGTAACCGTTTCTCTACCTAATTCAAGAAGTGCGATATAAACATCGGTTTCTTTGGTACTAAGTCCAAAAGACAAAAGGTTTGTCTTTAATTGAACTAATTTATTATCCATGTATCAAGTCTATACTCAACTATTCATTGTGTCAATACTTTTCCACAAAAATATGGCTAATACTATAAATATGTTGGTAAATAAGGCTCTTTCGCTATGTTAATTGACGAATAGTATTGACATTGAGTAAAAAAGATGATATACTGTTAGCAGGACGATAAGGTAAGTTCTTTGAGAACCTGCTTGCGTCATAACAGTAAACAATTAAAAAAGGGAAATTATGAAGACTAAACTCATGATTTGGACGACGGTGAGAATCGGAACAATTAAGAGTCTCGAAAATGTGGATGATCTACTAGATGGGTTTGTGTCGATAAGGACATGGTTTAAGGATCAAACAATAGGTCTTGCCCAGTCCGAGCTTGAACTTGACCTGGTTAAGATCAAAGGCGGAGATCTCTTCATGACGGACCGTTACTCTAGAAGAGAAATCTGCACAATGGCGTTGACACTTGGTCTTGAATTGTGTCCAGCCGAGGTTGCTCTGGCCTTAGTAACACAAGACAAAATTCCGTCCAGGTCAACCGAGATCAATATTGGTTCGGAAGAATCTGTCGGCGGGCGTTCTGATGTATTCATGAGTGTAAACTCAAGACTTGGTGCTATCTGTCTTAACTCCTATGTTGATCCATCCGAAGGATTTGACGATTACTCAGATTGGGTCTTCGTCAAGCCTCGCAAGCAGGAACGGCAGTAGGTCTGCCAAACGCTTTGGAGTTCGCCACGGCGAAAGCGTCAAACTTCAACCCTACACGAGAAATCGTGTGGGGTTTTAACTTTTCAATGTGAAATATTTCCTACTTTTTACTAAACCCAATTGGTGCTTTCATGGGTACTGGTTCGTCAAGTAGGTGTTTGAGGATATTGAGAACTTTTATCAGTTGCTGGCCTTGTTTTTCTTGTTCAGATTCTAAAACTTTCATCTTTGCTGCCAATTCCTTGTGGGTAGCAAGCATTTCGCGTAATTTGATAAATGCACGGACTACAAATACACTCACTTGTACCGCGCGAGGACTTTTCAAGACGGCAGACAACATCGTAACACCGTGTTCAGTGAAAGCATATGGCAAATAACGGACACCTCCCCAACTTGAGGTCGCAAATTGCGACCTCAAGTTTTTGTATTCTTCATTTGTCAATTGAAACATGAAATCCTTGGGAAATCTATCGATATTTCTTCGTACTTGTTCATTCAATCTCTTTGCACTCACACCATATAATCTAGCAAGGTCAGAATCTAACATTATTTTCTGTCCACGAATCAGAAAGATTCTATGCTCAATAGATTCATCGGGAATAATCTGTAGATCCTTGGAATTATCAGACAATTTTAACTTTTTCATGGCGACATTATAGCACAGAGAAAATCCACATTATGAAAACTTGATTTTTTCGGTAAAAGTGTTATTATAGCGGTGTAGTATATAATAAATAAGACAAACTAAAATACTATGTCAATATTAATACCAACAGTTATAGAGAAGAGCAATTTTGGCGAGAGGGCATATGATATCTATTCGAGGCTCTTGAAGGAGAATATTATATTCCTAGGCGGACCAATAGATGATCATATAGCCAATCTAGTTATTGCCCAGTTACTATTCTTGCAATCAGAAGATCCAAAGAAAGAGATCAATATGTATATCAATTCTCCGGGCGGAATGGTATCTGCTGGACTTGCAATAATAGATACAATGAATTCGATCAGGAATGATATTTCAACTCATTGTGTCGGTATTGCCGCATCTATGGCAGCAGTCATCGTTGCATCTGGTACAAAAGGGAAGAGATATGCATTGCCAAATGCAGAGGTTATGATACATCAGCCACATGGTGGGACAGAAGGACAAGCAACAGATATTGAAATTAGCGCAAAACATATCATAAAAATGAGAGAAAATCTGAACAAAATATTGGCAAAAGCTACAGGTCAAACATTGGCAAAGATAGAGAAAGATGTTGACAGAGACTTCTTCATGAGTGCAGAAGATGCAAAGAAATATGGCATTATAGACGATGTCTTGTCTCCAAACAAAAAATAGTCTGTATGAGACTTCATAGATTTTATTATAGAGAATTGATAGGGAATAGAAGTGAGATAACTATCAATTCTCTAGAAATTACGAAACAGATTCGTAGGGTTTTCAGATTGAAGACAGGAGATCTGGTTATAATCTTTGATGGTTCTGGTTTTGACTATGTTTGCAAGATAAATAACTTCACAGAAGATACAATGAAGCTTTCTATCAATGAGAAGAATAGCAGTCGATACATACCAGAGAAAGATATTGTATTGTGCGTAGCAATAGTAAAGAAAGATACTTTTGAATGGATTGTAGAGAAAGCAACAGAACTAGGAGTAACAAATATAATACCGATCATATCTGAAAGAAGTGAGAAGAAATCCTTGAATATAGAAAGACTAAAAAAGATATCAATAGAAGCTAGCGAACAGAGTGGTAGAGGACGTGTGCCAATAATTGAGCCTATTGTGTCACTAATAGAAGCAATAAATACCTATAAGGATCAATACGGAGGTCAGACCTCCGTATATGCGTTTCACACAGAAGGGGATACTATACCGAGATCGGATCTCGGTAATGATAGAAAAATTGTCATATTTATTGGCCCAGAAGGCGGTTGGTCTCCATCTGAAATAGATATGTTTCACAAAGATAAAATATCCATACATTGTCTAGGTAAACAAATACTGCGCACCGAAACGGCTGTAATCGCTGTATTATCTAGATTTGTATTCTAATCACTCTTTCTTCTCCAAGAATTGGAAAACCATTTCATTGCTTAGCATGGTTTCGACATATACTCTTACACTATCACGATCTGCATCTTTGTAATGCTCTAATATATGTTCCACTTCATGTTCAATATCCTTATCTGAAGCAACAATCTTTTCTTTCCTAGCAATAGAGTTGAGTATCAATTGTATCTTTGCCTTCTTTTCTGCATGTGGCCTCCATTCTCCTCTTATATCTTCTATTGTCTTCTTTGCATGTTTCAAATAATCTTCCATTTTCACATTCATTTTCTCTATATCCGTCTTGAATTGGGCTTCTATTCTAGAAAGTTCACTTTCAACTAATATTTCTGGTAAATCTATATTTGTATTTTCTACAAGAGAATCGGCTATCTTTACTCTCAATTTCTGATGTTCTTCATCTGCCTTCTTCTCTGTAAGCATAATGGAAAGTTTCTCTCGAAAATCTGAAACACTTTCAAAGGCCCCTAATGTTTTTACAAAAGCATCAGTTAGCTCGGGTAGACCGTCCTTGTCTACTTGCCCTACGTATACCGGCGCCGTATTTTTCTGTGGGTTCTGTCCGCCGGGACTGTCGACGGGAACCTTCTGGGACGACGCATCGGATCTGATACGTGTAATTGTATTCTCAATTTCTTCAAAAGTCAACTTCACATCTTCAGGATTTTGTTGTCCAATTTCTTTTTGTGCCAAAGATTTGTAATCTGGAAGATTTATTTCTGGAACAGTTGCTATCTTTATCATAAACTCCAATGGATTACCTTTTGCGAGCTTTGTGATCTGTATTTGTGGCTTGCCAATAACATCGAGATTGTTATCTACAATAATATCAATAAAAGCCGGGGATAGAGCGAGTTCTGCCATCTCTTCTAGGATAGACATTTCTCCAATCTTGGCCAATAAAACATTTTCTGGTATCATGCCTTTCCTGAAACCGTCCATTGAAACTGATTCATTTATATTCTTCAATGCTTTTGCACGATATTTCTCCCAAATATCACTTGATATAGAACCCGTAATTTCAACTTGTGATTTTTCGAGCTTTTTTACACTTGCAGAACCATAGTTTTTTATTTGCTCTGTCATGCGCCACAGTCTAACGATTTATGGCTGGATGTGCAAGTAAAGTACAATAAAATGCAAAAACCTAGACTCTTTAGTCTGGATTCTCTGTATTTTACAAAAATTGTATTTAGAAATTCTGTGCATCGAGCCCATCGACTGCAGTGTTCAAATCTTCTTCTAGAGACTGAACATCGACATCGGTATTTGTTACTGGCTGTACAGACTCTTTTGTGATTGTTCTTATTGTATCAGTATTCATGGCAGTATTAGTATTTATGTCTGTATTTTCAACATTGTTGCTTGTCCAGAGTTGTGAGGCAAATATATATAGTGCAGCAATTATCAAAACAAATACTACAACTAATATTGCTATGGTTGAACCAACTTTCTTATGATTATCACCTTCTGGCGAAGTCATATTTTGACTACTAATATCGATATTATTGATACCTCCTGTATTTGGGGGTATTTGTGTGTTTGGGTCCATAATTTTACAATTTAATATTTTAATAAATAATTATTCCTGTGTAGAAGACGCTATATTGTCGTCTAATGTACCTGTCCCGAGACCCATAGAATGAGCGATTTCTCTTACTACATCTATGAGCGCATCCCTTGCTACTTTTATAGCTATTATTGCTTCATCGGCGATTTGTCTTGGCTTCACAAGATCTACTGTATCTTCATTTGAGGCTTTATTTGTATTTGAAACTAATACTGGTTCATAATTTGAAAGATTTTTTATTGCTTGTTCTGCCAGACTCAACTTTTCTCTTGCAATAAGAAGGGCACCTTTCGCTTTTGTCATATCTCGTCCACTTGTCTCTGCTTTCTCAATTCTCGCAACTATTCGACTTGTTACTTGTTCTAGATTCTTGAAAGACAATCGAATCTGCCTTATAAGTGTACTATGTCGTATCTTGAAAGCTTGAATCTTCATATTCTGAACATTATTCCTTCTTTCTATTGTCGTTGAAGCCCTCTCTGCCATAAGTTTATTTCGCAATTCGCTTTTTTCTTCTATATTATTTTTTATTTTCTCTTTGACTGGAGCATTGGCTCGTAACTTTTCTTTTATCGTATTTGTGACATTTGTCTGACTAGAGTCTGTACTTGTAGGAGTTTCTGCATTTACTTGTCTGTAAATGACAAATACACAAGCTACTATAATTACCAAAAGAACTATTATTTTGAGTGTTTTCTTCATTATTGTTTCATTTATATTGCTAATTGCCACAATCTGATGTGACATGGCTATTGTAGCACCGTTCTGTGATAAATAAAAAGGGCGGTATCATGTGATGAATTGACCAAGTACAAAAAAAGAAGGGTTACCCCTTCTTTGCGCTTTTGGCCATTCTCTTGTCCAACTTGTTTTGCTTTCTCTGCTTAATGGCTTGGCAATCTGGACACTGATCGGCATGTTTACCGAGATATCCAAGTATCACATGGATACCACACAATGCCCTTGAACAGCATGGGATACAATGACTAGTCATTACATCCTTGCTCTTTCCACTCCTATGACATCTGCAATGGCATTTGTACGGGAATTTCAAGGGTCTAATTCTCCGATAGATGGAAAACTTCCACGATACTAGCATAAAGATCCTTTCTCTTTCTTTATTCCTATTCAACAAAACATTAGCACAATAAATGCCAATTGCAATAATTAGGGACAAAACAAAATACCGGCTTTGAACCGATATTTTGTCTTCGAAAAATAAATACTAAATAATGAAAGCCACGATCAACAATGCAACAATGTTCAATATCTTTATCATCGGATTGATCGCAGGACCAGCAGTGTCTTTGTAAGGATCACCGACAGTGTCACCAGTAACAGCAGCTTTGTGTGCATCAGAACCCTTGCCTCCGTGTGCACCTCCTTCAATATGCTTCTTGGCATTATCCCAAGCACCACCGCCAGAAGTCATTGAGATTGCAACAAAAAGACCTGTTACGATAGAACCAACGAGCATCCCGCCAAGTGCTACTGGACCCAATACAAAGCCAACAACTATTGGAGCTAAAACAGGTATGAGAGCAGGAACAATCATTTCTTTTATAGCAGCAGAAGTTACGATATCTACACATCTAGCATAATCTGGCTTTGCTGTACCCTGCATAATGCCTTTTATCTCCCTAAATTGGCGACGGACTTCTTCTACGACTTTACCAGCTGCTTTGCCAACTGCTTCCATTGAAAGTGCCGCAAAGTAGTAGGGCAAGAGACCTCCGATGAATAGTCCAACAATAACTTTTGGATCACTTAGACTAAATGCATAACCACTGCCAACTGCTTCTGTATATGATGCAAAGAGTACTAATGCCGCTAAACCTGCAGATCCGATGGCATAACCTTTTGTTACAGCTTTGGTCGTATTGCCAACAGCGTCGAGAGGATCTGTAACATCACGAACATTTTGTGGCAATCCTGCCATCTCCGCTATACCACCAGCATTGTCTGTAATAGGGCCATATGCATCTATTGCTACGACAATTCCTGCCATAGAAAGCATACTCATAGCTGCAACTGCAATACCGTACAAACCACCAAAGTGGAATGCAGCAAGAATTCCCAAAACTATTGTGATGAGAGGCCATGCAGTAGCTTTCATTGACATTGCAAGGCCTTGAATAATATTCGTACCATGACCACTCACAGAAGCGAGAGCAATAGACTTTACAGGATGATATCTAGTAGATGTGTAATATTCTGTAATGAATACGAGTGCTGCTGTAACGACTAAGCCAACAATAGTACAGAAATAAAGGGATAGATAATCATAAACCCCATTTCCATTCATCAATGCCTTTGTAATAGGTTCAAATGCAATTGCTGCCAATATACCTGCAACAGCAAGACCTTTGTACATAGCACCCATGATATTTTGAGACTTACCCATACGGACAAACCATGTACCAATGATAGATGTGATGATAGCAATACCACCTATAGCAAGGGGATAGATGAGAGCATTAACAAAGCCCGGAAATACTGTGAGTCCTAGAAGCATAGCTGCAATAGTAGTTATGGCATAAGTTTCAAATAGGTCAGCGGCCATACCTGCACAATCTCCAACATTATCTCCTACATTATCCGCTATAACTCCAGGATTTCTAGGATCATCTTCTGGTATTCCTGCTTCAACTTTGCCTACTAGATCAGTACCAACATCAGCTGCTTTTGTGAAAATACCGCCACCGAGACGAGCAAATACAGATATCAAACTGGCTCCAAAGCCAAGACCGATGAGAGAAGCAACATCTTTTGTTATGGCATAGAAACCAGCAACTCCTAGAAGAGCCAAGCCGACTACAAGAAGTCCTGTAACAGAGCCCCCCTTGAAAGCAAGTGATAGTGCAGGTGATAGTCCATCTCTAGCGGCTTCTGCAGTTCTAACATTTGTGCGAACAGATACATTCATGCCTATAAATCCAGCAAGAGCAGACAATACTGCACCTACGAGGAATCCAGCAGCAATCTCTATACCTAGTGCCCACCACAATATGATAAATAGAATAATTGCGATAATAGCAATGGTTCGATATTGCCTATTCAAATAAGCTTTTGCTCCATCTTGTATGGCCTTTGCAATTTCTTGCATCTTTGCATTGCCTGCAGGCTTTTTCATTATTGAGCTTATAAGGAAGGCGCCATAAGCGATGGCTATGACTGAAGATATGAGTGCAAACCAGATGTATGGATTCATTTTGTTTATTTTAATTTCACGAGGTCGGACCTTGTATTGATAAATAACGATAATAATGGCGATTTTAGCAGGTATTCTAGGTAGTTGATAGTCTTGACAACAGAGATAATATATTATAAGTTAATTATGAATAGTAACCGAACAATTCAACAAAGAAAGTATAGAGTTATGAAGATAGATGAGAAAGACCGGGCTTTACTCACCGCCTTCAAAGAGTAACAACCTAAACCCTGATTCATCATGTCAGCGAACCACCCTCGGTTCGCTGATTTTTTATTATCTATATCAAACAT
Organism: Minisyncoccota bacterium; assembly: GCA_041671485.1. Classification (GTDB taxonomy): domain Bacteria; phylum Patescibacteriota; class Minisyncoccia; order Phycocordibacterales; family PALSA-1337; genus C7867-002. The sequence continues at coordinate 26,421 of JBAZBL010000004.1, forward strand.
TTACAACATCACACCAACTTTACTTGCTTACCAAAGGCACCAGCAATCTGATAAAGAGTGTTCAGAGAAAAGTTATGACGACCAGTTTCTAAACGGGCGATGACGGACTGTGGCATGCCAACTCTTGTGGCAAAACTTTTTTGTGTTAACTTTTTTGATCGACGAAGTTCGCGAATTTGACGTATCAGTCTAAGCCTGGCCAATCTAACATCAAAAATATCTCGATATTTGTTTGACCTTAGAAGTTTTCCAAAGACTTCGTCAAATGTATTAAATTTTAATATTACTTGATTTTTTTTCATATTAATTATGTGGCCCTAATTGTTTCATAAGCAAACCATGCAAGTGTTCGGCGATTTTTATTTCTTTTGATGGAGTCTTTGTACTTTTCTTGAAAAATGCATGCAATATATAAAGCGTATTTCCATACACACAAAATATTATCCTGACTCTCTTGACTATCAACTCTTTTATTGGCCCTCGCAAAGTTTTTATATAAACTGTTTCAAAATCTCTATCACACAAAGACTCTATATCAACAGCAATCTTGATCTGGTCAGCAGAAGAGAGTTCGTGAACAAATGCAGTAACTCGACTTAACACTTGTAATACAAGTCTGCGCATGTGATATTACAGATGAAATTGTTAATACCTCGACCTTAACAAAGTATAGCAAAACTGCTATATTATTGTCAATTGGTACAATTGCCCATAATATGAATACATGCCCTCACTCAACCTCCAACAACAAAAAGCCGTAGATACGCATACTGGTCCTGTGCTCATAATCGCAGGAGCAGGGGCGGGCAAAACGCGTGTAATCACTCATAGAATATTGAACCTCATCAAAAGTGGTATTGCGCCTGACAGTATTCTCGCAATAACTTTTACGAATAAAGCTGCCAAGGAAATGAAAGAGAGGGTTTTCGATCTACTAGAGAATGAAAAGAGTTTGAACTTGCCAATTACAGCAGATTGGCAAAATGAAAAACCATTTGTTAGTACTTTTCATTCGCTCGGCGTATACATCATACGAAATCATGCGAAAGAATTTGGACTGAATAGGCATTTTACGATATACGATAGAACAGATTCGAAAAGGGCCGTGAAAGAGGCAATGATGCAAGCATCTGTTGATCCAAAAAAGTTTGATCCTGGTTTTATATTAAATAAAATTTCATTGACAAAGGGTGATGGACTCGGCCGACTACAATATCTAGATAGTTCGAAGGGATTTGTAGAAGAGATAGTCGCAGAAGTTTGGGAAAAGTATGATGCTATATTGGCGAAAGACAAAGCATTGGACTTCGATGATCTACTGTCAAAAACGGCTCAACTAATTGGCAGAAATGAAAGCCTGAAAAAATTCTATGGTAATAAATGGAAGTATATCCATGTAGATGAATATCAAGATACAAATAAAGTCCAATACAATCTCATCAAATATCTAACCGAAGGACATGTCTTGTCTGGACAAGAAAAAAATATATGTGTGGTAGGTGATATAGATCAAAATATATATAGTTGGCGAGGTGCAACGATAGAAAATATTTTGAATTTCGAAAAAGATTATCCAGAATCACAGGTGATCACTCTCGAGAAAAATTATCGCTCTACGAAGATCATCTTGGCAGCAGCAAATGATGTCATAAAGAAAAATGTAATGCGTAGAGAAAAAACTCTTTATACAGACAATGTTGAGGGAGACAAAATATCTATCCTTGTTTCTTATACAGAAGACGATGAAGCTCGCTCTATTGCAGATAATGCAAGAAAACTGATAGAGAATGGTGTTGAAGCAAAAGAAATAGCTGTTTTGTATAGAGCCAATTTCCAGTCCAGAGCATTGGAAGAAGCATTTATCAAAAAAAATGTACCATATCAACTTTTGGGTACAAAATTCTTCGAAAGAAAAGAGGTAAAAGACGTTCTTGCATACATTCGAGCTGCACTGAATCATGGTAGCTTGTTGCAAGAATCACACTCTTCAAAAGGATTGCACGAAGCGAAGCGAGGGGTGGGTGATATTTCAGAAAATGAAAGTTGGGGAGATATAGCTAGAATAATAAATATACCAGCAAGAGGGATAGGGAAGGTAACAGTTGCAAAGATACTAAATGCAAGATCTGATCTTGTGACTCTTCCCATGCCAATACAAGATAAAGTCAGAGAGTTTTTCAAATTGCTTGAAGATATTGGTAAAGAAATAATAGAGAAAAAGCCGTCTGAAGTAGTCAAATTTGTGATCAAAGAGACAGGCATGGAGAGGATGTACAAAAAAGGAGATAGTGAAGATGAAGAGCGTCTTTTGAATATGCAAGAATTGGTATCTGTTGCAATGCAATACGATAGTGCAACCGTTGCGGAAGTGCGACCTCCGCAACCTCCGCATTTAGAAGGAATCGAGAAAATGCTAGAAAACGCAGCGCTTGCAACAGATCAGGACGAAATCAAGGCAGATAAAAATGCAGTTAGACTCATGACTGTACATGCATCGAAAGGGCTAGAATTTGAGCATGTATTCATTGCAGGAATGGAACAAAACCTTTTTCCATTCAAGCATATGGATGAAGAGAAAGTGAGCAAGTCCGAGGAAGAAGAAGAGAGACGTTTATTCTATGTTGCACTTACGAGAGCGAAGAAGAGGATATGTTTGAGCTATGCAATAGTCAGAACTATTTACGGTGCACAGAGAGTGAATACTCCTTCAGAATTTATAGATGATATAGATAAGGGACTAATCGAAGAGCAGGTAGTAGAAAAACCAACAGGTGCAAAAGCGATATTTATTGATTTTTGATTCCTTGAAAGCAAGGCGCAATATTGTATTTGTATGGAAATTAAAGTGGACGGAAGTACACAAAACACATCTAATAATTTAATTTCCATACAAATACAATATTGCGCCTTGCTTTACTAGACATGAATGACTAATATCAAAGGTAACATGAAGATCCGGCCAAAAAAATCTCTTGGGCAACATTTCCTCAATTCAAAGCATGTACTTGAACGGATTATTGATACTGCAAAAGTCGAAAAGGGTGGGGTTGTATTGGAGATTGGACCTGGTATGGGGGTTTTGACACAAGAATTATTGAAAGCTGGTGCCAAAGTTGTTGCTATTGAAAAAGATTCTTCAGTAATTCCTTTCTTGGAGAAAAAATTCTCTAAAGAGATTGAGAACGGGCAACTGAAATTGATAGTAGATGATATATTGGAGATCAATCTGAATAATATTGGCACTAATCTGCAATCGAAAATCATCAATTCATCATATGCAATCGTTGCAAATATACCTTATTACATAACTGGTGCAATATTGGAAAAATTCCTAGAATATGAACCCCGTCCAGAGAAAATAGTACTACTGGTACAAAAGGAGGTCGCAGAAAGAATCATAGCAAGAAATGGTAAAGAGAGCATATTGTCCATATCTGTAAAAGCCTTTGGTACACCGAGGATGATAGCCAAAGTTCCACGCGGAGCATTCACGCCACCCCCAAATGTAGATTCTGCAATTCTTGAAATATCAGATATTTCAGATGACAGATTTTCCTCGAAAAGTGTTGAAATAAAGCACTTTTTTGACATTTTGAAAGCTGGCTTCGCTCACAAAAGAAAATTTCTGATACGAAATTTAGAGACTATTTCTAATAAAGAAAAATTAGACTCTGTTTTTACAACATTAAATATCAATAGAAAAGTTAGGGCCGAGGAGATCAAACAAGATCAATGGCTTGATATAACTAAATTAATTTTTGAATAATCAATATGATATCTAGAGACTTGAACCGTGATATAAGATAGGCATACCAGCTCCCTTAACTACGGTTCCGAGAGTACAAGGGACAGGAACACTTAGAGCCATTCCCAGCAAATATTGTCTAGGATGAGGAACTACTCTCATAAGATATGGTAATTGGCCCCAATTCCACATAAATTGTTGTGGGCCTCTAAAAGGCACTTGAACAGTTAGAAGTAATCCATTGTTACACGGTTGAGTCATAGTAACCGCGCCACCAAAAGGCATTATTGCTGCATTTGAAATAACTGGTAATGAAATAGCTATAATTAAAACTAATATGATCAAAGCTAATATAAATTTATTATTCATAATACAATCATAACATATATATCTTTGCACTATCCACAAAAAATAGGGCTTTGTACTCTTTTCTGCGATATAATTATAACAGTATGCATGCATTTTACCCGCGCAAACAGACAGTGGTGATTTTTATACTATGCATAGTTGTCGTAGTTCTAGTTACTTGGTATGCAAAGCCAGACTGGAAAATAGGAGAAATAAATTATAAGGGTCAAAATGCAATAGAGAGTGGAAAATACGATCCTGTAATTGCTGATGATAATACAAGCTGGAAAGACCAATTTATATCTAGCTCAACAGGAACAATCAACTTCAAGTCGGCAAGTTCCGATAGTACTGCAAAGAATGAACCACTTACTTTGACAGATCAATTGGGTAGAGACTTCTTCGCGAAATTTATGCTTATGCAACAAGGTGGTATCGTGAATGACCCTACAAAGATACAAGAAGTCACAAATCAGTTGATATCAGACAGCATTACAAATGCACCATATCCAGAAACAATTTCAATAAATAAAATAAAGGTAAACAATAATATAATTACTAGTCAGATGCTCAAAAATTATGGAGACATGGTTATCAAGATACTAAACAATAATATGCCAAAACAAAATGAAGCAGAGATAGCAGATAGAGCATTGAGCGAAGATGATATGGAAATATTAAAAGAGATAGATACAAATATTTCTGGTTATCAATCGGCTCTATCGGCTATGTTGAATACCCCTGTACCTAAACCACTTTCGGAATACCATCTAGGTCTAGTAAATGGGGTAAATATTCAACTTTTCAATTCAAAGGCACTTCGTCGCCTAGATACAGACCCTGTTTTGGCACTGAACGCCATAAACTATGAGATTTTAGGACTGCAGAAAATAAATGATTCTTTGGCATCTATTAAACAATATTTTATAACAGCCGGAATACCATTTGGCTGGTAATACAATGAATATTTTCAATTTAACAAAAATAAAGATTCCAATAATTATCCTATGTATCGTTGCAATTGTAATTGTCACTATACCATTTCCAAAAAATGTAAATGCTCAAGAGGGCGCGGCTAGTAGTGCTGCCACAGTACCAATAAATACAGGTCTTGACTACAACACTACAATGCAAAAATTGAAGAGTTTTACTCTGGACAAGATTGCATCAATGATTGCAAAGAGGATACTTCATCAAATGACAATAAGTATTGTAAACTGGATCAATTCTGGCTTTGAAGGCAGTCCTGCATTCCTGACCAATCCTGAATCATTCTTCATGGATGTTGGGGATCAGATAACAGGACAATTCATATCTGAAACGGGCGTATTGTCCAAGCTTTGTACACCATTTGGCCTAGATCTTCGTCTTTCATTGGCTATTGGACAAGCACAGTTGATGGATAAGAGATATGCTTGTACTTTGTCCACTGTCATAGACAATGCCATGAATGCAAGAGCAAACGTCTCTATCAATAGTAGTCCTGGTGGTGCAACGATAGGGGATATAGTCAATGGAAATATACTCAACAATCCAAATCAATTGAGTGTAAATGGGAGAAGTGCCAATAACACTAGAGATTTTATTGAGGGTAATTTCTCGAAGGGTGGTTGGCCAGCATTTATAGCACTTACTAGTCAGCCACAAAACAATCCTACAGGTGCATGGCTCATGGCACAAAGTGATTTGCAGTCATCAATTGCTAGAAAACAAAATGCTATAAATACAGATCTCAATCGTAGTAGTGGATTCTTATCATGGCCAAAATGCGAAACACTTGAGACTCTCTATCCAGGAGATACACCTAATTATTCTTATGCATCTGATCCTAGATATACATTGAAATCAGGCTCTGACGGAAGTACAATCGTACAAGTCTGTTCTACACAAACTCCGGGTTCAGTAATCTCCGGAACACTCGAAAATCAACTTGGTAGTGCTGCAAGAGAATTGGAATTGGCAGACAATATAAATGCAATCATTGATGCTCTAGTTTCCCAAATGGTCACAAAAGTCTTGAGTAATGGTCTTACATCTGTAAGTAGTAATACTGGTGGACGTGTCTCTGTTACGAGTCAAATACAGGCAAATTCGGTTTCGACTTACAATCAACAGATAATCTACAATCAATCTCAAGCATCGGATATGACCTCTAGGGCATTGACTTCACTCCAAGAATACAAAGCTATATATGATAGGGCAATAGCATTGGTAAGAGATAGTCAACAAAGGTTTCAAACTGCAAGGTCGTGCTTTGTAAATAAGATAAATATACCATCTTCATCATTAACAATTAATGAAATATCATTTGCACAAAGGCAGATGACAAATATAGATGCTATTTTGAATCAAAGATTTCAACCGACCCTATCTCAATTGACGATAAAGAGTGCAGAAGCTGAAACAAAAATAACAAGTATCAGAAACTTACCGAGCAATCAGCTTTCTTATACTACATATAATGTTCAGGGGCAAACAGACAATTATTCAAATGCTGTTGATGCGGCAATATCTGTCAATTCAAATGCTGCAGAAAATATGGTCTCTGCACAAAAAGATTTGGATGCTGTAGATTTGCAGGTAACTGGATGGAATGCAGAGGCGACATCATATCAGAGATCGTGTGATTTGTTCCCAGAACGTATCAAAGATCCTAGCCATTAAAAATGATAAATCATTATTTGAAAAAATTTGTTCCAACCATCTTTATCGCACTTTTTGTGTGGTTGTGGATGACAGATGTGACATATGCAGCAGGCATATTTGACCTCGATCCTTGGAATTTTGCTTGGGCTTTAATGTCAAACCTAATGCAAGTATTCTTGACTATGACTTCATGGTTGGTTGGTCTTACTGGAACACTGATGAATGTATCCATAGGTCTCACAACAAACATAGGTAGTTTCGTGAATGATACTCCTGTGATCTATACAGTTTGGGAAATCATAAGAGATCTTGCAAGTATGGTTTTGATATTCTTTATACTTTGGGCTGCTATTCAGATGATCGTTGGTATCAAAACTCCAAATTTCAATAGTTTGATCTTCAGCATCATAATAATGGGTATCCTAATAAACTTTAGTTTCTTTTTCACTAGAGTACTGATAGATGCATCAAATATAGTATCTCTACAATTCTTGAATGCTATTGCCCCCGGAAAAGAATACGTGAGTGGAAGTGGTATATCAGACTGGACATTAAAAGGTTTCAAAGATGGTGGTTTATCTGACATATTTATGGGGTCTCTTGCAGTGAATAAATGGTATGACAATGCAAAGATAATAAATACATCAGCGTCTGGCGTCAATACAACTTCCAATCAGGATGCGGCACCAATCAGAATAGTACTTGTAACACTTGGTGGAATGATCGTAATGATATTTGCTAGCTTGAGTTTCTTGGGCGCAGCTGCTGCAGCAATATTGCGTTTGGCAATGCTCATATTCTTGCTTGCCTTTTCTCCTATATGGATAGCTTCAATTGCTATGCCACAACTCAAGGATCTTACAAAAGATTGGTTTTCTCAATTCAAAGCTCATTTGCTATTCTTGCCTGTTTATTTGATGTTCATGTATGTTGCAATAAGAATACTGACAGAAAGCAAATTGAATATGCTGACAACTACAAATAGTGCTTTCTTGTCTCAAGATAATTTGAATGGGTATATAACTCTATTCGTCGGCTTTGCTATCGTCATAATAATGCTAAATCTGCCACTTATTGCAGCAGTAAAAGTCGCTGGAGCAGGATCGGCCATGTCTGAAAAGTGGTTCAAGGGTGTAAAAGGTGCTGTGGGCGGATGGATGGGGAGGAGTACTGTTGGTCGTGTGGGTTACAGTGCTGGAAAATACATTAACAAAACTTTTCCAGGATTCTCAAACACTTTGGTTGGTCAAAGCTTAGTACAGAATACAGCTGGAAGACTTGCTAATGCTAGATTTGGTGGTCAAACATCAGCCACTGCGGCTGCCACCGCAGCAAGAACACGCGCATCTGCAAGAACAACTGCAGCTAGAAATCAAAATAATATTACCGATCTCCAAAAAGCAGTTAACACAAACGACTCCGCATTAGCTAGATCGGTACTCAATAGAATGACAAACAGTGAAAAGGCTCAGTTGGACAAAGATAAATTCCTTAAAAAAGATGTAGTCTTGCAACATCTTGATGAAGGCGCTTTCAAGGCAATAGACGGAAATAGTACCCTAACCGATGCAGACAAAGCAGACATCTCCAATACTCGTATGGGACTTCTTAAGAGTTCAGTTTCAAGTGGAAATACGGCAGTAATCGCAAACATGATGAAGAATGCCTCAGGGGCAACTCTTGCAAAACTCGACGATCCTAGCGACCCCACAAACCACGCAACTGTTAGAGATCAAAGGTTTATAACACATATTAGACAATCCCATCTCAAAGATATGGACCACATTGACCCTAGTTTGAGAAAAGCTATCGGTGATGAAATTTATAACAATCCAACTTCTGGACCAACGGGAGGTGCCCACCCAGCATTTGATCATGTAAATAAAAATCGTGGCATATGGGGTTGATAAATAATTAAATTATGTCTATATCTACAAACATACCGGACCAAATAAAAAAAGTCGCATCATCTATCGAGTTATCAGATAGTATTGTCAAAATTGGAAATCGTTTCAGCCTACATGTAGATCAGATCGGAGAGCTCGGGGCTGAAATCAGAGATATTCTATTTGGCTTTAGTAAGTCATCAGATTTCGTCAAACATGTTTCTGAACGACTCGAGGTAAATCGAGACTTGGCTGAAAAGATCGCAATTGAAGTAAATAAAGAAGTATTTGCTGTGATAAAAGCAAAGCTACAGAAAAATGAATCTTCAAAGGACGAACAAGATAATAAAGACTATTCCCCTCTCGAACGCGCCGGGAATATGGAGATCATTGAGGAAAATGAACACGTTGATGCTATTCCTGACCATATGCTAAATGCTCCAGATGGAAAAACAGAAGAAAAACCAGCACTAGTAAAAGAGAACACAGGGGAAGGAAAAGGGGGTAGGATAGAAGAAAAAAGTATTGATGGAGTAAGTTTTAGTGATAGATATAGAGAACCTGTAGAGTAATACAGTGCGAAAAATGTAATCCATAGGGTATAATATAGTAATGCGTTTCCAAGTGCCCCAATTTATAGAGGTTGAAGACAAAATATTTGGTCCTTTGACTTTGAAACAGTTCATATACCTGGCGGGTGGAGGAGGACTTTCATTTGTTGCATATATACTCCTCGGAAGTCTGGCATTGTCACTAATACCAATACTTATAATAATGGCAATATCTGTATCTCTCGCTTTTTACAAAGTCTACAATCATTTTCCACTAGTAAATATAGCCGAATCAGCATTCAAATATTGGAGAGGTGGTAAATTGTATATATGGAAAAAAGAAGACAAGATGAAAGCAACAACAAGCGCTGCTGCATCAAAGGATGTAAAAAATTATGCTTCTCTAATGGTTCCAAAAATATCCGATAGCAAGTTGAAAGATCTTTCATGGAGTTTGGATATCAAAGAGAGTATTTATTCCGATAAAAATCAAAAGTAGCACTGTGTCAAACAAAATATTAATTGAATAATCTTGGATCCCCGCTTTCGCGGGGATGACACCATTGAATATGACAACCAAATCCAAAACAACACAAGACTTTGTACCCATTCAGGAAATACGTGATGGTGTAGTAATACTCCGAAATGGTGGCATGAGATCTGTCATACTCGCATCATCATTAAACTTTGCACTCAAATCGGCTGATGAACAGGCATCTATCATGTATCAATTCCAGAATTTCCTCAATTCACTGGACTTTTCTATACAAATATTTATACAATCAAAAAAGCTAGATATCAGGCCATATATCGCTCTTTTGGAAGAGAGATACAAAGAGCAAGTATCAGAACTTATGAAGATACAGGTGCGTGAATACATAGAGTTCGTAAGAACATTTGTCGAAAATACAAATATCATGACAAAGAATTTCTTTGTTGTTATACCTTATGATCCGCCTATCATAGGTGGTGGCAAGAATCCTATCTCAAGATATTTTCCTGGGAAAGACAATGTTGGTCCAACACCAGATGAAAAATTCCAAGAATATCGCACCCAGCTAGAACAGAGGGTTTCTGTTGTGGAACAAGGACTAGTGAGGTGTGGTGTCCGAACTGCAGAACTTGGTACCGAAGAAGTGGTCGAACTATTTTATAAATTATTCAATCCAGGAGAGACAGAGAAGCCGATACAAATCACATGAACCATGCACAATTATTACATCATATATCAATAGAGCAATCAATAATATGAGCATATTCAATAAATTATTTGGTAAGAAAGATCAATCGCCGATTGTTTCGGTTTTGCCCGAAGAAATATATCAGGCGGGTATCTTGGAATTGAAAGATGTAATAGCTCCGTCTGCACTCAAGGTCAGTCCAAAAGAATTGAACCTAGGAGAAAAGGTGGGTAGAACACTATTTGTAATATCATATCCACGATTCTTGCAAGAAAGTTGGTTTGCACCGATCATCAATCTGGACAAAGTATTCAACGTCTCTATCTTCATACATCCCGTTGATACTGCAAAGATATTGCGTCATTTCCAGAAGAAGGTTGCAGAGGTACAAAGCCAAATATCTAGAAGAGAAGAGAAGGGTTTGGTGCGTGACCCAGGACTAGATACAGCATATCAGGATCTCGAATCGTTGAGAGATCAGTTGATGCAGGCTCAAGAGAGACTATTTGATGTAGGAGTATATATAACACTGTTTGCAGATTCCGAAGGAGATCTCGATAAACTCGAATCTGAAATCAAATCTATACTTGAATCAAAACTAGTATATGTAAAACCAGCACTTTTCCAGCAAGAACAAGGATTCAAGAGCGTGTTGCCACTTGGAGACGATCAATTGAATGTTCATTCAAAGCTCAATTCTTCACCACTTTCAAGTCTATTCCCATTTGTATCATTTGACCTAACGTCAGATAAGGGAATACTGTATGGCATAAATAGACACAATTCATCACTGGTTCTTTTTGACCGATTCCTTCTTGGTAACTACAACTCTGTAACATTTGCAGTTGCTGGGGCAGGCAAATCGTATTGCACAAAGCTAGAGATATTACGCACGCTCATGTTTGATACAGATGTTCTAGTTATTGATCCAGAAAAAGAATATGAATACATGGCAGAAGCAACCGGTGGCAAATACTTCAATATTTCTCTCAATTCAGAGCACCATATCAATCCATTTGATCTACCAGTACCAAGAGAAGATGAATCTACAAGCGATGTTTTGCGATCAAATATAATTAACTTGGTTGGTCTATTCAGGATAATGTTGGGTGGTCTGTCCCAAGAAGAAGATGCGATCATAGATCGTGCAATAACAGAGACTTATGCACTCAAAGACATTACTCCTGATTCTGATTTTCGAAATGTTGAACCACCACTACTATCAGATTTTGAAATGGTACTGGGTGGAATGGAAGGCGCCGACTCTTTGGTTGAGAGATTGTCCAAATATACAAAAGGTACATGGTCGGGCTTTATAAATAGACCTTCAAATATAGATATAAATAAGAAATTTATAGTATTTTCTCTAAGAGATATGGAAGATGAATTGAAACCCGTAGCAATGTATCTCATAACTCACTATATATGGAATGCTATACGCAAAAATCTCAAGAAAAGACTACTTGTCATCGATGAAGCATGGTGGATGATGAAGTCCGAAGATACAGCATCATTTTTGTTTGGCCTAGCAAAAAGAGGTCGAAAATACTTCCTTGGTCTTGCAACAATAACCCAAGATGTGGATGATTTCTTGAAATCTCCATATGGTATGCCCATCGTCACAAATTCATCTATACAGATACTATTAAAACAGTCGCCATCGGTCATTGACTATGTACAGAAAACATTCAACCTTACAGATGAAGAAAAATATTTATTGCTAGAATCAGATATAGGAGAAGGCATGTTCTTCGTCGGACTAAAACATGTTGCAATGAAAATAGTTAGTTCATATACAGAAGATCAGATCATCACCACAAATCCACAGCAAGTTATGGATATAAAGAGGGCAAAAAAAGAGCTTGAAGACGCGGGACAATGATATTACAGATCGCGACCGTCGAGGCGGCGACAAATGTCGACTTGGCGAAGCCAACGAAGACATTTAGTCGCGCCGAGGAGGGAGCGCTGTGTTTGGAGAAATAGTACTGTGTTATAATTTTGTCATGGAAGAAAAGAAAAAACATCGAATGGGTGTTGGTGCTCTGATATTGCTCACCATAATAGCTATTATATGTGACACTATTGGGCTAATACCGGGCGTAGAAGATATTGCTGGTACTATATTTTGGGGTATTGCTGCTATCTACTTCTGGGCTTCAGGTATGGGAGTGTTCAACGGTCGAAGATTGGCCACAATGTTGGTATCTTGGATCATTGGACTTATACCTATCTTGCAATGGTTGCCACAACTATCTGTAGGAATAATAGCAATCTTTCTTATGTTGCGAGCAGAAGAAAAAACAGGTCTTCCAATATCTTCTGTAGCTGGAGGGAAAATAACAAATACAAGTAGTGGGCCGACGAGACTACCCAACAAAACTGCTCCATTGAATCAAGACGGTATAAGAATGCCAAATAGTGGATTGACAGAGAAATAACTCTCCCCAACTATTTTCGCAACTTTCTCTTATTATTGGTAAAATATAAATGATGAAATCCAAATCTGTACTGACCGTCCTCATATTTGTTTTTTCATATTTACTTTTTCAATTTGCATTTGCACAAGGGATACAATTGCCCGCACAAGATGTTGATCTGAAAGTTTCCCCAGAAAACCCCATGCCGGGGCAAACACTAACAATAACTGCAGAAAGTTATATCGTCAGTCTGACTTCATCAAATATTACTTGGAGCTTGAATGGTAATGTATATCAGAAGGGTATAGGTATGACATCCATACAAGTCATTGCACCGGATCTTGGTAAGAAATTATCAATTGGTGTAAATGCAATAACTGCAGAGGGGGCACAACTCAATGCAGAAATTGATATTACTTCTGGCAATATTGATCTTATTGTTGAAACCGATGGTTATGTACCACCTTTCTTCAATGGCAAAATGCCACTTGTATATCAAAATAGTTATAGAATTGTCGCTATACCACATTTGGCCAATTCTTCTGGCACTGAATATGATCCAAAGACCCTTGTTTATTCATGGTCAAAAGATACAAAAGTTATGCAGGATGCTTCTGGTTATGGTAAACAAGTATTCTCATGGAAAGAAGAGATCATACCTAGGTCTAGATTGATAAAAGTCAAAGCAACGACCAGAGATGGTTCGGCACAGGCCGAAAAAACAATAATATTACAAGCAAATAGTCCTTTTATACAGTTTTATAAAAATGATCCTTTGTATGGACCTATGTATAATAAAGCCATTATAAATAACACCGGTCTTGGTTCTAGTAGGGAATTGTCTATACTTGCAGTACCATATGGCTTCAACAAGCCATTTAGTTCAGTTGGTAATCTGCTTTTCTCTTGGTCAATCAATTCTACATCGCAAGATGCTCTATCTACTAGTCAGTCAATAGTACTTCGTGCTCCAGTAGGAAAGACTGGTTCATCGAATATTGACCTTGAGATAAGGAATGAAAAAGATATACTTCAATCTGCAAGAAATGCTTTTTCTATAATGTTTTCTTCTGGAGAAACAGAAATATCAACAGATAATATAAATAATTACAATGGTATATAAACATCACAAAAATAAATATTGGTTGATTTCACTAACAATCGTAATGGCTCTTGGTATCTTTTCAATACAAACAAATATAACAAATTCTCAATCTCTTCCAGAACCTGTCGATCCAAATGCTAATATCTTTGATTATTCTGGTCTTGAACCATTGCCACCGTCAAACGTTTATTTGCCTGCAACCCAACCGACTCAAACATGGCAAAATACTGGAAAAACCTATAAGCTTCTCGAACCGTTACCGTGTTTGGACTCTCGTATGCCCGACTGTAAAGGCGGACAGATAGAAAACATAGATCTTGGCAACTTCTTTCAATACGCTTTCAACCTTTTGATAGCACTCTCTGCCGTGGCTGCTGTATTTATGATTGTTTGGGGAGGATTCCAGTATATGACTACAGATTCGTCGCCAGGTAAAAGTGAAGGCAAAGAGAAATTCAAAAATGCTATTTATGGCCTTCTCATGGTCATTGGTTCATTCCTCATCCTCAAAACCGTCAACCCAAAACTTGTTCAGATACCAGCTAGCATTCCGCCGGTTAGGGTAGATTCGTCACAGACGCAATCGCCTTTGAGTTTTTTTGATCAGATAAACAGAAAAGCTGAAGAATATAATACCAACCTGTCAAACATCCAGAATGATTTGATGCAAGCACAAACAAAACTTAATGGTTTATACCAACAAAAAACTGATCTACAGAATCTTTTAAATGGCCCATATGATACAGAATTGGCAGCCACATATGAAGTTCAACTTGAACAAATAAACAGCCAGATAGAACAACAAGAGGCTATAATTATCGGCACAGGAACAAATGAAATGATGACACAAAAAGCCATGCAAATAATAAACGCCGACAGTGCCAAAAGAAATTTTCTCGGTGATCCTGCAACACCCAGGGAGATACAGAATAATATTACCGAGATTGACAACATAAAGACAGATGCGTTAATAGAGCTAGAAAAGTATGGTCAATCTGATATTGTAGAAAAACAAAAACAAGCTGTGATAGATCAGGCAAATTATAAAAAAGCAGACATTGAAATAACTACTAGTATTAATGCAATCAATCAAATAAGTGAGACCTGGAAGACAACGGATACTGGTAAATTATTGAGTCCAATGCCAGCTTGGACAAAAAACGAAGCTGAAACTGCTTTAAATAATGCTTTGATATTAAAAGGGCAGATGCAAGATCCTGTTCTGCAATCTAAATTGCAAACACAAATAAAAGACCTGAATACTCTACTAAATGAGAGGCTGTATGGTAAACCTTCAAGTTAATTATTGCCATGAAAAAGCTCATAATCATAATCACAATACTGATTCTCGTACTCGCTGGTGCTTTTGCTTATTGGTATTTTTTCTTTCGTATTTCAATTGACACAATTCCAGATGATGGTTCGGCAAATCCAGCAGATTCTGGTTTTATACCCTTTGACAGGCCAGGAATAGGTACTGGGCGAGGGACGGGAGGTGCAACGACAACAGGTACAGGTACAACACAGGGTGATGTGCCGATGAGAATACCAGCACTCCGACAGTTGAGTGCAACACCTATTGGAGGATACTCTGCAAGCACTACAGCAAGCACAACCGTTGTTAGGTGGGTAGATAGAGGTAGAGGCAATATTTATGAGGCTGGGATGGATTCTGTGACAATAAAGACTATATCAAATACACTCCTGCCAAAAGTATATGAAAGTTGGTGGAATAAGAATAATACAACATTCATTGGTCAATATATGGCAGGAGACAGTGATGCCGTAACAACTGTTATAGCAAACATAATAAAAAGGCCTTCTATTACAACATCTTCTGGAACATCATCACCGAATATACAAAATCCCAGTGAAACTATCTATGAATTGAAAGGTAAGATTGTATCTGGAAATGTAATAGGCACAGCGTCTTCTCCAAAAAGAGATAGGATATTAGTGATCACAAATGAAAATAATAATGCTGTCGGTTATATCTCAAACTTTGATGGCAGTAAACAAGTTCAAATATTTAGCTTGCCATTTGTACAACTCGTAGTTGAATGGCCAGAAGAGAATACAATAGCAATAACTACAAAAGCCGGTGCTTCATATCCTGGATATTTGTACTTTATCAATACAAAAACTGGTGTAGTCAAATCTATTCTCGGAAATATACCCGGCCTAATCACCAAAGTTAGCAAAGATGCAAATAAAGTTCTTTATTCTTCTGGAGACAACAATAATATAAGTACAGCATTATTTGATGTAAAAACCAAAAAAACTAGTCTTGTAATATTCAAAACACTGGCTGATAAGTGTGTTTGGTCAAGTACTTTCAAAGAAAATATCTATTGCGGAGTATCTTCACAAATACCAAACGGTACATATCCAGATACCTGGTATCTAGGAATAAACTCTTTTATAGATAGCGTATGGGCCTTGAATTCAAAAGATGGCGACGTTAGACAGGTGGCAGATCTCTTGAATCAAAACAGCGTTATTATAGACATAATAAATCCTAGTCTTAGTGAAGATGAGAATTATCTTTTCTTCATGAATAAGAACGATATGTCACTGTGGTCGTTGGATCTGGTGGCATCAAACTAATAGGATAGACGGGGTGTCAAAATCAAACTTTAGAAGTCATCAAATATTTTCTTTTGACGAATAATTCTTGTCCGAGGGTAAATAATGCACTTACTGACCAGTAAAGGGCAATAGTTGATGCTGCTTGTGGGAATTTGGCTGGTATAAGCCAATATATAGAAGCAAAAGCCAATATTGGCAACATATATTTCATCTGTTTATTCATCGAAGCTGCAATGTCTGGCATACCTTGGTTCTGCTTACCGGTATTTGATGATGTCTGAAATTGTTTTCCAGCCAAAGAATAATGTAGCTGAATATATTGTGCTATTGCAGTCAAAATAGCCAGTATCAAACTTGGTTTTGTCAGGTCTATCAAACCAAGAAACATTGTATTTACTATTGGTATATCTATAAATGAATATAAATATTCTGGATTTATAGTAGGAATAATCTTATAGAAAACAGACAGTAGAGCTAGAAGTATAGGCAATTGAATAATAATCAAAAGAATACCAGCAAAAGGTTTAACGCCTTTGGCTTTGTACAATTCCATTGTCTTTAGTCCTTGATTTTGACGATCATTTGCATATTGTTCTTTGATTCTCCTTGTCTCTGGCTCTATTTCTTTCATTTTTATCTGTGTAATTATTGAGACTTTGGAAAGATGAAATAGTGCCAATTTTACAATAAGTGTAAAAATAATAACTGCGACACCTAGATCTGCCCACGGCAAAAAATCCATAATACCGACGAGGCCATTGTAAAGTGGTAAAAATATAAGATTGTGGTACATATTTTAACTATACACTATTTGGCTTTATAGTTCGACTTTGGGGTTTTGCAAAAATTGAGATCAAGTCTTTTTTCATTTCTTCCTGTTTTATGCCAGAAATATCGCTTTTTGCAATAATGATTGCGTGTAAATTGGTTGGAATAGTATCAAAAATGCTTCCAACGGCTTCATACATCACCCTTCTTGATCGGTTTCTCTTTGATGCTTTACCTAGTATTTTCTTTGGCATAACAACTGAAACTTTGGTGTATTCTGCATCTTGTAGGACTCTTATAAGAAAAAACTTAGACGGAGTCAGTTTACCCCTCTTTATAACCTCGTCAAATTGCTTGGTATTTAACCTTTGGGATTTTTTTAGCATACTAAACAGAGATCTTCCTCCTTCCTTTGGCTCTACGTCTAGATATAGCCTTCTTTCCGCCAGGAGACTTCATCCTCATCCTAAATCCGTGCTTTTTTGCTCGCTTTCTTCTATTTGGTTTATACGTAAATGACATAGTGAGATAAGTATTGCATTTTTATTATCTCCATGCAAATTAGAGAATCAATTCTCTAGACGTGGATCCCCGCTTTCGCGGGGATGACACAATAAAATAGTTCTCCACAGCTTATCAACATACTTTTGATGTCTCCACAAGTTCCCAAAATTATAAACAGGTATATAATGCAAACAATATGAATGACCATGAACAAATATGGCAAACAGCTTTGCTTGAGATGCAATCTATTGTTTCTTCGGCAAATTATTCTACATGGGTAAAGACAACAAAGATTGTACGCGAAGAGGGTGGTACTATTTTCTTGGGTGTTCCAAATGAATTTACACGACAGTGGTTATTGAAAAAGTGCCACAACTCTATTTTGCGTATATTGAGACAATTGAATGAACACGTGAGGGCTCTTGAATACGTCGTTCTGCGAGATGAGGAGCAAAAAAGAGAAGAGGCCAGAAAGAAATCTTCATTGGCCCCGACAATGGCAATGCCTCTTGAAAATTACTATATCAATAAAGAAGATAATCTAAATTCTAGATATACTTTTGAGAATTTTGTTGTTGGCCCATTCAATGAGTTGGCCCATGCGGCTGCACATACGATAGTAAAAGCGCCTGGTCAGACGTACAATCCACTATTTATATATGGAGGTACAGGAAGGGGCAAAACTCATTTGATACAAGCAATAGGGAATAGAGTGAAGGAGCTTTTCCCAAATAAAAAAGTGTTTTATCTCACAGCCGAACGGTTTGGATCCGATTTTTTCGACGCACTTCAGACAAACAAGGCTCAACAATTCAAAGAAAAATACAGAAAGTACGATGTTTTGATAATGGACGATATCCAATTCTTTTCTAGTAAAGATAAATTCCAAGAAGAATTCTTCCACCTATTCAATGTTTTTCATGATAGCTCTAGACAATTGGTATTTTCGGCCGATCGCCATCCAAATATCATACCCGACCTCGAAGACCGTGTACGTGGCAGGTTCAATGCTGGTATGGTGATAGATATATCCGAATTGGACAAAGAATCACGCATGGCCATAATCAAGGCCAAATGTGCAATGAGTAATATCACCTTGCTTGAAGAGATAGTTGACTATCTGGCTGTTGAAATTGAGGATAATATAAGAGAAATTGAAGGTATTATAAATATAATAACCCATAATACTTTCCACAAAGGACGAGTTTTGAATCTAAATGAGATAAAGACTATACTAAAGAACAGCATAAAACCCAAAAAGATGCTCTCTGTAAAGGATGTAGTCAAAACTGTTTGCACTTTTTATAATATAGAGGAGGACAATATATATAGCAAAACTAGGAAAAAAGAGGTGGTTAAGCCACGTCAAGTGATTATGTATATTCTTAGAGAAGATTATAATATTTCATTCCCTTCAATAGGTGATAAACTTGGTGGTAGAGACCATACAACGATAATACACTCTTATGAAAAAGTTAAAGATGATTTGAAAAGTGATAATTTACTAGCACAAGAAATATTACAATTAAGAACCATGCTTTGATTTATATAACTTAATGTTGGTAACCTGTTGATAAGATGTTAATAAAATTGTTAATAATTTATTAAAAAACAATATTATAAAAGTTATTATAAAAATAAATACAAGTTATCAGATAAATATAATGTTTCAAATATAGAAAATAGTAAGATAAACATAAACATATAAACAATCACTTTAACTTCTCAACATATCCACACTACTAATAATAAATATGTGTATATATTTTAAAAAATAATTTAACTATTATGAAAATGGAAATAGGATTCCAAGAGTTTAAAAAGTCTATCATATCAGTAGATCATGTAGCGGGTAAGCATATGACATTACCAGTTTTATCATGTCTTCTTTTTGATGTGAAAAAGAATTTCTTGACAATAAAAGCAACAAATTTGGATATTGGAGTAGAAATCATTATTCCAATAAAATCCGACAAAGAAGAACAAATTGCTATTCCAGCCTCTGTTTTATCTTCATTTATATCTCAAATTTCTGATTATGATGGTATTGTAAAAATTGAATTAGTATCAGGTAATCTACAAATAAATACAATAAAATCAAAAGGTATTGTAAAAACAGTGCCACATGAAGATTTTCCTAGTATTCCTACGGTTCAAAATGGACAAAAAACTGTTATTTCTCCTAATATGATAGTCAAAGGTCTTCGAGCAGTTTGGTATAGTGCCTCTGTTTCTAGTGTAAAACCAGAATTATCTAGTGTTTATATTTATTCCAAGGACAATCAACTAGTCTTCACTTCTACAGACTCTTTTCGTTTGGCAGAAAAGAAAATACAATTGAGTTCAAAGTCAACAATTGGAGATATATTGATTCCGTTCAAAAATGTAGGTCATATTATAAGACTTCTAGAGTCATTTTCAGATAATGTAGATTTAGAAATAAGCAAAAACCTGATTTCTTTTGAAATAGCCAATAAAATAAAGGTAACATCTAGAGCTATAGACGGAGTTTTTCCTGATTATAAACAAATAATTCCAAAAAGTTATACAACAGAAGTTATTTTATTGAAACAAGACCTACTTAGTGCCTTGAAGGTATCAAACGTTTTCTCTGATAAATTCAATCAAGTTCACTTTACAATAGATCCAAAAGCAAAGATATTTGAAATTCAAACAAAAAATAATGATATTGGAGAAAATAAAACAACAGTAGACGCCGCTATAACAGGGGAGAAAATAGAGATAAACTTCAATTATAAATATATTGTTGACTGTTTCCAATCTGTCGAGTCAGACAGCATGTCTTTGCAACTCTCCGGATCCAACCGCCCAATGGTTATCCGCCCAGTTTCTGGAGATCAATCATTTATGTATCTTGTAATGCCGATGAATAGATAATTATTTTTTCACAGATGTTCAATATAAGTAATTTTCTAAAAAGGATTCAAAGTACTAGAACAAAAGAACTATATACAAGATCACAAATTATAGACGTATTGAAGAAGCTTTTGCCTATAGATTTAGCAGAAGAAGGTATTATTATTAAAAATAATACAATAAAAATAAAAAACATCTCTCAAGGCGCAAAAACCACTATCTTTATGAAGAAACAACAAATTCTTGATGAAATAAACAAAACAGCAGGATCAAACTTGAAAGATATTTTATTTTTCTAATGAGAAATTGACGACAGCTTGGCCTTTATTGGAAACTTTATCATAAAGAATGACAGACAAAGTGTTGTTTTCACTCGTAAGATTACCAATATCATTTGGTATGAAAGAGAAGGTGAGTGGATTTGATACGGATGTAAGTATCAATTTTCCATTGACATATACTTCTGTTTTTTGTGGAGGGTAACTTCCTTCAGACTTCAATTCTACGGATAATATTTGATTTGGATTGATTGGAGAATTGTTTATTGGTTTTACAATAGTTATTTTTGGTGATTTTTCTGGAGTATGCACGTCATCAGTTTCTGTTGGTATTACAATATTTGTCACTTCCTGAAGCTCTGGATGTGATACTTGATATTCTTTGAACCAGTTTCTAACTCCATATTCCCAACTTTCATACTGTGAGTCATTTTCAGGATGTTCTGGTATTGGGCCTGTGGGGTTATCTTTATTAACCCAGTGCAAAATTGAATGAACACTTGGGAAAATAACTTCTTCTTGTAATTCGGCCGGAGTGTATTCGGTTGCAACCTTTCCAGAAACCTTGTCTTTCCAATAAGAGACTCCGCTCTGCCATATGCCACGCAGCGCCGGCTTTGTTTTTTCTTGTTGCGGAGCTGGCGGTACAAAAGATTCTTGTGGAAATTTCTTGATAACCTGGGACGTAAAAGAACCCCATAAAGGTGAAATGATAAGGCCAGCAATATTATGTTGCATCGGTGTATTGTCACTATTTCCAGCCCACGCACCAACGACCAAACTTGGTGTATATCCAACTGTCCAAACATCACGATAGTCATTTGTCGTACCTGTTTTTATTGCTACCTGGTTCCCAACACTATCGGCTATTGGTTTTAGACTATTCATCCTGATATTTTTATCAGATAGAATATCAGAAATTTGTCTTACAATCTCTGGATCTATGACCTGTGATGGATTTGTAGTACTCTTTTCCATCACATTTCCGTTGGAATCATAAACTTCCAATACTGAACGATATGGATTTCTTATACCATCGTTTGCAAATACACCATATGCACTCGTAAGGTCTAGGAGAGAAACCTCTCCACCGCCCAATACAAGTGTCAATCCATAACGATTGGGATCATTTAGAGATGTTATGCCCATATCTTCTGCTGTTCGTATAGAATCATTTATTCCAGATAAATAAAGTGTCTTTACTGCAGGAATGTTCCTAGATTGAGCAAGAGCCTGCCTTATGGTGAGCGGACCCATAAAAATCTCATCAAATTCATCAGGAGAATAGCAGACTTTTTCTGGATCAGAGCCAGAGTTTTTTGGTGTTCCGTCTGGATTACATAGGGAAGAAAACTCTGTTCTTACATCAAAGAGCACAGTTTCTGGAGTATATCCTTTCTTGAATGCTGTTGCATATACAAATGGTTTGAAAGTAGAGCCGGGTTGTCTTTTTGCTAGGGCAACGTTGTAATTGCCATCAATAGAAGCGTCAAAATAATCTCTCGATCCAACCATTGTCAAGATATCTCCAGTTTTTGGATCTATTGCAACCATTGCAGTATTGCTTGCATTGAAATTTGTAGACAGTGTTGGAGCAAACTTCGCAATAACTTCCTCTGCCTTTTGTTGCATTTCAAAGTCCAGCGTTGTTATTATCTTTAGTCCACTACCGTTAACCATTTCTTCACCATATTTTTGTACTAGATAATCTTTTACCATCATTACAAAGTGAGGCGCTCTTATACCAGAAGAATTTTTTGACAAGAATTGAACCTTTTCTTCGATAGCCGTTTTGTAATCAGCATCAGATATCATATTTTGTTCTTTCATGCGCAAAAGAACGGTCTTTTGTCTTGCATTCAAATCTTCTCTATGTGTTCCATAAGGAGAAAAATATGTTGGTGCTTGTGGTATTGCTGCTATATATGCCGCCTCCGCAAGACTCACTTCTTTTGCTGGTTTACCAAAGAATGACATACTTGCTTCTTCGACCCCATATACTGTTCCTCCATAAGGGCTTTCATTTAGATATACCTCAAGAATTTGATCTTTCGTCATAATTTTTTCCAGTTTGACCGCCAATACCATTTCTTTGAGTTTCCTAGTAATTGTTTTGTCTTTTGTGAGAAGGGAGTTCTTTACCACCTGTTGTGTGATCGTTGACCCGCCCTGTTTTACAGATGCAGAAGTAAAGTTTGCTATAGCCGCGCGTACCATAGAGAGGGGTCTTATGCCAGAATGGGAATAGAAGTCAGCGTCTTCTATTGCTATTGTTGCTTTTTGTATGTATGGAGATATTTCGGACAAAGAGACGATAGTTCTTTTTACATCGGTATTCAGATCATATAAAAGTATTTCACCTGTTCGATCGTATATTTTTGTTGATTGTGTGACTACACGATGTTCAAATGCATTCAGGTCAGGCATTCGGAGAGTTGTAATCCACAGTGCAGATATACCAGCAATAATAAACATTATTGAAAAGACAAACATGATTAGGCCCCATAAAAAGCGCCTTTTCTTGGAACGGTGAGACATAGACTATATTATAGCAGAGTTTATTATTGCTCCCATCTATCGTTAAATGGATCCAGGTCTCCGTCATCGAATCCAGCAACATCAGCAGTATCGGCCTCAACATCTTCTGTTTCCAGAGACGGATCATCAACTAGGACATCATTTACTTCTGCAATATCGCTCTCTAGTATAGCGATTTCATCTGTAGATATTTTTCTTATATCATCTTTTACACTAGACATAACACTTTTATTATTTAACTAATAATCAAGTGTCTAATTTGTACCAAAGCTAATGGAAATTGGCAAGAACAAAGGGCTGTGGATAATTATTTCCTTATCCTAGCACTATGGGTGAGAGCAACAGCTATTGCATCGTATTCATCATCGTGTTTTTTGTCTGAAATATCTACCAAGAGGTGTACCATCTTTATCATCCTTGTTTTATCACTTGTACCGTCGCTCGTAATGGCGGTTTTTATTTCCATAGGACTATATTCAAATACGTCCACACCCATTTTTATTGCTTCATATATTATGATACCTCTTGCTTCGGCCACGCGCATGGCAGTTTTTTGATTCTTGGTTATAAAAAGTGTTTCTATAGCAATTGCTTCTGGACTAAACTTTTCCAAAATACGAACAATCTCATCGCCTATCATTGATAGGCGTTTGTATATAGTGTCCTTCGAAAGGGTAGTGAAGCAATCTGAATACAGCACTACCTCTTTCTTTTTGGGCAGTTTTTCTATTATTGCTATACCGAGCCTGTCATAACCCGGATCTATTCCAAGGATTTTCATTTTTTATTGTTTAATATTAGTATCGTGATTATTTTATCAATTAGAGACAAACAATAGATACTAGACAAATCTTCTCATCTGTGCTAGGCTTGTTTTTGGACTTAAGTAACTGTTATGGTATAAACACAGTTGCGCCAAGAGGTTGTTCTTTAATGAGGCCCTGTGTGGCTGGCCAGTGCACAAGATCTGTCGAGAACATTGGTTAATAAGTTGGGGTGGATCGGTACTTCCGTGACTCCACTATACCTTAGTTTGCGTTTTGTTACGTGGTATTCGGGACGCAATTCGTTTGGTGAAAACGAGTGTCAGACCACTGCATACTCTTTTGGAGCGACCTACCATCGCTCCTTTCTTTTTATAATAGCCTTGCAGCCCCCTTGATACCCAAATGACCATATGCTCTATCGGTTGCGGTTCGGCCTCTAGGAGTACGCTCTATAAGTCCCAATTGTATCAAATATGGTTCATATACCTCTTCAACGGTTGCTTGTTCTTCAGACAGAGCGGCTGAGATAGTATTTAATCCGACTGGTCCACCACCAAACTTTTCAATAATTACTCTTAATATCTCTCTATCTGCTCGGGTAAGTCCAAGTGTATCAACACCAAGCATTGTTAGGGCCTTCTCGACAATGTCTTTGGACAGTGGAACTTTGTTTATTTGCGCATAGTCACGACAGCGCTTCAAATGGAAGTTTGCTGTGCGTGGTGTGAAGCGTGAACGAATAGATATTTCATCTACAGCGTGTTCGTGAATATCTACATCAAGTATTTTTGCAGAACGACGAACAATATCAGATATTTCTTCATTGGAATAAAACTCAAGTTTAAATACACCACCAGAAAATCTCGATCGCAAAGGTGCAGATATCATAGCAATCCTAGTTGTTGCGGCGATGAGAGTAAATGGTGGCAGATCGAGCTGTATTGTTCTCGCAGAAGGACCTTTGCCTATGATGATGTCTAGAGTTCCAGATTCTAGACAAGGATATAAGATTTCTTCTATTGCTTTGTTTAGGCGGTGAATTTCGTCTATAAATAATATGTCACCAGCGGACAGGTTTGTTATGATCGCTGCCAGATCGCCAACCTTTAGTATTGCAGGACCGGAAGTTATTTTCATTTGCGCACCAGTTTCTCTTGCTATTAGATGGGCAAGGGTAGTCTTACCAAGTCCTGGAGGACCATAAAATAGCATATGTTCTGGAGGGTGATTGCGCTCTTTTGCTGCGGTCAATAGAATATGAAGATTGTCTTTTATTGATTTTTGACCAATATAGTCATCCCAACGACGAGGACGCAAGGTCTGGTCGAGGAATCCAGCCTCTTTTTCGGTGGAATCATTGTTTTTTTGGCTTCTTGACATTTCGGTTTGAATATGATAGCATAGTCATAAACGAGCCTGTGAACCTCTAAGCAATGGCCTTCCGAGGTTTGGGCATGGTGCTAAGGACATTCTGGTTTTCTTTTTTATAAAGAAGTGACTGGAATCATCCTCGGGACCCTGCCTCGCTTGTCGCATCACGCGACAAGATATTGCTTAGAGATTTATGGGCTCGTTTTCTCTCTTTTGCAACACTAGCGCCACGACAATAAAAAAGCAATTTTTTCTGTGGATTACTTTTATGATATATTGGATCTAGTGATAATCTAAAC
The DNA here is from genome assembly GCA_041671485.1 of Minisyncoccota bacterium. Classification (GTDB taxonomy): domain Bacteria; phylum Patescibacteriota; class Minisyncoccia; order Phycocordibacterales; family PALSA-1337; genus C7867-002. Next base: position 52,294 of record JBAZBL010000004.1, read on the forward strand.
CTTTTACTCCAGAGGAATGGAGTTGTTTTGTGTAATCACTCCTGATATCTTCAAGTTTTGTGTGCATTTTTACTTGTTCAAGCCTGATCCGATTTATTTCAGACTTCAGTTTTGGTATATCTCTATTATTTTCTGAAATTTTACGTTTATTATCATCTATTTTTCTTTGAAAATCTCTATTTTCTTGCTCTAATTTTGTATTTAGAGCCTCTTTTTCTTTTAATTCCATTTCTTTTGCCTTCATTTCACCAGTTTCTTTTTGCATTTGTGCTTCAAGTTCCTTTAATGCACTAGCAAGATCTTTTGTATTTAACATATTGATTAGAATTAATTTGAAATTAATTGATTAATCTTGTAATGATATAACCCTCTCCAATTCTTCTAGTGAAGTCACTCCTTGAAGTACTTTTACTATACCATCTTGTCTCATTGTCATTATTCCCTGACCTTTTGCTGCAAGCCATATTTCACGATCGCTAGAATTTGCTTCTACTACATCCTCTATATTTCTATTCATGATAATTGCTTCATATATACCAATGCGACCTTTATAACCAGTGTGATTGCATTTGTCGCAACTGCCAGGCATCCACATTTTTGAGCGATCAATGGGTACTGCTGATTTGTCTTCTATAGACTCTATAATAGATTCGATATTTTGTTTTTGATTTTCTTCTACGGCCACCTCTTTCTTGCATTCACTACACAACACTCTGACCAAGCGTTGTGCCATAGATACACGCAGAGCAGATGGAATAATGTTTGAACTAACACCAAGCTCTATAAGACGTGGGAAGGTACCTGCAGCATCGTTTGTGTGCAATGTAGAGAATACCAAGTGACCAGTAAGGGCAGAATTGACTGCAATATTTGCAGTTTCTCCGTCTCTTATTTCACCAACCATTATTATATCTGGATCCTGACGAACTGCCGCGCGCAGGCCCTCTAAGAAATTGTAACCCTTGTCATTAACTTGTGTTTGGACAATACCAGGCAAATGATATTCGATAGGGTCTTCTATGGTAATTATTTTTACTTCTGGATTGTGAACCTTTTTCAGAAATGCATAAAGCATTGTAGTTTTGCCAGAACCAGTTGGACCAGTAGTTAATATCATTCCGTCTGGACGAGAGATTTCTTCTAGGAGAATGTCTAGTAATTTCTTATTGATACCCATTTCTTCGAGAGGAATGCTTATTGATTTTGGATTTAGCAATCGTAAAACTATTGATTCATTGTATGCTCCGGGCAAGATCGATGCACGAACCTCCATATCTCCATCTGTTAGCCGGATACTAAATCTTCCGTCTTGTGAATCTTTCTTTATATTCAATTTCATTCCCGACAGAAGTTTTATCCTAGAAAGGAGCAAGTTATATGTTTCAAGATCAAATCTTATAATATCTTGTAGCACGCCGTCCAGACGATATCTTAGACGAATGTAGCCTTCTTCTGGCTCCAAATGAACGTCAGATGCATTGACTGCAAGTGCTCCGGCCAAGACTGTTTCCAATATACGAGAAACTCTATAGCTTTTCTTGGCAGAAATAGTATTTTCTAGTATTGAAATAATACTAGGTAGGCTTTTGGCTTGTTCGATGATGGAAGCAATATCTTCACTAGATATTTCGAGCGAGCCGGCCTTGCTAACATATGCAAAAGAAAGATCTTTATACATTCCCCAAGCCTTTTCCAAGCCCTGTGTTGATGTAATATATATTATCGGCTCATAATTCTTGCTCTTCAGATCATTCACAACAGCATTTACTTTTTCATCGTCTGGATTTCTAGCCGCAATCTTTATTTTTTTGTCTATAAGTGCAAATCCTGCTACTTTTGCGTCGCGAGCAACTTGTTCGGGGATCAGTCTTATTGCGTCAAGATTTATAGGATTGCCCAATAGATTTATATATTCTACTCCGTACTTTACTCCGAGAATTTGCACCAAATCATCCTCCTCTTTTCTGTGAATCTCATCTAATTTGCGATTTTGTTTGTCCTCATCAAAAGTGATTGTCATATTGATATTATTATATCAGAAAAAGATATATAGGTCAGAGACCTATACGGAGGTCTGACCTCCGTGTAGAATAATGATATGGATAAAAATAATGATCGAAATAGACTAGTTCTTCTAGATGTACATGCAATATTACATCGTGCATATCATGCTTTACCAGACTTCATGACAGCGAAAGGTGAGCCAACAGGAGCATTATATGGTCTTTCTTCTATGCTTATCAAGATTATTGACGATTTGAAGCCAGACTATCTCATAGCTTGCTATGATGTAAAAGGTCCAACTCATAGGCATGAATTGTATAAAGCTTATAAAGCCGACAGGAAAAAGGCTGAAGATGATCTCATAAAGCAGATAATCAAGTCTCGCGAAGTATTCATTTCTCTCAATATTCCTATATATGATAAACAAGGCTTTGAAGCGGATGATATTTTGGGGACGATCGTTGAGAAGATCAAAAATCAAAAATCAAAAATAAAAGATAAAGGACAGAACGCGGGATTAGAAATAATTATTGCATCGGGAGATATGGATACGATGCAATTGGTAAAAGGGGATGATGTAAAAGTATATACTCTCAAAAAGGGTATAAATGACACAATTATTTATAATGAAAATGCTGTAAATAAAAGATTTGGTTTTGGTCCAGAATTGATACCAGATTACAAAGGATTGCGCGGAGATCCGTCTGACAATATTCCCGGTATCAAAGGAATTGGTGAAAAGACAGCAACTATACTTATTCAAAGATTTGGAAAGATTGAAAATATATTTCATGAATTGGAATTGGGTCATAAAGAAGAATTTGAGAAAATTGGTATTACACCTAGAATGATAAAGATTATCGAGGAGAATAAAGAAGAAGCGGAATTTAGCAAAATGCTTGCCACGATAAATAAAGATGTGCCTATAGATTTTGAATTACCCACCAAAACATTCAAAGAAAATATTGATTCGAAGAAAATAGGGGATCTGTGGCGCGAATTAGAATTTAGAACATTGCCACAGAGGTTTGAGAAAGTTATTGGGGGACTGTTTACAGGACGAAACCTTGAAGATATGGTTCCTTCACCCACTTCGCCCCGCGACTCCGCAAATATGGCTTCCTCACCCACGATCGGCCTCGCCGACACTGACAAAACGCTCGGCGAGGCCGTCTTTTCTCGGCGGGGATTGTCGGGCGATAGAACTATTGGTCTCCACCCCGCCTCCGAAGAGGGTTCGGAAGCCATATTTGCGGAGTCGCGGGGCGAAAACGACAAATCATTCAAACAAACAGCAATTGCATTGTGGCTTCTGAATTCGAATACTACGAATCCAAAAATGGAAGATGTGTTAAATTTTGCAGGCACAAATGATTTTGATCAAGCTAGTAAGATCATATTCAAAGAAATAGATCAAAAGGGATTGAGAAAAGTTTATGATGATATAGAATTGCCACTTATCGACACAATAGACAAGATGGAAAAGAGAGGAATCAAAATTAATAAGAGTATATTCGGAGAATTATCAAAAAAATATCATATAGAACTTGAAATTCTAGAGAAAAAAATATGGGATATTGCTGGGTGTGAATTTAATATCAATTCACCCAAACAATTGGGAGAACTATTGTTCGATAAACTTGGTCTCAAGATAAAAAATGCAAAGAAAACAGGAGGAGGAGCGCGCTCTACGAGAGAATCAGAATTGGAAAAGATGGTGGATATGCATCCGATAATTAATTTTATATTCCAATATCGTGAATTAGCAAAATTATTGTCTACATATATTGATGCAATACCACCACTTTTGGATGCAAATAACAGATTGCATACACATTTCTTGCAAACAGGCACGACAACTGGACGAATGGCATCGCAAGATCCAAATATGCAGAATATTCCTATTAGATCGGACTATGGTAAAGCGATAAGAAAAGGGTTTGTTGCGGAAGAGGGTTTTAAATTAGTCGCTTTTGATTATTCACAGATGGAATTACGAATATCAGCATTTCTTTCTCTGGATGAAAAATTGATTGAAATATTCAGAAACGGAGAAGACGTACATACTTCTGTGGCATCTTTTGTATTTGGTGTTGATCATTCAAGTGTTACTAAAGAGATGAGGAGAAAAGCAAAAGTAATTAATTTTGGAATTTTGTATGGTATGGGAGTAAATGCATTGAAACAAAATTTAAAGACGAGCAAAGAAGAAGCACAAAAATTCATGGATGATTATTTCAGAACATTCAGTGGACTTGCAAGCTATATAGATAAAGTAAAAAGTGAAACTGCCAATCGTGGTTATACAGAGACATTTTTTGGACGCAGGAGATATTTCGAAGGTATAAAATCTAGAATTCCATATATCAAAGCGCAAGCCGAGCGTATGGCCATAAATGCACCCATTCAAGGCACAGAAGCAGATGTGATAAAGCTTGCAATGGTAAAAATAGAAGAATATTTTAGGCGTGAGGATATAGAGAATGATGCATTTCTCTTGCTTCAAGTGCATGATGAACTCATATGTGAGGTAAAAGAAGATATTAGAGAGAAAGTTTCTAGGGACATTAAAAATATCATGGAATCTATAATAGATCCAAAAGATATTTCTGGAATTGTTTTGTCTGTTGAGGTGGCGATCGGCAATGATTGGGGAGAACTCAAATGAAAAACACCGTTTCAAATTCACTCGAAGAAACACAAAACATTGCCAGAAAATGGTTATTGTCAATTTCTGATAATTCAAATAATACCGAAGCTGTAATTATCGGCCTTTTGGGCCACCTCGGATCTGGGAAAACCACATTTACGCAAGCAATTGCAAAAGAATTGGGAATTGAAGACCATGTTACAAGTCCAACATTTGTGATTATGAAAACATATGAGACCAAGAATAAAAGATTTCCAAGACTTGTTCATATAGATGCATATAGACTTGAGTTTGGTCGAGAATTGGAAGTATTGGATTTCGAAGAAGTTGTATCAAACCCTAATAATTTGGTTTTGATAGAGTGGGCAGATAATGTCAAAGAAATATTGCCAGTTAATGTGAGGTTTATTGAATTTGAAGCAATTGGAGAAAATGAACGCAGTATAAAGTTTATTTCAAATAGTATATTTGAGTAGTTTCTATAAATATTATGCTTTATGTTTTTTTTGGTTCAAATATTGGGGTTAATGCGAAAAAAGCGCATTCACTTCTTGCATCTTTGAGGGACAAAAGACCTGATGCTGCATTTATATCCATTGATGCAGATAGTTGGAGTGTGCAATTGATAGAAGAAAATTTGGGTGGACAAGGACTCTTTTCTAGTAAATATATAATATTTCTTGATCGCATCACAGAAAATGCAGAAGCAAAAGAAAAAATCCTTGACTTTATTCCTGCCATGAATGAATCTGCGAATATTTTCATTGTCTTGGAAGGAAAGCTGAATGCAGAACTAAAGAAATCATTTGAAAAGCATGCAGAGAAAATCGTTGAATCGTCTGATGACGGAGATGGTGCTTCGATGAAAGGGGAAGAATTGAATATCTTCACTCTCGCAGATGCCTTTGGTGCAAGAGACCCTATACGGTCATGGTCAATATATCGTAATGCAATTGATATTGGCATACCTGTAGAAAGTATTGTTGGTACGCTGTTTTGGCAGATAAAGTCTATGATCATAGCTTCAAAGACCAAGAATGCAGGAGAAGCGGGTTTGAATCCATTTGTTTTTGGCAAATCAAAGAGATATGCAACAAATTTTTCGGACAGGGAATTGCAGAAATTATCGAGAGACCTTGTAGTTTTGTATCATGAAGGTCATAGTGGCACCGTAGATATTGAGATTGATTTAGAAAAGATGCTTCTTTCACTCAAACAAGATAGAACAAAATAATTGTCAACAAAGCCAGCTTGATGTATCATCTTAATCATGCGCCCATAGCTCAGCCTGGTAGAGCACCTGCCTTTTAAGCAGAGGGTCGAAGGTTCAAATCCTTCTGGGCGCACCCTTCGCTAGATTTTATAAACATGTTGGAAGCTATAGGTTTCTTCGTATTTTGGCTTTTTTGTGATGCATGTTCTAGCTTCAAAAGTTGGTCAAAAAGTAGGGAGGGATTTGATTTTATTATAAGTCCATCGGTAACTTGGAAATTGTTCCAAAAGAATCCGAGATATTGTCTTTTGAGAGCGTCTGAAGCTTTTTGATATGCGTCATAAATATTTCTTGTGAGGTTCAGGATTTCTTGGGCAATATCGACATTCACATTCTTCTGTTTCTCAAGTTCTATCAATCTATCGTCTATGTTTTGGATTTCTTGGTCTATTTCGGTCTTTACTCTCGTGAAGTCATTATCGGAAATGATATTTGAAAATAACTTTTCCTCCGCCACCTTTCTTTTGATTTCATAAGCCGTTCGTTGATTGATACATTCCTTTCTTCTGCTGTCATACGCCTTGCGCCGTTCATAGAAGATAACTTTTGCTTTGCTTATTACCATATCAATGAATGTTTGGCTGAATTCTATGGTCTTGAATTTCTCCGCGACCATGTCTTCTAGCTTGCCGACTTCAATGTATTTGCCACAACCCGACTGATTGGTGCAATGATAGTATGCTTTGCTCTTATTCAAATGCCATTCTGCGGAGTAACGACATTCATGTGTATAACAACGGATGAAACCGCTCAAAAGCCAAGAGTATTTCCTCCTACGACAAGCGTGTTTGTTTTTCGCCATGATTACTTCTTGCACCTTGTTGAATAACTCCTCGCTTATAAGAGGTTCATGCTTTCCAATTTTGATGTGAATATCGCTCCAATGTACTTCGCCAATGAAAAACCTATTTTTCAGTGTGTTATAGAGCTGGGCGTCAGATCGTTTACCACCATGTTTTGTCTGTAACCCTTTCTCAAACATAATGTCGTTTAGTTCGTAAACATTGTAATTGCCCGTTGCGTACAGTTTGAACGCTTCCTTGACCAATGGTCCGTCATGTGGGTCAACGATAATACTTTTCTGACCAAAACGTCCGATAGATAAATTGGGGGTGCTGACATTTTTGTAGCCGACTGGAGCCATGCAAGGGTAGTAGCCCGCTTTGGCTTTTTCTTTCATTGTCATACTCACTTTTTCGGAAGTAATATCTCTATGAAATTGATTCATTGACGCCATGACAGTGCCGACCATTTTGGAAGTCGCGGAATCATCCATATCTGGTTGCTGAATACACTTAACCAACACCCCATTTTTACGGAACAAATCCATGAGGTTGAGATGGTCTAGGGTGTTACGAGCCAATCGGTCGCTGTGGACGACATAGATAGCGCCGATAGACTTTGCCAAGACAAGTTTGATGACTTGCTGAATGCCTGGTCTTTTCAAAGTACCAGCACTTTTGCCTTCATCTTTTATAACTTCTAATATTGAATATCCGTCATTTGTAGCGTCTTCGGTACAAATATTTTCCTGTGATTCAATCGAAAGTCCTGTACTAGCTTGGTCATCAGTAGAAACACGGCAGTAAATTACTGCAGTCTTTTTGACGGCTTCTGATTGGTTTTCAACTCTTTGTATTGGTGTCATGTTGTTTTTCCTCTTTAACGATATCTAACTTGTCTTCAAGCTCCTCAAAGTTTGAATACATCTTGTCCTCAATATCTGCGAGGCGTGAATATATCCTACTTTCAATGGCGTCCATTCGTTCCTCAAGTCGCTCAAAGCTACGACCGATAGCGACAGCGACTTCATCGGTACTCTTGTAAAGAATGTGCTCGATTAATTCCAAGTCCTTTTTTGTAAGGTTATTTTTGTCTGTGATTATATTTTCTTTGTTCATTGAAGTATTTTTTAATCTAGTAATACCTACATTTACCCCATATCTGCCCTATATTTTTATGGTGAATTTGACATGATAGTAAGCTAGTGTCTTTATATTTTATAAACTTACAAAGTAATATCAACCATAGTTATCCACACTTGGTGGCTCAACAGAGCCGTATTATTAGATGAATTATTAGATTCTAATAACCATACTGAGCCTTTAGGTCTTCCTCCTTTATGATTTGTTCCTGCTCTTGCCATAGATTGATTGAAAACAATAAAACATTATTCTTAGATTCTAATAATTCATTAAATGTAGGAAACTATTAACACACAGGGCTGTCTTTACTTTATTGATTCAATCAATAAAGGGAATCAGCACCTGTGTCTTCAGTCGTTGTATCCTCTGAAACAGTAGGCGGTAATGTTGGGAGTCCTCGAATAGCTCTACATTCTTCGCTTAGGAACCATGCAAAGTCCTTGGATAGATGGAGTTTCTTTTCAGGTTCACCAACAAAACCATCACTTTCTGCTGTAACATTTGCGATATGAAGTATTTTGAGAGTCTCCATCTCTGTGTGAGCAGTGGGTGTGGAACATTGTAGCGATGCTTTAACTTCATGAGTTCTCATAAGACCGTTGTTCAAAAGCAAAGCTCGAAATAATTTCGCTCGCGTAGTCGGCGCACTTTCGATTGCAAGCTCAACAGCCAAGCGCAAATCGTCAGGCGATATCTGTTTTCTACCACATAGCACGGCGTGTCCTCTGCATAGGTTGTATAGTAACTGAGTAATTCGGTCAGGATTTTCGATAGTGGGAGGGTGATATTTATAAGATACTTCGTTTGAACCAGAGGTTTTTTCCTGTACATAAATTACGCCACGCAGTTTTGCTAGTAATTTTGCACAACGTGCGATTATCTTTATATACAGGTGATCATCTCTTTCTCTATTCCACTCCACACCATCAGGGTTTTTAGACCAGAGAGTGTGTAATAAATCTTTGGTTGCCTCTCTACACACCCTTTCCTTATCCTTAGTGGAACGGGTAATAATCTGCTCTGCAAGCTCATCCTCACTTTTTTCTTTTGTTCCCATGTTTAGGAAAAACAGTCTTGAACCAATATTACCCATCACTTTCCATACTCGTGGCTGGATTGGTGTTGACGCCGCCAACATCATGAATAGGTAATCACCAAGATAACCACGTTGTCCGTGAGTTCCTGAGTCAGTACTTAGACCTTGACCATCAAGCACTCTGGTCAAAAGTCCAAGCGATTCGTTGAGAGAGTCATCACTCTTGGAAAAAATTGTTGCCAAATCTCGAATGAGAAGTGCTTTATATCTGATACGAAGTAACAAATCTATCCCAGCCAAATCCTCCTTTTTGATATTTGATGCATTTGAGACGAAAGATGCAGGTGTAAACTTATCGGTTGAGTAAGTGATGCCTTCAATTTGGTCAAAAAAGTTTAGTGTGATGGTTTTCCCAGATGAGGGCACATCAACAAGTACTAATGCGAATGGATTAGTTATTTCTGTAATGAGAATCTGCACAATAACGGACGCGGCGACTTCTGCTGGGAACATCAAGCCATGGAAATTTGTTTCTATCGTACTACTCCACTCATCGAATGAGACTTCACGAGTAGGTTTATCAATTTTTATAATTCGTTTAGCTGGCGGAGGTGGCTCTTGTTTGGAAGTCTCCTCACTATTGTTTCTTTTTCCTTTGGAATACTTTTTGCGTGGCTCGCTTACTTCTTCCTTATCTGATATTCCTAATTTTTCTAACCATACCTCTTTACCAACTGTTATTTGGCATTCACCACATTCACCGCGACTTGTATCCGGGTTAATCATAAAGGTCATGTCTAGATGTTTTGGTGCGCATTCCTGATCGCGATACGGACAATCGATATAAATCAAGCCTTCTGATATAGCATTGAGTATATTATTGTCATTTAGTAATTTAATGATATTCATATTATTTAATTATTTTTAATAAGTTTTCCTTCTTCTCCTTTTCCATTTCGTCAATGTGAGCAACTAAAATTTCTGACAATGTTGATATAGCCGTCTCAAAAATATTGTCCGTAGTCTTATCGACCTCTTTATTTTTTATTTGATTTTTTTCCATAAAGAAAAGTACCCTTAAACAATAGGGTACTTGACTATGTATTACAACTATGGTGTGGTCAGTTAAACACTTCTTATGTGTCCTATGTGGATAAGACGATTTTGTAAGATTATATAGTTATTCATGGCTAAAAAAAGACTATATCTTTTGGTTCATTTAGCCCAATATCATGTCCATAGACTATTTGTTTTTTAATATTATCTGGTATCTGTTTTCCTGTTCCTAATAATTTCCTATACTTACTTCCAGCTCGTGATGATGCTCTTCTCAAACTGTCAGGAAGTCTTTTTATCTTATCTGAATATGCCCTGACCACATCTTCTATTCTTAGCCTCTGCCCTTGTTTCCCATATATGCTATTTTTCAAATCTTTAATTTCTATCCACCTATGCACGATTTCCTCTTTTGTTGTAAGACCTGAAATCTCAAAAGAGATGGTTGGTTCGTAACCGCCTCTATTATTTTTTAACTGTAAATTAATAACTGATGAATGGCGGGGCAAGTACCAGTCACCCGTTAGCAATAGAACAACTATTGATTCATACCAACAATATTCAAGACCATAATCTTTCATAAGACTAAGAAGATTTTTATTAAATCTATATGGCATATAGTCAATTGTTATTTTATTGTTTTTATATTTCTGCTCACATGCAATTAGCCAAAAAACATATTCTAATTTTGCATGCCAGACATTAAGTATGGGTAGGAAAGCAAAACCAAAGTCGAACCTGTCAAACTTGTATTTGAATCTTAGCAAATCATTTGCTTCAGCAAACTTTAACAGATCGCGGATAAATCCTTTTTTATTTAGGACAACGACAGCTACATTTAAAAAGAACTTATTTAATTGTTTTCTATAGTCTTTATCTTTTTCGAACTCAGGCAGAATAGATGGTCTGATCAATTGTTTAATATCTTTATCTATAAGATTTTTGAACTTTTCTTCCTTTGTTGTGGGTATTTCATAAATACTATACATCCATTTTAGGGAGTTTAGTTGTGATTTTGTTGGAATTCCTGAGATTGACATGATAATGGGTATGTTTATACTTGGTTCTTTCACGTAGAACTAAGTTATAACACATTCAAACTCGCTTTTGTATGGGTAACACTATTCTATCAAAATATTGTTTAAAAACATTAAAACAATCTTTTCTTAGAATCTAATAACTCGCTTTATCCGACATATATCATAGCTCTATCATAGGTCTTTCCAGTAACATCCAGTAACATTCATGGTTTTTTTATCTTTGAATCTTAGGTTTTCTTAGGTTCTTCAGAGTTATTCACAAAATACTGTTTAGTGCTATTATAAGGCTACAACTGAATATGTAAGTAACCTAACCCAGTAAGCAATTGCTGGTATGGTGAAAAAGTCCTGACACGGATAAAGAACCCATCATATGGGGTTGCCGTGTCAGGCTATATCAGGAAACTGGTATAGAGGGCTTCGGTCCTCACCCATGTGGTGGGCTTTTTGCGTTCACTTCTTTAAATATTTATGAAAAAGAAAAATCTAAATATACCAAAACCGTCACCAGAAGAAGTCCAGTACTATCTGAATTTTTGGGATTCTAATGCTGATCTTAAATTATCTGATAGTAGTCTAAAATATTTATTTTCGAAAACCTATCCGCAGAACAATAATCTTGAAGAAGTACTTATAAAGGTGTGTACACTGAAAAGTTTGTTTGGTTTGATTATATTTTCACCAATCACAGTTGCTAAGCATATCATATCCCTAGAAATAGACAGCAAATTTTTGAAAGACGACCTAATGATAGTAAATGAAATTGCTTCGGTTAATATCAGTACAAATAGAATCATTAACTTCTATTCATTTGCAACAAAATACTGTAGTTTTCATAAGCCAAATATATATCTTAAATATGATTACCATGTATCAAAACTACTTAAGCATCATGAACAGACGGATAAATTTGATGAATTTACAGAGATGGAATTAAGATACTACGATAAATATCACGAAGTCTTCATAAATTTTAGAAAAAAATATGGACTAGATCTATTTAGTTTAGAACAGATTGAAAGATACTTATATTTAGCAGGTAAAAAATATTTTCCTCAAAATTATTAGAAATTTTATGAATCCTAAAGAATACTATTACAACCGCTTTCGCCCCCAGTTTGATGAATGGATAAGTAAATTATCTTTACAGGGTTTTGTATTGGGTATTTACAGAAATATTCCTATTCAATTCCTGCGAAAAGAAAATCTCTCGCACATTCCTCCAAAAGACTATATGTCGTTCTATCATGCACTTGCATACACTGTTTTAATTGATCAGGTCATGTATACCTACTTTAGGAAAGATTATCCGAAATTTGAGCAAATGACACATTATCCGAAAATTGAGTACGGATTAAGCAATACATATGCTCGCCCCTGGGATATTTCACATGGTAGCGGTGGTATTACAACATTTGAACAGTTTGCTGAATTTTTTGTTGTAGATATTAAGCAGTTTTTTACTGATTACAAGTTTGAAACAGCGACATGGAACACAGTAAAGAAAGCAATGCTTAGTGATGAAGATGTTGTAGGTGGTTCACAAGGAGAAATCTTTAGAAAAACGTTAGAGAAAATAAAATGATATCCACACAAAGGTTGATGTTTCTAATATAAGTATTTAATATATAAAAATGTGGATAACCTTACTTGAAATTATATGAATGAAAATAACAACATAACAAATGAACACGAAAAAATAAAAAACCTTGAATCAAAGATTTGGTTTCGTCTTCTAAAGGTAATTTTTATTTTTGTGTATCTAGCTATATTTTTATTTCTATTAGTTTTTGCGTACTCTAGTAAACCCTATGCTATCATTGATGAGTATAATTCAGTGATTGTGTGTGATAATGGAACGAGATACAAAGCTGGAGATAATGGTATTAATGCCGAAGAAGCATGGGCTGAACAATTAGGTGCCACAAGGGTAGACCTAAATGGACTTACTCCAACAAAAATACAAGCAACACATTTATGCCTAGGTTATTCTGAAGGAAAGATTGGCTTTATTCCTGATATACCTCCCTATAAAGTAGAGATAGTGAGAAAGACTGTAGGGGATTGGAGTAGTTTTATTGGGTATACCGCTTTAGTATTATTCGTTACTATTATTGTCTTTGAGTTAGTCAAGCGATCTTTCTTCTATATTGTACTTGGGAAAAGGTTTTTTTAGATAATTAATATGCACCTCTGGACTTACATAAAATCTCGCAACGAAACGCTACTAGTAGTGGTTATTGCTGTAGTCGTGGTTATATCACTAATAATTTGGTTTTTCCAAGATAAGGCACCAATACAAGAGATATCCGAACAATCAATCACGAATCAAAAAGAAATCACACAAAATGATAATTTCCAAAATAGTATGTTTATTAGAATTAGAGATAAACTTACCTTTAATAACGAACCCTATCATGGTCTTGAAGACGGGAGCTACCTTCCAGTTCTACGATTACCCATAAAGTATTTCCATAAGGATGATTTTCGAGGTGGGATATGGAATACTGCGGAAATAAAAGATAGCGATTATACCAATGCTACCCTTACTGGAAATGACGCATACCAGTCATTCCCAACAACTACGATAACTTTCCATAGTTGGTCATCAGATGCTGAACCCATACTACCAATAAAAACAAAAAGTCAAATAAGAGAAATCATAAACACATATCCCGAACTCTATGAAGACAATCTGAAACAATACGGAGAATTTACCACTCGCTTTTGGCCTAATAGATATGTTACGGAAAAACAGTACTTTGATGTTGATAATGATGGGAAAGACGAATCAATTATCTCCCTCTGTAGTAACATGGGTGGAAATATGGATTGCCCTGATAAAATCAATATCATAAAAGGAAATCAGATTATTTTCACAGCATCGGGTGAAGGAATAGGTATTTCGTCATCGAAAACAGACGATGGATTCTATATTGAATGGACAGATCGAGATACTCCTCCGAATTTATTTATGGGCTATTGTTGTTCCGCTGGTAATAAGAAGACAAGGTTCATATTCTATAATAATGAATTTAAACCATTATACGAACAAGAGATACGATATTTTGAGGTAATTGATACTCAATTTTGAATCCCTAACAATCAAACATGCACCTCTGGACTTACATAAAATCTCGCAACGAAACATTACGGTTGGCAGTTATTGCTATGGTCATAATTACCTTCTTAATCATTTGGTCTTCAATACATAAGACGCAAAATTCAATTTCTTCTGATTTCAAATGTCCCAATGACTACAAAACAATTGAGGAGTATGTTGAGAGTCTCGCTAAATGGATTCGAGTTACAATGGATGAAAATCCCAAAATAACACCTGATGAGATACAGAAATTAAGAGATGAAGAAATTGCAGAACATAAATGCAGTTTAAGTAATTGGCTATCGGAAGATGATATGGCTATGTTAGATAAATCAGTAACTTCTTTGACAGAAAGCACGACTACTACAAATGAACAGATTTTCAACTTGAATATTACGATAGCTAGAACACCGTATGAGCTTTCCGATTATTCACCAAATGGAGATTACTGGATAGCCAATTATTATTCAGCAACCACATCATCCAACCAATTTAATCCTAAAATTATTGTTTTATATGTTCCAATCTATTCCACCTACGCAAACTCTGATGGAACAGAAGTTACAGCGAAAAATGTAGCAGATAATTTTGCTTATCACACAAAAGAAGACGGTTTCACACTTCTCAACCCACTTTCATTTACTGACCCCAAAAAACCTGATACAGATATTTATGTACTTACATCCTATAAATTACGCATGGATGAAGATTACAGCCCAATTTTCTTCACAGTTATTCGAAAGACCAAGTCTGGAGTTTTTGCTGTGCTTTATGATAAGGAAATTGAAAATGGTATAGATGAAACTTTAACAAGACAGAAAATACTAGAATGGCTAAATATCCATACAAAATACATGGAACAAATTGAGAAATTCGATCCATTTGATTTCCTCCATGAAGACATGACATCATATTCTAATATCTCACAACATCAAGAAGTTAATATAACTGGAAGAGTTGTAGATTGGATGACCTATGGAAGAATCTTGGTAAAAAATTCAGTTTCTGACTATCCGTTTATGTATTTTATAGCAGAACCAGATGATGTAATTTCTGAGGGTACTTCACGGTATAGTCCAACAACCAATGCAATCAAAAATGAAGCTACTATTAAAATAATTGGAGAGATAATTGATGGATGTTTTTGGAATGAAAAAAAATATGATGGCTGTGTGCCATGGGTTACAATAAAGAGTTTACAACAAATATAAAGAGTGATGGAGTAAACTGCATTTAAACACCCTGTTCTTACCGCTTATCTTCGCGTAGGACTGATTCATTCTCGAGATTGGTGTACTTTATGGCTGAAAATGAGGGCGCCTGTTATCTTAGGTTTTCTTAGGTTCTAGTTTTTAGATTTTTAGCGTATATAAGGGAGATAAAACTATAAACTATTTTTCTGGTCAGAATGCCCATATATCTTATTGATTGAAGATGTCAGCACTGCGTTTAACTTTGCATTTAGTTGAAACTGTTTATTTTCAACATTTCCTAACTCTATGGTCTCTTTCGGTTTCCCAACTGAATATTCAAGCAACATCTTAAATGCTGATGTATTTGATTTCTCTGCTAATACAGTCTTAATCTGCGCATCTATCATTGGTCCGATCTGTTCATGGACTCTTTTTGTAATCTCCTCATTTATGCGTTGAGTTAGAAGTGTCTTTGTAGCAAGCGGTCGTCCCGCCCCTTCCCTTTTTCCTCCTCTATTTTCCATGATACTTTAAGTTAGTTTAAATTCTCATACTTATTCAAACAATCAAACTAATATTTAGATTATAAAGTAAGGGTGGGGATAATCAACCGAATAACAAAAATGTAGAATTCTTTGATATGATACTGTATATGATAAGACTTTGGTTTTTGGTTAGATATTTTGTCTATTTTCCAGCCACAAATGGTTATTGGGCGAACCAAAATGATGCGATAGAGAGGGATAAATTCATATGGTATATTGTTACGGATAAGTTACTTTTTCAAAATATTATAGATACTATTAGAGAGTTCTATTTTAGAAAAATACAAGGACACTATAACAATGAGACAGATGAGGTTGTTATGGAGAGATTGCGTAGGCGTCTAAAAAAGATTGATGATCTTATTGATAGAGCTATTTCGAAAAATTACTTGGTACCCATAAATAAGAATGGATATCATCAAAATCTAAAAATTGAGTGGCAGGGAAAGAATTTTATTAAACTGTTACCGTTCTGTGAGGCGTGTCTAAAAGAATATGGGCAATCCGTGACTATCATTATTGCTTTGTTAGGATCTGGAATAATTTCGGTGATTATTACTAATTGGGGTAATATAATTTCATATTTTCATTCATTATAAAAAGTATATTGATTGATTTGCTGTTTTAAAATAAAGTTGTATAGTTAAATTACCAAAATGCTAGAAGAAAAAATAATAAAAATTATCTTGAAAGTTGCTGGAATTTGTTTGATTTTCTTAATCATATCTCCTTTCTTTATTACACCAGAAACGGGAAGTACACTTGAAACTATTATGCTTATACCTGTCATTCCAGTAATAATGGCAGGCGTGATTTTGGTTGTGCTTAGTCGTTCTCGTCACGATACAATACTTCCTCCATATCTTCGTGTAGTTGGTCTTATTCTCTTTGGACTATGGATTTTGTCATTCTTCATTGATAACCCTTTTCGTGGATAGGATAATAGTGACGAAGTTATCTAAGATCTGCTATAGTTTATTCGGAGTAGTGAGAGTTGGTGTTTTTCGGTCTTAGATTGAAAACAATGTTGTGTACTAAGTCCGTCATCCGCCTTTGTGCGGTGGATTTGCCCATTAGGGCGAAAGGTGCGGTTAAAAGCAACAGTGACCTACTGGGTACATCAAGAGTTCAGCCGAGCATAATGGGAGCATAAATGAGGGCTGAAAGGCGCAAGAGGATTTATCCTCCCGCTTGCTACTCCCACAAAGGACTTCTCTGACGAGGAGTTTTTTGTTTGCTCACTTATTAAATCCTATGTATGGCAGAAAAATAGAGATTGAGATATTTCTCCTTGAATTCCATCTCTGATTGCGAAATCATTTACGCATTATTTCTTTTTATGGTGGACCTCACGTTCGGTGGTACGAGGATGCTTAAGAGCGTATGCCTCCCTCACTCTTCTTCCTGTTACTGAACTTCGATAGAATATAATCACCTTGTTCATTTTGGTTTTGGATTAAATATTTTGATAATTCATCTATTGATTTTTATCAGAGACGGAATTCAGGGAAAAATTAACAATTTGGTCCAACACCCATGGTGTATTATACCATTTTTATCTATTTGCGATAAGTACAAATTTGTTGTAATGTTGCTTTATGTCTATTTTCCAGATCCAAAATTCAAAGCTGATCGCTATAAGGGATAAAGATGTAGAACTTGAGAAAGATATTCAGAAATTGACGGAAGAAAATCTTGAAACCGTATTTGGTTTACAATTTATCAGAACGGAGTTTCCTCTTGGTGATTTTAGAATCGATACTCTTGCTTTTGACAATGAGTCAAATTCATTCGTGATTATTGAATACAAACGAGATAGGAGTTTTAGTGTTATTGATCAAGGATATTCTTATCTTGCTCTAATGCTTAATAATAAAGCAGACTTTATTCTTGAATACAACGAAAAACTTCAGACCAATCTTAGAAAAGATGATGTAGATTGGTCTCAGTCCCGTGTTATTTTTCTGGCAAAGTCATTCAATCGGTATCAGCAAAATGCTATCAATTTTCGCGACCTTCCAATTGAATTGTGGGAAGTAAAGAACTATGACAATTCAACTATTCTTTACAATCAACTTCTTTCTCCTGAAGCGAAAGAATCAGTAAAATCTATCACTAGAAATAAGACTATAGAAAACGTAACCAAAGAGGTAAAAGTTTATACTATTGAAGATCATACTAATCATATAAATAAAGATACTAGGGACCTTTTTGAAATGATTCGTGAAAAGATTTTAGCTTTAGGTGGTAATATTGAAGAGAGACCTAAGAAAAAATATATCGCATATAGAACACATCAAGCATTTTTATATGTGCACATTCAACAGTCACAAATAAAATTACATATCATTATTGGTAAATCAAAATTAAACGACCCCAAAGGAATCACTAGGGATGTTTCAAAAGTTGGTCATTATGGTGGGGGGGTAACTGAAATTGTTCTAACTAAAATGGAAGAAATTTCATATATAATGACGTTAATTGAGCAGTCTTTTAATTCTTCTAAAAGTAGTTTCTAGTGATAATAGGAATTTCAGCTAGAGAGCTTTTTAAATAAACCTATGGCTACTAAATCATTAAATAGTAATCTACATAAAGCAGGTAGAGCAAAGCAAGACGAGTTTTATACCCAGCTTATTGATATTGAAAAAGAATTAAAGCACTACAAAGAACAGTTTCGAGGTAAGGTGGTGTATTGCAACTGCGACGATCCGTTTGAAAGCAATTTTTTCAAATATTTTGCCACCAACTTTAATGCGCTTGGTCTCAAAAAGTTAATCACTACCAGTTTTACAAAGTCGCCAATTGCCGGAGGGCAGTTGCCGCTCTTTGAAGTCAAAGGTCTAAAACCGAAAGGTAAAGAGCCGTTTAAAATTGAGCTTAATGAAGTAACCGATAGCAATGCCGACGGCGCTGTTGGGATTGCCGATGTGAAATGGCTTTTGAAAAACGATGCCAACATCGCCACTGCTCTAAAGGGCGACGGAGATTTTCGCAGTGATGAGTGTATTGAACTGCTTAAAGAGGCAGATATTGTCGTAACCAACCCGCCGTTTTCGCTCTTTCGTGAGTATGTAGCGCAACTTGTGGAATATAATAAAAAGTTTTTGATTCTAGGCGACCAAAATGCAGTAACCTATAAAGAAACCTTCGGTTTTATCAAAGAAAATAAATTATGGCATGGTTACGATAATGGTGGTACAAAATGGTTTCAGGTTCCTAATGATTATGACATTGAAACAGAGTCAAGAATAAAAATTGAAAACGGTACAAAGTTTTTCAGTATGGGTAGAATTGTATGGTATACAAACCTCGACACTACAAAACGTCATGAAAAAATAGAATTATATAAGAAATATTCGTCAGAAGAATTTCCTAAATACGATAACTACAACGTAATAAATGTTGATAAGGTAGCCGATATACCAATGGATTATAAGGGAGTAATGGGCGTACCGATTACCTTTGTTGATAAATATAGTCCAGCACAGTTTGAAATATTGGGCGTTGCAAATTCTGCAAGATGGATCGGTTACGAATGTTTTACTTTAATTGAAGGTAGAAAAATATATAATCGAATTTTAATTAAAAATAAGAAGGTAAAAAAATAATATGAAAATTGATTTACATAAAATTTCTGTGCGCGAAGTATTTGGTGGCTACAAAGACAGTGCCGAAGAAGGAGTGGTAGCTTATGGAGGTAAGCTAGATATTCGCCCAAAATACCAGCGGGAATTTGTCTACAAGCCCGAGCAACGTGATGCGGTCATGCATACTGTTCAACATCAATTTCCGCTTAATGTCATGTATTGGATAGAAAATAGCGCCGGAAACTATGAGTTGCTTGATGGTCAACAGCGTACACTAAGCATTTGTCAGTACGTGAGCGGCGACTATTCCATTCATGACCGCTATTTCCATAATCTCACCAAGGAAGAAAAAGACCAGATACTCGACTACGAGCTCATGATCTACTTTTGTGACGGCACCGATAAGGAGCGCATTGAATGGTTTGAAGTTATAAATACAGCTGGTGAAAAACTTACCCCGCAGGAGTTGCTTAACGCCGTCTACACTGGACCATGGCTCTCGGATGCAAAACTCAAATTCAGTAAAACGGGCTGCGTATCCTATCATTTGGCAAATGATGGCGGAGCATTAGTCAGCGGATCGCCAATTCGGCAAGAGTATCTGGAAACCGCACTTTCGTGGATAAACAACGGTGAAGTGGCGGGCTACATGGCTAAACACCAGCACGACAAGAACGCTGACAAATTGTGGGACTATTTCCAAAATGTAATTGATTGGGTACGGAAAACATTTACCAATTATCGTCGAGAAATGAACAGCGTGGGGTGGGGTGAGTTGTATAACGAATTTAAAGACAAAAAACTGAATGCCGAGAAACTGGAGACCGAAATCAAAGAGTTGATGCAAGACGAAGATGTAACGAAAAAATCTGGTGTTTATCCGTATGTATTGACGAGACAAGAAAAATATCTTTCAATTCGTGCCTTTACCGATAAAATGAAGCGCGAGGCATACGAGCGACAAAACGGTATCTGTACAGATTGTAAAAAACAGAAAAAACAGAAAATAAAGTGGGATATTTCTGAAATGGAAGCTGATCATATAAAACCGTGGCATGAAGGAGGAAGAACAATTGCAGAAAATTGCAAAATGTTATGCAAAGACGATAATCGAGATAAATCAGGAAAATAAAATAGACCAAGATTATGACAGGAATATTCTTTGCACATCCACATACACTTCTAGATCAAGTAGGTAAGGTTATGGACAGAGTCGGTTCTGAAAAATTCTTTTCAAGTTCAGATGAAAAGGTAAAGAAAGCCAGAGAAGGATTTGTGGCATATTTCTTCACTCTTGCCTTAAAGAAATATACGAGGAGAGATTGGTGGTTGGCGCAGTATGACCAAGCCACAAGGGCTTACCCAGATTTCGATTTTATATCTTTTGCAGAAAATCCTGATGATAT
Source organism: Minisyncoccota bacterium (assembly GCA_041671485.1). Taxonomy (GTDB): domain Bacteria; phylum Patescibacteriota; class Minisyncoccia; order Phycocordibacterales; family PALSA-1337; genus C7867-002. The sequence goes on from JBAZBL010000004.1 coordinate 73,115, forward strand.
GAAAATGGAACCAGTGGAGCTAACTGGTATTTATCCTCACTTCAAATCTTTTGACGAAGCTCTAAAAGTTGTTGAGAAGAAACAGAACCAATATGGTGATAAGTCAGTGAAGTTCAGTTTGTTAGTCTTTGTTAATCACGAGAAGAGCGAAGAATGGATCAGTCTACTTAGACAGAAAGTAAGTAGTGAGCATCCATTCTTGAGTATATGGACAATACACTTGCGTTTTAAAGATGGCAGAAAGGAAGTTGGCAAGGCAGTTGCCCAAAGGATTGTGCCATTACCATATCTAAGAGTCGAAGCCAGAACCGATGACCCTGAGATGCATAAAAGACAACCCCTTCCAACTTATATAGAACAACACCAAGACGGTGAAAATATTTATATTACATTCAAAGCTGAGTTTATTAATAAAATGCGAAGGACTAAGTAGTAAATACTTACAATCCGATAGATTAATCAATAAAGTAAATCAATCCGTGTGTGCCATCTCCAACTCCGCCTTAATCCCCACAAAGCTTGTATACAACGATTCCATATATTCCCAATCTTCTAGTATACTTATAATACCATTTGGACAAGGACTCTTAAACACACATCGCCTTAATAAACATCAACCGATTGTACAACCCCTGCATATAATCCCTATCCGAGAAAATGGTTATAATAATCTCTTGTTCGGGGCACCAACATATTTACAACGGCATATCAAATGCAAAGAAACCTGCTCCTGTTACGAGAAGTGAAATTGCCATGATGAGTAGTAGGAGATAGTAATTGACTCCGTCTGTGAGGAAGGCTTTTCCTCGGATGCGATCTATGAGGCGAACAATAAGGTCAATGAGAATAATTAGGGCGGCTAGTTGAGTCCATAGGCCGATAATGAGCATGATTCCCAACAGACCTTCTATGATCTGAATTATTTTAGTATTGAGAGAGACATTGTTTGACGATTTGTTTGCACGAAAACTACGATATGCCCAGAATAGAAATACGGCACCGAGAGAAAGGCGGATCAGAAATGGAGAAAGTTGTTCATATGTAAGTAGTGAAGGGAATATTGAAAGCATATTGATGTATTTATTATTTTTAGTTAATGTCTATACGTCAAGGTTAGTCCTTGATGTGCATATCTATGATAACAAAAAAACGAGACATACGCTTGTTGCTCGACAATATACGGAGTGTTCACAACGTAGGTTCCATATTTCGTACAGCCGAAACACTAGGTATATCAAAGATATATTGCCTAAATACTACCCCTACACCAAAAGACCGCTTTGGTCGTAAAAGAAATGATTTTGCAAAAGTTTCTCTAGGTGCAGAAGAAATGATCGATTGGGAAAAGATAAATGATGAATTGTTAGCTATAAAATTGATCAGAACATTGAAAAGGGAAGGATTTGATATTATTGCATTGGAGCAAGCATCAGGTTCTATTGATTACAAAAAAGTAAAAATTGGTTCAAAGGTCATGATTATTCTTGGAAATGAAGTCAATGGTATATCAGATGAATTACTAAAAATGGCTGATACAATTGCCGAGATTCCAATGAAAGGAGAGAAGGAATCTCTCAACGTCTCTATTGCTAGCGGAATATTCTTGTATAGGATTCTCGATAGATAGTTATCCATTCTAGGCTTGGCAAAAATCTGCTAAAATATGGAGGATGAGACATCTCATAATCGCTTGTTTATTGTTTGCTCTTATCGGGGCTCCTTGGATAGTCAATAACTATCCTCTTCAGTCTCAATATATAACTGATGCAATCGCAAATATTGCTAGTCAACTTGCCGCGGTTATCATGCACAAGCCAAAAACTGTCGCTGGATTGCAATCAAAATACAATATTTCTGCTACTCGTGGTACAGATAAGATTCACATTCTCTTGGTTCCTGGACATGAGCCAAATTATGGTGGTGCAGAATATAGAGATCTTAAGGAAAGAGATATGAATATTGAATTAGCGAATAATTTAGCAGACATACTGAGAAATAATAATAGATATGAAGTTATTGTTGTTAGAGATGATAAGTCTTGGTTGCCAGAATTATCAAAGTATTTCAAAGATTCTTGGGGAGAGATAATTGAATGGAAAAATCTATATAAAGAAGAATTTCTTCGTCTCCAATCAATAGTTGGTACCAATTCGACGAAGCCAAAAGTATATCATAACAGTGCCCCAAATAATGTTGCTTTGCGCCTTTATGGCATCACAAAGTGGGCAAATGAAAAGGATATGGATATTGTTATTCATATTCATTTCAATGATAATCCTGGACATTCATCGAATAGTCCTGGGGACCACAGCGGTTTTGCTATATATGTTCCAGAAGAACAATTTGCAAATAGTACAACCACAAAGACAATTGCAGAATCTATATTTCAAAGATTGGCCAAGTACAATGCAGTAAGTGATCTAAAAGGTGAAAGTGAAGGGGTAATAGAAGAATCAGAATTGATCGCTATAGGTGTGTACAATACTTCTGATGCACCAAGTATGCTCATAGAGTATGGATATATATATGAACAACAATTTGCAAATGAAAGTACAAGAGATCTTGCAATCAAAGATCTTGCTTTCCAGACATATCTCGGAGTACAAGATTTCTTTGGTTCTGGCAATGACTATAGTCTTGCTTATGATACGCTTATGTTGCCATATAAGTGGCAAAGGGAGATAAAAATAAATGATGGTCCGAGCAAAGACATTCTCGCATTGCAGACGGCATTACAATCAAAAGGATGGTACCCACCATCTTCAAGAAGTAAAAATGATTGTCCGAGAACTGGTACTTTCGGTTCATGTACAAAAGCTGCGCTTACTGAATTTCAAAGCAAAAAGGGTATAAAAAATGAAAATGGAATAGTTGGCCCAAAGACACTTGATGCACTAAACATAGAATACGGCAATAAAGTTATATAGTTTCTATTTATTTCTCTTACTCAATTCGTCCTCTATCTCTTCTCTAGCAATACGTGCATCGCTCCATGGTGTTTTGGTGCCACGTAATCCCATAATATATGGATCTGTACCTTTGCCTGTTATAAGTATAGAATCTCCTGATTGTGCTCGGTGAATTGCTTCGCGTATCGCTTCTCTACGATCCATCATAATGGTTGGTGTTTGTGAAGTTATACCATGCGCAACATCGTCAACTATCTTTTTGGGGTCTTCATCATATGGATCTTCATCTGTTAGTATAATCTCATCACAATACTGGTCGGCAATTCTTCCCATTTCTTTCCTTTTCCAAGAATCTCTACCACCACCAGTACCACCAAGAACGCATATGTTTTTTGATGATTGGAATACCTGATATAGCTTTTCCAATGAATCTGGTGTATGAGCATAATCAACTATTACAGTAAAGTCTTGTTTGGCGAGATTGGATCTTGCCATATCTGCCTCGATCTTTTGTACTCGTCCTGGAATACCATCAAACTTTTCTATTGCACGAATTATTGTTTCGTCAGATACTCCCTGACTCTTTGCAGTTGAAGTTGCAGCCAAGATATTGTACAGATTGAAGAGACCAGACAGTTGCGAATTGACTATCCTATCGTTCAAAGCAAATGATATGTTTTCTCTTTTTATCTCATATGGTCGTGCATCATTTACAGAATATGTAATCTTTCTATCGGCATTATATTCTAGGAAACGATAACTTTCTTTATCATCCGCATTTACTATAAGAGCCTTGTTTGGCTTCTTGGATTTGACCAACCTATCTGCAATAGAAAGTTTGGAGGATACATAATTCTCGTATGAGCCGTGTGCTTCTATATGTTCTGGAGCAAGATTTGTAAATATAAGAGCGTCTAACTGTATGAAGCGATGACGATATAGTAGGGAACCTTGGGATGTCATTTCTATGATTATATAGTCACATTTATGGTTTACAGCTTTTCTTATGAGTTTCTGTATTGCAAACCTGCCCGGCATAGTCATTTTGTAGAGATTCTCCGACGAAAGTTCACCAACCTTGAATCTGATTGTACTTGAAAGTGCTGTTTTGTATCCAGACTCTTCTAGGATTGCATTTAGTATTTCAACCGTTGAGCTTTTGCCTTTTGTTCCAGTAACACCAATAACCTTTATTTTGCGAGAAGGAAATCTATACCAAAGAGCTGCAAAAAAAGATAGTGTCCAGTGATATATTGGTTGAAAAGTCTTGAAGACAGAAAACGGTATTATACGACGAATTTTTTCTAGTGTATTGTCTATCATAGTTTTGAAGATGATTGCCCTAGAATTTTTAGAGCAGCTTTTAATTTTGCACTTGTATCATCTGTTGGACCAATATTAACCTTTTTCAAAGCTTGTCTCGCTTCATCAAGATCATAACCAAGAGATTTGAGAGCATCGAGTACATCGGCATTGCTAGACATTTCTTCACTCATTTCTTCATTACTATCGAAAGTACCGAGCTTGTCTTTGAGTTCCAATAATATCTTTTCTGCAGTTTTCTTTCCAATTCCAGAGACTTTTACCAAATGATTTATTGAACCAGTCCTTATTGCATTTGTTAGCGTATCACTCGATACAAGAGATAAAATGTTTAAAGCAGATTTTGGTCCGATACTAGAAACAGTTAAAAGAAGTTCAAAGAAATCATGATCTTTCTTTGTTGTGAAGCCATACAAGTCTTGTGTATCTTCACGTACCCTGAAGTGAATCCATAGAGATACTTCAGAATCTTTTTTGAAATCATGAATAGTACTTGGAGTTATATAGATTTTGTATCCAACTCCATTTGTATAGAGCACTATATCTTTTGTATTGATCTCTAGGATTTTACCTCTAAGAAATGCAATCATACTTGCATAATAGCATAGATTTGTGCTAATTTGAGAGTCGTTATGGCTATTACTTCTTCTGCCAAAAAAGCATTACGCGCATCAGAAAGAAAGCGCATATTCAACCTACGTAGTAAAGCATCTATAGAAAAGGCAATAAAAGCCTTTCGAAAATTGGTAAAAGTAAAAGACAAGGACGGAGCAATGAGTATTACCCCAACTCTATACAAAGCGCTAGACAAAGCCGCCAAGACTGGATATATCAAGAAGAATACTGCAAGCAGACTGAAGTCTCGGGCTATGGCATCTCTCAATAAGCTAAATTGAAAATTAAAATCTTTGATCTTTAATCTTTGATTTATATTCTGCCCTCGTCGTTCAACGGATAGGACTCAGGATTGCGGATCCTGTAATAGAGGTTCGATTCCTCTCGGGGGCACCCGACTGAAAAGATCAAAGATTAAAAATCAAAGATCAAAGATTGATTCACTGTGGCGAACAAAAATAAGATCTAACAAAAAACATCCCGAGTCGATCTTACGACGTGAGATGTTTTTTGTGTTTTCACTATTGCTACTATCGGCGGCGCTTCTTTGCCTTCTTGGTTTTCTTTGTCTTCTTTGCCGCCTTTCTCTTTTTCTTTGCCATGTGAGTTATTTGAGCATACATTAATTTGCTGACAATGCTCGACCTCTATCAATTATAGAATTATTTGTGTATCATTGCGAGCAAAAAAATACGAAAAGTGTGTATAACTTTTTATTACAAAAACTTTTTATTAATTTTATTTGAGAAATAATTTTTTCACTCGAGATAATTTGCAAATCATTTTTTAAAAACCAAATCTTTCGAATATTTGTTTCAGAAGAGATTCATGATGTTCTGTCTCTCCTATATATCGGAGTAAAACTTCTCGCACAGACTCTGGATCTACTTCATCTATGTAAAGAATTATGTATGGTGAAAAAGTTTTTCGAGATTTTAGGATTATTTTGGGTGGGAATTCATCGTGTGGTATCCAAAATGATTCTAGAGAGAGAAAAGGGTATAGTATATTGTCTACAATGATGCCACGGTCATTGACTTCATGGTATATATTCCTCGCTGGTTTTGCCGCATGTATTACAAGTGCTGATGCTGCTACTACTATGAATATTGCAGTTATTATATTGCCGAATATTATTGCAACAGCGGTCAGAGCAAGAGTGATAATACCGACTGCCCAATACCAATCGGCACCTTTCTCGGTGTGAATATGTTCCGTCGCATTCCAAGATACTAGAGCTTCTGTTGCCATGACACTATTGTAGCATTACATGGAGAGAAATGGGTGTGAATATTTAATCTATTTTGGCGGAGGGGACAGGACTCGAACCTGCAAGGGATTGCTCCCGGCGGTTTTCAAGACCGCTGCCTTACCATTCGGCACACCCCTCCAACAAAGCAGACTATATCAGTAAATTGATCTTTTTTCAAAGAAATTTTTCAGCCAGCTTTTTTCCAAGAAATGTTCTTTTGCGTGACAATTTGGACAAATCAATTCTAAATTTTCTAATCTGTTATCATTCTTGTCTCTGTTCTTATGGTGGGTCTGTAATATTTCATAGATGTCATAATTACATCTTTCGCATATCTTTCCGCGCTGTTTCATAAGTCTGATCTTTAAGGCTTTTTGAGATTTGACTATATCTTGTGGTCTGTTGATCTTGTATTTTATTCCAGCCCTGTGTCTATTTGCACATTCTCTACTGCAAGTCTTTTTATTCATACTAGATATTATGGGTTTTCTACAAACAATACAAGGTGTTTCTTTTCGACAGAATATTCCATAACATATCTTATTACAGAAAACATGACCACTGTTATTTTTTATCACAGAAGGTTTTCTATAGATATAACTTTTGCATACAAGACAATTAATATTGGGATTTCGATCATATTTTTTATTCATTTTTGGATTATATCATCGATTTATAGTCGTTTTCCAATTTGTCTCAAAGTAAAGTACAATGTGTGAATGCAAATCCTCGGCATAGACTATGGCACAAAACGCATTGGCGTCGCAATTTCCGATCAAAATAGGGAATTTGCTATGCCACTCGTTGTTATCCCAAATTCAAAAGAAGCAATAAATAAGGTCAAAAAGATTTGCAAAGACAATGAAATATCAGAAATCGTGATAGGTGAGTCTAGGAATTATAAAGGTGAACCAAATGCTATATTTGATGAAGTAGAAATATTCAAAAAGGAATTGGAGTTGAAGAAATTCACTGTTTATCTAGAGCCAGAATTTATGACAAGTGTGGAAGCAGAAAGAATACAAGGCAAGAATGATATGAGTGATGCTTCTGCCGCGGCTCTCATACTACAAGCATATCTAGACAAAACAAAAGACATAAAATAAATTACAATGCCTCAATTTTTAAATCCAGAAATAATAATAGGAACAGTAGGAGCAATTGGAGTTATTGCTATTATATTTACAGAGACTGGACTATTCTTTGGTTTTTTCTTCCCAGGAGATTCTCTCCTTTTCACAGCAGGATTCTTGGCATCTCAAGGTTATATATCATTTGCCTGGCTTCTAGTCGGAGCATTCATTGCTGCTGTCGCCGGAGACAGTGTAGGTTATGCTTTTGGCAAGAAAGTTGGTCCTGCAATATTCACAAAAGAAGATTCTTTATTTTTCAATAAGAAATATATTATACGCGCGCAACAATTCTACGAAAAATATGGAAAGAAAACGATTGTTATTGCTCGATTTATACCGATTATAAGGACATTTGCACCAATTGTTGCTGGAGTAGGGAATATGCCTTATAAAACATTTATCACTTTCAACATAATTGGTGGTTTCATATGGACTTGGGGTATGCTTTGGCTCGGCTATGGTCTCGGCGCACTCATACCAAATCCAGATAGATATATATTGCCAATCATTCTGGTCATAATATTTGTATCAGCCTTGCCGGCACTAAGGGAAATATTCAGAGCTTATTTCAATAGAGACTAATATGTTACAATTTAGGTATGAGACATTCATCTTCGTTCTTCAAATTGTTTCCTCCACCAAAAATTTTATTCATGCCACATGTTGGCCTCGACATCTCTGATGATGCGATACGTTGTATTGCCTATGATAGGACAATTCATGGCAATAAAATCGCTTTTTATGGTATGCAAGAATTACCAACAGGTCTTATAGATGGTGGTGATGTAAGAGATGAGAAAAAGTTTGTCGAAATCTTGTCTTCGTTTGTTCGCAAATATAAATTATCCTATGTCAAAGTATCTTTGCCAGAAGAAAAAGCGTATCTATTTCAAACAGATATATCATCAGATGATCCTAGGGCTGTACATGAAAACATAGAATTTAAGCTTGAAGAGAATGTTCCTTTATCCGCAAAAGATGCAGTATTCTATATAGATATATTACCAAAATCTGTTACCGGTGGAGTTTTGAAGGCTACAGTATCTGTAGTACCAAAGATATATATTGAGAAATATATATCTATATTACGTCTATCAAATCTGACGCCAGTAGCATTTGAAGTAGTGCCAAAATCAATAGCTCGAACAGCGATTGAACCCACGTCTGAAGAGACAAAACTAATACTTCATATCATGAATAGAAAAACAGGAATATATATAGTATCTGGTATGGCAGTTCACTTTTCTTCTACTATTGTTTGGGGAAGCAGAATGGATGGTACAAAGCCAGTATCAGGATCTTTGAAGACAGACATTCTAATAAAAGAAATTGGTCGTGTTAATAACTATTGGACGACTCGTCCAGATACAAGTACATCCATATCAAAGATTATGTGTGTTGGTAGGGATGCGATATTATTAAGAGATTCTTTTAAAGGTAGCGCCGTAAATGATATACAATTGGACCAAGAGATAGATGTTTGGAAAAATGTATTGGATATCAATCATGATATACCACCAATATCTTTCGAAGAATCATTTGAATATATTGTAGCTGCTGGTTTGGCCCTGCCTTTATAATAAATAAAATGCGCCATATATTACTTCCAACAGCCGAAAAGTTAGCCATACGCAGAGAATATTATATTCGTCTTCTTACTGTTGGTTGTTTCTTGTTTTCTGTAGCAATATTGATTGGTATTGTGTCAATGCTACCAATATATATCAATGCTCGTATCAAAGAAAAAGATAGTTTAAACAAAATTTCTTCTCTCAAAGACGAGAGCAAAGCGAGTGGTCTTTTGGCAATAGAAAAAGAACTGAAAGTAGATTCGACACTGTTTACATTCTTGGATAAGATTAGCAATAAAGTTCATGCATCATCTATTATCGAGGAGATGGTTGAAGCAAGAGGAAATGTCACAATATTATCTTTTGATTATGCTACAGTTTCTGCTTCTTCTGTGTCTGTAATCATTCAAGGCAAAGCACCAACTAGAGAATCTTTATTAGCTTTCAAGGGCAGACTAGAAAGCTTGGCAAAAAATGCTAGTGTCGAATTGCCAGTATCCCAACTCGCAGAAAGATCAAATATACAGTTTTCACTTAGATTTATTCGTCCATTACCATGAAGCCAAAATACGCACATTTGTCACTGTTTATTGTTGCTATCATAACGTTATTTTCAACGATCGCTATATATGTATATATGTATTATGCAAATAACTCCATTATAGAAAGAGCAATTTCGGCAAGAAATATTACAAATCGTGAAATATCCAATAAAGATCAAGAAAATGATCTTAGCAAATTGTATGAGTCTACTATAGGTGATCGGCAGAAGATAAACGCTCTTTTGATAGGAAACAATGAAATTGTATCTTTTGTTGAAGCACTGGAGGCCTTGGGATCAAAGTCTGGTAGTGAAGTAAAGATTTCTGCGCTAACAGCAGAGAATACAAACAATCAAACAATAGGTGCAACCTCTACTCTTCGTGCGCATGTGGAAATAAATGGTTCATGGAATTCTGTAATGCGAACACTCAAGCTTTCGGAGACTCTTCCTTATGGGATAACGATTGGAGATGTAAGATTGGGTCCATCTGGAGGATATGTTGTAGACAAAACAAAGCTTGGTAAATGGACTGCAGAATATGATATTTCTGCAATTGTTATAAAAATATGAAAATAAAAATAAAGTTAAATATTAATAGAATAATTCATGATCCATATATAGGATGGACTATATTACTTGTTTTTGCATTTATTCTAACGGTTGCTCTTGTTATTTTCGGTATATATACATATAGGAATATGAATAATAGTCTTAGTGAATCAGGTGGCTCAATCCATCAAGATCAAAAGGAAATATTTGATACTAATGTATTTGAAAGACTGTTGAAAGATTACAATAAAAAAGCGACAGATCATGCATCTTTGATCAAGGCATATTCTGGTCCAGGAGACCCTTCTATATAGGCTTCACAAGCTTTCTTCACAGGAGGAAAGAAAAATGTTACGTTTATGCATATCCTCCCGTAGTTCAATGGATAGAACAGGAGACTTCTAAGCTCTTGATGGAAGTTCGATTCTTCCCGGGAGGACAAGGGATAGATTAAAGATCAAAAATCAAAAATCAAAGATTGGGGACAAAATCAAGAATTTAGGGCAAAAATCAAAAATAGGGTGTGAATTACTTGGTATTGCAATTATTGTGTGCATGGTACAATTGTATTAGGTCTTTATTATAAATTAATAGTTAAAAAATAATATTATGAAAGCATTACATTCAATTGCATTTGTTCTTCTAGTGATAGGGGGCCTAAACTGGCTTCTAGTTGGTCTTGGTGTTGGCGACGTTGTTGCATACCTAGGATCAGCCCTAGCAACAATTGTCTATATCTTGGTAGGTCTTTCTGCTTTGTATCTTGTCTTCACACACAAGTCATCATGCAAGAATTGTGAAACTAGCTCACCAGCACCTATGATGTAATTTAGTAAGTATTTTACTTCAATCAAAAACACCACGAATCGTTTTGTCGACAGGGGTGTTTTTGTTTATTTGTATAAATCAGTGTGCTTGCACTTCGAAGCTTGATCGGCCAACTGGCAGAGAAAGTGAAGATGTGCGTCGTCTGGTACGAAGTGGGAACCTTTCTTGCTAGGAATATGATTAAATCAGACAGAAATAAAAGATTCAACTATCTAATTATACTAAAATACTCACTTCTCTTTACTAGTTCTCTTCCTGTTGCTGGGTAGATCTCAATCTTGTATCTATTAGCAGCTCCCCTAGTGTCTGCCAAATCTGTTGGAATTGTATATGATACTGAACGATTTTCTGTTTCTGTTACTAGTCTTGAGTCTAGGAAGGTGCCATCATCAGCATATCTGTTTAGCTTAATCATGACAGGACCATAATTACCATTTAGTGAATAGGAAATAATATATGTTTGTCCCATTTTCCAGAACTCACCCTTTTTTGGAGAAAGAATTGTTATAGAAGGTTGAGAAGAAATAGCAACACTAGAAACTAAAGTGAAATTTGTACCATTAAATGAATATGTTTCAATTTTCGATCCATTATCTGTTATTAACTTGATCTGGTTGCTCGATAAACTATATGGCTGACCTGTATCTCCTCTGTAATCACCCACATCATTAATCTTTGGAGCTTGATAAACTTTTCCTGTATTTTTATCGACAATTGCATAGGTAAAACATCCGGATCCGCAACCAATGCTTGCGACCACATAATGTCCATTAAAATCTGCCGGCTCACTAAATGCTTGGGTAAGTATGGTTTTGTTATTTTGATTGAACACAGAAGACATATCGAGAGTAATCTTCTGGTTCACTTGATCTTGCTGATTGTTGGTGGCTTTCGGGACTGGACTATCATTCTGAACTTCGGTACCCGCAGGTGAAACAGGTGTCCCAACTTTCTTTATTTGATAAATATAGATCCCTCCCACGGTCATTAATACCGCGATAATTGCTATTAATAATGGCACAACGAAACCTTTTTTGTATTTTTTCATAATGTAAATATAATATCACTTTTCTGATAAAAGTGTAATTTCTTTGCCCATGCGCCCGTAGCACTTTTGGAAAGTGATACAAAAAACGGCGTATGAGGGTGTGTCTCTAGGCAACCTTACTTGCAAGTTTTTCCTTGTAGATCTCGTCAGTTAGAATGGCAAAGTTTGTACCTTCTTTTAGTCCGCGACTTTTCCATTCATCTGTAAGAGTATTCCTGACATTAATCCCACGTAACCTCTTGTCAATCCAATCCTTGGGATAACCCTTCCTTTCATAGATTGTTTTGGCTCGATTCACAGCAAGTTCTGGGTCACGGATTTCATCAATCCTTTCCTTGCCAACTTGGGCAAGCCAAAGCTTGAAGGGCTCGGCTTTTGGGGATGGAATGGATTGGATAATTCGAAATATATCGGCAATAGAAAAGCAGTCAGTTTCATATTTTTTACCATCAGAGGAGGTAAATTTCAGTTGTACGATTTTATCGTACACCTCACTCCCTTCATTTTTTAGTTTGATTTTCAAGTCAGACCAATAACGTTTGGGAATCGTGCTGTCGGTGAGAATCTCAATAACATCGATCACACTCAAATACCATTGGTCGTTATACCAATCCCTTCGAACTCTTTTACCTTCAAAAATAGTTAAGTGTTTTTCCTTTTGTCCCATGTGTGAATCTTCTCATACGTAAAAGAAAAAACAATATTGACGAAAATAAATATTTGGTGCTTGCACTTCGAAGCTTTAGCGTAGAAGTGCGCGCTGAGGGATTCGAACCCCCGACCTTCGCTGTGTAAAAGCGTTGCTCTACCAACTGAGCTAAGCGCGCAAAATATCTTATATATCACACTTTGCACTCAATCATAGACTAGCGTATATTCATGTCATGAGCAACAGAGACAAAGTGAAGATCAATATTTTGTATGAAGATCAAGACATTTTGGCTGTTAATAAACCTTCTGGAATGATGGTACACGGTGATGGTAAGAAAGAAGGTTTATTTTTGTCTGATTGGATACTAGAGAACTATCCAGATACAAAAGACGTCGGAGAACCCGCTCGTTCACAAAAGGGTGAGTCAATATCAAGGCCAGGGATTGTGCACAGGCTCGATACAGAGACGTCTGGTGTAATTTTGATTGCGAAAACTCCTAAAGGTTTTGATTGTCTGAAGAGACAATTCCAAGAAAGGACGATAAAGAAGACGTATCTGGCTCTCGTCTGGGGAGAGATGAAAGAACCTTTTGGTACGATAAACAAATCTATAGGAAGATCTGGATCTGACTTTCGCAAATGGTCATCCCAAAGAGGTGCAAGAGGGGAGATGAGAGAGGCAGAGACGTATTGGGAAAAGATAAAAAACATAAAGTGTAAGGTTCTGGTTCATGGTAAAGAGAAACTAGAAAAGGCTACTCTCGTAAGAATCGAACCAAAGACAGGCAGAACACATCAGATAAGGGTACATTTTACATCCATACAGCATCCTGTTGTTGGTGATAAACTATATGCTCCAAAGAAGCCAATGCCAGTTGATTTGTCTATAATGGCACTTCATGCCAAGTCAATAGAATTTATTGACTGTAATAATAAAAAGATAAAGGTAGAATCAGACATACCATTAGATATGAAAAAAATAGTTTAGGATTTGTCTTCAAATTGAATGTTTTTATATATTGTGTTAATGTACTTTAACTATGGCAAGCAAGATTATTTCACCTGTAAATGTAGAACACCGCAAGAAACTGGATATTCGTCCAGGGGACACTATCCGTGTCTGGCAGAAGATAGAGGAAGAAAAGGGTAAATTCCGTCTGCAGGCATTCGAAGGACTAGTATTGGCAAGGAAACACGGCAAAGAAGCTGGTGGTACATTCACTGTAAGAAAAGCAATAGATGGCGTGGGTGTAGAAAGGATCTTTCCACTGTATTCTCCTATGATAGATGAAATCGAAATGATACGTCGATCCAAGGTTCGTCGTGCCAAGCTTTACTTCATCCGCGAAAAGGCAACGAAAGCAATCAGACATCAAATGCGAAGGACTATGGAAGCAAAATATGAAGAAGAAGAAATGCCTGTTTTAGAAACAGTTGCTACTCCAGCATCAGAAGTTGATAAAGTTCCTGAAGTTGCCGAAAGTCCTAAAACAGAATAATATTCAATTGTAAGTTCTCGTGAATTACGCGCGGGTGGCGAAACTAGCAGACGCACTACCTTGAGGTGGTAGCGCCCATTACGGGCATGCAGGTGCAAGTCCTGTCCCGCGCACCAGAATAGAATTCAATCCTCCGATCTGCGGACAAAGATCAATGATATTGTCTCTAATAGTATACAGAGTATACTTTACACATGCTCTATACACGCAAAGGTGATGATGGTAGTACCAAAACTTTCGGTTGCGATCAACGCACATCGAAGAGTTCTCTTATCGCTGAAGCCCTTGGTTCTCTGGATGAAGCAAATTCATTCTTGGGAATTGTGAAAACATCGGAAGAGATTGATAAGTTGACGATATTGGACGTCTCATTTAAAGAAATTATTCATCAAGCTCAAGAGAGCTTATTCATTGTTCAGGCTGAAGTTGCTGGAGCAGGGAAGACTATTGGTGAAGATAAGGTACAAGTAGAGGAAAATATCATTGCGGATATAGAGAAAACTCTTCCACCAATAAAGACTTTTTTTATCAGTGGTGGTACGAATATCGCCACATCATTTGATTTCGCTAGAACATTGGTACGCAGAGCAGAACGTAGAGTTGTAGCAGTTTCCGAACAAGGTTTGGTGAAGATCAGTCCTCATACACTCGCATATCTCAATAGGTTGTCTTCTTTGTTATATGCTCTAGCTAGACTAAGTAACCATAAGTCTGGTATAAATGAGAGGTCACCCAAATACAATTGAAGTGAAATATGGTGCCTATGGTGTAATGGTTAGCACTGAGGTTTGTGGAACCTCCAGCACGGGTTCGAATCCCGTTAGGCACCCATCATTTTTCTCCAAAGATACCCTTATTTCAAGGGCCATTTTGAGTTCTAACTCCGCCCTTGTTTTTAAATGCTGGGGGGGGTAAAATTGTATGGATGATAAAAGCCCCAATTCCAATATTTGAAAAAGACAGAATCTGTGCAGTTCAAGATTTGAAGATTCTCGATACAAAGAGTGAAGAAAGATTTGACCGCATCACCAAAGAGGCCACATCCAAGTTCTCTGTGCCGATTTCTACCATAACGATTATTGATAAAGACCGAGAATGGTATAAGTCGGTTCAAGGCCTAAAACAGAGAGAAGGCCCGAGAGATATTTCATTTTGTGGGCACGCTCTGCTCCATGAGGATATCTATATCGTGGAAGACACCACGAAGGACCCTATCTTCAAGGACAACTCAATGGTCATAGGTGAACCATTCATCAGATTTTATGCTGGCAAGTCGCTGTATGATAAAGCGAGTAATTTACCTGTGGGTGTTTTCTGCATCAAAGACACAAGAGTGAGGAAGATGAGTATGGCCGATATAGATAGTTTTCTTCAGTTGGCCGATAAGGCGCAAGATGAGATAAACAAAACTACATAGTGTATTTAGGGGTAGGGTAAAAAGCAGGAATATAGATACTCGCATCATTCCTTCTTTCAAACACAGTTCTAACATCCTCCACTACGGCTTAAGTTCTAGCTTGAATCGCTACACCCTTTAAACACTTCCCTCGGCGTTGAATAGTTTAGCCGTTTTCTCGGCCGATCGTTCAGAAGCTTTACAGCTTTGTCG
>JBAZBL010000005.1:0-85733 GCA_041671485.1 Minisyncoccota bacterium
CCAATGTTCTGACAAATGGCGAGGTAATTATCAAATCTATCTGTAGATTTTTGATAGATTTAGCAGATTCTTCTACTTGTTTTCTCCCAATTTCAGTCAAATTATGTGCAACTTTTGGATCAGAACTAAGAATACCTAATGTATTATTCTCTGCTTCTCCATGCCTCATAACAAAATAATTATTTTTCGACTTTTGCTTTATTTCCTCCACAGAACCAATCACCTTCCTTTCGCCACATTTTTCACATATCCATATAGGTAGTGGCGTACCCCAATATCGTTCGCGAGATATTGCCCAATCTTTGACTTCACGCAACCATTCTCCGAAACGGCCATCTCTTATATGTTTTGGTTCCCAATTGATACTTTCATTTTCTTTGACCAATTTATTTCTCAAATCTGACATTCTGATATACCAAGAATCTCTAGCAAAATATATGAGTGCAGTATGACAACGCCAGCAGAATGGATAGCTATGTTCATGTTTTCCTTTATCAAATAGAAGTCCTCTGCCCGCTAAATCTTTGATTATATCCACATCCGTAGATTCATCCTTGACGAACTTGCCCGCCAAGAAACCAGCTTCATCCTTGAATGTTCCATCTTCATTGACGAGATGATATTTTGGCAATCCAACTTTTGTACCCAATTCAAAGTCATCTTGCCCATACATGACTGCAGTATGAACTATACCAGTACCATCTTCGGTATTTACAAAATCTGCTTTATATACTTTGAATGCATTGCCCAACTTCTCTTTTTCAGAACCTGAAATATTATCTTTCAAGAATGGATACAATGGCTCATATTCAGAACCAACAAGATCTTTACCCTTGAATGTTTTCTCTATCGAATACTTTTTGTCTTTGAGGATTGATAGTCTATCTTTTGCAATGATGAATGTCGCATTGTCCTCACCTTCAATCTTCACTTCAACATAATCGATCTTCTCACCAACCGCTAGTGCCACATTCCCCGGTAAAGTCCACGGAGTCGTCGTCCACGCTAGAAAATATGAATTTTCTGCCTTTAATTCTTGATTTGAATTTTTGATCTTTGATCTTTGATCTTTGATCTTGAATTGTACTGTTACCGCCAAATCCTTCACATCCTTATATCCTTGCGCCAATTCATGTGAAGAAAGTCCTGTACCACATCTAGGACACCAAGGGACGACTTTATAGTCTTTATAGAGTAGACCATCCTTATCTACTTTTTTTACAATATTCCACAGAGATTCTATATATTCTGGCTTATACGTAATATATGGATCTTTGAGATCTATCCAATAACCCATTCTCTCTGTAAAATCTTCCCATTCATGTACATATTTCCAAACACTTTCTTTGCATTTTTCATTGAATGGACCTATGCCATATGTTTCTATCTCCTTTTTTGATTTTAATCCCAACTCTTTTTCTACTTGGAGTTCTACAGGAAGACCGTGAGTATCCCATCCTCCCTTCCTGCGCACATAATACCCATTCATTGTTTTATATCTTGGTATTGCATCCTTGAATGCACGCGCCTCTAGATGATGAATTCCTGGTTTTCCATTTGCAGTTGGTGGACCTTCGAAAAAAACAAACTTTTTGCCTTTTTTCTTATTTTTTTCTAGTGACTTCTCAAATATGCCTTTCTCCTTCCAGAAAGCTAGTACTCTCTCTTCACGCAAAGCATGAGTTGATTTGTCTCTCTTTTCATTTTGTTCTTTTGGTTGCATATGTAGTACATACAGCTTACGGCAAATCTTGCGTCATTTCAACAAATAACTTTTGATCATATAATATGGCAATTCATATTATATCTTGAGATGATTGCCTCACTTCTTTTTTATCTCAGAAATATCAAGATCTCTACATATTTTTCTCGCAAGATAATTATCGATCTCTAAATGTCTAGGAATTGAAGATACTTTATTGTTTAATATATTTCTTACAATAGAATGCTTCGCACCTTCTCTATACAATATGCAATGACTAGCTTCTAAATACTTCATGAGGTCTCGTCTCCTCATATCTTATTTCAGATTAAGCAGGGACTTGAATTTTGAGTAATTCTCTACGATAACTATTACTTTGATTCAAATCTTTACGCACTAAAGTTTTATTTGCATCAATAACCATAAGTAATGCTTCGCGTAGATTTTGTCTCAACTCTTTGAGAGTTTTACCCTGTGAATTTACGCCAGGGAATTCTTCTACCCATCCAATAAACCATTTCTTAGTCTTTTTTAGCACGACATTAAATTGATTCTCTGTTGTCATATTGTGATAGTATCAGAATTGTTAAACAAATCAATATTGACTAATCAAATATAAATATTACTTAATTATAAGAAAACTGTACGAGATAAATAGACTTTAGATCTGTAAATGCTTCACATTTTACTAGGCACCTTGATCCCCAAAATCCACAATCCTTCTTCCATAACTTTTCGAAAAACTTTCGTAAGTGTCACATAATATGGCGACATTGGATCTTTCATATCTACTATTATTTGCTTTGCATAGAAACTATTGAATTCTCCGGAAAGAGCTACCAGATAATTAGCCACATGTTGTGGTGAATATTCATTCTTGGCTCTTTCTACAATGTCCGGAAAACGTACAAGTAATCTTTCCAATTGGCCAACTTTCTCCGGAGGTCTGACCTCCGTATTGACCATATCTTTTGCCTTGGCAAGGATTGCACCTGCTCTAACAGTAGAATATTGCAGATATGGTCCAGAATCACCTTCGAATGAGATAGACTTGGAAGAATCAAAAACAATATCACCACCGATCGCTTGCCTCAATATCGTGTACTTGATAGCACCTATAGCTATCATATCCGCAATCTCATCTTTTTCTATTTCTCCAAATTCTCTCTTTGCTGAATCATTGCTATCTATCTTCTCAATAACCATGCTCTTTATCTCATCTATCAATACTTCTCCAGATATCACATTCCCCTTTCTCGAAGACATCTTGCCAGAAGCAAAGCGCATGAGTCCATGTGCAATATGTTTGGTCTTATTCGCAATATTTTCTTCAAATAAAGAAAAGGCTTTGAATAATACTTTGAAGTAATCACTTTGTTCATTTGCTGTAACAATTATTGATTGTGATAGGTCTGGATACAATTTGAATTTCTCTATATTGAGACCCAACTCCTTGGTTTCATATGTTGGTAGACCATTGGATGTGATGAAGACGCGAGTATGTAAGCCATATTTTTCTCCTTTAAATATGATAGCTCCATCACTCTCTTCGAGAATGCCTTTTTTTAATAATTCATTTGCAATCTCTTCACCGTTCCTCCCCTCTTTTCCTTCGAAAAAATAATTATCAAACTTTGTATCAAGTCTTTTGTATATATCTTCAAATGCTTCTAGACTTTCTTTTCGGCCTTTATCATACAATTCATTTACCTTCTCATCACTTCTATCATATATTTTCTTATTTATCTCATTTATTTCTTTTCTAATATTCTCATCTTTGTCATATGCATCAGCACCAAATGCATATGCTTTTCCCCAATAAGCAGATTTAGATATTTCGCTGTTCTCTTCCTGTGGAAATTTTTGATCTTTGATCTTTGATTTTTGATCTTTTAACGCTCCCCATATCGCTTTTGCTACATGTGGCCCGACATCGCCTTGCCAATTTGCACGTATGACTTTTGTACCAGAATATTCGATGAGACGAGAAATACTCTCTCCTATAGCATTGGACATGAGATGTCCTATATGGAATTCCTTGAATGGATTTGGATCGGTATATTCGACCATTACGGAGGTCTGACCTCCGTGGCTTCGCTCCAACCATTTTGTATCCAATATTTTTTCAGCCCAGAATTTATCTTTTATCTTAAAATTGATAAAGCCAGCGCCTGCAACAGCGACAGATTCTACGAGGTCTGGCATTTCTTCTTTGAATTTTGAAACAATTTTATCCGCCAATTGACTAGGATTCATCTTCAACTTCTTTGCATTTATGAGTGCAACGTTCGTAGAGAAGTCTCCATGATTTGTATTGTCCGAATATTCTATATCAACCATTTTCTCATCGATACCAAATGTTGATACTACTTTTATAATATGTGGAAATAATAGTTCTTTCATGGCTATATTGTATCAGAAAAGACTTTAAATTTCCCTTGACAAACAAGTTCATATCAGTTATACATATATATGGAAAGCGCCAGATAGGTGGGGGTATCGTAGCTCCGACGATCCTGTCAACGACTATGTAGTCGGTTCCTCAAGCCCCCCTCTCCCGTCACAAGTGTGAAGAAAAGCCACGCTGTGGCGGGAGAATAATTTCGAAAAGTAGCAAGTCTCGATAGGGACCTCTGCTACTTTTTTCTTTTTTTATTTATAGTATGCCAAATACGTGGCTCCATCATTTATTAATTTTCAATATAAAAAGGCCCGATCACAGCTGTCGCCTCACTATGTCCGCATGTAATGCTGTGATCGGGCCGAACTAATCGTAGCTTCCTTCGAATGAAGGAAGCACCAAGAGAGACTTGTTCATAAAGCATTTCTTTCTTGACACTTTGATTTTGGAGTAACAACTGACCATGTATTAGCTTAATCCTATCTCAAAATCTTGTCAATGCGCTCCGCAATCTTCACAAAATCTTTTTCTTTTTTTCCTCGTGTAGTCTCGGCAGCCGTGCCTAGTCTGATACCAGAAGGATCAACTGGTGATCGTGTATCAAACGGTATTGTGTTTTTATTTACAATTATTTTTTCTTTCTCAAGCCTATCACTTGCTTCCTTACCAGATACTCCACCGGCTCCAAGTTTATTTTTATTACCACCATTCCAAGTATCAACCAATATCAAATGTGAATCAGTACCACTAGATATGATTCGCCAGCCACGTTTGCTCAATTCATTAGCCAATACCTCTGCATTCTTTACCAACTGTTTTGCATATTTCTTGAATGAAGGACTCATTGCTTCTTTGAGAGCCACAGCAACTCCGGCAATCTGATTGATATGTGGTCCACCTTGGAGACCTGGGAAAACTGCTTTATCTATCTTCTTGTCCAATTCCCTCTCATCTTTACGAACAAATATAAGTGCTGCACGTGGTCCACGTAAAGTCTTATGTGTAGTAGTTGTAACAATATCAGCAAAAGGAAATGGTGATGGATATACCTTACCCGCCACAAGACCAGCTATGTGTGACATATCAACCATGAATAATAAATTACCAGCACCAGCAACCTCTTTCATCTTTTCCCAGTTTACAATTCTAGGATATGCAGTATAGCCACTTACTATGATATTTGGCTTTTCTGTATTGGCTAAATCTTTCAATTGATCATAATTTATTGTTTCTGTCTTTGGATCTACACCATATGGCACCTGTGTCCAGAATTTGCCCGTAGCCGATACTTTGTGACCATGGGTCAAGTGTCCACCCTGATCGAGCGACATACCCATTATTTTGCCTCCTTGAGGAATTAGTGCAGTATACACAGCTAGGTTTGCAGGCGAACCAGAAAGTGGCTGTACATTTACATGCCATTCATTTGGATTGAGATCAAAGAGTTTGAGTGCTCGTTCTTTGCATAGAGTTTCTATCTTGTCTACGATTTCATTTCCCCCATAATATCTCTTGCCGGGATACCCTTCTGCATATTTATTGGTTAATTCTGATCCAAGTGCTTCTAGAACATCATCTGAAACATAGTTTTCAGAAGCAATAAGATTTATGACACTCTTTTGGCGCTTTTTTTCTGTATCAATAAGTTTCTTTATTTGAATGTCTTTCATAAGTGGATTATAGCTAAATCCGTAGAAAAGAAAAGGGCCACGTATGTCTGGTCAAATGAAAAACCAGATCACACGTGGCCCGGGCATCGGTCTCTCGGAACATACGAGAGACCACTCGAAGGAAAAATTGAGGGACTCGGTACTTGGGAAAGGGTTCTACTCTGTAGAAATTGCTTGCTCCAGGAAGTAGATCTTACCGTCACTCAGAGTCCCAGAGAGTACTCAACCACCATTCCTGATGAAGAGATGAAGAGTTATAACTCCCTTTTTTAGTGGTAATAACCACATTATTTCACACCCTTCCGAAGAAAGGTGATCCAAAGAAGATATTACTCCTATATCAGAATAATGCAAGCAGTTATCCACAGGTTGTTATGCGAAGCTCAATTTATTGGATTCGCTAAACAGGAATAAATATTGTAATATTTGAAATTATGAAACCAATAGAACAAAGACTTCCTGATACACAATATCGAGATCTATTAAAGAAAATCCTTGAACAAGGTATTCGTACAAATACTCAACAAGAAGTTGATGCGATCACACTTATTGGACCAGGTCCTATGCATTTCAAAATAGAGAACGGCTTCCCAATGATAACTGAGAGAAATATGAATCCGAAAGTTTCGGAGATGCTTAAAGTAACTATTTGGCAACAAGCAATAGCAGAGATCTTGGCATTTATAAATGGAGCCAGGACTTTAGAACAACTTGAAGAATTTGGCTGTTCATGGTGGGTACCATGGGGTACAGAGGCAAAATGCAAAAAGAGAGGCTTAGAAACTGGAGACTTGGGACCAGGATCATATGGAGCAGCATTTCATGACTTCCCTACAAATGAAGGAAATACATACAATCAATTCAAAAATATTATTGAACAAATAAAAGAATTCCCTCATTTAAGAACTCATTTCATCACTCCGTGGATACCTCAATACACCATTCGTGGCGAAAGCAAACAGCAAAAGGTTGTAGTAGCACCATGTCATGGATGGATACATTTGCGTGTGCTTAATAACAAATTGACTTTACATATGATCCAAAGATCAGGTGATGTACCCGTTGGTGTTCCTGCAAATATGATTCAATATGCAGCACTTACCATGGCAATTGCACATGTCTTAGGGGTTGAACCATATGAATATGTTCATACAATTTCAGATTCTCATATATATGTCGACCAGGTTCCCGCCGTAGAAGAAATGCTAAAAAGAGAACCAAAAGTATTTCCAACGATGAATATAAACAAAAGCAAGAAAGATCTATTTCAATTCCGAAAAGAAGACTTTACTCTATCTGATTACAATCCACATCCTGGTATTAGAGGTATTCCTGTAGCCATATAAAGTATTTATGAGTAAATTTATAAATATTAGTAATATCCGCAGAGATGATCAAAAAAGAGTGATGGAAAAGATTGCAACTGAAAAACATTGTCCATTTTGTTCTGAAAATATAGCCAAGTACCACAAAAAACCAATTATCAAAGAAGGTAAATATTGGATACTTACAGACAATCAGTGGCCATATGAGAAGGTTAACAATCAATTGCTCGCCATACACAAAACTCATATAGAGCATTTATCGGAAATGGATCCAGAAGCCGGTATCGAACTTATTGAGCTATTTAAAGACGAATGTAATAATAGAAATATCCCAGGCGGAGGATTAGTTATGAGATTTGGTAGCAACCCTGAACATGGCACTTTTGGCAATAGTGTTCTTCATTTGCATGCGCATCTCATAGAACCAAACCTTGATGCTTTAGATGACGATGAATCTTGGAAGTTTTCTCTAGGGAAAGGCAAGCACCATAAATAACAGGCATCCAGAATATTCAATCTGTCTTCACAAAAATAATCTTAACTCCACTACTTTTCAATACTCTTTCTCCGTCCAAAACCCCATATCCATCAGAATAATAGAGCTTCTTGATACCAGAATAAGCAATTAGCTTTGCACACGGTGGGCAAGGAAAAGTTGTTACATACATTTCTGCACCTTTGAGAGATATACCCTCTCTAGCAGCATCGGCAATCAAACCAGCTTCGGCATGTAAAACAGTCGAAAGTTCTATATTTACTCCTTTATGAAAATCACTCCTAGGATCACCTTCTACATAATGTAAATGCTTTACTGGAACAGTGTGATTATGTCTAGTAAGGATAACTTTGTTTTTCTTCACAATAGCAGCTCCTATCCTACGCCACCAATCCGAGCTTTTCTTGGATTCTTCTTTTAGAAGAGTAATAATTCTTACATCAGAATCTTTGCTAGAAATAGTCTGATCTGCTTCAACGGGCTTATTTTCTGTAGATTTATGTTTATCCCAGCGCAAAAATATAGTATCAAATACTACATTTGCATGCAAAAAATATTTATCTTTTAATTCATGCATGATATCTTCATCTGGCATAATTATCTTTGCCGACTTAGATAGTTTCTTTAGTTCTGGTATTGAAATAACTTTTATAGATTTGAATATACCCATTGTAGCAATACATTCTGCCATCATCTTGGGTGACATTGCTCTTATGTCTTTTGATAATGGTACAGATTGTTCGATAATATTAGATCCAATAATAAATAATTCTTTTACGTTTGGATATTTTGCGAAGAATCTGCGGTATCCTTCATGCAAAACAGGCACAAAGGCAATGATAATTTCATTTGCATCATTTTTTATTCTCTTCATATTATTTCTTTAATTTTGTTTCTTGATGACCAACTAGAGCATCATTGATCATATCTGCCATCTTGGGTATGATCGTCTTTTCGAAGCGCTTTGCTAGCTTGAGTTGCAAACGGCGTATCTTTGCACTAGTAGAAGTAGTAGCCATTGGTTGTAGGATCTTTATTTCTCCACAATACCTTGCCATCTCTCTCATTTTTTCTTTGCCGTATTTTTTGACTGTCTCTTCAGTAACAATCAGTACATCCGGCCGTACTGTCTTTATTAGATACCATTTGGGCATATTCAGTTCTTTCAATGTCACCACATCCACAGGTCTCAGGTGCGTTACCATTTCAAGTCTCTCTGTATGTGGGACTAGTGGACGATCTGGACCCTTCCTTGCACGAACCTTCCTATCACTATCAACTCCTACTATGAGTAAGTCTCCATGCCTCTTTGCTTCTTCGAAGTATCTAGCATGCCCTATATGCACCATATCATAAGTACCCTGAGTTAGAACGATCTTGAGACCAATACCTTTGCAATGATCAACAAGATTTTTTAGCCTTTTATAATTTGGAACAAAACGATCATCAAAATTAGAATTGATACCAAATATTCCTCCATTTGTACTGTATTTTTTCATGACTATTGTAGTATCAAACTACCATATTAGAGACTATGCTACAATATTGACATGAACTGCTTCATCATCGTTGCAATGTCAGCTGACGGCTATATCGCCAAAGACCCCAAGAGTCCATCTACTATCTGGACTAGCAAAGAAGACAAAAAACGTTTTGTAGAAATAACCAAAAATGCTGGCACGATAGTAGTCGGCTTGAATACTTGGAATACTTTTGGTGGAAAAGCACTCAAAGATCGCCTCAATATCATCTATTCACCAGAACCTATAGCTGATTTACCAGAAAATGCAGAAGTCACAAATAAAAGTCCCGTAGAATTATTGAAAAGTCTAGAAGAAAGAGGCATGAAAGAAGTAGCAATATGTGGTGGATCGCAAATCTATACTATGTTTATGAAGGCAGGTGTGATCAACAAATTATATCTAACAATCGAACCTGTAATATTTGGCTCTGGTATACGCCTTTTTACTCAAGAAATAGATAATTGCAATCTTATTTTGAAATCCATCGAAAAGACAGACGCTGGAACCCTTCTCCTTGAATATGATATTAGTCTTAGGGCAGTGTCAATTTGAGTTTTTACAAACCGAGTACTGTCTGAGTGAGTATAAATTTCTTGATAAAAGGCGAAAGTTGTGGGAATTTGCTTGCAAATTCCTGAGCCTTTTATCTAGAAATTTACCGAGCGAGTTACGCAGGTTTGTAAAAACTCAAATTGACACTGCCCTATCTAACATCCACCCCCATCTGCCTTGCAGTACCTGCAACGATTTTCATTGCAGCATTGATATCACCAGCATTTAGATCGGGCATTTTTTTCTCTGCTATTTCTTGTAGTTGTGCTTTTGTAAGTGTTCCAACCTTGCTCAAATTCGGTTTGCCAGAACCCTTCTCTTGCCCTATAGCTTTCAAGATAAGACTAGATGTAGGAGGAGTCTTGAGTACAAAATCATATGTTCTGTCTTCATATACAGTTATAACTACAGGTATCATATCATTACCCATACCTTTGGTTGCTTCATTAAATTTCTTGGTAAAATCACCAATATTTACACCAGCTTGGCCAAGTGTAGGACCCAAAGGTGGCGCTGGTGTAGCCTTACCAGCTGGTGCCATTACTTTTACTTTTTTGATGATTTTCTTTGCCATTCTATTGTTTGCGAATCCTACTATAAATAATCTCTAAAATCAAATCTATTACATCTTTTTGACTTGCAAAAAGTCTAGTTCCACAGGCGTCTCCCTACCAAACATAGAGACCAATACTTTTATCTTGCCCCTCTGTGTATCAACTTCAGATACTTTACCTTCAAAATCCTTGAATGGACCATCTGTGACTTTTACCAGATCGCCATTGGAAACATCTATCGTATGTTCTGTTCCAGAATTGGACATGCGTGCAAATAGACCATCAACTTCTGACTTATCGAGTGGTACAGGAAATACGCCCGACCCTACGAATCCTGTTACTCTAGGAGTATTTCTCACTACATACCAAGAATCATCGGTTACTATCATCTCTACTAGAACATAACCTGGATATATCTTTTCTTCTTCTTCTACACGCTTACCACTTTTGACTTTGATCTTTTTCTCACTCGGTACAATAACATTAAAAATTTTATCCTCCATACCAAGAGACTCTATACGTTGCTTTAGATTGCGAGCTACAGCATTTTCATAACCTGCATAGGTATGTATTGCATACCAAGCTCGTTCACCTGTTGATTGCTGTTTGGACATAATAATAAATCAAAGATTAAAGATCAAAAATCAAAGATAAGATAATGGATAATTAGATTAGAACAATAGTGTTAGTAATTTGGAAAATACAAAGTCGGATAGTCCAAGAAGAATTGCTACTGCGAGAGAGACTATGATAACAAGTACAGTAAAACGAATAGTCAACTTCCTTGTTGGCCAATTGACATGCTTCATCTCTGCTCTTGTATCATTTACATAATCAACTATTTTCATATTGTTTTGAATTAATCACTCTTATCAAAAAACCCCTACTGGGGCATTACCCCAATATACTATCACAATCATTTTATGAAGTCAAAAAACTATCTTATCTCATAAGTAATAGTTACATTAATCGTTGTTTTCTGCTCGCCTGTTGGTATTTCAGGTGCAACTGCCGATTCCATCATAGCTACATTTGCTCCACCTTTGCCATAATACGGCATTGGACCATTTGATTCGTAGAAACTGGTAATCTTGACCAATGATACGCCTAGCTGTTTTGCCAATGTTTCTGCCTTATTCTTTGCATCAGATATCGCTTTGGCACGAGCTTCTGCTTTTATTGCTTCTGGCTTGTCTACAGAGAATGATAGACCACTTACATTCTGTACACCGAGAGATCCAATAGAAGTAAATATTGCACCGGCTTTTGAGAGATCTCGCATTTTGACCTGAATTGATTGGCTGACTTCATATCCTGTTAGGACTGACTTGCCTGGAGGACAATATCGAACAGAATTTACTATCCCAACAGATACAGACTGGCTAGATGCTGTTTCGTATGAACAAATAGCATTTTGATATTCATACTTTGGATTTATATTGTATGACAATGTCTGCACATCTTTCTCTGCCACGCCAGCATCATAGACTGTCTTAAGAGCTTTATTTGTCTTTTCTGTAGCTTGCTTTTGTGCATCTCCTACTGTCTTTGCAGATTCTGTCACTGTAAATGAGAACGTTGCAATGTCTGGCATAGATACGGCATCTCCAGTACCTTCGACCGAAATAGTATTCATGGATATGATATCTTTGCCGACATATCCTATTGATTTCAATTCTTTTAGCGATACCACAGCCAAGAATATGGCCAAGATAACACCAACCCACATACCAACTTTCCAGACTTTTTCTTGATTGTTCATAATTTTATTGAAAAATTAATTATTAATATAATATATTTACATGATAACGCATGGCATTCAAGTAAACAAGCATGTAGGTCAGTTGACGTGAGCTATATGATGATATATGATACTATCATATATCAAATAATTAATCCTACATCATGACTACAATATCAGTGCCAATGCCCAAAGATTTACTAGAATTTGTCGACAGTATTATATTTTCTGGCGAGGCTGAAAACCGTGCTCAAGCTATTAGGAAATCAATTCGCAAGATGAGAGAACACGTAGAAATCAATGAGATCTTTGAAGCTTCTCGTCAAGTCAGAGAGGGTTTAGCATACACTGGGAATCTTAAAAGCATAATGAAAAATAGAAAAAATGCTTAAGATTATCTTTGCAGAAAAATTTATTTCTCAATTTGAATTATTGGATCGTAAAACTCAAAGACTAGCAGAAAGAAAAATAGATATATTTAAAGTAGACTATAAACATCCCTCACTCAAAACTCACAAACTTAATGGTGTCCTAGATGGTTATTTTTCTTTTTCGGTGAATTATCAAATACGAATTGTTTTTGAATATGGTCAAAAAGATACTGTATATTTTTTGAAAATTGGGAACCATGCTATTTATAGGTAATAATAATTTTCATTAACATATATCCGCCAAATTCTCGAACAGCGCCAAAACCGTCATCTGCCCAACCCCTCCGGGCACCGGTGTTAAGCCCGCGACAATATCCTTCACAGATTCGAAGTCAACATCTCCGACTAGAATACCATTCTCTTTCCTATTGATACCAACATCGATGATTATTTGTCCTTCTTTTACATGTCTTGCTTGAATGAGTCCGGGCTTCCCTACTGCGCAAATGATAATATCCGCTTTTCTTGTCTCCGAAACCAAGTCTGGAGTTTTACTGTGACAGACTGTTACAATCGCTCCTTCATTCTCGCACATCACAGCAATTGGTTTACCCACAAGCTCTGAACGCCCAACAACAACAACTTTTTTGTCCTTCAGACTAATATTATAAAATTCAAATAGTTCTTGAACACCACGCGCGGTAGCTGGCAGGATCCCTTTGCCTTCTGACCACTTTCCAATATTCACGGCAGTCAAAGCATCAACATCCTTTCTTGGATCAATTGCATTGATAATAAGACCTCGATCAATATGCGCTGGTAATGGCAATTGCACGATGATCCCTTGAAAGTTAGGATCGGTATTACATTCCCTCACAGCATCAATCACTTTTTCTTGTGAGATATTTCCAGGGAATTGAATATGTTTCTCACTCACGCCTATCTTTTTCGCGAATGCCTTTTTAGCCCTAATGTATGAAGTCGAATCCATCTTATCGCCCACCTGTATTATGGCTAAAGTCGGAATAACCGAACACCCACTTATTTTCTCTATAAGTTTCGGCAATAGTGCTTCACGAACTTTGCGACCATCAAGTATTTGAGCGCTCATAGAGAAAAGCATAACACAATCTATTCCAAAATGCCGTAGTAAAATATAAATATTTAAAATATACTTCAACAATAAGCTATTAGCCCTATTTGTTCCTTCAACTTCTCACTTTTACAATGAGTTAGTATTCCTTTATAAGAAGACATAATCTGATCAAAATATTCTTGTGAAATAAGTTCCCTTTGAAGCATAATTGACAGTTTTTCTATTTTCTTTATTATTCTCTTCTTTGTTTTCGTTCTCAAGATTTTACGGTGTGGCAAAGAAACATAACCTAGAAAATCAGTTCCATTATGAATTTTACGCAAACTTATTTTATTTGGATGTAATTCAAGTTTGAGTTTGTTTTTCAAAAAATAATCAAGCTTCAATATACAATTTTCAAGAAATCTTTTTGATTCGTGTAATATAACAAAATCATCACAGTAGCGAATATAATACCTCGCCTTTAAACAATGTTTTGCATACTGATCTAATTCGTTGAGAAAAATATTCGAACAAATCTGACTAGTTACATTTCCTAGAGGCACACCAATGCCACTTTTGGTACTAAAAGATTCAATGATTTGTGTCATAAGTCCCATGAATTTCTCATCACTTACTCTTTTACGGACGAGAGAAAGTAAGAGATTGTGATCAATATTATCGAAGAATTTTCTGATATCGCATTTCAAAACATAAGCTACTTTTGTATAATTCGCCGTGATTTTTCGCGCGAATATTTCAAATCTTTTAATCCCCTTATGCGTACCTTTCCATTTCCGTGAAGCATACGAATCATGAATGAAACTTTCATCGAAAATGATGTTCAATTTCGAATAGATAGCCTGATACAAGACCCTGTCACGGACGCTTGGTTCATGAATCTTGCGTGGTTTGGGATCTTGAATAAAAGATATTCTGTACGGATCGGGTTGCCACGACCCTGATTCTAAATCTTCGTGCAGTTTGAATAAATTTTCCTCGAGACGAAGCTCAAACTCCACGACATCTTTCTTTGATCTCTTACCTCTGCTAAAATGCCTCCACGCCCATAAAAGATTTTCGACCGAGATTACATCAAGAAAAATACAATCATGATTATCCCTCCACCACCAACCAGCCCTACTAGTGATAAAACTCCGTCCGTTATTCATAAAGTTAGGCTCCTGCATAAAGAGATTTATACCATAGGAAGTAAATTAGCGAAAAGGAATAAACTTGGCATACATCAAGGTATCGAAAAAATGACGACTGAAATGTTTTCGTCGCTCATAGAAGCCGCTTTCACTCCAAGGCCAGCAAAATTAAGAGTTCTCGAAATTGCAAGGATCAGACAATCAGTAATACAAAATCTCGTGCGTACCGAGTATGAGTTAGAAATAATCAATGAGAATATCTATATGAAACTTTCGGGGATGTTGGTGGAAGTTGCCAAAGAAATAAATGCTTGGATCAGTGATACTGAAAGACGAACAGTAATGCAAAAGAGGCCTTTCAATTAGGCCCCCTCCACAAGAGACTTCCTCACGGGAACGCAAATTCGAATTTCGATTGTCGCAATAGTTCCAGTTGACCTTGAACTTGCCGTCGTTCCGGTTCGCGTTCGGCACATTGCCATCAAAATTGCGGTAACATCCGTGTATACTCTCCTCCGTCCATGTCTCCGAGCATCTTTTACAAAACGCTCTGTGTCCTCTCTGGTAAGTAGGTTGCGAGCTTCGTATGAAGAAGAGTAAGCAGTTTCTAAGTATAGGATAAATTGTTATCCGTTTTTAGGCGGATCAATTTCATAATCCTATTTTTATTATAACAAAAAAATCCCCCTTGCTACATTTTTTAGGTGTAGGAAGGGAGAGTGAATAAGGAATGAGGTCAAAGGGAAACTGCCTCACGGGAACGCAAATTCGAATCGCGATTGTCGCAATAGAACCAGCAGACCTTGAACCGGCCGTCGTTCCGGTACGCGCCCGGCACATCGCCATCAAAATTGCGGGAACCGGAACAAAGCGTCCAGTTCTGCTTGTCTAGGTGATCTCCTGTTTCCATGAAGTAGACGAGCTCGAAGAGCTCGCGCTCCAGTAGTGTGATTCCCTTGATTTCCTTGCTGATCAGATCGTCGGCAGAGAGGTTTTTGAGCTCCTCGTCTGCTTCAACTCTGTCACGAAACCACACGGCGTAAACACCGTTCTTGGTTGGATGGCGTTCGTCCTTATCGGACGGAACCGAGATGTTCAGATCGCTCGTGTATCGCCGGCTCCGAAACGACGCGTCACATGCGTCGTAAGCGCGATTGTTGGTGAGCGTGAGGTCACCAACCACGACCAGACGATCGAAACCCTTGCGGCGTTCAGGGATGATGAGTCCCGACTCCGTGAATGTCCAGCCGAGCATGTTGTACATCATCTTCATGTCCGCGATTTGCTCGTCGGCTGTGCGTTTGGCACAGGGTTTTGGTGTTTCGTGGAGTACTTCGATGTGTGGACGCGGAGGAATCAGGGTTACTGACTCCTTTTGAGATATCTCTTCAAGCTCGAAAGCATGAAGAAGGCGGTCGGGAATCTCTGCTCGGAATTCATTCCGACTGAATTTTTCAACGATCTGGTCAGGAAGGACCCCGACATGGTGCATTAACATGCCCGCAAAAGCGAGCCGCTTGTTTTCACTCTCACTGACAACCGAGGTTGCCTTTATCATAAGGATGCCTCTTTCTATGTTCATCGAGCTCACCCGCGACTGGTACGGTAGGTGTTTTTTGTTATTTGAATGTGCTCGATTACTTTCAAGATGATGTCATACAAACACCTAATAAGTCAATAGGTAGATCGGTGAGTCATAACTCTCGCAATGTTTTCAAGGTTTCAAGATAAAGACCACCTAGCAAATATCCCACACGGCAACAGTCTTTCAGTTTTTGATTCTTGGATAGTGAGTTCCCCACTTTCTATCTTTCCACCATACTTTTTTATGAGTGACATCAAGATGTTTTCATATGCAATTCCCGAGTATCCAGAAGCATATCCATTTATCAAAAAGAATAGTGGTTTATCCACCAGAATATTCAGACATGATTCGACGAGTGGGAGTAAACCTTCTTCTATCTTCCACAATTCCCCTTCTGGTCCATGTCCAAACGATGGTGGATCCATTATGATACCATGGTATTTCCTACCTCTCTTAATCTCCTTTTTTACAAATGTTCCTGCATCATCAAGTAACCATCTCACTGGCTTGTCTTTGAGACCAGACAATTCCGCATTTTCTCTTGCCCATGCTATCGCAGATTTGGATCCATCTACATGCACCACCTTTGCTCCAGCTTGCGCACAAGAGAGTGTCGCTCCACCTGTATAGCTAAAGAGGTTGAGGATTTCTAAAGCATAGTCTTTTTTATTGTCATCCCCGATTTTCATTTTGTCATCACCGTTTTTTCTGTCATCACCGTTTTTTCTATTGTCATCCCCGCGAAAGCGGGGATCCATGTTCAAAGAATTATCTTCATTAGTAAGATCATGGATCCTCGCTTTCGCGAGGATGACATCACGTAACCACTCCCAATTCTCGCTTTGTTCTGGAAAAATCCCTGTATGTTTGAACGGTGTCGGCTTGATCAAGAATTTCAAATTAGCCAATTCTATATCCCACTTCTCTGGCAATCCTTTCTTTAGAGACCATCCAGATCCATTTTCATCACGAGAAAAGACACCATCTGCCTTTTTCCATTCTTCTATAGGCAGATTCTTGCCCCAAAGAGCCTGTGGATCGGGCCTAGAGAGTATAAATTTCCCAAAACGCTCTAGCTTCTCCCCTTCTCCAGAATCCAGAAGTTCATATTCTTTAGACGATTTGGTCGTTAGTATTATTGATTGCATGTTTTTTGAAGAGTAACATTCCGCTTACAAATAAGATAGTCGAGGTGATTGCTGAAGCAAGACAGTAGAGACAGTATGATCCAATTATAAATATTTGAATAAATACAAACCATAGTGAAAATACAAAGCCAATGATAGTTCCTAGTAATGTCCATTTTAATATTTCTATATGATGTGCCTTAAGTGCATTTGAATGTTTTGATTCTAGGTACATAAACATGCCTAGAAGGATTACAAAATAATATACAACACCGAGAAGAGATACTGGTATGCCCACTATAACAGCATAAGAACTAGTGAGTACTTCTTCGCAACCACTAACTATTGTGCATGGTGGTATAACTCCACGGAAATGTTCTACGGCCAAATACACCGAATCAGCAAAGCCGAGCAATGCTACTATCAGAATAAAAACTGCAGGACCTGTCTTAATTTCCGACAGAGGCAGTGTCAATAATTGCTTTAAATTCTTCATAATTGGGTGGATTTGTAATTGCTTTACCATTGATGAAAAATGTTGGTGTTGAATTGATGCCTATTTTCACACCATCATCTTTATCACGTTTAATTTTTGCTCTTAGAGTCGTACTAGAAAGATCTGCTTTGAATTGTTCTGTATTTAATTTCAATTTTGTTGCATATCCAACAAAAATATCTGTTGGATCAGTAACATCTTTCCATTCAATAGCATTATCAAATATAAGATCATACATTTCCCAAAATTTACCTTGCGCACCAGCGGCCTCTGATGCCATGGCAGAAGGTATAGCATTTGGATGTTGTACCTTTCCATCTGGCAATATATTGTCTAGAGGAAAGTGTCTATAGACAAAACGAATCTTTGATGAATTTTCATCCAATAATTTACTAATAATATAGTAATAAGTCTGACAAGCAAGACATTGGAAATCACTATATTCAATGAGAGTAACTGGAGCGTCCTCTGTACCCCGAACATGATCAAAAGTACTGATAGGTGCTGGAGAGCTCAAGGTTGTGCCGGGTACTGGTTTATTCATAGCAATAGCCAAACCCCATATTATGAGTCCTAGGATGAGAACAAATACGGCCCAAAATACTAATCTTTTTATATTCATAGGTTTTGATTATCGCAGACTCACACTACTTGCGCAAGCCAACAGATGAGATAGATACCCATCATATTCATAATAAGAGATACTGGCATGAGTACTGCTATACGCATCTTCGACAAACCCATGAGTGTTAAGCCTAGTTCATCTGGCAAAGGTGAAGATATTATGAGTGCTCCTAGTATTGGTGATAACCATTTCATAAAACCAAGATGAAAAGATGCGAGTATATGCTTGACGATAGATGGTCTCATAGAGTTCAAGAGGTCATCGGTGAACCTATCACGGATGAAAAAGAACAATATCAGATCACCACACATAGCGCCCAGTCCTCCCCACAATATGATAGTGAGTGGCGCACCAGTCTGTGATATATCAGCAAATGCTACCGATGCTGGTGCAATAGTGAAGACAGATGTGAAGAATATACCCGCAACAAAACTAGATATTGCTGTACCTCCCAAGAAGTCTATTACTACACTAATAACTCCAGACTGTGATAAGAGAAGTGCTATAACAGCACCGATAAAAACAAAAACTAGATCTTTTGCAAGCTCTCTTTGTGCTTTCTTTCTTCTTGCGACTTTCATGAGAGTATTATAGCAGAGAGAGAAGATGGATAATGCAAGAGTCATATTCTTCCATAAATCATGCTATACTGGATTTATTAATAGTAATACTAAATTATTTATCTACTTTAACCAAATAAACTTATGTTAACTACAATTGCAATTGTTTTGATCGTTCTATGGCTCTTCGGTGTGATCACTTCCTATACGATCGGTGGATTTATCCATATTCTTCTTGTTGTAGCAGTCATTATGGTTTTGGTACGACTGATTCGAGGTCAAAAGATACTATAAATTATCTTTCCTTTTCTAAAGCCAGTCTAAGCGAAAACAATACCTCTAACTTAAGTTTTGCTTTTGCCCATGCTTTCTGTTTCTCGGTGAGTAATTCACCCATACCAGAGAGAATATTACTATCATCAAACTTTTCCATCACTTCAATACACTTTTTCAAAAAATCTACATACGAAACACCCATACGATCCTCAACAATTTTCTTATTAACTGACCAGTCGTGAGAAAGGAAAAACTGAACGTCAAAAATATCACGGTTCGTCTTACCGATCCGTTCATACATAGCACAAAGCTTATGAGCAACCATGTCTTCTTTGACCATTACCTGCATAGAGATACCAAGGAATGATTCCACTGCGTACTTTGAACCAAACTCCCTACGGTTTATTTCCACCTTAACGTTTTGAGCATTGATGTCCTTATTATCATAAGAGAGAATATAGAGAAGATTGAATCTTTTTTTCTGTGCTTCTTTTAGGGTGCCATAACTTTCAATAATTGTCTTGACCCGTTCAAAAACATAGTCCTCTTTTCCTGAATCAAGCAAATCAAAATCCAAATCCACTGAAAATCGGTTGAGATCATAGAACAATGTAGAGGCTGTCCCACCTTTAAACCCCAAGATCGGACCGATCGTTGGATCGGTATAAATATCCTTGAGGATTTTTATGAGAATATTTTTATATTTTGAAGTATCAAGAGCCATATGATTATTATTTTAGATTTTTCTTAAATTCTTCATGGTACATTTTCACCATCTTGACCATTCGTTTATTGCCACCATAAATTGGCAAGATTTCATGTACTTTTTCCCAATTCAAAGACGAGAGATTATCAAAATGATAATCCTTGTTGAGATAGATAACATCCAAAAATGCTCTCTCGGGAGAAGCAATATTATAATTTTCTCTTGACTCTATCCCTGTCTGATTTGTGAGAATAGTATCTTTAATCTTTTTGAATGAGTGTTTCTGCCCGTCGCACTCAATTTCCTTGGTGGTATATGATGCAACAAAAATCTGACCATATAACTGGAAAGTAATTCCAGCAGCACCTAAAGCTGTCTCCATGCTGATATACGATGGAGTATATATTTTTGTAGCCAGCTCGTATTTATCGTAATTCTTGTCTTTTGAGTAAATACCCCTGCGTATTGCATTCATTTTACCAGCTTTAACATAGCGGTGAATCTTTTTCTTTACAAAATTCACATCAGATTCTCCCCAAAGCAAAATAAGATCTTTAAAAGTAAAAACTGTTTTCTTGGATCTCATTAAGTCTAAAATGTAGTCTTTTTCCATGGTTCGATAGGCTCACCACAAGTAAATTGATGGTTTGTGCTATATTGGTACCCAAATATGGGTACCTTTGGTTTAAATTATAAGCTATACCAAAAATAATCGCAAGTACATGTACAGTTATACACACATTTGTTATCACGATTTATATTCCTGACTTTTATCACACCCTTGAATACACTATTTTGCACGTTCCTCGTTTTGTCTTGCTAACTTGTTTTTAATCTCACTAATGAAAAAATCACGAAGCGTCATTGTACCAACAAGATTTTTATACTCTTCAGGTTCCACAAAAGCATCAATGATAATTTCAACATGCTCTTTTTTGAGCAAATAATATCTTTCCATTACTGCTTTCCAGTCAGCATCAGTAAGATTTTTTTCCATTTTCAAGGGCGAGAGAGCAACACCACCACTTACATGACTTATATTATCCAAAAGTGTGCCTTTTTCTTTTAAATATTCATGCGCAGCAATAAAACAATATAGCTGGTCGACACGTAGTAGTTTCATAAATTGGTCCGCAGGTGATGATGTAACCTCCTCAGTACCTATAAACAATAGACCAAAACCTTCTGGAAAAACAGGTGACCACCCAGTATCATTTTCAAATGAATAGCCATGCCTTAGGAGAATAATCTTATCAATATCAGTTCTCACAATGGCTGGACTGATATCTTCAGTCTCACTTCTTCCGTTCTCCCCAATCACACCACGAAGACTATCTTCGAAGTCTTGTCTGCTATCGAATTTTGTTAATAAAGTATGGAATATACGACTGGTCCTTCCGTTTCCATCTGCAAAAAGATGTACAGCATTTATCACTGCGGGAAGTAGGTACGCCTCATCTCCAAATTGGATTTTTTCTATTACTGCATATGCATCTGCTAGAATTGACTCCTTATCTTCTTGCCTCGGAACAAACGCTTCATCAAAACCTGACAAGTACACTGTTTCACCATCTGGCTTTCTATCATTTATCGGTATATCACGAGCTATACCATTAACACGAACAACAAATTCTTTAAATTCCTCAAAGGATGGTTTTTCTTCTTTACGCAAGAGTAAGCGTTGAACGTATTCATACGCACTTATCCTATTGAGAAAACTAACTACTTTTTCAACCTGTTGCATTCGGAACTGTTGCTCATCTATTTCAACAGGTTTTTCCATACAAAAATCATATCAGGTTAGAACTGAAAAGTCATTGTGCAACTTATCTATTTTTACGAAATTCCCGTTTGGGTGCCGTCGTAGAGGATGTCAGAACTGTGTTTGAAAGAAGGAATGATGCGAGTATCTATATTCCTGTTTTTTACCCCACCCCGTAATACACTATATAAAAAGACAAACCGCAGATTTTACTCTGCGGTTGTTTGAAACCAAATAATCCCCTCACTGAACATCGAATCGATTGAAACCTAATCGAAAGTAAGGTGAGTGGCGACTCATGAGGACTCGTGACATCTGTTTGCCTTCGGCGGCTTTCTTACCACGTTCCCATGAAATGATTGCTCCTTCTGGAAATGGAGCTGTTGTTGGACAGGACTTTGTGTGTGGTTCATTTTTAGCACCACAGTACTGACATATCTGCTCATTCATAGAAGTAACGATTTGCTGGTTGTTGTTAAGTGCTACGAAAACTGCCAACTAACAAGATAGCACGGATTACATATTTAGTCAAATCGTGGGTGCACTGCTCGCCTCTTTCAGAGGCTCCCAGCACACACCAAAAATATATTCGCTCACTTTGTGAGCTCATTATTTTTGGGTGCCGTAGTGGAGGATGTTAGAACTGTTTTCGAGAGGAGGAATGATGCGACTGTGTACATTCCAACACTTTACCCCACCCTGTAATTCACTATATAAAAGGCAAACCGCAGAGAGAGTGATCTCACTGCGGTTGTTGATATAAATACGTCATCCTTACTCAGTAAGCTCGTGGAGACTTCGGAGCTCCTGTCCTTTCTTCTCTTCGAGGTACTTTGCGAGAGATGTGTGACAACGTTTGGGGAGACGGTGAAGAATGGCAACCCAATTAGCAACATGGAGAATGTATCTTGTTCTTTCTGCGCCCGGTATCCGCTTAAGGGCATTCTCGACCGTCTCGCAGAAATCTTCTTCGTCATATTTTACAGACCAACCTAGCAGGAAGGGCCACCTCCAAGTGAAACAAGGGAAAGCATAAGCTCTCCTCCTGACGCCCACCTTGCCAAGAACTTCTCCTTTTCCGTCAATTAACAACAATTTGTGAATGCTCTTGAAAGGAACAAACCAGTGTTGATTACTTCCAATATGTTCTCCCCAAGGAGTGAGCTTCAGTGTTTGCCAGTCGATGACCTGCACATAAAACTCATATACATCTTCGTGAAGAAGTTCGGGTAACCATTGGTACTCCTTTTTTAGGATCGTGCGTGTTTCGTCGTTCAGTTTCATTATTTCTCCTTGCGGCATCCCGCCGCTTTACGCAACCTTGGCATCCCGCCTTGATTGCTGGATTTTGCTGTATTTGAAAAGACCAAGCACACTCATGCTAAGTCTGTGGAATAGTTTATCATTGTTTGATTCTTTTGTCAATGGGTGCCGCTTGAATTCTAGCCTGAAACGCAACACCTCCCTAGAGTAGAATAGCGGTATACCATTACCAGCCATTAACACTAAGGAGATGTCGCATACACAATTTAACAGAGACACTAGGATTGAGCTAGCAGTTCTTTTGAATGCTAGAAAGAGCCAGACGGACTGTGCAAGCATTTTAGGTATGCACAGGACTAACATATGTGGAGAGATTAATCGAAACAAAGATCCAGACGGAATATACAGAGGTGGTCATGCGCACAAGCGTGCTCTAGCTAGAAGAAAAGCAGCAAAGAAAAAGTTCCGTAAGATCGAGAATGATTCTGATCTACAAAAATACATCTTAGCCAAGACGAGGAAGTATTGGTCGCCAGAACAGATCTCCGGACGATTGAAAAAGCTATGCAGAGGATTTGCGATCATCTCACACGAACCAATATACCAGTACATATACAATGAGAGACCTGACCTGATCAAGTACCTACGACATCAGAAGTGCAAGTATCGTAAGAAAAGAGGTTCGAGAGCTCGTATAGAGCTTGCTAGAGCCATTAAGGTTAAGAGGATTGAAATGAGACCGGAAGTGGTCAATGAACGCTCTAGGATCGGAGATTGGGAAAATGATACAGTAATCGGCAAAGAAAAAAATCAGAGGGCATTGACATATGTTGAACGAAAAAGTGGGTATGGAGTAGCAAACAAATTAGATGTGGTGACTGCGGAAATTGTTCATCAGAAGGAAGTTGAGATGTTCAAAAATATTCCAAAAGAAAAACGACTGACGGT
Source organism: Minisyncoccota bacterium (assembly GCA_041671485.1). Lineage (GTDB taxonomy): Bacteria > Patescibacteriota > Minisyncoccia > Phycocordibacterales > PALSA-1337 > C7867-002. Next base: position 23,913 of record JBAZBL010000005.1, read on the forward strand.
TACAAGAGACAACGGATCAGAATTTGGAGATTACGACAGTACACTTGAGAGAAAGACTGGAATGGATGTGTACCGCGCGAATGCATATCATTCCTGGGAACGTGGTAGTAATGAAAATTGGAACGGACTCTTCAGACAGTTCTTTCCTAAAGGAATGTACTTTGCTACAGTTACTCAGTACCAGATCGACAAAGCTGTAAAGCTTCTGAACGATCGGCCGAGAAAACGGCTAAACTATTCAACGCCGAGGGAAGTGTTTAAAGGGTGTAGCGATTCAAGCTAGAACTTAAGTTACAGTGCAGTAAGTTTGGGCTTTACTTGATAGACTAATCTACTAGCATCAAAAGGTAGGATTGGAATATATAAATAAGAAGCCCCACGGAAGTGAGACTTCAAGTGGGACTACAAACAACAAACAAACTAGTGACACGTGTTGATGAAAGTGGCAATATTCAGTGCCACTTCCGTCAATTCTCCTTCTGAGCTGTTGACGATATCAACCTCGTTGATACGCTTGCTACAGACATTCTGTTGCAAACCACTCAAGGTTGCATCGTCATTTACAGCAGCAAATATCATACTGATAAAGCTGTGACGGCGACCATCAAATGCATGACGGTCGATATTTGAAGTCTCATGGACAAAGTCCTTTGCTGTTTTTCTTTCATTAGCCATAGCTTTTTCCTTTCGTATACAGGGTTAAATTTTCTGCTACAATAGTAGCATATACTAGGTATATTTGTCAAGTGTGGACTTAGTGAGCCAAAGTTGGAACCAACTATATCCTTGGGTTTTTGCGGTTGCTGTGGTATTTTATAGTCAAAAACTAGAGTGATAAATACTTATTAGATTTGAAATGTTACCTAATTCATCTTCTATTTTTGAGAATTGAGATTACGGATATAATAATCGTTATTACTAATATCGATGGTAATATTGTAATTAAATAATTTACATACTCAAAATAATTTGGACAGTTACCAAAACAAGCAAACAGTCTTGAAATTAAGTAAATAATTAGCCCCACCACAAATATAATTAAAGATATATCGCTACTTCTGTTGATATTTGTTGGCTTTATTCCATAATAAAAGTAGAAAAGTCCCAAATATAATGAGGCTGCCAGAATAATCACACTAGTATAATACCTTGGATAAGTTATATGAGAAAAGTAATATGAGATATCATCAGAAATAACACTGATAAAAAAACAACCAAAATAAATCAAGACTGCGACACCAATAAATCTATATATCCGTTTTTTCATATATTAAAGTATACCAAATTTAAATTAAATAGCAGCCTAATTATTTCCCTTTCTGTGTAACAAAATGATTTTTAGCCCAATCTGTCTCTAAATAATTTAATAGTGTCTTATCGCCCAATTTTATCGCTAGATCTCTATAGCAATAATCTTTGACAGATCCAGTTTTTCGCGGATCATCCCATTCTACCGAAGGATCTACATCAGAATTAAAGTTATTTATTAACTCACATAATTGAGAATTATTTGTGTTATAAGCTATTACTTTCACACATTTTTCTCTACAAATGTTCTGATAATAAGGATCTTGAAGACCATTTTCCTTGATAAATTCACACATTAAAGGATTTGATTGTCTTATTGCTTCAGCATTCGAATCAAAACATCCATTCCAACCATTTGTGGTAAGTAAAAAATAAGGATGTGAAATTTGAAAATAGATAAAGCTAATTACAATTAGTAAGATTAGTAAAACAACAAATAAAATTAATAACTTTTTATTTTTCATATATCATATATCATATCAATCTTTTATTCCTAAAAGCAAATCCTGAACTAGATTTCAAATACATTTCAAAATTAAGAGCTTTGTTCTTTGAGGAAAAAGCTGCATACCATGCGACCACAAAAGGAGCTTTGCTAGATGAATATCTAACTTCTTTTCTATTGTGTTTTTCTATTCTCTTCTTCAAATTTTGAGTCGAACCTATATAATAACTGTCATCTTTTTGACTTTTCAATATATAGCAATAATACATATTTGCATGATTCAAATTATTTGTTTAATTGTATTTGTTTAATATTGGTGCTTGCACCGCGAAGCTCCGGCGAAGCCGGAGCGAAGTGGTGGAGATGCCGGGAGTTGAACCCGGGTGCAATCGGTATGCATCGAACGATTCTACGGCGATAGAATTCTTTGAAGTTTAACTAGTGGTGTTAGGAAAGAAAACAAAACGCACCATAGCGATCTCTAGAGCTTCAGGAAATAAAGTGAGAAACCTTACTTCCCTACATCCAGATAATTACGCCTTTCTAAGAGTCAGGATCCCCCCTAGTAGACGCGCTCTTTAAACAAGAGCGAATGCAAATTCCTTGGCTCCGAAATACGGAGAAACGGTTGATTTAGCATCTATATTTGCATCGGATTTAGAAGTCGATACTGCTTCCGCCGCACGAATGAACATAGTCAATTGTCTATGCCTGTCATCCCCTTTTCAACGATCTTTCATAACCCTTCTCGACTCAATATCAGCCTCGCGTTTCTTTATCGTATTTCTCTTATCATATTTCTTTTTTCCTCTCACGATAGCGAGTCCTACCTTGATTCGATTATTCTTAGTATAAATCGAAATTGGCACTATTGTCAAGCCCTTACCACCATCAATATCAGCAAACTTCTTTATTTCATCTTTTGTGAGTAATAATTTGCGATTCCTGCGAGATTCATAATCTTTCGGCGTATTATTTTCTTGATAAGCTGGTATGAGAATATTTATTGCATACGCTTCCCCGCCACGAATGATCACATATGCACCATCCAAAGAGCCATGACTTGATTTCAAGGATTTTACTTCAAAGCCAAGAAGTTCGATACCAGCTTCTATAGTATCCATAACTTCATAGTTGAATCTCACTTTTCTATTTTCTATAAGCGTAGCCATGTATATATCGTACGTCAAAAATACATATTTTGGAAGAAGTAACTTGCTACAGACTCTCTTTGGCATATAATGATCTTATGTCATACGAAACAAAGTGGACTCTTTATTCTGACAACAATAAAGCATGGGAATCAATTCTCGCAGATTGTTCCAAAGCCAAAGAAAGTATATCTCTCGAACAATTCATTTTCGTTAATGATGATTTTGGCAAGAAGCTTATAAATGTATGTACAGAGAGGGCTTCAAAAGGTGTGGAAGTTCGCTTCCTCTGGGATGCTGCTGGTAGCTTCACTTTATGGGGCTCAAATATTGCCAACGAATTGAGAAACAAGGGGGTCAAACTACTATTCTGGAAAACTCTTATTCCGGGGTATTTCAAAATACCAAGTTGGCGTTCTTGGTTTTTGCGCAATCATAGAAGGACTTTGGTAATAGACAGAAAAGTAGGATATACAGGTAGTATATGTGTGGATGAAAATCTCAAGGATTGGCGTGATACAAATGTTCGCATCGAAGGAGGTACTATAGCAAAACAGATGGAAAATGCTTTCGATAGGATGTGGGCACGTGCAGAAAAGTCGAGACCATTGCCAATGAAACTCCATTATCGTGATAGTGATTTTCGCTACGTTACAAACAATCCTTCACCTGGTAGAAGATTCTTGTACCGAGCATTCATAAAGGCTATAAAAAATGCAGAAAATCATATTTATATAACAACACCATATTTTATTCCTACTCATCGTATGGTAAGACTATTAAAGAAAGCTTCTGAACGTGGAATTGATGTAAGAATAATACTACCTCAAAAATCAGATCATCGTATTGTTGACATGGCTTCACGTTCATATTTCACTACTCTACTCGAATCAAATATCAAGATCTATCTGTATCAAGGCAATATGATTCATGACAAAATTATGACCGTTGACAACAAATGGGCTTCTATCGGATCTATGAATTTGGATCGTATCAGTCTCCTATATAATTTTGAGGCAAATATCGTATCTGCAGACTCTGATTTTGCAAGAGAAGTTACAAAGCATTTCATGGACAATCTGGATCAATCCCGTAAAGTTGTTCTCCAAGAATGGCGCAGGAGATTTTTCATAAAGAAGCTTATAGAAATCCCAATAAAACTTATTAGGAAGTTTTTGTAAGTCTAAGTTGAATAAATCAAAATATCACCCCACTCAAGAATATTCATTCTGAGAAATGTCCACAGGCGATTTTTAGCAAAAAATCGCCGAGGATTAGGAAAATTTCCTGCAGGAAATTTTCCGCGTTTCTCAGAATGAATATTCTTGAGTGAGGTTATTCAATACCTTGATTATATTAATACACTATGCTATAAATATCCTTGTAATCCTGTGATCAAAGTACGAATCAATCATCAAATCAAAGCGCCAGAATTGCGCGTTATCACTGTAGATGGCGACAATTTGGGCGTTATACCACTTAGTCAAGCTTTGATCGAATCACAAAACCGTGGACTGGATCTGATAGAAATATCACCTACAGCTACCCCGCCCGTTGCAAAGATAATGGATTACGGTAAGTATCTCTATGATGAGAAAAAAAAGGCCAAAGATTCCAAGTCTCGCATTCAGATAAGTGAGATCAAAAACATACAAGTAAAGATCGGTACAGGCGAACATGATCTCGAATTGAAAGCAAAAAAAGTTGGAGAGTGGCTTGCCGAAGGCAATCGTGTCAAAGTAGATCTATATCTCATAGGACGCGCCAAATACATGGATATAAAGTTCTTGAATGAAAGACTGGATAGGATCCTAAAGCTTATCACTGTTGAGTATAAGATCTCACAAGGACCTATAAGAGGACCAAAAGGTTTAGCTCTAATATTAGAGAAGAAATAAAATGATCAAAACAAATAAATCATATTCAAAGCGATTGAGAATCACCCGTACGGGCAAGATTTTGTCGCGAAAGCCTGGTCAAAATCATTTCAATGCAAAGGAAAATGCAAAAAAAGGTATGAATAAGAAGCGTTCTGTGCAAATATTTATGGATAACAAATCCAGAAGTCGATTTTTAGCAACTATATAAAACTATCATGTCCAGAGTCAAAAAAGCAGTACATGCCCTGAAGAATCGCCGAAGTATTTTGAAACAAGCAAAAGGCTTCCGTTTCCGCAGATCCAAGACAGAACGCGCAGCCAATGAAGCACTTGCTCATGCTGGTGCTTATGCATTTGCTCATAGGAGAGACAAGAAAGGCGACTTTAGACGTCTATGGAATGTAAAGATAAATGCAGCACTCCGTCCACTTGGGTTTTCTTATAGCAAGTTTATAGGTGCAGCCAAGAAAAAGAACATCGAACTAGACCGCAAATCACTAGCATATCTAGCACAATTCAAGCCAGAAACTTTCCAGAAAGTTGTAGCCATGGTGAAATAGTCTAAATCTAGTTTGTCTATCCTAACAAATATTCTTTTGTAATTTCAGGTACGATAGCTTCTGTATCAACTTCATTGTTGATCCTTTGAGCCAAATACATAGATGACTTTGGTTCACCCATTGCTACAAAAACTCTTTTGAGACGATCATTTGCACCTCCTACGAGATTGACCATATTGTCACTGTCTTTATGTGCAGAATATCCATGCAGAACATCTATATGCGCATTGACATGAATATTTTCATTATTGATATGAACTTTTTTTACACCATCTGCCAATCCCCTACCTAGAGAACCGAGAGACTGATATCCAACCAAAAGAATAGTATTTTTTGGATCAGGTAAATACTGTTTCTCATGGCCAACTACCCTACCACCATGCGACATACCTGAACCTGCCAATATAATCTTTGATCCAGAAGTTTTTTCGATCTCTTTTGATTCCCATTGCGCTACGGTAAACTTCAATCTTGGAAAAGAAAATATATCATCACCATTATCTATTTGTTTTTTTACACTATCATTGAATAAATGCAGACTCGAACGATATATCTCTGTTGCTTTTATCGCCATTGGAGAGTCGAGAAATACTGGTATAGAAGGAATCTTACCTTTTTCAACAAGATTATTTATCTCATAGAGTAAGACTTGAGTACGATCAACAGAGAATGTTGGAATGACCAGTGTACCACCGCGGTCAACTGTATCTTTGATAATTTTCTCTAGCTTCAAAGTCGATTCTTCTCTCGATTCATGGTTGCGGTCACCATAAGTGCTTTCGATTATTAGATAGTCAATATCTCCTATAGGTTCTGTATCTCTTAGCAATGGAGATGGAGAATTGCCGAGATCCCCAGTAAACAATATTTTTGTATCTTTTCTATCATTCTTTATAGATACTTCTATCATTGCAGATCCCAATATATGACCAGCATCTTTCATGAATATCGAAACACCGTCAAATATTTCCAGACTTTTATGATATTCTACTGTCTCCCAAAGAGAAAATGCTTTCTTGATATCATCTTCACTATATAGTGTTTCGAGTCCATTTATTTCTGCTTCTTTGGTCAATATACCAAGTGCATCATTTAGGACCAATTCTGCCAAGATTTTTGTCTCTGGAGTTGAATATATCATTCCAGAGAAACCTTCCCTAATTAGTTTTGGAATACGTCCAACGTGATCGAGGTGAGCGTGTGTTACGAGAAGACAATCGATAGAATCTGGTTTATAGATAAAGTCTTTTCTATTTGCTTCATCTGCAAAACTTTCACCTTGAATTAAACCACAATCGATCAGTATGTTTTTCCCATTATTTATTTTCAGGAGAAAGTTAGCACCAGTCACTGTACTGACACCAGAGCAAAATATTAATTTTGTTTTTTGATCTATCATTGCTTTGGAATATGTGCCAACCACAATGCCAATATTCCTCCTATTACATCGTCAAATAAATCTTTGACTGTATCTATAAAATACAATACTGTTCCAAATGGATGTCCAGATATGTTATAGACAATCTCAAATAATTCCCAGAGTATACCAGCAATAAATACGCCAACTATGACTATTAACTTTTCTTTACCTATAAATATATGATGATATTTAATTGCCGCAGAAAGTGCCAATCCAATACCTAGACCACCTGCTATATGCATCAATATATCGTAGCTAGGTATTGTCATAAACAAATTTTCTTGTATACCGACGATCTCGCCTATCAAAACTGATACAAGTATGGCCAGAGAATAAAAGTACAATTTCATTGTGCTATTCTAACACAATCAAAAACACCCGCACATATCATTTCAAAGATAGTTGAACGGATGTTCTCGATCGGTTGCGAAAGTACCATAACCTGTTTACTACAAGTGGGTTGCCTCACATAGAGCACCAAAGCGCCTACGAATCTGATTTACATTGAGCAAATCATTGGCATCCCGGTTATGTTGGTATAGGGTTTATACTCCCGCAACCTATATATATTGTAGTTTACTCCAAAATACCGTCAAGGTTTACATCATACATTATTTGTTCTGCAATGAGTCTATAATTAATCAATTCATTATCTTCGAACCAGTGCTTTATCTCATCATTGGCCTCTTTTGGAGATCCAGAAGCATGTATGACATTCCTGACTGCACGACCGTCACCATCACTCATGACATAGGAATCCAAGACGAAATCGCCACGAATGGTACCAACGTCCGAAGTTAGGGGTTCTGTGCCACCTGTTAATTTGCGTACAATCTGTACTACGTGAGCACCTTGCCAAACCATCGCTACTACAGGTCCACTTGTAATGTATTTTATAAGTACTTTCAATACTTTTTCTGAAACTTTTATAGGGTCTTCAGAGGGTGGTCTCAAACCTTTGTCTTTATAGCCTTTGATAGATTTCAGTCCTGTTTTCATCATCCATTCAGGATCGAGAGTATAGTGCTTCTCTACAAAATCTGCTGTTGGCACCAACATCTTTACACCTACCAATTTGAGCCCAATCTGTTCATATCTCTTTACTACTTCTCCGATAAGACCACGCTGTATACCATCCGGCTTGATAACTACGAGCGTGCGTTCATATTTTGGGTGAGTTTTCATATGTCGGATACTATAGCATATTTATCACAAAAGATAGAAATCTTTGTTTTTTACGCACCTTAATACAATGTTAGGACAGTCTTAACTAGTTGATAGTAAAGCTGGAATCACTGTCATCATAATTCGCATTACCTAGGTTATCTTCGACAATCATAATACCGATTAAATAACCATTGCCGTGACTATCAACATCAGATTTATTAACGGTCCATTCGTATTCTCCCTTATCGAGATCATTTCCACTGATTTCGGCGATATTGGTGAAAGAATTTGGAAGCGGAGTACAACTATAACCATATGGACATCGGGCATTACTTCTTAAACTTATAATTGCAGAATTTGGTTTTTCACCCAAGCTTGACCATTTGATAGTTATCTTATTGCCTGCCGTAAGAGCTTCACCACCGTTTGGTGATACAAGAGTCACAAATGTTTTACCAGAAGTAATCGAGCGCGTACTTATAACAAAAGTACTGTCTGATAAATCAGAAGCAACTGGTCCGGTGGCAGAATTATCCATTGATTGAGGTGAATTTATAGCAATTTTATATTCACCACTAGCAATTGTCGGATCCATTCTCCAATTGTAATTTCCAGTATTTGGAATATCAGAAGCAATAGTTTTGATCCAATCCCCATCCTTATTAAGCAGTCCTATCATAATATTCATACTGCCAAAGTCTGAAGTAGTCCATCGAATTGTTGCTATATTATCCCTTCCTCCATTGTTTAATACCTCTCCCATGTTTGGATAAAGAACTGTAACGGATGGTTGATTTGAATTAGGAGAAATAAACTTGAGAGTCGATAAAATATGATTAAAATATTCTTCTCCTTTATTTGGAGAAATTATTCCTGGGAGATTGAGGTAGGTCTGATAGTCTTCATTTATGGAATTAAATTCGGCAACATAGCCACGATGAATGACGAGCGTCTGGGTTGAGGAAATAGTAATGAAATAAATATCTTCGCCACACCCTTCGACTCCAGAGGAAACTCTATATCCATTCAAAGAACCAAATTTAAAAGGGTTTTTGGAAACATAATCCCAACCTGGGTATACGCTACTTTGTACAAAAGCTTTTAAGTTTTGGTTGACAACTTTGAGAGACACACCGAAATCTGAGAGTCGATCGAGTGGTGGAGCATCACCCTTGAAATCATCACATTGATTATAATGTCTATAAGCAACGGAGTGACTCAATGTGATAGTTCCTTCATCTTGTTTTGATGAAATTAAGACTGGATATTCAAACGAAATCAAATCGTCTGAATACTTTTTCCAAATAGAAGTATTAATTTGGGGTGATGTTTGGGTATTTTGAGAATCTGAATTTACAGAATTATTTTGTCCAGTCGTTTGTTGTGGCTGATTTGATTGTTGTACTTGTACATCTGTAATATCGGGAATATCTATTTTTTTACTTTCATAAACATAGATACCTCCACCAACTACTAATAATGCACTAATCAAAACCAATAACTGTGTAACATAACCTTTTTGTGAGTTTTTCATATATAAAATACTATACCATATTTCAGATAAAAATAAGAGCTCCTTATCATTCCATTCTTGACTCTTTACTTATCACCTTTCAATAATTTATTCCTTCGTACTCTCCAATTTTCATCTGTTATAACTGACTTACCAGTCTTCTCTTCGATCTGTTTTCTAGCATTCCCTGCAATATTCCCACCATCTCTTGCAACTTTCTTACTCGGTTCCAATCCTTCCGGTTTTTCTTTCTTGGAAATCTCCGTTGTAGCAGTTTCTGCTAACATATTGAGTACCAATTCAATATTTGTCATATTGTCACGAAGGTTTTCTTTCTTGAGATCTTTCAGATTCTTGTATTCTCTGGTAGTCATTCCTGTCCAAGCTTTTGATATTTCATCTGTAAGAATTGCAAATTCAAGTCCTTCTTTAACTCCACACTTTTCCCATTCATCAGTGAGTTCCTTGCGGATTTCAATACTCTTTAGTCTTTGATTGATCCAATTCAGAGAATATCCTTTACTAAGATATGTCTTGAGAGCCCGAGTAATAGCAAGCTCCGGATCTGCGGTCTCCTCAAGACGTTCATATCCAACCTTGGCTAACCATAGCTTGAATGGTTCTGCGTTTGGAGACGGGATAGATTGTACCAGACGCAATAACACTTCGGTGTCTGCAACGTCTGTAATACGCATTTTTCCGTCCGCCGCAACCATTTTCAAACCGTGACATTTTGTCACGCTTTCACTTCCTTCTTGTTTTAAGCGCTCTTTTAGTTTACGCCAGTATTCCAAAGGGGCTGTACTGTTACTCAATGTAGCTACGACATCAACCACAGAAAAATACCATTTCTCCGACTGTTCATCCCAATGTCGGCGAATCTGCTTACCTTCGAATATAGCTAGATGTTTGTCTTTTGATTTCATAGATCAATCTTCTCAAATAAAAAAGAAAAATCAATATTGACGAAAAGAAACATTTGGTGCCTGCACCGAGCGAGGAGCAAGGCGACGAGTCGAGGTGCGCGCACTAGGGTTCTTTCCTTACAGGAACAGTATAGTCTTCGCATTTTCTCAGATTCGACAAGCTCATCATCGAAAATATGCTCAGACTTTTCGAACCCTAGATACAAGCACCACTTGGTGCTTGTATGCGCGCCCAACAAAAAAGTCTGAATAAACAGACTTTTTTTGGTGCGCGCACTAGGGTTCGAACCTAGGACCTTTCGAGTATCAGTCGAATGCTCTACCAGCTGAGCTATGCGCGCATATACAAAAATCTACCAGAAAAAGTCTTTGGTGTCTATTTTATATACAATCAAATAGATCTTTCTGATTACTGAGATACCTGTTTCGTCCAGGAAACACAAGCAATAGAATTTGTCGCCGGTGACCATATTACACCAATTTGTCTAGTTGGAGTATTTATCGATACAGATCTTATCGTCTGACTAATCTGAGTTTCAGCTTTGTCTAAGCAATGTGGTGCAACTTCACTCATAATATTCCTATTTTCGATAGATATTTGAGTTATAGAGTCGACTTGACTTCGTATAACTGTTTCATCTGCAATAATACTTTTGACTTCTTTTTGTTTAAGAGTGTAAGATATAAGCTCAGATTCATCAAGAGTGCCTATCTGCTTATTACCCTGAATAAATAACCACGCTAGTACCACAATAATGATTACTAAAACAATACCAGTAATAACTTTTTTATACATTTATTTTAATTAGATTAATAACAGATATATTATAACAAAAACATTCATAGTAGGCGCGAGAGGATTTGAACCTCCAAGGATTGCTCCATACGCTCCTGAAGCGTACGTGTCTACCAATTTCACCACGCGCCCATCTTGATCTCGATTGCGAGGACCCCATCAATATAAGTCAAATAAAGAAAATAGGCAAAAAACAAAGCCGTGAGGATTGAACCCACGGCTTTCATAAACAATCTCTGACAAGACCTAGTTGATCTGACTCGGCAGGATCCAAGCCAGAATTGGAAGAAGGACGAAACCGATAAAGGCAAAGGCCCCACCGATCATGATGGCCACCTGTTGCGACCATGAGATAGTCTCCCACCAGATCTGAATATCGGTCCAGACATGGCCGAGACCAAAACGGGAACGAGCCCTCTTGAGTCCCTGCATCTTCTCGATACTATCAGTGGGATCATTAATGATCCCGTCGGTGTCAATGGTGATTGCGGCTGGCGTCGGCACCACCTTGATCGACGCCGAAGCGGGCCGGCGGTATGTATAATACCCACTGCGGTAACTTCCAGTCCCCGGAGGAATAGACGTTATCCAAGTCATCTTGGCTTCTCCCGTCATGCCCTTCGGTTGAAGGTTACCAACTGCAGGACTAACACTTTTTTTCATAATCGTATTTTATTTTTGCGACCACAATAGTCGCTTCAATTCGAATAAAATCATATCATATACGATATGTAAAGTCAAGCAAACAAAAATACCGCTATTTCTAGCGGTATTTTTGCTTCGCCAATTGGCGGACTAGCTCTCTATTTTGTTCCGTTCACCCATCAGAGATTCAATTGATATCTCCGATGTGTGTCCCCTATCTTCGAGGACTAAGCGTTCACATTTACGGTTGCAGAACGATAACCTCCATCTCAAAGAGATGGATCGACATAAGTTTTTCGAGTCAAAGACTCGAAAAACGATTTTCACTTGAAATATTCCACGAGCAGCTTCCGCTACCCGTGCCTTGTTACGACTTAGCTCTTGTCACCGAATTTACCGTAGGCCCGCACGAGGCGGAACTTCGGGTACTTCCGGCTCCCTTAGCTTGACGGGCGGTGAGTACAAGACTTGAGAACGTATTCACCGCGGTATAGCTGACCCGCGATTACTAGCGATTCCGGCTTCATGAGGCCGAGTTGCAGGCCTCAATCCGAACTGGCGCGACTTTTATAAGGGTTTGCTCCGGCTTCGATCGCCATTGCGTCCCGTTGTAGTCGCGATTGTAACACGTGTGTAGCCCAGGTTGTCAAAGAGTCATGCTGACTTGGCGTCATCCCCACCTTCCTCCCGTCCCACTGCCGACATTCTATGCGTTTTGTGAATATTTCTTTTATTACGATATTTTTAAATATCGGCATTGGAAAGTACTCAACATCGCGCAATCTCGGCACTGGGACGGGCGGTCTCGGCTGATACTTGTAACAGCCAACGAGGGTTGCGTTCGTTACCCCACTGAAGGGAACAGCTCAAGCCACGAACTGACGACAGCCATGCAACACCTGTCCAGCCGCCTTACGGCGACCCTAGTTTCTTAGGATCTTCGTCTGGATGTCTAAACCTGGTAAGGTTCTTCGTTTATCGTCGAATTGAACCACATGTTCCACCGCTTGTGCAAGTCCCCGTCTATTCCTTTGAGTTTCAATCTTGCGATCGTACTACCCAGGCGGATCTCTTATCGCGTTAGCTTGGCCTCGAAGAGGGTCGATACTCCTCAAAGCTAGAGATCATCGTTTAGGGCACGGATTACTGGGGTATCTAATCCCATTCACTCCCCGTGCTTTCGTGTTTCAGCGTCAGGAAATGGACCAGTCTCTTGCCTTCGCTTTTGGTGTTCCCCATGATATCAACGCATTTCACCGCTACACCATGAGTTCCAGAGACCCCTTCCATCCTCTAAAAGTCTTGCCGTTTCCCCCGCGAGTCCCCGGTTGAGCCGGAGAATTTTACGAGAGACTAACAAAACCGCCTACACACCCTTTACGCCCAATGATTCCGGATAACGCTCGAGGCACTCGTATTACCGCTGCTGCTGGCCATTTGATTTGTCTCGCATCACTGCGAGGATCGGACTATATCATCACCCTGAGTCACTTTATAACAGAGGGGTTCGGCGTTTGATAAAGAATCTTATTGATTCTTTATCTCACTATATTGAAAACACTTTTATGTTTTCTCAAGATCAGTCTCTGAGGGGTCAAGTTACTTATTTGGTGGTAATTTATACATAAAACAAGAAAGAATATATGGTCTCACGATTTCCAAGAATCGTTCTCGACCATTTTTACCGATATACAATTTTGTATATCGTTTACCTCTTGAGCTTGGAGTTTGAATTGTGGAATTGATTCCAAAATTTTCTTTCAAAGCTTCTTGAAGTAATTTTGTTTCTTCAACAGTGAAATCATCAGCACTTATAGAAAATGAATAATGTGATTTCTCTCGATAATCGAGAGTTCCATCATCCATAAACCATACCGCTAAGGAAATCGGTGAATTCAGGATATTCTTAATAGAGTGAGGAACTATCTTTCTTCTATTCTCGTAGAATATTTTTCTGAACTCTTCCAATAACCTCAACGATCTAGTACTGAAATACCATTGAAGAGTGTCAGGTCTTTGTTTGGGTAAAGTTCTTACTAGATTAGCTAAATTTTCATATAGCCATATAACGTATTCTTTCTTCCTGTCTGCCTGCTTTATTTGCAAGCGAGAAGCTTTAAATTTGTCATACTCTAGTGATCCGTCACCAAGCAAGGTGCCAACAATTATATCTTTTTGTATTTGTGATAAATCCATTGTGCCAATTATAACTGACTTCCCTGCTGATTGTCTGCAATTCCCTTTACATCAGGGCAGCGCATTGCAGATTTCCAGCATATAAGCCGAATTTGCACTGAATCTTGCGATTCAGTGTCGCACCGCGGATTACATACGAGTGCAAGTGATTATATATTCACTATGTTGCTTAAATTTTAATTTTACGAGTTTAGCAACCTCTTATTCTCCAGGTACAATCATCCGCCGTTAGGCGAATTTTTCCCTGGCAAAAGGAGTTTACATACCTAAGTACTTCATCCTCCACGCGGCGTCGCTCCGTCAGACTTTCGTCCATTGCGGAAGATTCTCGACTGCAGCCACCCGTAGGTGTATGGACCGTATCTCAGTTCCATCGGTGGGGGTCACCCTCTCAGGTCCCCTAGGCGTCATAGCCTTGGTAGGCTTTTACCCTACCAACTAGCTGATACCGAAGAGGCTACTCCCAGAGCGTCTTACGACTTTACCACACTCCGCTCGCTGATGCTCAGCGAGCTCCGCGTGGCAAGCTCCTTTGATGAGAGCTCGCCCCGCAAAGCTCATTGCGCAGCAATGAGCGAAGTGGGGACTATCGGGAATTACCCCCGCTTTCGCGGGACTATGCCCAACTCTAGGGTGTATACCTCTTTATTACTACCTCGTCTGCCGCTCCCCTCGATTGCTCTCGGGGCGCTCGACTTGCATGCCTTATCCACGCCGCCAGCGTTCATCCTGAGCTAGGATCAAACTCTTAACTATAAATGAACGGAACAAAATAGAGAGCTGAATTTCTCCGAAGGAGAAATTCATCCAGAGGCACAAGCCTAGGAATTTCTATTTTTTATTCATTTGAGTTATACGATCTATAGCTCTATTTGGAATTCTAAATTGGAATAAATATTTTAATGTTTCTTGCACTATCCTTAAAGCTCCGATAAGAGCAAAAAAGGACAATTTTTACATTCTCTTTATTTGACTTTCAAAGTACTAGCCGTTTTTGACGGCGTCTCTACATACTACTTGAGCCAGAAATAAAGTCAAGGCGGTGTTTGCTCTCTTAAATTCTAAATCCCATCAATGATTAAAACCTATTGGACCTTTTGGTTTTATTGGTTCTTCTAAAAATTTTCCTAAAATAGAATAAATAGCATTTATATGCTTATTTTGTACCTTTTGTTCCATTTCCAACTCCTCAATCTTGTATGATAACTCTTTATTTGAAGACAAGATCTCACGAATTTTTATAAATGTTCGAATAATGAATATATTCATTTGAACAGCACGTTTACTGTTGAGTACCGAGGAAAGCATAGAGACACCTTGTTCAGTAAAAGCAAACGGTAATTGATGAGAAAATCTCAATCCAGATAGGTGGTCACAATTTGTGACCACCTCATCTTTTTCTATTTTAGTTAATTGGAACATGAAATCAGTCGGAAATCTTTGTGAATTCCTTTTTACTTGTTGATTCAATACTTTCGTAGTTACACCGTAAAGCTTCGCTAAATCTACATCTAATATTACTTTTACTTCACGGATTAATAAAATTCGTTCGGAAATCGATCCAATTGGGATAAGCGACAGATTCTTCTTTGAAGTTATTTTTGGCGTGGACAGAATTGTATCAAATACTTTTAAACAAATCTAATAAAACCAGGGAAAAATACCCACTCTAGTCTTATATTCTTCCCATGTATGGCCGAACCTATTAGCAAGAAATGATTCTTCTTTTTTGATTACATGAGATATAAAGAATATAGCTGGTATCGTCAATATTATCAGAAAATAGTTTAATTGAGCATACAAACCAATTGCAAAAAGTATTGCACCGATATAATACGGATGTCTTGATACCTTATATGGACCATTTATAAACAACAATTCCCCAGAATCATCACCCATGAATCCCCAATCACTTTTCCTCCCAAATCTAGTCCATGCCATAAGAGATAATCCAATAATTGATATAATTGTCCCTATCAAAAAGATATAAACATTTGTGGAACTCTTAATGAAACCGAATATTATCAGTATGGGTATAAAGAAAAGAATAATTATTTCGATGACTTTTCTCATCAAAAAGATAAAGAAGGTTGTTCTCTTTTTATCTCTTTTTCCTAGAAATAAAGTAAAGCTATTTCGAAAAACAAAAAACAATATCAATAATATAGCTGTAAATATCTTCATCATTAAAATTATATTACTTCTTCGCCCTCTTCCACTTCTCAATAGTCACCAGAAGTGGTGAAGCAATAAATATCGAAGAATACGTCCCAAACGCAATGCCGATGATAAGCGCTAGAGTGAAGTGTTGAGTAGTTTCTCCACCAACAAAATATAAGACAATCAGTGCGATAAGTGTAGTAAGTGAAGTATTAATTGATCGTGTAAAAGTCTGACTAATACTAGAACCTACGATCGTTGCAAATGACTTATTTGATGTAGCATTCTTGAGATTTTCACGCACACGGTCGAAGACAACTATAGTGTCATGAACAGAGAAACCAAGAATAACTAAAAGAGCTGTGATAAATAGCGTATCCACTTCATATCCAAAGAAATGTCCTAGAACAGAAAAGACACCGATTGGTATAATAACATCATGCATAAGTGAAGCAACAACTATCAAACCATATTTCCAAGAAGAGATTGGTTCTGACACCTTTCTGAAGGCAAATGTAATATATAAGACAATACCCAGAATGACAAAAATAATTGACCAATATGCTTTTCGCATTGCTTCTTCACCCAATACAGGACCGACCGAATCAAAAGTCTTCTCAATAAATTGAAGTTTATTATCAAAATTAAGAGCTTGTTTGATTGTTGCATGTTCGTCTTCATTTATCGTCTTCATTCTAATGATGAAATCTGTATCACCACTTGGGCGTACAGATACATTCTTGTCTATTGAGGACAACACTTCGATGACAGATCCTTGACTCGGCCTATCTGATGAATATGATATATCGATAAGTGTACCTCCTGAAAAATCAATACCTGGTTTTAAACCCCAAATTATTACCGATACAATAGAAGCTAGGACCAATATCCCTGAAATTGTATAAAATATTTTTCTATTATTGATGATCCACATGGCTTTAATTTATTACCTTTCTTCTCCTAAATCCATTACTGATAAGAAATGTTGTCAATTTTGTCTGTCTAATTGGAGCTACGGCATACAAAAATAATCTCGAAACAATAATTGCTGTAAACATTGAAACAAGAACGCCAATGAAAAATACTAAAGCAAAACCAGTCACAACCGAAGTGCTACCAAAGTAATACAAGATTGCACCTGTTATAAGACTAGATATATTTGAATCTCTGATAGATGTCCATGCGCGCGCAAAACCTTCATGCATTGCATCCCAAATACCGCGACCACGCTCCAATTCTTCTTTCATTCTCTCAAATATGAGAATGTTTGCATCTACTGCCATACCGATCGTTATGATAAATCCAGCAATACCAGCAGCAGTCAATGTAACAGGAATTAGTTTGAAGAGAGTAAGCATAATAGCAGTATAGATACCTAGAGCAAATACTGCTACAAAACCCGGCAATCTATACCAAATAATCAAAAATATACTTATGAGAATAAAAGCGATAATACCTGAACGAACACCTCCATCAACGGCCGCTTGTCCTAGAGTAGGACCTATTGTTTGCGTAGAAATAAGAGTGATGGGTACAGGCAATGCACCATAATTCAAATCTCTTACCAATCTCTGTGCTTCTTCCAGTTTGAAACTACCACTTATCTCACCACGACCATTTGTTATTGCATCACGAATGACTGGAACTGATATTGGACTGCCATCTAGAAATATTCCCAAATAATCACCAATATGCTCTTTTGTTATAGATGCAAATAATTCCCTACCCTCGGTGGTAAAATTCAATCCAACCGTTGGTTGATTGGTCGTTGGATTGAATTCGAGTGAAGCACGAGCAACCATCCTTCCCGTAAGACCAGTTGGCTTGAATAAAGCTAGATATGCTGCATTTTGTTCTTGGTCTGGAGTAGTACCTTGAAGTGTTGAAGTGGCATTAGAAGATTCAAATTTTTGAAGTTCTTTGGCTGTAACAAGTCGAAATTCTAGTAATGGTGTTGCACCTATAGATCTTGAAGCTTCTTGGACATCTGTAACACCAGGTAATTCTACGACAAGTTTATAAGCACTTTCTTTGGAGCTCAAGGCTGCATCCTCTTCTGTCTGGACTAATGGTTCACTTACACCAAAAAGATTGACTCTTCTCTCTACAACATCTCGGAGAGAAGACATAGATGTACTTATATCACTAGGGTCCAATTGAGACACGTCTGCTTTGTATACTAGATGAGAACCACCAGAAAGATCCAATCCCAAATGAAAAGGACGAAATCCGAGTTTTGAATCAGGAAATTGTGTAGCATATGTGAAATAACCGATCAAAACCGCCAACATTAGAAGATAAATGGCTTTTATGCGATGTTTGAACATGATTTGATTATTTTACAGATTTCTATGAGGAAAGCAAACATATATATAAAGACTAACTTCCAATCATGATTCCAATAGGGATTAGTTCTTGACATACCTATTCACACCCCTTGACGTGACAAAAGTGCTTTTGCTGTCTGAAAAGCTATCCTTATATCCAAGAATGGTGATCTATTTTTGACATAATAGAGATCATAAGAGAGTTTATCTCTCGTATCCCCTACCGCAACAGCATGATGTGGATGAGCGTGATGATATATCTGTGCCCAACCAGAAAGACCCGGTTTTACGAGGTGGCGTACATGATAATATGGAATCTCTTTCTCATATATTTTCACAAGATCTGGCAACTCTGGACGAGGGCCGATGAGAGATTGATCTCCTTTTATAACACTCCAAAGTTGGGGCAATTCATCTAAACGCATAAGACGAATAAACTTACCTATACGTGTTACTCGCAATTGTGTCTTTCCACCATTTGCAATATAAGAACCACAGTCATTCGATGTCATACTTCTAAATTTTATTATATCAATTTGCTTATTTCTCCTACCAATACGCTTCTGTTTTATAAAAGCAGTACCACCATCTTCCAGTCTTATCAAAATGCATAAAAATGGATATAAGAGTAGTGAGACTATACCAAGTGTAAGAGCTATCATGATATCCATAAATCTTTTTACAAAATCAAATACTCTTCTTTCTCCCATGGCTAAACCTGCATTTTCTACAAACCATTTCTCTCCAATCATAGCAAGTGGGATTCTATCAAATATAGCTTCATACAATTTGCTAGCATCTATTATTTGTTTACCAGAAAATGCTTGAGAATATAGAAAAGGCATAATTGATTCTATAGATTTGTCGCGCAAATCAGCAACAATTATGGTAGCCTTTGATAATTGTAGCTTTTCAGATATTAGAGAGGCTAGTGATTCATGGCTTTGCGATGAATTAACTCTATCCTTGAAAAACAAACTATATCTCATATTCGAATTTACCTCATCATAAAGGTCCTGAATATCGTCGTTATTACCTATGAGAATAGCCGGTTGCGCTCTCGATGAGCCAAATACTGGAAACATTACTATCCTCCATAGGAACAGTACTGCAGTTGAGATAATAAAGAAGATCGCCAAATTTGCCTTTGGTGTAATAGAAACTGGTGCAATATAGAAGAATGCAATTCCTACAAAAATATTGATTATTTGTGCTTTCAGGAGCAAACTTTGTATTTTGCCTCGAAAGAAAGTCGACTGTTTATTGTAAAGTCCTGCACTAAAAATGACTATGAGAAATAAGATGAAAAGTATGGAAAAGGAGGGAAGGTGACTAATAAGTAATGTTCTAGTCGGAATTTCGCCATAACGAACAGTGAGAGTCAAAATAAGCGAGAATAAATAGGCCAAAATATCGCCAATTACTAGTATTAATACCCTATTTTGATTGTTTAAATTCACGACATATACGATACCACAATTTGCCAGTAATTTCAATATGTGTTACGTTATTGTTATGAAAATACTTTATATAATAACCAAGTCCAATTGGGGTGGAGCGCAAAGACACGTTTATGATCTTGCTCTATCTATGAAAGAAAAAAGTCATACTCCTATTGTCGCTTTGGGTGGAAATGGACTTTTGATGAAGAGACTCGAAGATGCTGGAATAAAGACATATCCTATAAATTCTTTGAATAGAGATATTTCTATGAATGAAGACGCTACTTCATTTATGGATATCTTTAGGATAATAAAAAGAGAGCGTCCAGATATATTACATTTGCATAGTCCAAAAGCTGCTGGGCTTGGATCTTTTGCTGGCAAACTCTTGAGAGTCAAAAAAACAATAGTAACTGTACACGGATGGTCATTCAATGAAGATAGACCCATTTCCCAGAGAATAATCATTGCATTTTTCTCATGGCTAACTATGCTTCTATCAGATAAGACTATACTCCTTTCTCTAAGAGAATATTCTCAAGCAATGCATTTTCCTTGGGTAAAAAACAAATTAACTATTATCCCACTCGGTATAAAACAGCCCATATTTCTATCGATTGACGGAGCAAGACAAGAGATAGGTAGAAGGATTGGTCTTGACTTAAATGAGATCGGCAAAAAGATGATTCTTGGCACAGTTACAGAATTGCATCCAAACAAAGGTCTATTTTATCTCATAAATGCATTGGAACAAGTATTGCCACAAAATCCAAACCTTGTTTGTATCATTATAGGAGATGGTGAAGAAGCTACATCTCTCAATCTACTCATCAAATCAAAGAAATTGGAGAACAATGTATATCTTCTAGGATATATAGACAATGCTTCTGAATATTTAAAAGCATTCAATCTCTTTGTATTACCATCGGTCAAAGAGGGTTTACCATATGTGATACTCGAAGCAGGTTTTGCATCATTACCAGTAATTGCAACAACGGTTGGTGGTATTCCAGAAATTGTAGAAGATATGAAATCTGGTGTTTTAGTACAATCCAAAAATATTCGTGAATTGGCACATGCTATATCTTTTATGATAGAACATCCCAATATGAGACGTGAATATAGTGCAAACTTACGAGAAAGTGTTGCACAAAAGTTTTTATTCGAAAAGATGACTAGTGAAATATCAAACTTGTATTTAGGCTGATTTTGCAAAGTCTCTAGATTGGGGTATCTTTGTTTTATTAATTACTGTGGACCGATAAATTCATTCTTTGCTTCGGATTTGTGTATTGGTCTTTGGTATCTTCGCATTGCCATAAGTATTCCTAAAGCCGAAAATTCTATAAGTAAATGTGTTCCGCCATAACTCATAAAAGGCAATGGTGTACCAGTTACAGGCAAAAGGTGTATATTCATGCCTACATTTACTGCAATATGAACAATAAAAAATACAGCTACGCCCGCCCCATACAAAATCTCAAAATTAGTTGCACCTCGTGTCGCATTTACTATGATTCGCCAGATTATCACACCGTATAGTGAGAACAATATTATTACCCCTACGAAGCCCCACTCCTCGGCAAATGCAGCAAAAATAAAATCTGTTTGATATTCAGGCAAGAATTTCAAACGTGATTGTGTACCATAGCCAACTCCTTTACCAAACAATTCTCCAGAACCAACTGCAACCATTGATTGATAGGCGTTATATCCTGCACCACGAATATCTGCCAAAGGATTGATAAAGCTCTTTATACGATCTCTTTGATAGTCTGCAAAACCGAAATTCCACAATAAAATAAAAGATACTATAGCCAATGCCATCATTCCAAAAAGATGTCTTTTGGAAATACCGGAAACCATTACCATTCCAAGCCATATGAAAAATATAATCATTGCTGAACCAATATCTGGATGCATGAGTACAAATACGAAAAATACAAAAGTATATAGACCAGAAACCAATATATGACGGACATTTGCTATTTCAATATGCCTACGAGAGAAATACTTTGCCAAAATAATTATAAGAGCCAATTTGGCAAAATCTGCTGGTTGAAATGAAAACTCTCCAAAAGAAAACCAACTTTGTGCACCATGAGATACTTTTCCCAAAAGAGTAAGCGCTCCAAGTGATAAAAAAGAAATACAAAATAAAATAACCGATATAGTAGTCGATCTCAAAACACGCATATCGATCAAACTCAAACCAAAAAAGGCAATTACAGCAACAATAATACCTATAAACTGATGAGACGCATAAGTAGTGCCATCAGTAAATGAATGCATTGTCACAAGGCCAACTGCCGAGATAGGTAATATGGCCCCAAAAAGCCACCAGTCTATTTTTGTCTTCATCCTTCTATTCTGCCACAGGAAGGACTTCTATGGAAACTACTTCTCCATTTCTATCTATTGGCCAAGTAAATGGAGCCACCGCAGTACCAGAGGCTTCAATACCATCTATAATTGTCTTGGAAAATCCTATAGCATTCCCTGATCTATCATATAGGACTACATATACTGACAATCTACCAAGTGGTAATACACCATTATTCTTGAAATTTACTGTCAAAGAAGAATTACCTTCTTCTTTGTATTGTTTATCTACAATAATTAGAGAATTCAAACCATCTTCTGTTTTTAACCATTGTGGTGAATTCGTAAATTCAAATAATACTTTTGCAGGAATTCTTGCCCCAACATTTACCGCACTCTGAAAAGCAATAGTATTCCTTCGTGGAGGCAAAGTTACCATACCATTTAATTCTGTGATCAATATTCCTTTACTATCATATAATTGCATCTTATATGGTACACTTTTTGCTTCTCCACTAATATTTGGATTTTTGATATAAGCAGCAACATTATATAGACCAGGAGCAAGCTCTTCAAGCCTTGTCCAATTGACAACTGGTGGCAAGAATTCACTTTGACATAACTTTACACAACTACCGCCACAATCTATATTTTGTTCTTTGCCATTCTGTATTCCATCAAAACAATTTGGTACCTTGTAAAATATTTTCCATGCTGGGATAGCAATCAAAACTATAAGGACGATTACTAATCCGCCACCATAAGTTAACTTTCTTTGTTTGACCCAAGAAGACATTATTGCGTGACTGGCACTTCTTCACTCCCTTGCATGCCTGTATCAATCTCCTGTTGGAGTTGTTGTTGCATAAGTGTTGCCTTTATCCTTGCTTCTTCTCCTTTCATTCTTGCAGTATTCAAACTTACCAATACAACCGAAGAAAGTACCCCAATAATCACTATAGGAGCTACTATTCCTACACATAAGAAGGCTATTAACCATTTCTTGAAACTGCTAGTCATTACACCAGTAGAACGAGTAGCTTTTAGAGACTCATACAGTTTATACATATATGCAATTGCAAACGGACCAATTACTACACCCAAAGCAAGATTTATTAGAAGTATTAGTATTGTAGTTACAATTGAATCTCCTACTACACTTGCAATGAGAAAGGAAAGGATCGCCACAACAATATATACAGCAAACATGACCAATCCCAATATCAGAAAACGCCCAAGAACTCCCCACCACCTACCTTTCACAAGACTGAAACTTTCTGTCAAAGCACTAAAGCCCCTTTTATCATCTACAAAGAGCGTCATAGTGTAAAAAGATACATATATAGCGACAATAATTCCAGGGATTACAAACAAAGAAAATGATCCAAATACAACCAGACTCTCGATCAATATAACCAATAAGAATGACCAAAAATATTTGAAGCCGAAAGAATATTGTTCCTTTACTGATATTACAGCCATCGGATTTTCAGAATATTTCCTGATAGTATCGATAAGTGCACCCTGCATGTATATAGAGAAAATGATAGCCGCAACTATCAAAATAAAGGCCAATATTCCTGCTATTATAGGAATTGGTATATTTACCAATAATTGGCCAGCTATACTTATTACTGATGGCACAGCTGCAATCATTATAAACACTTTCCAGTGAGATTTGAAAAGATTCCATGCATCTTTGAGTAGGATAGTTGGTCCAGCCAAAACACCCACCGAAACTTCATTATTTGTAGTTAAAGTATTTGGTTCCATGATAATAAGACAATTATGATAATAACCTAACGACACCTATATTATAGTAGATAAATGTCAATACGCCAAATGGCGGACAAAGTATAAATGTCAATCTAGATTGAATCCTATGTTTTGGCGGCTAGCTACTTTCGCCAATAAAGACTATCATCGCCGCAACTGCGTTTCACTGCCGTGTTCGGAATGAGAACGGGTGGTGCCACAGCGCCAAACCACCAAAACAAAGGATTCAAAATCATAATTCAAGCACATAAGTAGGTAAATAAGTCCGCCGTCGTTCACTTATCGCGAACTATGGCGTGACAAAGCAAGCAGACTCACAGAGTTCCTAACAGGATCGACGGATTAGTACTTCTCGGCTCAATGCCTTACGGCACGTACACCTAAAGCCTATCAACGTGATCATCTCTCACGGGTCTAAACGATGCCTAATCTTGGGGCCGGCTTCCCGCTTATATGCTTTCAGCGGTTATCCGATCCGAACATAGCTACCCTGCGATGCCCTTGGCAGGACAGCAGGCAGACCAGAGGTTCGTTCAATTCGGTCCTCTCGTCGCATAATTTTAAACTTAGTTTAAAATATTATCCCCTATCACTAGGAGTGCAGACTATATCTTTACCCTCTTCTCTTTGAAGATTGGGTATTGGCGTATTACCTATGTATTTCTGCATTTATTATTTGAAATAAAAGCTTTCCGAAAATACATAAGTCTGTTCTATAAATATAGAACAAGTCGTTACGGGGTCAAACCTAACGGCTAAATGGATTACATTCTTTAAGTAGACAGTAGTTGGATTGATAATCCATATACTGCACAGTGACTTGCAAGAATCTAATAAATTGAAAAGAAACGATTATAATAATCACGAGTATTATTAATTTAAACCAATTTCTTTTAATTTTTTCCATAACTAAATTAGCTTTAGATCGACTTCCCACGGTATTGTCTTATTATGAATGGTCCTCAAGTGTTACATACACTATTGTACTCCTCTCGACGGACCGTCGCAAGAGAAGTTATCAACGGATACCAACAATATTAAGATTTCACCGTTATTAGCCACATTGTCATCACAGATTACTCCGTGAAGCAGCAATAATTTACTGGAATCAATTCCCCTCAAGCATCAACGCCTACAGCAGATAGGAGACCAACCTGTCTCACGCATGTTATCAACGATTACTCGTTGCATTGGACTATAGCTTATTCCTTTACGGAAATGTCGATGTTTAGTCTCTACGGGCCGACCGAGATGTCATTTGAAGACTTCTTGGAGGTTCCCTCGGTATCCTCCACCTAAATGGAATCCACCGATACCAATCGACTTGTTCTTATCTTTGATCTAGATATGACCGCCATGATTTGATTGATCATTCCTAACTTTTTCATAGATTACTAAGATTTAAATTCTCGAAGTGATTCAGACTGTCAAACAGTCGATGAATTTCATATTCATTTGGCCAGCCATCAATTGCTTGACGGTCTGAACCCAGCTCGCGTACCACTTTAATTGGCGAACAGCCAAACCCTTGGGAGCTTCTCCACCCCCGGGATGTGGTGAGCCGACATCGAGGTGCCGAACTCCGCCGTCGATTTGAACTCTTAGGCGGAACTAGCCTGTTATCCCTAGAGTAGCTTTTGTCAGATAATCTTCCGCGGCGTCTAAAGCCGACGGTCGGTTCACTTGGCTCTGCTTTCGCATCTGCTCGACATTAACGTCTTGCAGTCAAACCAGCTTGTGCCCATACACTATCGGCACGGTTTCCATCCGCGCCTAGCTGATCTTTAGGCTCCTCCGTTACTTTTTAGGAGGATAGCGCCCCACTAAAACTGCCCACCAGATACTGTCTCCCGCCGTTTATGCCGGCGAGGTTAGAATATACATTTTTAAAGAATGGTGTTTCATCGACGGATCCACTCGCCCCAAAAGGCGAGCTTCAAATCCTCCCATCTACGCTACGCATCAAAAACGTATAGTCAATATCAAGCTGCAGTAAAGCTTCTAGGGTCTTTTCGTCTAGCTGTAGGTAACCGGCATCTTCACCGGTATTGTATTTTCACCGAGCGGGTCTCCGAGACAGTTCTCCAGTCGTTACACTATTCAACGCGTCAGAACTTACCTGACAAGGAATTGCGCTACCTTAGGATCGTTCACTTTTTCTCTTTTTTGCATAAATTTTCCTTAAATTTATAAGAGTTTTTGTTAATCTTTATGTCGCCATAAAGGTCGGACTATATCATCATCTTCTATTCGTCGGTTCCAATCATTGAATAGAATCTGTCTTGCGTATAGTCTCTGAGGATTTTTCTGTTATTAATTCCTTTAAATTGTATTTTCTTTTTCTACCCTTACCCTCATTGATAATTTCTCTTAGATGTACAATTTTATTGAATCCTTCTTTTGTAAGATGTTCTTTATTAGCCATTAAATTGACTATTTTAGAGAAAATCAAGAAGTTTTTCTTTTTATTTGCCGAAAGAAAATTAAAACGATCGAAAAATGGAATAACTTTTTCTTTTAAGGAATCAACCTTCGTTACTTCAAAATATACAACTCCATCATATCTTTCTCTGAGTGTTCCGCATTCAAAGATATTCTTAATGAATGCAAGAATCACTCGATCCTTCTGAGAAATATTAAATGAAGCAAGTACTTTCCACTTTCCTACATAATCCCGCCTTTTAATCATCGAGATGTTGAAGCTTCCTTCACCATCTGTGAACCCAGCAATATAATTGCCGATATCAGGTTTTATGTTTGTGAGCCATTTTTCATTCATGGCACACATTATAACAGAAATCTTTCCTGCTGATTGCCTGCACTTCAAAATTTTCACTTCCCAATATTACATCGGGAGAGTACTTGAAGATACTCAGGGTTTCCAGCATATAGCAAGATTTATTTGCGTAACTACAACGATCAATCTTATAGTTACGACCGACATTCACCAGGGCTTATGACAATCACCATACAAGTCTTGCGACTCGCACAACGCTATCATTTGACCTTCTGGCATTGGTCAAGTGTCACCCCCTATACTTCCTCTTACGAGTTCGCAGGGAGCTGTGTTTTTGTTAAACAGTCGCCAGAGATACTTTAGCTGAGGCCCCTATTGCTAGGGGCAGGCCTTATCCCGAAGTTACGGCCGATTTTTTGCCGAGTTCCTTGGAGACCTCTCACTCGTTCGCCTAGGGCTACTCGCCCTGACCACCTGTGTCGGTTTGCGGTACGGTTTTCACGAAAATATTCTTAGGAGCTTTTCTCGGAAGCGCGCTTTGATGCTTTTGCCCTTGCGGACTTATCTATTTTGCTTGGATATCACATCTAAGTGAGACTCCTCTTTAATGGAATCATCCTCACAAAACAAACACAAATCCAATAATGTGCGCATCATACTGCACTTCGTCACTCCATCGATTTTCGCGAAAGTCACGGAATATTAACCGTGAATCCATCGGGTGCGGCGTTTGCCATCCCCTTAGGACCGACTAACCCTTGGCTGATATACATTGCCAAGGAAACCTTGGTCTTTCGGCGTGGGGGTATCTCACCCCCATTGCGGTTACTTGTGCCAACATTCTTACTTCGCAACGCTCCAGTGTGGGTCACCCCTTCACCTTCATCGCGATGCGAATACTCTCCTACCGCAGAAGTATCTCGCTATCGCTCGCCACTTCTAAAATCAAAGATAAAAAATCAAAGATCAAAGATAATCGCAAATGCGATAGATTTTTGATTTTTGAGATTTGATTTTTGATCTTAGGTGTCGAACGTTAGTGAGACACCTCTGCCCTCAGTTTCGGTACTATGTTTGAGCCCCGATTATCTGCGGCGCGAAATCTCTCGATGAGTAAGCTGTTACGCTATTTTTGAATGATGGCTGCTTCTAAGCCTACATCCTCATTGTAAAAGAAATTTCACCACCTTAAGCGCACTTAACATAGATTTAGGGACCTTAAATAGAGATCTGGGCTGTTTCCCTTTTGTCCAATGGAGCTTAGCCCCCATAGACTAACTGCCACATAATGACCTTGCGTATTCGGAGTTTGATAGGTCTAGCGATCTTTCGACCTGTCTAGACCTTCCAGTGCTCTACCCCGCAAGGGTAAATGCGACGCTAACCCAAAAGTTATTTCGGAGAGAACCAGCTATTACCGAATTCGATTAGCTTTTCACTCCTTACCACATGTCATCCGATAGTTTTGCACGGCTAAATGGTTCGGGCCTCCCTTCACCTTTCGGTGAAGTTCACCCTGCACATGGTAAGCTCATCCGGCTTCGGGTCTTATGTATACTACAAACGCCCTGTTCAGACTCGGTTTCCCTGTTGCTCCGGGCTCGCGCCCTTAGCAGAGCAGCATACATAAACTCGTTGGCTCATTCTTCAATAGGCACGCCGTGACGGGTGCACCTCGCTACGCTCGGGCACCCTTAAATCAAAGATAAAAAATCAAAGATCAAAGATAGGTGCAATCTCTGTGATAATTTTTGATTTTTGATATTTTATTTTTGATTTAAGGATGCACCGAATGCAATGAGGTGCATCCGCTCCGACTCCTTGTAGGCATATGGTTTCAGATCTATTTCACCGCCCTTCCGGGCTGCTTTTCACCTTTCCCTCACGGTACTAGTTCACTATCGGTCTAGAAAAGTATTTAGACTTACCGGTTAGTTCCGGCAGATTCCCTCGAGGTATTCGTGTCTCGGGGTACTTAAGAACAAGATCAAAGAAGATATATTATTTTCGCTTACGGGACTATCACCCTCTGGGGTTCGTCTTTCCAGACGATTGTGCTAACAATATATTTTGTAACTTCTCTTCCTTAAAAAGGAATGACCTTGCCTTGCAACCCTTATCGTATTGCTACAATAAGTTTAGTCTTCTCCGCTTTCGCTCGCCGCTACTTACGGAATGCATGTTTGTTTATATTCCACCTGGTACTGAAATGTTTTACTTCCCAGGGTACGCTTCTGTCTAGAGTAACTAAACAGATAATACGAGTTCATCGTATTGTGTTTCCACATTCGGACATCTCCGGATCAAAGGTTGCTCGGCACCTCCCCGGAGCGTATCGCCGCCACGCCGCGTCCTTCATCGCCTTTTCTAGCCTAGGCATCCACCATACGCCCTTAAATTCCCATTAGGAATTCTAAGAACCGCTTGTTTTGTCACGCCATAGTTCGCGATAAGCGAACGACAGCGGACTTATTTACCTACATACTATCTTTTTTTGTCTATTGCAATCCGACCCGGACTACAATAGATCGATACTTATCATTGAAATGATAAGTATCACTTTTGCTTGAATTATGATATTTTCAAATTACTGTCTCTCTGTAACTGTCAGTTTCCACCCTCCTTCGGAGTTTCAACATGACAATCAAAAACCGCTCTATTGAGCGGTCAAGAGTGCGCCCCAAGTGGGTGCACTATAGCCGCTTGGATTTGGTTTTTGTATTCATAATCATTCTGATGTAATTAACATACTATACTAGCCATTTTTAATGTCAAGTTGTGGATAGAATATATTGAAATATACAAAACAAGCGGTCCTATAAGGATCGCTTATTTTGTGAGAACATTCAGGCAAAATATTATTCTTTTTCAAATATATGTTGCGAGGTTTTTTCGATCCACTTTTGTGCAACTTCTTTGCCACCAAGACCAAAGGAAAGACCTATGGCAAGAGCAGCTCCTGCAAATACTGCAGTGATGATCATTTGGATCAAACCAGGTGCAATACCGAGAGTAATAAGAGCTGTTAGAACTGCGAAGATCCAGATCGCCCACTTGACGATCCTTCCTGCCAATTCAGCAGACTTTATTTGTCCTGACTTTGCACTTGCAACTACAAGCTTTTGCATAGCATTTGCAACTACTGCTGATACCATAAGTATAAGTACAGCAACAATTACATTTGGTAGATATCCTACGACACTGCCAAGGAAGATGTTAACTTGTGTCAAATTCATAATATCAAAAGACGCCATCAAGAAAATAACAATTATGAACCATTTGCAGAGTGAACCAACAAATCGACCAGAATTAAGATTGTGACCTGCTCGCTTCATAACATCTTCGAAGCCAGCACTTTTCAAGAGTGAGTCAACCTTTACCGACTTGAAGATACTTTCTACTATATGCTCTACTAGAGCAGCGAGTACCCAGCCGATTGCAAATATAACGACAGCAAATAAGAGTTTGGGTACAAAAACGATCACTCCATTGCCTACGTTGAGGAGAGCACTTGTTATTGAGTCGCCCCAATTTTGAATGAACACCATAATATTTATGATTTATGCTTATAATTAATGCCTTGTAATACTATAATTGTATCACAGGTAGAAATGACTAACTGTGGATAGGTTAATTCGTTTCAATCCCTATCCTATCTAGCAATGTTATATGTGGATAATCTAGAATATCCCTTACCAATCTATCATGAATACCAAGGCGGTATTCGAAGTCTTGTGTCTCAAAAGCAGAATAAGCTATTTCCTTTCCTATTTCTGATTCTATAATCTTGATTATTGACTCTATCTTATTTAGATTCAATTCTTCTCCAACTATGAGTAGATCAACTCTAGAATCCCAATTCTGGATGAAAACACCTGCCGCAATTATAAGTTTTACCTTTCCAACGCTAGCAAATCTGCGTGCCAATGATTCATCGGCTTGAATACTCACAATTGTAAGTAGATTTTTGAGCGATTCATGATAAGTGAATTTTTCATTCAAGAGATATGCTGAACCTTTCAGCTTCTTATACAGCAATTTCTTGCCTTTCTGTATCTCAACTTCTTTAATTGCATTCTTTTTCTTTATTAGCCCAGCTTTGACAAGGATATTCAGCTCTTTCTGAACAGCAGACTTTGCACACCTAACCCTTGTAATGATCTCTGCCAAGAAAAAAGGTGTTTGTTCATTGAACAAAAACATCCTCAATAATTTGATCTTGGTTTGACTACCAAATATTGCAGTAAGTGCATCCATAATATTATCTTACTATTTCAATTCTACTTTTCCACCAGCTGCTTCGATTTGTTTCTTCCATTTATCAGCATCTTCCTTTTTTACTCCGTCCTTGAGTAGAGATGGGGCACCATCAACTAGATCTTTTGCTTCCTTGAGGCCCAATCCAAGAACTTCTTTAATAGCTTTGATAACAGCAATCTTCTGATCTCCTGATGCTGTTAAATGTACAGCAAATACAGTCTTTTCTTCATCTGTCCCTGCACCTCCTGCTGTTGGGGCAACTGCTACTGCAACTGCTTGTGCAGATACACCAAATCTCTTTTCGAGCAATTTTACCAATTCGTTGAGATCAATTACTGACATTTTTTCAATTGACTCTACAAGAGCCTTGAATTTGGCAGGTACTTCTACCTTTGTCTCTTCTTTCTTCTCCACCGTATCATTTGTTTTTGTGTCCATATAATTAATTATTACTGATAAATCTAATAATACAACTCAAATTATTCCTTGAGTCTATCACTTCTCTTTGCAATCTCTCCCAATACCATTACAAATCCTTGTATTGGTGAATTGATCAGATTTACGAACATACCATGAAGTGTATTTATTGGTGGTATCATAGCTATCTCTAACATCTCTTCTTTTGCCATGTATTTACCATCGAATACACCACCAACTATTGATACTTGATCTTTGAGTCTCTTCTGAAAATCAAACGCTCTTCTAGCTGGGGCTATGAGATCATCTCCATAGACAAGCCCAAATTCACCCATAAGAACAGGCTTAGACCCTTCATATTTCTTATTTATAAGGGCTTTATCAGTCAATGTCTTCTTTGCAACAAAATAACCAATTCCTTCTTTTTTGAATTCTCGCCTCATCGTTGTAACATCGGAGACTTTGAGTCCATGGAAATTTACAAAGACAAGAGATTTTGCTTTATCCATTATCTTTTCAAGTTTCTCTATTATTTCTTTTTTTTGTTCTTTTGTTCTGGCCATTTTATTTGTTTGCCAATTACTAAAAGTCGACCTTTATAAGGCCAACTTTAATAAGAGTTTACCTCGGAAGGACTTACTTCACCCGCATAGTTCCGTGAGGAACGAAAGTGGGCTTTTGCCTTCTGTCTTTGGCCTTACTCCCAAGATAACATCAATCTCAAAAGAGATCAAGGCTATTCAAACTGTGACAAGAATAAATCTATAGTCTCAATGATTTGCTTTCTGTCAATTTCTGTCAATTTACCTTTCTTTATATGTCCTACATTTTTGCGAATATTCTTTGCAGATTTGATAATCTTTTTTTCTTTACCTTTCACTACAATATTTTCCAATTTGTCTATACGCTTTATCAATGATTTTGCTTTATTTGTAGAGCCGATAAGTGAAGTAATAAGCTTTTTCAATAATTCAAGATATCTCATAGAACTTTCTGTAATATCTATTGTCTTTGAAGAGGAGGTTGCCATAAAATCTACGACTCCATTACCATCAAAGTCAATAAATAAAGTCTTGGAGGAAGAAGCAATTGGGTTTGAAACTGTATTTGATTGACTTAGTGGTATTACTTGGATAGTAGTAGAAGCAATCATTGATGGTGATACTGGCAAATCGACATACTCCGCACTATCGATAACTTCTCCTCCTTTTGTCCTTTCAACATCAAGAGTGAATGTACCAATACCAGTTCCATTTACAACAATTCCATATGATTTACCATTATCCGGCAAGTGGACGAACGTTTCCCCTTCATAATCTTCACCACTCATATATTCGAATCTACTTCCTGGTATCTTTTCTTCAAAGAAAGTGAGTACATCATCTTCGACTTCACTCGGTCTTGATATCATTCCTGTATGATTTCCAGAACTATCATAGACGTGCAATTCGACTGGTGAATGAGTACTTATAACCATTTCGACTGGTTCAACTTCTTTGGTGTAATCTGGCTCACCACATGTCACTCCTTGCAATTGTGTAACACTATTACATAGAGAATTATAATTACTATTTACAATGGCACTCTCAACAATCTTCTGTGTAATTGTTGATTCAAGAATATTTGCATGATTTGTATTCTTATCTTCTATATCGGAGATTTTATCCAAGTCTATAGACAAAACATCTCCGGCTTTGTATGTTGCACTCTTCGAAACTACTGTTCCATCGCCCATATTTGTAATGCCTTCTGTATAGCCAGAATTATCAGAATAATTTAGACTTTTAGTAGTGTTTTTATTCCAACCGACTATTGCCCATCGTGTTATAGAAGATGGCCAAGAAAATGGATCTATAACAGCACGCACAATATCGGCAGCCAATATTAATGCTTGATTGCCTTTTATCGGAAAATTATAGTTGGAGATTACTGGTTCTTTTCTCACATTATGAGAATCACTGATAAATGCAGACTGTTCACTCGATGATTGAATATTCTGTGAATATGAACCGTCATTTAGTCCATCTATATTCGTAGAAGCAAATGCTATTGTCGGACCAAATATATTTGCAAAATATGTTGCAGATGGTAACAGTGAATATGCACTAGCCATATTTTGTCCCAACTGTCTTGCCACATATTGTTTAAGTATTATTCCATAACCAAGCGATTGATTGTCTCCATGGAGTATTCCTCCTATTGCTTGTGGCGTGCCGAGATATGGTACTGCTATAGATATTACAGAGTCTATGAGACTCTCTTTACCCATATCAACTAGCTTTTTTACCATATATTTTGCTACTAAGCCCCCATTGCTATGAGCAATTATTGTTACCTTCCCTGTCTTTGATCTTGAAGCTAGATCTTGCACAGTATTTATTAAATTTTCTGTAGTTGTAGTACTAGACGGATTGCGTATTTCTGGTCCTTTCACAACTTCATCTATCGGTTTTCTCCAATCATAGCCATATGGTCTCCATTCATTTATTGTCTTATCACTAGCAAGTCCGTCTAGAAAATCCATGAATTTACCTGATATAGAATAGACACCAAATACATCATCTATTGGTTTGCCAGAATATATTGAAGGATCTGTGCTTTTACCATTTGTATCCAAGAATAATTTACGAACATCATCATTTCTATTTGGTGGCCATAATGTATTCTCTGTTTTTATTCCTAGAGGCAAAGACTCTTGTTTATACAAGAAAGAAGCTTCTACGCCCGGCAAGAATAATATATTTGAACAACATTCTCCTTGTATTTGTCCGGGATCAAATGGTGGTTCAGAGACAAGCCAAGGTTCAAAATCAACAAATCCTCTCACACTATCTCCTTTCAAACTTGCAGGAAGTGGACCATCTACTCTTCCCCACCAATTATTTACTGCAATAACTGTATCTGTTGAAAGATTATCAATAGCATAGTCATAGTTGCCAGAAATAGAAGAATTGACTATTTCGATAGATGGCCCTGTACTATTGTCCAAAGCATTACCAATACCTCCAACACTATCTCCTATATCACCATTCATCATCAAAACAGGGAGACCTGCAGGACGTACCGTGATAGCTCTTCTATTCCTGCTAAACTTACTTCCTCGTATGAGAATATCACTTTCTTTTATATTTATGCCGTCAAAAGCATCATTTATTGTAGTTGTAGATATTATCCCTTTTGAATTATTGACGACAAAAAAATCATGCCCACTTATATCTGCATTTGAAATATCAAAATTACCATTGTCTATACTCAAACCAAATAAGTCATGAATAGAAACGCGATCAAAGTCAGATCCTTGGCCTTTAATAATTAAGTTGCCACCATTTACAGATATTGATCCTGTTTTATCTCCTGATACTCCTCTCACCTCTACGCCAGGACCAATGTTCAGTGTTATTCCTGTCGGAACATTCACATAATCTTCGATAATATATGGACTATTTTCTTTGGTCCAAGCGGTGTTTTGCCATATGGAGCCAGCAGATACAACGGTCTCTGCATGAACAAGCTTTATAAAACCTATGAATAAAATAGCGAGAACTACGAAAACAAAAGCGAGATTTGCAAGCAAAAAATATGTTAGTTTTTTCATCTTTTTGATACATTATTACTGATAATAATGTATCGTATCAGAACGAGATAAAATCCTGATAAAATTCTCCTAAAATTTTGATAAAATCTTGCTGAAGAAATGATAAAATCCGAGGCCTACCCTCGGATACCAATACCGAGATCGGATCTCAGTAAAAGATCTCGGTAAAATGCCCTATTCTTGGATCAATACCGCTTTTGATGAAGTATCTTCTACACTATATCGTCCGACGAAATAAAGAATAGTAAAACTGACTATCAATATAAATAAAAAACCAAAGAAAAACTTGAAGAAATTGCGATCGAATGGATTGACCATTGGTATAATTATAGCAAATCAAG
Source organism: Minisyncoccota bacterium (assembly GCA_041671485.1). Lineage (GTDB taxonomy): Bacteria > Patescibacteriota > Minisyncoccia > Phycocordibacterales > PALSA-1337 > C7867-002. The sequence continues at coordinate 59,297 of JBAZBL010000005.1, forward strand.
ATAACTTTGCCTTCTCTTTTCTCTATCTTCCTCCAAACATCTTTTGTAACATCGCTCTTGTCAGCAGATAATAAATATCACTACAACAAATCATTTGGAGTAATAATATGTGTTGTCGCTTGCGGATACAACTTCAGAAAATATGTAAAGACAACATCCGTATCGCCCCATTTGCATTCATAAGCATCTATAACAGATCCTTTCTTCTCAACCACATCCACCTCAAGTCCTTTTCTAGTCCTCCAAAACATTATTTCAGGTGGAAATACAAAATTGTTAACACCCTCTTTTATTCGTTCACTCATAAAATAGTTCTCAAAAATAAAACCTACATCATTACGATTACCAAGCGGAGTATCCATATCGACAACTGCATTTCGAACGCCAATATCCAGAAAGAAAACCTTGAAGGCTTTTTTGAGTTCAGTCCTAGGATTGTTTGAGAACGGATGAACAACTTTAATAATAAATGACTGTTCTAGTAAACGAAGGTATTTTTGAACAACAGAACGACTGATACCTAAATGAGCTGCTAATTCAGCTAGTGATACCAATGAACCAATCTGTAACGCGAGCAATCTAACAAGATCTTCGAAAATACGTGGATTTCGTATCGCTTCAAATATGAATACATCTTTATAAAGATATTGTGTCGCGATATTCTTGAGTATTATTTTTTTTTCTTCAGTAGATGACGCCGCAACAACTGCTGGATATGATCCGAACAACATTAAGTCATGTAAATCATTCATCGTAACCGGTCTAAATTTCTTGATTTCATCAAGTGAGAGCGGTAAGAGTGTAAATTCGAAGATTCTACCAGTCATTGGCTCATTTATTTTATTGGAAAGATCAAATGACGATGAACCCGTCGCGATGATTTGGGTATCCGGGTATGTATCATGAAAAACTTTTAGAATAGTGCCTATATCTTGAATAGTCTGTGCTTCATCAAACACAACAATTTTTTTACCTTTGACTAAGGGTAATAACTCATCCGGTTTCCCGACAATAAAATGTTTTCTAACATCCGCCAATTGACAATCCCAATAAGCACCATCTATTCCATAAGAATTTATAAGCTTTTTAGCTAGGGTAGTCTTACCAGACTGTCTAGGTCCAAGAATAGCAATCATCTTGTCTTTGAAGAGAGATTCCATAATTCGTGCTTCAATTGTACGTTGGAATATAAGCATATTATCTATAATATAACAAATTGCTCTTTGAAAAGCAAATTGTACTGTGGATAACACAAAAACCCCTTTTTAGGAGTTTTTGTTCGCTCTTAATCTTTATTATTTACCTTGTTGCCCCAAATACCTCTTGCAACATCGCTCTAGTCATTGGTCCGACTGTGCCATAACCACTATCACCCTCTTTGGCGATCTTGTATTTGACTTGGAATTTCTGAACTGCCTTTTCTGTCAGAGACCCAAATGATGTTGTTTCATTACCTAGAGAACCAACTCCATCTACTGCAACTTTTGTATCTGCATCTGTATTCAAGAGTTGTTGCAAACGCTTCACATCATCACCACTGGCACCTTTACTCATGTTTTGGGCAAAGAATGCTCCACCTGAAACTGTGGCTGGAACAGCTGGAGTTGCCGGAACTGCAGGAGTTACGGTTGGAATAGCGGGAGTAGCAGGAATAGCTGGTGTCGCGCCTGATGTTCCGAATACCACGCCAAGCTTCGCGCGCGTTGCTGGCCCAACTCTACCGACTTGGTCTATACCATATTTTGCTTGGAATCTTTTTACTGCACGTTCCGTGGCAGGACCAAAGTAGCCAGTAACAAGACCTTCGGGATAGAGTACCTGATCTTGCGCGAGGAGTTGCTGGAGGCGGGTAACATCAGAGTTGGTGGTACCGCGAGAGAGGTCGGTGGAGAATGTGGATTGTATTCTGATTTGTGTAATGACTGTCGGAGTTACCATCGGGGTAGCAACCAAGGTTGCCGGGATTGGAGTTGAAGTTGTGACTGTCGAACCACCACTTGAACTAGCACCAGAAGATGATGATGAAGTGTTGGAAGATCCACTTCCACTCGACTGCGAAGTACAATAATCAGAAGAGACCGTAATGACTGCTGTTTGTGTTTCCGTCTCACTATCCGGAACTGTAATAACTAATGAATTTGTAAGCCCACATTGCTGTGTAACATAACTACTTGTTACTCCTGAGACCGTCATAACTTTTCTCATAGCAGAATCTACATGAATTGATGATCCTGCAGATACTATAACTGAGAAACTTGAGGTATCAACCACAATTGAATCAATACTAGCCGTTGAACCGCTTACCGTTAGATTATAGTCACCAATAACCACATTTTCCGCTAAACTAACATCATTGGTAGCACCAACAACTATAGGTACTGCTATAATTGCTATGACTAAATATATGTATTTGTACATATTAATTATTTAATAATTAACGAACAATGAAGTACGAAACTGAAGTCGTGGCAAGAGCAAAAGACGAAGTAGCTACCGAGGAGTCTGATCCAAATGGAATTGCCAAGCCAACTTCAATGTATGTTGCCGTTGAAGATGCTTTGGCATAAGTCATGATTAAACCTGGTGTTCCTCCTAGACTTCCACCATCAGATGGTAATGTTACAAATACAAGATCGCCACTTGCTACATTGGCAACCGAGCACTGAAACGGCTTAGTTGATGTCGCAAGAGGAAGGTTTAATACTGTTGTAGAGAGATTGCATGTTCCCTTAAGAATTTGGCTCATCGTAGTTCCAGTTGAACCACCAACTGAAAGCAATGTCGTTGAGGCATTACCTAAGGTCGCAAGTCCAGAAACAGTTAATGTTCCACCGTCTGTTGTTGTAATATTCCCAGCCGTAGAAATATTGGTGCTAATAGTTGTTACCGCTGATGCAACTGACACCACAAAAAATACTGAAACAACGATTGACAAAACAAAAGCTGTTTTGTTTTGTCTTAAACTCAAAAAAGTTTTCATAGTAAATTAAAAATAGAGTTATTAATTAATAATAGCTGACAAGCTATTTTAGCTCACCTGTATTATACAACCAAACAACACATTCATACTAAGAAGAACTGTGGACAACTATACGCGTATCCCCACATATCTTCTCAATGGCTAATCTCTTGAAGATTTACATACTCTTACTCTCATTTCTTAAGATGTTACTTCCTCGTCCTTGAGTAAAAACAGTGAATCGTAATCTTATCGGTGTGATAATACCACCAATAATGATAGACAATGATATCTTTGATTGACCTTTTCTCCTTTCACGAAAAATTATTGGTACCTCAACACAAGAAGCGCCACAAATTTTAACGCAGTAATATTTAAATTCAATTTGATAGGCATAACCAGAATTGTAAAATCTCTTGAAATTTATATTATCCAAGATACTTTTTCGAAAACAGACATACCCTGCAGTCAAATCTTTTATTTTCATCCCTAAAATGATCTGGCTGTAAATATTTCCCAAACAACTAAGCATTCTTCTATACCATTCCCAATTTTCAACCCCACCACCTTTGACATACCTTGATCCGATAATGAGATCAAAGTTATTCACCTCTTTCAACATCTCATGAATATATTTTGGATCATGGGAGCCATCAGCGTCCATGGTTATTATATTGTCAATTCCTTTCATTGTTTTCACTCGATTCAAAGCGTCAACATAAGCAACTCCTAGTCCCTCTTTTCTACCATGTTCAAAAAGCGTGACGCGCGAGTCTCGAATCATCAATTCTTCTACGACTTTAGCAGTTCCGTCGGGTGAATTATCATCAATAATCATAATCAAAATATCTTTTTCATATTCACGAATACGCGAAATAATATCAATTATATTATCGCATTCATTATATGTTGGGATAAGAATGATATTACTCATAAATGATCTATTCGATATACCTTGAAAACAGGAATATTGTTTTTATTTTTAATAATTGTTATTTCATCCGATATTTTATCAAATCGCTCTGCAATAGTATGGCCAAGTTGATTGATCTCTATATCATTAGCTCGTATAGAATCCATAACCTGATTATCAATTGGATAAATAAAATATAATGGTTCACCCGAAACTTTCATCAAATCCTCAATATTAATAATATCTTTATTAGCGGTTGAGAGGAAGGCAGTTGAGATAACAGGCCATCGGTAATATATGAAATATCTCTGAAAATACCACATTTGCGCAAACCAATTGATCCTATCATCAAATATTACGACACTTCGACCATTTACATCATCATTGCCAAAGACAAGGTCTTCTTTTGTCTTAATTATATTCCTTTCAGGTAATTTAATGATTATTTCTTTGCGAATAAAATTATCTAGCTCATTAAATCCCAAACTATTCACCTTATTTTCTGAATACAACCAATTGGAAGTTGTGACGGGTGTCTTCAATACATTCGTATTTATTGAGTAGAACAATTCAAATAAAATAATTCCAGCTATTATGGCAAGAAATATTTTTTTTAATCCATAGCTATTTATAGATATATAGGAATAATATACCCCAAGTCCAATAGTTATAGCAATAAACGGCACCATGATAGATAAAAACCTGACAGTACCTCCAGCAAATCCCAATATAAGTATCAAAAATGAAGTATTAATTAATATCCAGGATTCGAAACTCTTGAAACCAAGTTTACGTATTCGAAATATAAGTAAGATGAAACAACCAAGTGCCAAAATGAGTAGAGGATAAGACATATTCTCACCTAAAGTTTTTATTATGTTTATTGTATTACTAAAAATATTGTAGTGGAGAGAACGCTCACTGATAATCGAGAAATCCTCAGAATGTATACCAACCATAGAGGATATTGCAGCATCAAAATGACCACGATTTTGATATAAATTCAGATTGTATATGATTATTGGAGAGAGCAGTGTGATAAACAAAACAAACGCTATAGCAATATTTTTCCATTTATCTCTGAGTTCTTTTCGATATAAAAACGCATACAGAATAATTGGTGGAATCAAAAATATAGCTGTGTATTTCGTAAGTAATGCACAAGAAAGGAATATTGCCCATATATAGATATACTTCTTATTCCTCTCCTTGAACATAAAGTATGCTCCAAATAAAACGCTACCAACAATAAAAAATTCTTCTATACCTTCTAGATATACAGCCTGTCCAACCCATACTGCATAAGAAGATACTGTGAGTGTAATAGTTGCAATTGAAGCAATAGTTCTGTTAGTTAATTGCTTTAATAGGTAATATAAAAGCCAAATAGATCCTATCCCAGCAATAATAAATGGTAATCGTGCTACAACAGTACCTCCTCCTCCCAAAATCACAAAAAATATTTTCTGTATCAAAAATGCCAATGGTGGAGCATCGTGGAAAGACAATGTAGACCAATTTGGAATATTTCCGAACCATTGCAGCGGAGTTGTTTGCCCACTCGTACCGAAATAATCTAGCCATCCAAAAGCACGAAATGAATTTATCGCACCATCGTTATACAAATCACCAAATGAAATAGGAAGAAAACGAGTAATAATGATCCAAATCACTACTATCCCAATAATCATTCCTTCTTTATGTGCTTTCACGAACTCCATAGATTATTATTCACCAGGAGGATACTTGGAAATGAAATACCGAGTAACATCGTTGTCACCTGTTGCTGTACCCTCATATTTGATCAAACTTGTGGTAGACGAGACCAATGATTCACCTTCATCTGTGATTATAAGATCAAATCTTGACGCCGGAAACCAGCCCAATCGAAAAGGAACTGTATGAAATATTGCTTTACCATCTAGAATGTCTGGTTCTGTGGTTTTCTCCACGAGCAAATGGAGCAGATCGCCCGCTTCGGTAAACCGTGATAAATTGACTTTTACGATTTTACTCGTGGTAGTGGCAGTGATTGATGATATAACCTTTCCATAAAGAGCTGTGAATGTTTCCATACAGGCATCCCCAGTTCTACCCATTTCTTTCAAAATATTGTTGTTTTCAATCTTATTACACGTACTCACTATTTTGATTTTCTGTTCTGGTTCATTGGAAACAGAATACTCACCTATTGTATCTGGAAAATATTTACTGGCTCTTTTTAACTCAATCTGCTTCATAGATTCATTCGATTGTAGAAAATCTGAAATTTGCCATTTCAGAACATATCCAACAGCAAAACATGTAATTACAAATACCCCTACTAGTATAAAATAGAAGACAATTTTCTTTATATTCATAATATTACAATAATAGCACCATAATTCCTACAATACAAAACCGCCCTGCAGGGCGGTTTTGTATTTCTAACTCATTACATCAACACTATCTTGAAGACTACTAAATCGTAGCTGTCTTCTGTAGTGTAGCAGAATCAGTGTAGAAAGTATCAATACCCCATGTCTGATTGGCAATTGTCAAACCACCAACCGTGGAGTCAATATCTTGCACCGCCATAAGTAATGATGTAGGACCACTCTGAACCATCGAACTTAACGATGTTAGAGTACCAGTCAAGGTAACAGTGTATGTACCCCCGTCACCAACTGTAGAATCACTTGGCGAAACTGAAACTGACTTCGTAGAGCTTGCATCTCCTACGACCAAAACAATATCCTTGTTAACCGTATAACTACTAACTGTAGTGGAAGCAAAACCAAAGTTGAAGTTACCTGCTGTTGGCTTTGTCATCGAACCACCCATTGCTGTGGCTTTGAGGACAATGACGCCAGTAATCGTGCTTGAAGCAGCATCGATTGTTCCAGTAGTCTTGCTAATACTTGTGCTTTGAAGAGTCCACTGCGGAGCAGCTGTATACAAGTACTGATCATTGCTGGAAAGGGCACTGTTTGTACTTGAAGCAGTTGTGCTATCTGGTTTTTCAAACTTGATACCTGTTGCAACAACCGAAGTTGAAGCAGCTTGACCACCTACGGTTGAAGCAAAGTCTGCCTTAATTGTAAGTGCCTTTGTAGAATCCTGTGCAACAGGAACGGTAAGATCAGCAAATCTGACTACACCACCCGAAGTTGCAGGAGCACTAATTGATGCCAACATATTTGAACTATCATATAGGTACAATGTTGAAGGCAATCCAGCAGTTGATGTAGCATTTACAGTTATATCAATGGTCTTCAATACTGAACTACCAGTCTCTGATTTAACATTGAATACTTGCATAACTAATTTCTTGACTCCATCTGTTGTGCTAACTCTGTTTGTCGTTGACTTTGGAGTAAGACCAGAATCTGTCGTAACTGTCAAAGCTGATGTACCGGAAGTAGTAAATACTTGAACACGGCTATTGCTTGAGCCAGACATATCTGTATAAGAGCTTAGTCCTGCTCCATCAATTGCTCGGACGTTCTGAGTATTTCCTACATATCCTTGTACCGTCAAGTATCTTGACGATTGATCTGAAGAAACACCTACTGCATCAATACTAAATGTTAATGATTTCGTTGCATTTTTTGGAACAACGAAGTTCATACCTGAAGCGATAACATAGTATCTATCAGATGAATCTTTGTTGAAATCGGCTGCGCCTAGATCCCAACTCTTGACCAAAGTTGAACCATCATAAGCATATAGCTTTCTAACAAATGTTGAAGGATTGCTTAGACTTGCTGTTGCAGATCCAACTCCTACTGCCATCTGAAGATATACACGATCAACGATCATGTCTGAACCTTGTGCTCTTACCTCAATACCATAAACAGGAACTTGCGAAATTGTTCGAATATTTGAATCTGCGATTGGATTTGAAGCAAGTTTGGTTGTGATCAAACCTTCAGCACCTGCAGTCGTTATACCTCCACCCGTTACTGGCGTACCTCCACCAATTGGTGTGCAGATCATACCTACTGGGCACGCAACTGCAACTGGTAATGGATTGATAGGTGTACAAATCATGCCTACTGGGCAATTCGCTGTTGCAACTACACCACCGCGAGCATTGATAGCTGCGCGAGTGAGAGGACCAACGAAGCCAGTGTTTGGAATACCGTTAGCAGCCTGATAGGCTACAACGGCAGCCTTTGTCTGTGAACCAAAGTAACCTTTGGCGGCAGCACCTGAAGTAATAGCTGGGATCTCATAAGCTTGACTCATGAGCCATGTCTGAAGAGCGACAACATCAGCACCTGTTGAACCAACTGTTAGGTTAGTATTGAAGGTGTAACCTTGCGCCGATACGATTGTGGCAAGTGCCAATACGGCAATACCAGTCGTCATAAGAATTCTTTTCATACGTATGTTTTGAATAATTAACGCGCTTCTCTTCTTTAATTAATAATATAAGAGAATTAACGCGACTTGTAATCTAATAACGATCGTGCGCATGTCCGTAATGAAACGGACCGACTTGCGCACTTTCCACATTTCACTCTCTTCAATATCGAATGAAAAAAATGAAAGTTTGTGGCAAATAAAGTGACAAATAACTTTAACGATCTACGAACCTTTTGATCTGTCAAAGTTCAGAACAAACATGTAAAACGATTCGACCGCATTACACATTTGCTACACCGTATTATCGCACACATATTATGACCATACAAAATAGTCAAATTGTGGATAACTATCACAGTTTGAGGCTTTTCCCCAAAAAAGTCAAGTTCTACTAACTTTTTACCCAAGAGAATACCTACTCCACCTCCTCTCACCCTCTTTTTTTATAATACCCTTATTGACCATTTCAATGATTTCCCTCTGAATAGTCTTCTCGCTACAGTCTTTTATGACCTTTGAAAAGTCCTTTATTGTAAGATTTGATTTGTTCTTTAAGGCATTGATTATGCTTTGTTGTCTTTGAACTTTCTTCTCTTCTATTGCCGAATGTCCCAGAGATCCATCTGACAGTCCTTTCTTCTTCATTGAACCAGCAATATTCTTTATTCCTGAACTATAATTACTCCTTTCGCTTGTCCTAAATCCACTTGTGAATAAACTAGGTGTTTTGAAGAATTGTTCAGATAGTACAAGACCAGCATTTTGGGCATTCTCTGACAATCTGTCCTTCATAAGTGCAATGACCTGATCTATCTCTTTGACCAATAAGGAATGATTCATGTCCGAAATAAGGTTGGAAATTTTTGCCACATTCAATAATGATATGGTCTCTAATGCTGCAGTAAATAAGGATTGAATGATATAATTCTTATCCCCAGGAACAGAATTTGATGCGCTAAAAGACGAAGATAATAAATCCATTCCTTTGTCTCTTAGCTCCCATTTAATAGGTTCATCGTCCTTTAGGAGACCAGAGACAAGATACAGAGCAGCAGTTATCTTTTCTGTCTTTTTGAATACGTATAGCAAATAATCTTCAACAGAGAAAAAACCCAATGATTTCCAGCTGATAGGGTCATTAAACTGTGGTTGATTGCTATTTGTCATATATAAGACAAGGACTAATTTATAAAAGTCGAAATTTTAATATAAAAGTTGTCTTTTATCTAAGACTGTCCTTTACTAAAGGTCATGTAAAAATTCAATGTCTCTTATATGTCCATTATAGTTATAAAAGAGAAAGACGCAAGTAGATATTTCTGTTGTGTCATCCCCGCGAAAGCGGGGATCCATGTAATGCTAACAAATCTTTGATAGACATGGATCCTCGCTTTCGTGAGGATGACAAGATGACACACATAACTAACTTTCATATGGATGACACAATGTGATATCATTATTGAATAATGGCAAAAAAGAAGGACTTTGTTTTAAATCAAAAGAAAAATTTTGGAGGAATAAAAAGTGAAACATTGCGTGCAATATTCGCTATATTTTCTTTTCTTCTTACCCTCCTTTCTATCATGTCTGCTTTTGGGAAAGCTGGTATGGTAGGAGAATATTCATTTGTATTTTTATCAAGACTATTTGGCATAGGTTACTACCTCATACCTATTATATTGATAATGATGGGTATTGCTTCTTTGCGTGGTATAGATAAAAAGTTTGGTCTACTAAAGACTGGAAGTGCCTTTGTATTTTTTGTATCTGGTCTAGGATTGATACATGTGATCAGTAACAATTCTGGTGGAATCGTAGGAAAGTGGATATCTATTCCCTTTTTGAAATTGATAGATATTTGGGCAACAACAGCACTCTTGCTTGCTCTTGCAATAGCTTGTGTATTTGTAATATTTGAGGCACATATTACAGGAGAACAATTGAAATTCTGGAAATGGTTCAAAAGACAAGAAAATAAGATAAATACAGAAATTGATGAAAGGGAGGAAGAGAAAGTCAAACAAGCAATGATGTCAATTGATGGTATCAAAACCAATCCATCTGTTCAGCAAGGAACAGAAAACAATAAAATGCAGATCAAAAAAGGAGATAAGATTGATTTTGATGATAGTGGATTTACTCTCGTCACACAAGCACCACTCTTGAGGCCATTCAATCCACCTCCTCTTTCCCTTTTGGAAAAAGATAGTGGCAAACCAGAAACTGGAGATATAAAAGCGAATGCAAATATAATAAAGCGAACACTACAGAACTTTGGTATTACAGTTGAAATGGATGAAATATCTATAGGTCCATCTGTAACTAGATATGCTCTAAAGCCAGCTGAAGGAGTGAAGCTATCCCGCATAGTAGCATTGAACAATGACCTATCTCTCGCCCTTGCTGCTCATCCTATCAGGATAGAGGCTCCTATACCCGGAAAATCTTTGGTTGGTATAGAAGTACCAAATACAGCAAAAACTACCGTTGGTCTAGCCACCATTCTTGGATCATCCAATTTCAAGGATTCAGAAAAGCCACTCCTTGTATCACTAGGCAAAGATATAACTGGACTAGCTCATTTCTGCAATCTAGGGAAAGCACCTCATATGTTGATAGCGGGCGCTACTGGTTCGGGCAAATCTGTTGCTATTCATGCACTTATAACTTCACTTCTTTATCGCAATTCACCAGACAATCTCAAATTGATACTGATCGATCCAAAGCGCGTAGAATTGACCATGTACAATAAGATTCCACATCTACTTACTCCTGTCATAACAGATCCAAAGAAAGCAATTCTTGCTTTAAAGTGGGCCGCGAAAGAGATGAGCAGGCGTTATGATGTATTAGAAAAGAATGCGGCTAGAGACATTGATTCATATCATAGAAATATATTGATACCAGCAATCAAAAAAAATAGCAATTCTGATTCATCTTCTCTACCGGAGACAATGCCATATATTGCGATCATAATAGATGAGCTTGCAGATATAATGCAGGCATATCCACGAGAATTGGAATCTGCAATAGTTCGTCTAGCACAAATGAGTCGAGCAGTAGGTATCCATCTCGTACTTTCGACACAAAGACCAAGTGTCAATGTAATCACGGGTCTTATAAAAGCTAATATTCCGACACGTGTAGCAATGCAAGTCGCTTCACAGATAGATTCTAGGACAATACTAGACCAAATGGGTGCTGAAAAGCTTCTAGGTGCTGGAGACATGCTGTACTTGGGCGCAGAAATGTCCAAACCAATCAGATTGCAATCTGCCTTTATTTCAGAGACCGAAGTCAAACACGTAGTAAAATATCTTGCCGATCAATACAGAGATGAAATTATGAGTGAGATCAATCTCACACCAGGAGATGGATCAATGCCTGCTAGTGGAGCTGTATTCGATGCTATGCTTGATTCAGAATCATTGGATGATGGTGATGGTGATGATCTGTACGAAGGGGCTCGTGAAGTAGTATTGGCGGCTGGAAAGGCATCTACATCATATCTACAGAGAAAGCTTGGTGTTGGCTATTCAAGGGCTGCCAAACTCATGGATATGCTAGAGGAGAAAGGAGTCATAGGTCCTGCAAACGGTTCCAAACCCAGAGACGTAATGGGTGTATCAGAAGAAAATATAGAAACAAATGCAATTGACTCGGACGACAATACAGAGACTGTTTAAAATATTGCTAGTAGCATTGATTGCTATTTTGATAATTTCTTATGCAATTTGGCGTTCTTCTGACTATACACGTGGACCATCGATCAATGTCTTCTGGCCACAAGATGGTAGAGAAGCAACTTCTTCGACAATACAAATAATAGGTCAGGCAAAAAGAATAAATCAAATATCATTAAATGGTAAACAAATATCAATAGATGAAGATGGTAATTTTAAAGAGACTATTATTATCTTCTCTGGCCTGAATTGGATAACACTTCATGTGAATGACAGATTTGGAAGAGATTTGACTCAACAAATTAGAATTGTTGGCAAATAAGTGCAACACATTTTTGTATCATCTTCAATCTTGCGCTCTTTACTATTCACGTTACAATTAGATTGCAAATCATTAATATAATATACATATATGAGCAATAAGAAAGTCAAAGAAAGTGTCACAAGATCGAGTGATGGTGTCGAGAGTGCACTAGATGCTATACGAAGCAAATTTGGTGATGAAGCTATAATGAAGCTCGGTGACAAGCCGAAGGTAAATGTTGGAGCAATACCCAGTGGTTCTATAGGACTAGACTGGGCACTTGGTATTGGTGGTTTCCCTCGTGGTCGCATTATCGAAATATTTGGTCCAGAATCCTCTGGCAAAACCACACTTGCTCTTCATGCTGTGGCTGAAGCACAAAAAAATGGTGGGATTTGCGCTTATATTGATGCAGAACATGCTATGGATCCAGATTACGCTAGGAAGATAGGAGTCAAGATTGATGACCTCCTCATATCACAACCAGATACAGGAGAACAAGCGCTAGAGATAGTAGAGAGCTTGGTGAGGACAGGCAAGATGGATATCATAACTATAGACTCTGTAGCTGCCCTTACTCCAAAAGCAGAAATTGAAGGCGATATGGGTGCGCATCATATTGGTGCACAAGCAAGACTAATGTCCCAAGCTTTGCGCAAACTTACCGCTATTGTAGCCAAATCAAAAACAGTAATTATATTTATAAATCAGATCCGAATGCAAATAGGTGTCATGTTTGGCAATCCAGAGACTACACCAGGAGGTAAGGCTTTGAAATTTTATGCTTCAGTTCGCCTTGATATACGTCGAATAGCACAGATCAAGAAAGGTGAAGAGACCATGGGTGGTCGTGTACGTGTCAAAGTTGTCAAAAACAAAGTAGCATCTCCATTCAAGCAAACAGAATTTGATCTTATGTACAATGAAGGAATTTCCCAAGAAGGTGAAGTTATCGCCCTCGGAGAAAAGTACGAAATACTTCAAAAGTCTGGTTCTTCATACGCATTTGGCGAAGTTAAACTTGGCCGAGGATATGATGCTACTCGCCAATTCCTAAAAGAAAATCCAAATGTCTTGAAAGATATCCTAGGAAAGATCCGAGCAAAACTGAACGAGCAATAAAGACATAAATCCATACTAATTCTTGCTATTTACCAAAGTGATGGTAGACTATTTTTATGTCATTACTCGAATACAATGAAATAACAGAAAAGAAATTCATAGTTTTGGACGGTCAACCATATGAGGTTATTTCTTCACATGTATTTCGCAAACAACAAAGAAAGCCCGTCAATGCAACCAAGCTCAAAAATCTGATGAGTGGCAAGGTCACAGAATACTCCTTCCACCAGTCAGAAAAAGTAGAGGAAGCCGAGATTGATTCTAGAGAGATAAAATATTTGTACAATAATCGTGGAAAATGGTGGTTCTCCGAAATAGACAACCCTTCCAAACGTTTCGAGGTTTCCGATGAATCTATAGGCCCGCAAGGTCATTACTTGAAAGTAAATACCGTCATAAAACAACTACTCTTCCAAGAAAAGCCTATGGGTTTCCAATTCCCCATTGCCGTAGAGCTCAAAGTGACAGATGCACCACCAAGTATCAAAGGCGATACAGCAACAGGGGGTCAGAAAACTGTTACTGTAGAAACAGGTACCACAGTCAATGTTCCCCTATTTGTAAATGAGGGTGATACGATCAAGATCAATACCGAAACAGGAGAATACAGAGAAAGAGTAAATAAATAATCTATTTAATAACAAAAAAGTGAATATAATTTTCTTGAATCGAGTACTGTTTGAGCGTAGTCATTCGACTAGTATTTCCCAAAAGACGAGGCTGTTTATGTCCGAGAGGCCGAGTCTTTTGTGGAAATACAGGAGAATGACGCAAGCGAGTTACGCAGATTCAAGAAAATCATATTCACTTTTTTGTATTTTAACTAAATTACAAAATCACTAACTTGCAACATACGGAAGCAAACCCATAAATCTGGCTCGCTTTATTGCAGTTGCCAATTGTCTCTGATATTTTGCAGATATACCAGTTCTTTTCCTGCCTATCATCCTGCCGTGTGGATTTAGGAATTTCCTTAAGATCTCTGTATCCTTGTAGTCTATATACTTGATATTATGCTGATTGAAATAACATTGTTTTTTCATGATATTTTATTTTATTCTTAAAAAGGTATATCGTCAGGATTAATTTCCTCTTGAGGATAATCTATCTTTTCACCACTCTTATCAGTATTGGTACTTGGAAGAGAACTGTCCCCCTCTTCTACAGCAGTCTTTGTACTCGGAGACGGAGAAGATGAGCTACTAGAAGATAGCTTCGGACCAAATTGGATATTATCTGCAATAATCTCGGTGCGATATTTCTTCTGCCCATCTTGAGCTTCCCAAGACCTAGTCTGGATACGACCTTCCACCAATATCTGTTGACCCTTTTTCATATATTGAGCGACAAGTTCACCCAAACGATCGAAGGCAGAAACATTGTGATACTCAACCATTTCCTGTTTTACACCTTCTTTATTTTTGAATATACGATTCGTTGCAACACCAAAACTTGCTACTTTACTCCCAGAAGGAAGTGCCTTGATCTCTGGATCACGCGTGAGATTGCCTATTACGAATACTTTATTTAGATACATATTATTGTTGTTTTGTGATTAAATAGCTTCTTTGACCATTTCATCGATACTTTTATCCATCTCTTCTACAGAAGCATGTTTTATTTCTTCTACTGGCTTCGAATCAGCTTCTACATTCCTAACTCTATTATCCAATGTATTGGGCTTTTCTTCAATCGTCTTTTCATCTCTATTCCCAAATGAAGCAGCAATTGCCGACGCTCTCTTACCGAGATAGGTATTCTCGCGAACAGTAGATGTGACGAGCGATCTCAAGACTGAAGGATGATTCTTGAAAGCATCTTTTATCTCTTCTATCTTGTCCGGCTCAATTTCAAATTTGAACCAGCCAAAATATGCTTCATCATATTTTTCATATGACCCAGAGACAGTTTTCTTGCGCATTGTATAGGCAAGACTTTCATGCCTAGGAGCTTCTTCGGCAATGAATAAGGCACCTACCTCTCTAATAATTGACCTTAGAGATTCTGTCTCATTTGCAATATTTTCTGTAGGTATTGAAGATGCTATGAGATAACTGATTTCGTACACTGACAAATCCTCACTATTTTTGTTTTCGTTCATGTATTTGTAACGGTCAGAAGCTTCTATTTTTCGAGAAGACCCTTTTATTTAGGGACTGACCGCGATTACTTGTAATAGAACGAGGTTACCATGGTACTTCACTTCATGCAAGTGCGCGCCCCTACATGAAGATATTAGGATACTATCACAAAGAGATAAAATCCTGATAAAATTCTCCTAAAATTTTGATAAAATTCTGCTGAAGAAACGATAAAATCTCATACGCATTTTATCTAGAAATTTACCGAGCGAGTTACGCAGGATTCAAAATAATGTATTTGTGTCCCTAAATAATATGAAAGAATTTAATAGTATTTCTCAATAATTGAGCACGAACAATTTCCTCATCCTCTCCACGAATACTTGCAATTGCTTTTGCAGTTTCTATAACAAAACTTGGCTCATTCCTTTTGCCCCTATGAGGTATTGGTGCAACAAATGGGCAATCAGTCTCAACCATAACCCTGTCTATCGGAACATATTTGATCAATTCATCATAATCATGAGTAAATGTGATGACTCCAGTGAATGAGACAAAGCCACCAATATCTAAAATATCTTGAAGATCTTTTTTATTGCCTGCAAAGAAGTGGAAATTAAAACCAACTTTTGCAGTCTTTTTTAATATTTCAATGGATTCTTGATAAGCATTAGTGCCATCTTTACTGCTCCTTGTATGGAGCATCAATGGTTTATCTAGCTCATTGGCAATATTTATCTGCTTATTGAATATTTCTCTTTGCATGGCCATATCTTCTGGCTTTGAATGAAAATAATCCAAGCCACACTCTCCTATACCTAATACCCTATTATTATTCGCCAATTTTTTAATCACTACAGATGCCTGACTCGCGTATTCATCATGATCATTGTTTGTCTCCGTAGGATGAATACCCACTACTGCCCAAATATCATCGTTCAACTCTGCCAAATTGACTGCCTTATTCGATGATTTGAGATCTGTACCAATAGTGATCATACCTACATTCAGATTTCGAGATCGTTCAATAACTTGATCACGATCATTATCATAATCAGTAAAGTTCAAATGCCCGTGAGCATCTATAAATTTCAATTTTGATTGCATAAATAATTACTTGGATTATTTGGAAAATCTGCTCTATTTCCTAATAAATAGTGGTTGCTCTGGCATTTTACCATTCTTGACTAGATCAATGATTGTCTCTCCTGTCTTTGGTAATATTGGTAACAATAGATTGCCTATAATATCTAAGAATGCCAATAATTCTTGTATATCTTTGATTGCATTTTCTCTATCAACCTTAATCTTTTTGAATGGTTCTCTTTCTTGAACAATTTTATCAGCGATTGAAACCAGACTCCAGACAGCATTTGCAGATTTTTGTAGATTAAATTCATCGAAACCATCTGCATATTCTTCATATGCAACAATAACTTCTGGCAATTTCTTCACAACTTCGATCAATTTTTCATCAAAATCAATAATATTAACTGTTGCCATTTTCATAACTCTAGAGACCAAATTACCCAGACCATTTGCCAAATGTGCATTGTATGCTTCTTCAAATTTCTCAATAGTAAATGCACTATCTTCAAATGGATGCAATTCACGTATAACAAAGTATCTCAAAGCATCAGTACCATACTTTTTTACCAATTCAAAAGGATTGACAGTATTGCCGATTGATTTTGACATTTTGAGTCCTCCTTCCCCTGTGATAAAGCCATTTATAATTATTATCTTTGAAGGCGGTAGATCGGCTGCCATTAACATCGCTTGCCACATTGCTGTTTGCTGACGCAAATTGTCTTTGCCACAGTATTGCACCATGCCACCCGTCTCTCTACACCATTTATCGAATGATCCATCAACTTTTAAATCATTTACTATATCATCTGGCCAGCCAATTGCAGATATATAGTTGATAAGAGCATCGAACCAAACATATATTACTTGTTTCTCATCTCCTGGCACAGGTATTCCCCATGGCATCTTGCTCGCCAATCGAGAAATACTAAAGTCTTCGATCCCTCGCTCGACGAATGATCTTATCTCATGAAGTCTAGATTCTGGTATAACGAAAGTAGTATGATCATTGTTTTCTAAGTTTTTGCTGTAAAGTTCGAGCAACTTTTCTTGAAAAGCACTAAATTTGAAGAAATAGTTTTCTTCTTCTATAGTCTCCAATTCTTGTATAGGATGCAATGGACATTTACCATCAACTAGTTCTGACTCGGTCTTCTCTAGTTCGCAACCAACACAATATTTCACAGAATAATTTTTCTTATAAATATATCCATTTTTGTCTACTAGTTTCCAGAATTCCTGTGCCGCTTTGACATGATGTTCATCAGTGGTTCTTACAAAATTGATCTCCTGCATAATGCCGAGTGCAGGTATAAGTTCTTTGAATTTCGTCGCATATTCATCAACATATTTCTGTGTATCTATACTTCTTCCTTGTGCATTTCTGTATATTTTGAGTCCATGTTCATCTGTACCAGTATTTAGAAATACATCATATCCTTCGATCTTTTTTTGTCTTGCAACGACATCGACTCTTATCAATTCCATAGCAAAACCGATATGAGGATCGGAATTTACATATGGCAATGTTGTTGTGATATAGAAAGGCTTTTTCATCTTGAAAATGATAATTAGCTTACAATAACCTCCTTCTCTCCACTTTTTCTCTTTTCTATATCAGATACATATTCCATGAGAGCTGCAGACAATGGTACTGCAACCAGTGCGCCAAGAACCCCTGCAAGTTTGAAACCGATGAGAAGTGCCAAAATGACTATGACAGGATTGACACCAATTATTTTTTTAGTGACTAGAGGAACTATAATATGATTTTCGAGCTGTTGAATGATGAAATACAATACAGCAATCAAAATAGTTGTACTCAATCCTCTATCTGCAAAAGTAAGTAGTATGGCTGGTATTGAAGCAAGGATAGGTCCAAAGACCGGAACAATCTCTAGTAGGGCTGCAAGTACTGCTAGAGGTAAAGCATAAGGGATGCCAACTGCTCTTAGAGATATATAAACAAGAATACCTACTATCAATCCCAAAATAACTTGCCCTTGCAACCACAAACCAATCTTTCTCCTAGATCTCTTCCAAAGATTGATAATATAATCATGATGCCTTATTGGTGCTATGATCTGCAAGAAATCATCTACCCCATCTTCTCTTATTGCAAGATAGAAAGATAAGACAAATATCAAAATGAGACTCAATGCTCCACCAAATATAACACTTGCCATATGGAAAGCACCTTCTCCAGAACCAATGAGTAATGACTGTACACCTGCTATAAAATCTTTGAGCAAAACTATTTTTCCTGTTGCCACCCCATCTGTAGTAGTAAATAAACCAGAATTCTCTATAGGACTCCATAGATC
Organism: Minisyncoccota bacterium; assembly: GCA_041671485.1. Taxonomy (GTDB): domain Bacteria; phylum Patescibacteriota; class Minisyncoccia; order Phycocordibacterales; family PALSA-1337; genus C7867-002. The sequence goes on from JBAZBL010000005.1 coordinate 78,122, forward strand.
CGAAAGTGACATTGTTCTTGGTATATTATCAACAAATCTAATAGTCTCATCCATTACTGCTGGCACAAAAAATACAAATAACATTGCCAATATTGATACAATGAGTACATATACAACAACAACGGCAGCAATCCTATTGAATTTGAGATAATGTCTGATACGTCTAACAACTGGCTCTATAGCAGATGCTATTACTACGGCCGCGATAACAACCAATACAATATCTCGAAGATAAAAAAGTATCAAAATTGTCAAAACTACAATGAAAAACCTGATTATTGTACCCGTACTTATAGACACTGACTCTTTGCTTAAAGGGAGAGACATGACTTTATTGTATCATGTTTAGTTTTGCCAATAAGAGCCATATTTAACTTATCATTCACAAATATTTCTCTGGCCAAATCACGAACTTGTTCAGCAGTAACTGCATTGATTTTTTCTATCAATTCTTCGGGACTCTCTATCTTTTTCTTCAAGATTTCTTGATATCCGAGAAATTCTGCCCTAGCATCAGAAGTCTCCAACTCCAACATTGTTGTTCCACCAATATAGTCCTTTGCTTTCTTGATTTCATCTTGTGGTACAAGATCATCACGAAGACGTTTGCATTCCTCCAATATCCCTTTTATTCCTTTTTCAACCCTTGAATTGTCAACGCCAGCAACAATAGACAATATTCCATGGTCTGTAAAAGCATCATGATCTGCTTTTATGTAATAGCATATTCCCAAGTTATCTCGCATTTTGGAGAATAGGCGCGAACTCATCCCTCTCCCCAAAATAGTTGATAATACATTTATGATAGGGATTCTAGGATCATTTATCGGGAATGTTCTCATTCCTATCACAAGATGTGTTTGATCTGTTTCCTTCTCTACTATCTTTATCTGTGGAGATGATTGTGATTCTTTGACTCCGAGCTTTGGATATTTATCATTTGTTGGAATCTTGGCAAAAAAATCTTCAATCATTTTAACAATAGATGATTCTATGAATGAACCAGAAACAACTACAGTCGTAGCATTTGCAACATAATGTTTGTTGCGATAGTCGACGAGTTGTTCGCGAGTAAAAGCGCGTACATTGTCCTCTGAACCTGCGATATTCCATCCAGCAGGTTGATCACCATATAGAAGCTCCATAAATACATCCTGAACTTTTCTCTGTGGGAGATCATTGTACATGCGTATTTCTTCTATGATCACTCCCTTTTCCTTTTGCATCTCATTTATATCAAAGATTGGATTCTGATACATATCAGAAACAATATCTAAAATATTTGAAAGGTGTTTCTTATCTGCTTTGGCATAATATCCAGTGAATTCGTGCGATGTAAAAGCATTATAATGAGCACCTATAGAATCCAATTCTCTAGATATATCACTAGCTTTTGGCCTCCTAGATGAACCCTTGAAGACCATATGTTCTAGGAAATGAGAAATGCCATTGTTCTCTCTTTTCTCATATTTGGAGCCCGCCTCAACCATCACAAGAACTGTGATAGCAGGATTGTCAGGCATCGGCACGGTGATAACTCGCAGGCCATTTTTTAGTGTTATTTTCTTGAATTTCATAGCATTTCGGAGGCCTCGCCTCGGAGGCGAGGCCTCCGAAACCTAAAATCTATTTTAACTTATTTACCAAATCTTCAATTTTCACCCTCTCTTGCACCCCTGTATCCCTATCACGTACAGTGACATCTCCTTTTTCGAGAGAATCAAAATCAACAGTTATACAATATGGCGTGCCTATTTCATCTTGTCTTCTATATCTTTTTCCAATATTTCCATTGTCGTCAAATTCAACAGTGCCTACTCCCTGCGAAGTAGAGGAGCCCATTTCTTTCTTTAACATTTTATAAATTTCCAATGCCTTCTCTACCAATTTCGGCTTATTTTTGAGAAGTGGAAATACAGCCACCTTCACAGGTGCAATCTTCGAAGAAAGCTTGAGATATACTCTTTTCTCACCATTCATTTCATCTTCTGTATAAGAATTGACTAGAGTAGCCAAAACCAATCTATCAACACCAAATGATGGCTCAATGACATGTGGTACTATCTTTTCTTTTGCTTCTTCATCTAGATATTCGAGAGAGACACTACTACCTTTACCATGACTCGATAGATCGAAATCTGTTCTATATGCCAAGCCAGACAACTCTTGACGGCCAAAAGGAAAATCGTATTCAAAATCTATAGTCCTTTTTGAATAATGAGCCAATTTCTCTTGTGGAACTTCCAATTCATGGACTTTATTACTATCTAGTCCCAAATCTTCAAAAAATGCCAATGTCTCCTTTCGAAGATCCTCAAAAGATTTTTCCCATTCATTTGGTCGTACGAAATATTCAATTTCCATTTGCTCGAACTCTCTCGCCCTGAAAAGGAAATCTCTAGGGGCAATTTCATTCCTGAAAGCCTTCCCTATCTGTACCAGACCAAAGGGCAGTTTTGGATGGAATGAATCTATAACATTTTTGAAATTGACAAACATACCTTGTGCAGTTTCTGGACGAAGATATGACTTGGTTGCTTCACCTTTTTCAGCACCTATATTTGTCTCAAACATCATATTGAATTGTTTTGTACTACCCAATTCTCCTTTGCAATCTGGGCACTTTTTATTGTCTTCTAGCTGATCGGTACGAAATGTATGTTTGCATTTCTTACATTCTGACATTGGGTCTGCAAAACCACTAGCATGACCACTAGACTGCCATACCTCTTTATTCATGATAATGGCAGAGTCAAAACGAAGCATATCTTCACGAGAATCAGCAAAGCGATTCAGCCAAACTTTTTTGATATTTTCTTTTAATAAAACTCCATAATGTGCATAATCCCAAAAACCAGATAGTCCTCCATATATCTCTGATCCTTGGAAAACAAAACCGCGCCTTTTACAAAGTGATACTATTTTGTCCATAAGTGAATCGTTTTCTGTCATAAAAGCATTCTACATCAAAAAGACAAATAATAAAATCAACGATTTATTGTTTCCATGCCATCTTTATAACTTGGATCTGTGCTAAATCTGGTAGTGAGATAGCTTTGATTTCTAGTCAAACTCTGCATAGTGAAATCATCAGTTCCTGTCATGGTCGCATCATTCACTATGACAGGTATATTGTTGACCTGACTTACACTAGGCTCCACGGCGATTTGGAAATATAATTCTTTGCGTATACCACTATACGTAGTATTTGTACCAACTGTTCCTACATTCCATGTAATAGAATTTGTTGACTGTGAGAATGTTACATCTTCAGTAGATGGACTGACTTTACCCAGCCATTCTACATATGGAGGAAGTATTGCGGTAACTTTTGTATCTTTCAAAAGGTTAACAGTATTGTCAATTGCCCAGATTATTGTATAAGTTGTCTTTTGATCGGCCTTGGGTGGTATAGGACCAGAATTAACAAATGGACCTATAGAGCGCACCACCCTTCCAGATAAAGTTGGATTTGTTGTTACTCGTAAAATACGATTGATCACAGAATCGAGTGTTTCTGGTACACCAGTTTCTTGTGTACGTCTACCTGAAACAGTAACTACAAATGATAAAGTCGGATTTACGATTGGCCTATTTGACACACTCAAATTTCTCGGTGTAATAGAAAATGATACAGCATTACTCTCGCCCGCCCCAACAGAAGCCAATTGTGGTATTGTTTGTTGATTCCAGATAATTTCATCTATTACCGAACGATAATAACCAATACCAGGTTGAACAAGTGTCCTATCATAAGCCGATCCTGCAAGCTTGACTCTAACTTCTGCACCAGAGACTGTGGTTGGCAAATTATTGAATAGTGATATCTCTACTCGAGCTGGTTGATTGAATTCTCCTATTGCTGGTATTGTACCCTGTTCCCCATTTACTCCTACTGTCACAGACATAAATGGTTTCTGTATAGACACCTCTTGTGTAAGAGACATATATTCTGTTCCAATCACATTTGGATTCTTATTGCTCTGTGCACCAACACCAAAATGAAAGACTCGAATATCTGTATCTTCACCTTGAAGTTTGCCCTTGATATTTATTGTTTTTTGTCCACCAGATGGTATATCACCCAATTTCCATGTCGAATTACTTGGCAAAGGATTTAGATCCGAGGAGATAAATGTAAAACCAAATGGATATGTCGCACTAACAATTACGTTTTTGAGTGTTTCTGTTGTATTGGATCTCACATTTAGTGTGATATCAAACGGTTGTCCAGAAGTTATTTCCTTGAATGAAGAAACATTAAGATTTACTGGTGAAGAATTGATGAGTACATCATATGTTTGTTTTTTTGTAAATGAAGAAGATGACCCTTTGACTTGATAAGTGATATTTACAGCTATTTGTCTCTGCATATTTTCTTCACCAAATATGATTGCTTGGATAGTCTTCCTAACATTATTACCAGCAGGGATCTCTCCCAGCAATTCTTGATATGTTGTAAGTTCTTTACCTGGATTATTTGGATCGGTTGCACCAGCGGGGAAATCTACAGTCATATCAACCAACTGTAGGTCAATATTATTTTTATTGACAACTGTGATATCGAAAGACACAGGTGTCCCACCGGGAATAGATACTGGACCGTTTATGAGGATCTGTATATTATCACCAGAAATGAGATTGGCGCCTTTCAAAAAGAGATACGTGCCTATACCAACTGCAACAATACAAAAGATGATAGATCCTATTAAAATTTTTTTTATAAAAGACATTGAATGATCTTCATAATTCTGATTCAATTTGGGATCTACTGTTTTTTCTTCTTTGTGATCCCAATCTGTTTTCAAATCTGTTACCATATCGCCAAATCTAAGCTTCCTCCTAGTGCGCACATCTGGCGCATTCCTAGAATACAGTGATTTACTCAATTCGTCTATTTTGCTTTGGTCTTTCTGCATATATACAATGATATTGTACTACGGATTCACTATCAATAGAAATCCATTATAGATGAGATTCCGACAATGCTTTATTTATTTCCCTATTCAAGACAATTCTCTTGTCTTGAAGCAGATTCAATAATTCATCATTTATTTCTATTGACTTCAGATATTCATTCAATCCCTTTTGGTCACCTATATAGCCCAATAAATAGAGTATTCTTGCAACAATCAATGATTCCAGAACATCAATCTTTTTCTCTGAAATTTTATTTATCATACAAAATTCCATAAACTTTAAAATGCAATCAAATAATTCTTCATGCTTCTCTTCACCATGAAGAAATCGTCGGAGTAATAAGGCAATACGAACAATTAGACCAAATACTAAATCATTTGTTGCGTTTATGTGTCGGTCGCTCCCTCCTCGGCGCGACGAAATGCCTTCGTTTCGCTCCTCCGCCATTCGGCGGATCCGCGAAAGTCGCTCCGCCACGGGCGGATCGCCGCCTGCGACGGGAGCGACTGACACTATCAATGATCGCTCCTTTGGCGAGGGTAATTTGTCCGCGGAGCTAGAAACCAATTCTCTCGCATCCGTAAGACGCCAAATATCTCTGCCACGTACGAGTGAATAAATGCCCAGAGAATAATCTTGGACGCAAAAACGCAATTTTGATTTTCCCAACCTTATTCCCTTTGCAATAACATTCACAAGACCAAAGTCTCTAGTAAATACAAATAACATCTTATCGGCCTCACCATAAAGGCTAGAACCGATAACAAAACCAGAAGTAGTATATATATTATGCATTACACTTCAAGTCTCAATGAATCTCCGACAGTAATACTTGTGAGTCCTGTAGCCTTTTTCAATTCATCAATATATTTGTAAACCAAGATTTTCATATCTATAGGGATAGTAAGTTTGGCCATATTACCGATAGATAGACCCTTCTCTTTCCTCATATCCTGTATCTTCCTCATAAGTTCACGTAGATCACCTTCTTCTTTGAGTTCTGGAGTAATATTTGTATCAATTTCAACTTCTCCAACTATTGATTTATCAAATAGCACCTCTTTCACATTCACCTCATCTTTTATGAGATTGGCCAGACCTTTATCACAATTCACATCAAATTTTTTATTATTTTTGATTTTGAGCGAAGCGAGTGGTTGTCTCACATTTATCTTTACCCCCATCCTTGCTTCCAATCCTTTTGAAGATATGTCTCTCGCCAAAGCCATTTGAACTATTAACTGTCTGTCTATCTTCCCCTTTTTTGGCCACTCTTCCAAATGTACACTCTCTTTCTCTCCACCAACTTCACCATATAACCACTCTGCAAAGAAAGGCGCAAACGGTGCCATTACTTTTGCAAGTGTTATAAGAATATATTTTGTAGTCTCCAATGCATTATCTTTATCTTCTCCATCTTCCTTGAAACGATCTCTTGATCTCCTGACATACCACTGTGAAAGATCAGCGATAAAATCTCTTATTGCCCTTGTCGGCTCGAAAAAGCTGTAATTATCTAATCCTTTAGTCGTAATCTCAATCAATTGATTCATCCTCGCCACAATCCACATATCAAGTATATTCTTGCTAGCTAAAACTTTTTGACTTTCATTTTTGATCTTATTAGTATCATACATCTTGTAAAAAGCTGTTACATTTGTGGCCAGATTGAATACTTTCTTAACTACCTCATCAACTGTTTTCTCGTCAAAATTCTTCGAATCTCCTGGTTGATTGATAGAATACATCCAAAAGCGCAATGCATCAGCACCATATTTATCCATCATGATTTGTGGATTTACGACATTGCCGATTGACTTGGACATCTTCTTGCCTTCTTTATCGAGTATATGCCCCAGACAGATTACATTCTTATACGCCTTTCCATTGCTCATTAGAGTGCCTATTGCATGAAGTGTATAGAACCAACCACGAGTCTGGTCTATTGCTTCTGATATATAGTCAGCTGGATAATTGGACATTTTTGCAAATAATTTTTTGCCTTCAAATGGATAATGATCCTGTGCAAATGGCATAGCACCACTGTCGAACCATACATCCATAACTTCCTTTATCCTTTTCATACTACCACCACATTTACAATTAAGAGTGACATTATCTATATGTGGTCGATGTAGATCGAGCTCATATTCGGTATTGTGTGGCAATATAGAAAAATCTACTTTTTTGATTTCAGCATTATTTATAAACTCACCAGAACCACGAAGAGTTATTGAACTTACCCTATCTAGACCACGCGCCGCAGATATCAATAACAAAGAAGGTAGTTCGTGTGTGATAATCAAAATATTTTGATCAATGTATTTACCATCAGTATCATACAAAAGATCTCCCATCCTTTTCTTAACATCCAAATAAGTCTCACCTCCCTCTAATCGTGATACAAATCTATCTTCATGGTGAATAAACTTTTCTGTATATTCTGTAATCTTTTTTCCATTCCAAATACCAGTATCCAATTCATGGGCTCGATTATCAATAACAACTTGATCATTTGATAAACCAATGATCTTGCGTACAATCTCTGATGTCTCCAATGTTCTGACAAATGGCGAGGTAATTATCAAATCTATCTGTAGATTTTTGATAGATTTAGCAGATTCTTCTACTTGTTTTCTCCCAATTTCAGTCAAATTATGTGCAACTTTTGGATCAGAACAAAAGTTGCACA
>JBAZBL010000006.1:0-74755 GCA_041671485.1 Minisyncoccota bacterium
CATGATATTATTTTTCATGAAAAAGGCGTGTTAATTATGGCTTGTAATCGCAAAACTACATTCCATAGCTTAACACCGCCTTTTTCGCTAGTTATCCACAACACTCTTTCTTAGAGAACCACACAAGTTTGACTTACGATTATGGCTCTGTTAGTATGTATTCCAAGCTCGTTCGAGCATTTTTTATGTCTAGATCACTCAAAAAGGGTCCTTATGTGGACGAAAAACTACAGAAGAAAGTTACCGGCAAGAAACCGGCTTCTTTGGGTACAATAAACACTTGGGCCAGAAGGTCACAAATTTCACCAGAAATGGTTGGTTTTACATTTGGCGTACACAATGGGAAATCACATATAGAAGTATTTGTTACCGAGGATATGGTTGGACACCGCCTCGGTGAATTTTCGCCAACAAAAAAGTTTGTGAGGCATGGTGGTAAAATGCAAAAGGAGATTGAAGTCAAGGCAAAAGAAGCCGAGATTGCTGCAGCAAAGTCAGCCAAGGAGGCCGTAAGTACAGCAAAATAAATACCATGATCAACGCTTCACTCAAAAATTACCGCATTTCACCACGAAAGATCCGCATTGTTGCAGATATGATACGAGGCAAAAGCGTTGTTGAGGCGAGAGTTATCCTCTCGAATGTAGGCAAAAAAGCCAAACATCCACTGGGAGATTTGCTCGATTCTGCTATTGCAAATTCCAAGCATAACTTCAAAATCGATGGAGAGAATCTTTTTGTCAAAGAGATTCGTGTTGATCAGGGCTATGTCTTGAAACGGTCTATGCCAGTATCCAGAGGTTCTGCACATCCTATCAAGAAAAAGACCAGTCATGTCAATTTGGTATTAGCACCAAACGCAGAAAACAAAAGATCAAAAAAGAGAAATGGCAAAGAAATAAAAAAGCAAATTACCAATAATAAGTCGATTAGTAAAAAATAATCTTTGATTTTTGATCTTTAATTTAAATTTATGTCTCACACCGTACATCCATATTCACACAGACTAGGTATTATAAGAGACTGGAAGAGTCGCTGGTTTCTGATGGATAAGAACTATAGAACTGCTCTCAAGACAGATATTACGATTCGAGAATTTTTGCAGAAAGAATTGAGACAATATTTTATAGGAGGTCTAGAGATAGAGAGAACACAAAAAACATTGAGAGTGATAGTAAAGACTTCTAGGCCCGGAATGATAATAGGTAAGGCGGGTGATGGCGTAGTAAAACTCCGTGAGAAAATACTAAAACTTTTGCATAAAAATAAGATTAGTCTTGGAAATCAGGAATTCAAACTAGATATAGAAGAAGTGCGCAATCCCGAAGCAAATGCTGCAATATGTGGAATGATGATAGCTGAATCTCTAGAAAAGAGATTGCCTTTTCGCAGAGTTATGAAACAAGCATTGTCCAAAATCATTGCAAATAAGGAAGTCAAAGGAGTACGTATATATCTAGGGGGTCGTTTGGGTGGTGCAGAAATAGCCCGTTCTGAAGCAATGATGAAGGGTAGAGTACCACTTCAGACACTTCGTGCAGATATTGATTTTGCGAGAGAGAAAGCACATATGACATATGGAGATATTGGTATCAAAGTATGGATTTACAAAGGCGAAATATTTGACAAAGATGTCAAATCTCAAATTTCAAATATTAAATCTTAAATACCATGTTATTCCCAAAGAAAGTAAAACATCGCAAATGGTTCACGATGAGAAAGAACAGAGAGAAAGAAACGTCTCATGCCGAGACTCGTGGTATCAAACTTGCTTTTGGTTCATATGGTCTCAAGGCTACAGAATATGGACGAGTGACTTCAAATCAGATTGAGGCTGCGAGAAAAGTCATGGTACACAATGCTGGCAAAACTGGTAAATCATGGATACGTATATTTCCAGATCATCCTTTCACACAAAAGCCTGCCGAGGTCAAAATGGGTAAGGGAAAAGGTGATATAGTGGGATTTGTTGCAGTAGTGAAGCCCGGACGCATAGTATTTGAGCTCGATGGCTTGGAACAAAAAGAGGCAAAAGAGGCTTTGCGTAAAGCTGGGACAAAGTTGCCAATAAAGACTAGGATTGTAAGCAGATGATGATAATCATATAGACCATCATGAAATCAAAAGAAATAATAAATAAAACAGAAGTAGATCTATCTCGATTGCTTGGAGAAAAAAGAGAGATGTTGAGGGTATTTCGTTTTGGTGGTGCTGGTGCAAAGACCAAGAATGTAAAACAGGGTAGAGCTGTTAGAAAAGACATTGCCCGTATAATGACAGCTATGACTGCCAATGCGAACAAATAGACTAGACAATAACCATAAATTCAATTAGTATCAGAAATCACATGCAAACAGAAGAAATAAAAGAAAATAAGGTATTACGCCAGAAATTTTCTGGTGTGGTTACTTCTGATAAGATGAAAGACACTATTGTTGTTACAATAGGTCGTTATATAAAACACCCAAAGTATCACAAGTTTATAAACAAGAAGACAAAGATAATGGCACACGATCCTGGCAATACCAAGAAAATTGGAGACAAGGTTACAGTCGTAGCCTGCAGACCGATTTCAAAGAATAAAGCATTTAAAGTCGTTTTATAACTTTTTACTTATTATGATTCAACCACGATCAATCGTAAATATAGCAGATAATTCCGGAGCTAAGATCGGGCGTATTTTCAAAGTGCTTGGAGCTTCAAAGAAGCGATATGCAGAGATAGGAGAGATAGTCGTTCTATCTGTACAGAAAGCCGAACCACGCAAAGCTGTCAAAAAGAAAGATGTATTGCATGCAGTAGTTGTAAGACAAACAAAAGCTTTACGAAGGAAAGATGGTTCATATATTCGATTCGATGAAAATGCTGTTGTAATAATTGAAAAAGGCAAGAAAGAACCCATTGCTGGACGTATATTTGGTCCAATACCACGTGAAATTGCAGAAAATGGATATAAGACAATTGCTTCCAAGGCGGCTGAAATAGTTTAATCTTCAATTAAGATAAATCCCAAATGACAATCACCAATTTCCAAATAAATACCAAATTCAAAGCACCAAATCACAATTGGAATTTCAATATTGTAATTTGTAATTTATTTGGGAATTGTAATTTGAAATTTGTAATTTAATTACCATGAATATTAAAAAAGGTGATACAGTAAAAATCCTTTCAGGAGATGATAAAGGCAAAACAGCCAAAGTTGTCAGGGCTTTTCCAAAGGAAGGTAAGGTTTTGGTAGAGGGTGTCAATATTGTGAAGAAGAATGAAAGGTCAAAAAAGAAAGATGGTAAAGGTCAAATAGTAGATAGAGCAATACCTATCTTTGCAAGTAAAGTAATTAAAGTATAAATACAATGACTTACAAAACGATTTACGAATTAAATAAAGATTCATTCAAAGCTTTGAAAGAAAAGCTCAATTTAAAAAATGCTATGCAAGCACCAAAATTACAAAAGGTGATTATATCAAGTGGCTTCGGATCGATAAAAGATAAGAAAAAGATAGAACTTATAGCAGATAGATTGGCCAAGATAGCAGGGCAGAAACCTTCTACCAAATCTGCAAAGAAGTCTATAGCAACATTCAAGACAAGAACTGGTGATCCTTTGGCATATCAGACCACTCTTCGAGGCAAGAGAATGTGTGATTTCTTGGATAGACTCGTCCATGTTGCATTGCCAAGGACAAAAGATTTCAGGGGTTTATCTAGAAAAGCAGTTGATACCATGGGCAATTATTCTATAGGTGTCAAAGAACATACTATTTTCCCAGAAACTTCCGATGAAGATCTCAAAGACGTATTTGGCCTTGGTATAACGATAGTGACTAGTTCACATGATAAAGAAAAAACTTTTTCATTTCTAGAGTATTTGGGTTTTCCGATGAAGAGAGAGGAAGTAAAGAAATAAAAGATATAAAAAACGCGCGTGCAATTTTGCATCGCGCGTGAAGTCTTTACTCAGGATCAACTGTTTGCCGTATGTATGGAAGCGACTGATCTGAACTCCTCATTAGGAGATGGAAATGATTGTTTACTTCCTGATTCGATCAGTGTTCCCAAAACCTTGAGATCGAATGTGTTTTTGATAGCATTTTTGCTAGCCCACTCCGAGACGACAATTGTGATCTGGTCGGCGTATTTGTTTGCCAATTCTCGCTGTTCAGCCAGATTCTTGGTGCAAGAGTCGGCATGATCACCGTTTAACTGCACAGTGACCTCTAAAACTACTTGATTCTTGTAGTCAGCTTTGATCACCAACTGTCTGTCAACTATCGGCAACTTCAATTCCACTATCTCCGGCCGCAGTTTCGTGAGTGCCCGAACAAACTCGCAAATTCCATTCACGGTTCGAATACACGCTTCAACTGCGTCTGGATTTCCGTTCTGACCTTGAATCCAGATCATGTTGCGTATGATTCTTGCCCACTCCACTTGTTGGTTCACTCTCCCTGTTCCTGTGGTGAGGCAAAGCCAGAGTCGTCCAATTGCGCTCTCTTCAAGCTTGGAAAACTTGGGGTTTACTCCTCTTCTGGTGGCAGTTATCTCAATCAACCAAGCGGCTCTTTCGAAGTTCATATATTGATTGAATACCTGTTCGAATTGACTACTGAGTGCGTCTGGATGAAATATTGGTCCGATAAACTTGTCACGCTTGTCTCCGAGTGCCAGAAATCTGTACCACAGTTCCATCGCTTCGGCACTTGGGGAAATAGACACAATACATTCAAGCAAAACACGACTCATGGATTTTATCGTCGTGGCGTCAAATGGATAATTTTCGATTCCTCGAATTGACGCAATCATCTGATCAATAAGATCGAGTAGACTCGATGCTTTGTGAACAGTTTGGATGGATGTGTAAGTACCAAGACCAAAAACCTCATCTGTTGAGCAAACCCACATACCAAATAGATCAGTATGTGAATGGTGAAGTCTTGAATATTCTTGGACAATGTTTCGCCACTGGTTATACAAAACATTCTTCAAGATCAATTCTTCGACAATCTTGAGAGCCTTCTCTGGGGTTTTGCCCTCAGTAAGTTTCATCAATGGCCAGTCACCTTGTCCGTGGGTGATCTTCGTTACCACGTTTTTGTGTGGCAGACGTTGAGTCATTTGTGCACTCGGAACCGCAGTTCCACTGTTTTTTGTCTTCATCTATTTAGTTTTGTTCATCCCCACGAGGATGTCCTTTATGAGCTTTTGTCCGCAGACTAGAGCTTCTAGGGATTGTTCTGGTTGCAAGCAGTATGCTTGCATATCCATGTTCAGATTATACTTAATCAATGAATTGTCAATGGTTATATTTTTAAAAACAAAATAGTACTTATCATTTTTTGTGTTACTATAATTGAACAATGACTCAAAAAGATGCACTCGACATATTGAAAACTGGTGCAAATGTTTTTCTGACAGGTGCAGCAGGTAGTGGTAAAACACACGTATTGCGAGAATATTTGTCTTATTTAGAAGGAAATGGAATAAATGCTGGAGTAACTGCATCTACGGGTATTGCGGCCACTCATATGGGTGGGGTTACGATCCATTCATGGGCAGGAATAGGGATCAAAGACAAATTGTCTGATTGGGATATAGATGCAATATCACAGAAGGAAAAGACAGCAAAAAGAATATGTGATGCAAAAGTTTTGATCATTGATGAAATATCTATGATTCATCATTATAGACTTGATCTTATAAATAGAGTCTTGAAGTATGTACGTAATTCTGAAATGCCCTTTGGAGGACTGCAGATAGTTGTAAGTGGAGATTTCTTCCAATTGCCACCGATATCTCGCCCACAAACACTCGATCGTAATGGTCTATTATTTATAGACGAAGATGGTAATAAAGCAAAATTCGCATATCATGCAAAAGCATGGCAGGATGCTGACTTTACGGTCTGTTATCTAGAAGAAAATTGGAGACATAATGATCAAGAATATTTACGTATTCTAAACGCAATACGTAGTGATCAATTATCAGATGAAATCATCAATATTTTGAAATCAAAGATACGTCGTCCTGATAGGGCAAATACTTCAAGGACAAGGTTATATTCTCATAATATCAATGTTGATAGAGAAAATGAGAGAGAATTGTTAAAACTAAAAGGATATGTAGAACATTATGAAATGACAAGCAAAGGCAAGAAAAATCTAGTAGAGAATTTGAAGAAAACCTGTTTGGCACCAGAGATTTTGAAATTGAAGGTTGGGGCAAAAGTAATGTTTGTAAAAAATAATTTTGAGAAAGGATATGTCAATGGCACTATTGGTATAGTCAAGAAATGTACACCATATGAAATTGTTGTTGCAACAAAGAGTGGAAAGCACATTAGAGTTGATAGTCATTCTTGGCATTTGGAAGATCATGAAGGTAAATCTCTCGCCAAGATAGAGCAATATCCACTTCGTCTTGCTTGGGCCATCACTATTCATAAGAGCCAGGGAATGTCTTTGGATGAAGCAGAGATTGATCTAAGCGAATCATTTGAAAAAGGCATGGGTTATGTTGCTCTTTCTAGATTGAGAACCCTAGACGGTCTATCACTTATCGGAATAAATGATATTGCACTCAAAGTACATGAAGAAGCAATAGAATACGATAAAATATTTAGAGAACTATCCATGAAATGTACTGCCGAATTGGCACTCCTGTCTATGGATGATATCAAAGAGAGGCATTCTCGATTTCTTGTACGAGAATTTGTTTGAGTATCTTATTCTTTGACTATGTCTTTCTTGTCTGAATTCTCCGATTCTTCTGCCTCTGCTTCATCACCAAGGGCAGACTTGATATCTATTTTCCAACCAGTGAGTTTTGCAGCCAAGCGTACATTTTGACCACCTTTGCCGATAGCTAGAGACTGTTCGTCTTCGGTAACTGTAACTATTGCCCTACGTTCTTCGTCTATGAGCTCCAAGGAGACTACCTCTGCAGGCGACAATGCTTCTTCGATAAATAAAGCTGGATCATCATTCCATTCGATAATATCTATCTTTTCGCCAGAAAGTTCGCTTGTGACAGTAGATACTCTTACACCTCTTTGGCCTACTAGAGAGCCTATCGGATCGATATGTGGATCGTGAGAAACAACAGCTATTTTGGATCTAGAACCTGCTTCGCGAGCAATTGCTTTTATCTCAACCACGCCCTGTGCTATCTCTGGAGCTTCGGTTTCAAACAGTTTTGCCAAGAATTTGGGATGTGCTCGAGATAATTTCAAGACAATACCTCTGGGGGATTCTTCTACAGCGTATAGGAATGCGCGGATACGGTCACCAGTCTTCCAGCGTTCTGTAGGTATTTGTTCATCATAAGATATGATGCCGAGAGCGCGTCCCATATTTACGAAGACTGTACCACGTTCGACGCGCTCGACTATACCAGCAACAATCTCACCTTCCTTTTGTCCATATTCACTCATTACAGATACTTTTTCGGCTTCACGAATCTTTTGGATTATGACTTGTTTTGCAGTTTGTGCGGCAATACGGCCAAAATCTGCTTTGACTTCGAGAGGAAATACCAATTCATCATTGATCTTTGCATCCTTCTTTATTTTTCTTGCATCTTCCAAGAGCATATGTTGTTCAGGATTGAAACGGATCTTTATATCTTCTACTTTAGTATCTTTCAATTCATGATGTCCCATCTCTTCATCTCCTTCCATTATTACTTGATCTCTTTCAACTACGATCTTTACTTGCCAGAATTCTACAGTACCAGAATTTGGATCAAATGAAGCGCGTATGATCTGTCCCTTTTTGCCATATTCTTTCTTGTATGCAGTTGCAAGAGACATGGCTATTGCTTCCAATGTTTTTTCACGCGGAATACCACGCTCTTCTTCGAGTTGCTCTACCACCGAATTGATCACTTTTAGGTCAAACATGATATTTGATTGTTATTTTATTGTTATTAAGTTTTTCGAACTTGTTTACGAGGTCCGACCCCGTAAGTTTTTAACAAACAAGTTCGCCGACTGGCGAACCCATATACAAATACAAGTATAGGGTATTTGAGAGATTCTGTCAAATCTCTATAAATATTTCAACAGGGCTTGTTATAGTAATACGTAATACACAAGCGTTTCCGCCTATTGTCTGCTAAAATAGTATCAATGTTTGTCGAAGATACTCAACTTTATAAATTTATTCTCGATTCTGGTCTTGTCTCAAAGGAAGATCTCGATTTGGCCAAGAAAGAATCCGAGGAAAAGAACAAACACCTAGGTGATATTTTGGTTGCCCAAGGCAAGATTGGTGCTGACAACTTGCGACGTATGCAAGCATATACTCTAGGCATTCCTTTTGTTGATCTCAAAGATAAGAAAATTCCTTTTGATACACTTTCCCTCATACCAGAGCCAATAGCAAGAACGCACAATATAGTTGCTTTCAAAAAAACAGATACATCCCTAGAAGTGGCAATGCTCGATGTCAATGATCTTTCTGCAATTGACTTTATAAAGAAAAAGGTTCGCCTCAAGATATTGGCTCGACTTACGGACTCTGATTCGATCAAAGAAGCTCTTGTTCAATATCAAAAGAGTTTGAAAGCGGAATTTGGAGATATTATACAAAAGGAAACAGAATCACTTCAGATGATATCAGAAAATAAAGGGAAAGATGCTTCTTCACCTGAAGATCTGAAGAAAATAGCAGAGGATTTGCCGGTAGTTCGTATAGTAGATACTCTCATCAAGCATGCAATAATACAAAATGCTTCTGATATCCACATAGAGTCAATGGAAGAACAAGTACTTGTTCGATATAGGATAGACGGACTTTTGCATGATGCCATGATGCTTCCCAAGCAGGCAGGTCCATCTATAACTGCACGTATCAAGGTGCTTTCAAACTTGAAACTCGATGAAAAGCGTTTACCACAAGATGGACGTTTCAAAGTTGATATGAATAAAGAGAAAGTATCATTTCGTGTTTCTATATTGCCTACATATTATGGAGAAAAGACTGTTATGCGCTTATTGCGTGATAATATATCTGGTTTTACATTGGAATCTCTAAATTTCCACGGAGAAGGATTGGATAGGATTCATAAAGCACTAAAGAATACAACAGGTATGATATTGACTACTGGACCAACCGGCTCTGGCAAGACCACAACTTTGTATACAATGTTGGACATATTGAATACAATAGATGTCAATATTTCTACGATAGAAGACCCTATAGAATACCAATTGGCAAGGATCAATCAGACACAGGTTCGTCCAGAAATAGGATTTTCATTTGCTCAAGGTATCCGTACTCTAGTCCGACAAGATCCAGATATAATAATGGTTGGTGAAATAAGAGACAATGAAACTGCCGCTCTCGCAGTCAATGCTTCACTTACAGGACACCTTGTCCTTTCTACATTACATACAAATTCTGCCGCAGGCGCTATACCTCGTTTGCTCGATATGAAAGTAGAGCCATTTCTCCTTGTTTCTACACTCGATATTGTTATTGGTCAACGTCTCGTACGCAGACTCACTGATACAAAAGAAAAATACAAATTATCAAAGGCTGAATTTGCACAATTGGAAAAGATAATTGATAAAGATCATGTTCTTTCTACATTGAAGGAAGACAAAATAATCAAACCAAGCGATTCTTGGGATGATATTCCTTTCTGGAGGGCAGTACCAGCCGGAGATGATGATGGTTTCAAGACCCGCGTTGGTATACATGAAGTTCTCCAGATGACACAAACTATCAAAGATCTCATAATGAAAAATGCAACAGCAAATGATATAGAAATACAAGCCAAGAAAGAAGGAATGTTGACTATGCTCGAAGACGGTATTTACAAATGCGTTGCAGGTATGACGACCATAGAAGAAGTATTGAGAGTTGTGACTGAATAATCTCAAATTTAAAGCTAATCCGCCGATAGGCAAATCAAATCTTATAAATATGGCACACTTTGTATTCAAAGCAAAAAAAAGAGATGGTGAAATATATGAAGGTGAGCAAAATGCCACTGATCGATTTGAACTTTATAAACTCATACGAGAAGATGGCGGAGAGATAATATCTGTAAAAGAAAAAGGAGAAAAAGGCCGTATAATCAAAAACCTTTCAGCAATAAAATTATTTAATAGGGTAAAGACTATTGAAAAGATCAATTTTGCACGGAATCTTGGTTCAATGCTCGAAGCGGGCCTTGCTCTATCTAGAGCCATATCTGTTTTGGAAAGACAGACAAACAATAAATTCTTTTCAAAAATAATCAATAACGTCAATACAGAGATCCGTAAAGGCACAACTTTTTCGGATTCATTGGCAAAACATCCAAAAGTATTTTCTCAATTGTTTATTTCGATGGTTCATGCAGGAGAACAGTCTGGAACATTGGCAGAATCATTGAAAGTGGTATCTATACAGATGAACAATTCTTATACTCTCGAAAGGAGAGTGAGAGGTGCTCTCATCTATCCATCAATAATAGTTTTCATAATGGTTCTCATCGCTATCCTCATGTTTTTATTTGTTGTGCCAACACTTTTGAAAACATTTACAGAAATGAATGTCACATTACCTCTAACAACAAGGATTGTACTTGGTATAAGTGAAGCTTTTCAGAATTATGGCTTATTGATTCTCATTGCTTTCTTGGCCATATCAGGCGGGCTTTATTGGTTTTCAAAACAATATATAGGCAAAAAGATTATACATTTGGGAATATTGAAAATACCAATCATTGGTTCTCTAGTGCAGGAGGTAAATGCGGCGCGTACAGCAAGAACATTGTCATCACTTCTAAAGGCCGGTGTTCCAGTCGTAGAATCAGTAAGTATCACTTCGGAAGTTGTGCAAAATATATATTTCAAAGCAGTTTTATGCAAAGCAGAAGAAACAATAAAAAAAGGTGAATTGATGTCACAAATATTCAATGAAAATTCAAAACTTTATCCTGTATTTATGGCTGAAATGATGAGCGTTGGTGAAGAGACAGGACAGATTGCAGAGACTCTCATGAATGTAGCAACATATTATGAAAATGATGTTGAACAAAAAACAAAAGATATGTCTACGATTATCGAACCAGTACTCATGGTTATCATTGCAAGTGCGGTAGGATTCTTCGCAATATCTATGATATCTCCAATGTATTCATTGGTAGATGCAATATAATGAAAAAAGGATTTACTCTAGTTGAAGTGCTCGTCGGTTCTGCTGTTTTTGTGGTAGTAGCTATAGCGGCATATGGTGCTTATGCTGGCGTATTCAAACTAGCAAATCTAAATCAGATGAAAGTTATTGCTGTGCAACTAGCCAATGAACAGTTTGAAATTGCAAGGAATATGACATATGACGATATTGGTATAGTGAACGGTATACCAAATGGCACTTTACAGGGTACACAAACACTTACAAGAGCTGGAATGACATTTACTGTTACTAAGATTGTGCGCAATATTGATTTGCCTACTGACGGACTCATAGGTGGTACACCAAATGATCTTACGCCAGCTGATAATAAATTGATGCAAATAACTGTATCCTGTGCATCCTGCCAGAATTTTGGACCCATAGTTTTGTCTGGTCAGATTGCACCAAAAAATGTTGAAGCAGTTTCTACAAATGGTTCCTTGAGAATACAAGTTCTCGATGCAAGTGGAAATGGAGTTCCTAGTGCAACAGTACGTATAGAATATACAGCTACAACAAGCCCTGTAATAATAAATGATACAACAGATAATAGTGGAATATTGCAGATCATAGACATTCCACCCGCTACAGCGGCCTACAATATATATATATCCAAATCAGGATATTCTAGTGATCGTACTTATGCACCTACTCCTCAAAATCCAAATCCAGACAAACCACCAGCTACGGTTGCTGCACAACAGTTGACTCAAATAAGTTTTGTTATTGATGAATTGAGCAAGCTTTCTTTCAGTAGTGTTACACCATCATGTGAAATTGTTCCAAATTTTGATTTTAGTCTAAAGGGTGACAGATTGATAGGTCAAGAATTATCAAGATATTATGTCAATGTTTCAACTAATTCTTCTGGTATATTAAATATGGATCCTATAGAATGGGATTCCTATACAGTTACACCCAACGATGGTGCTTATGATCTTGCTGGTATCAATCCACTAAATCCTATAAGTTTAAACCCTGGTAGTACTCAATCAGTGCAATTGATAGCAATTCCTCAAAATACCAATAGTTTACTCTTTACGATCAAGGATAGTTCTACTGACCTACCACTATCTGGTGTACTTGTTAAATTATATAGATCTGGGTCTTTGATAGGATCCAAAACTACTGGACAGGGTCATTTGGATCAAGCTGATTGGTCAGGTGGTGGAGGGCAGGTAGGATTTGTTGATTCAACAAAATATTGGAGTACAGATGGCAATATTGATACTTCATCTGGAGGAAATATTCTCTTGAGAAAAATATTTGAAAATTATAGTTCAAATGGAATGCTAGAATCATCTACTTTCAATACTGGTACATCTAGTAATTTCTACAATATATCTTGGAGTCCTGGTATACAACCATTAGTTACTGGACAGGATAGCGCGCGCTTGCAATTTGCTACAAGTCCATCTTCTACACCAGCAATATGGAATTTCTTTGGTCCAGATGGTACAGCGACAACTTATTATGTAAGTCCAGAATCACCAATCAACAATATACATAGTGGTGATCAATATGCACGTTATCGTGTATATCTTTCAACTATTACAGCGACATCAACACCAAATATATCAAATATTTCTTTTACATATACATCCGATTGTATACCTCCTGGACAGGTCATATTTTCGGGTCTATCTAGTGGTACATATACAATAGAAGTATCAAAAAGTGGATACTCTACATATTCGAGAGAAATATATCTGGAAAGTTCATGGCAAGAAGAGCAAGTCCTTCTTGGACCATAATATAAAAAAATGAAGTATAAACAATATTATAATAAAAATTATGGCATGACTCTTGTAGAAGTATTGGTTGCTCTTGCTATATTTGTAGTTATTATGGGTGCAGTTATTACATTTCAGATAAATGTATTTTCATATGAACGTACTGCTTCTGGATCTTTCATAACTGTTCAAGATGCACAAACTATATTGAAAGTTATGGGTAAAGAATTGCGTATGGCTTCACAAGGAGGTGATGGTTCATATGCCATACAGGGAGCGAGCACAAGCACTGTTACTTTCTTTGCTGATATCAATAATGATAATAAAAAAGAAAAAGTTAAGTATTATTTTTCGAAAAGTACTTCATCTATACTAAAGACGACTACTTTACCAACAGGAAGTCCTGCGACATATAGTAATATAAACACTTCTACGACTACTATTATGGTGAATGTTCGTAATGCTACATCAACACCAATGTTTGAATATTTCGATTCAGACTATAATGGTAGTGGAATAGCTTTGACACAACCAGTTGTAAATACTTCAATACGTTTGATCAGGGTCAATATTACATTGGATACAGATCCAAATAAACTACCAGAACCGAGAACATATTCAACACAAATAACACTCCGTAATCTAAAAGATAATTTATGATTAGAATATATAATAAAGGAGATATTCTCGTTTCGGTTTTAGTCTTTTCTGCTATAGCAATTACTATCACTATAGGACTTGTAAATTGGGGTTCTATATTATTGAAAAGTGTTCGTACTTTGGCAGATAAAGGACAAGCATTACAAATTGCCGAGGCCGGAATTGATTATTATCGATGGCATCTAGCTCATATGCCAGAAGATTTCATGGATGGTACAGGACAAACTGGACCATATATTCATGAATTCAAAGATAAAGATGGCAATCTAATAGGTACATATACTCTTACTATAACTCCTCCATCAATCGGTTCAACTGTTGTAACTATTGTCTCCAAAGGAGCGCTCAATTCAAATCCGAATATTACAAGAAGTATCAAAGCTATATTGGCAATACCTTCTTGGGCTCAATATGCTAGTGTAGCAAATGATAATATGCGTTTTGGTTCTGGCACAGTAATTTATGGACCAGTACATTCGAATAAAGGTATTCATTTCGATGGTATAACATATGGATTGATGTCGAGTGCTCTCACAACATATGTAGATCCCGATTATGGAGCCAATCGTTGGGCCGTTTATACGCTTACTAGTCCTTCTGATCCAAACCCTCCAACACCACTACCTTTGAAACCAAATATATTTACTGCAGGCCGTAAAATATCTGTACCAGCCGTTGATTTTACTGGGCTTACTGCCAATCTGGCTCAATTGAGAACTTTGGCCCAATCAAATGGTATTTATTTGAGTCAATCTCAATACAAAGGGAAATCAGCGCTAGGTTATCATATTACACTCAAAACCAATGATACTTTCGATGTTCGTGTAGTAACTGCTATAAATAATCCACCAAACAGTAGTTGTTGGAATCTTCTCAATCAAAATCAGTGGAGTACATGGAGTATCAAAACCGAGCAATCAGCAGTCAACTATCCAATACCTACAAATGGTATTATCTTTGTGGAAGATAATGTTTGGGTAGACGGACAGATAAATACTGCAAGATTGACCATAGCAGCTGGGAAATTGCCAGATCCAGGAGCATCAAAATGGTCTAATATCATAATTAATAATGATATTTTGTATACAAATCATGATGGTAATGATGTGATCGGTCTTATTGCTCAAGGAGATGTAAATATCGGTCTTTCTAGTGCAAATAGTCTCGATATTGACGCAGCTCTTGTTGCACAAAATGGTCGTGTAGGGAGGAATTATTATTCATATTATTGCGGTTCTTCTTATATTCGATCAGATATAAATCTGTATGGCATGATCGCTACAAATCAGCGATATGGTTTTGCATATACAGACGATACTGGTTATCGTGATAGGAATATATCTTATGATCCAAATCTCCTATATAGTCCACCACCGTCATTTCCACTCACATCGAGCTATTATTCTACATTATCTTGGCAAGAAATTAACTAGCTTATTGCTAACTGACGATATATTGTGATTATGCTAAAATGTCCCTATGAGTAAAAAGCTTATAGTAGGCAATTGGAAGATGAATCCAGGAACATTGGTTGAGGCAAAGAAAATAGCTGGGAAGATAAAAAGAATATCCAAAAGACTTCAGAATTCAGAAGTAATCATATGTCCACCACTTCCTTTTATTACAAGTTGTGTTTCCAAGAAGAATACAAATAATTTTCATGTTGGTGTTCAGACAGTATCTATAGAAAAGGAAGTTGGTCCATTTACTGGGGAAGTGAATGCAAAGATGATGAATAGTATAGGTGCAGAGTATGTAATAGTTGGACATTCTGAAGAAAGGAAGAGGGGCGATAGCAATGAAATAGTCTCAAAGAAATTGATAAATACTTTGGATGCTGGATTGATATCCATCGTCTGCATAGGAGAAAAAGTCCGTGACGAAGGAGGTTTATATCTAGAAGAATTAAAAAATCAAATAAAAGAAAGTATTGCAAATATACCAAAGAAATTTGCTAAAGATATAATTATTGCTTATGAGCCAATATGGGCAACTGGAGCACAAGAGTCAATGGTGCCTGAACAAATATTTGAAATGTCACTTTTTGCAAAAAAGGCCTTTTCAGATATTTTTGGTGCCGAAAACGGTCTCAAAGTAAAAGTTTTGTATGGTGGGGCAGTGAACTTCCGGAATGCAGTAGATATCATAAATATAGGCAAGGTAAATGGACTTCTCATAGGTCGTGAAAGCGTCAATACTCCAGGATTTATAGAGCTTATTAAGGCGGTGGATAAAATTGCATGAAATTTATCAAAGAAATTGAACACCTAGAAGGTGTGAAAGTACTTGTCCGCGTTGACTTCAATGTACCAATAAAAAATGGCATTGTTACAGAAGATCTACGTATCCGATCTGCATTAGGAACGATAGACTTTCTCACTTCAAAGGGTGCAAAAGTTATCCTCATCAGTCATATTGAAGTTTTGGATGGAGAAGATAATTCTCTAAAACCCATTGCAGAACGTCTCATTGATCTAGGAGAAAAAGTTGATTTTATACCAAATATTCGTGAAGCATATGACTTTATAGAAAATCATATGAAAAATGGTGAATGTATTCTCTTGGAAAATCTCCGTAAATTTGATGGTGAAAAGACAAATGAAGAGAAGTTTGCAAAAGAATTGGCGTCTCTAGGTGACATATTTGTAAATGAGGCCTTCCCAGCATGTCACAGAGAGCATGCTTCTATAGTTAGTGTGCCAAAATATTTACCAAGTTATGCAGGCCTACAGCTCGAAAAGGAAATTGCCAATCTATCACTCGCTTTCAATCCAGCACATCCATTCCTTTTCATATTGGGAGGTGCAAAATTTGAGACAAAATTATCACTATTAGAAAGATTCATTACAGTTGCCGACAAAATATTTATAGGGGGTGCTTTGGCAAATGATTTCTTCAAAGCAAAGGGGTATGAGATAGGGCATTCTGTTGTATCAAAGGGTAATTTTGACTTATCTCCTTTTATAGGCAATACAAAGATAATGATTCCTACAGACGTAATGACAGAAAAAGGCGAGTATAAAGCATTAGATGGATTGGATAAGGATGATAAGATCGTAGATATTGGCCCAAAAACTTTGGCTCTTTTGGAAGCAGAAGTAAATATAGCCAAATTTGTTTTGTGGAATGGTCCACTTGGTATATATGAAAAAGGATTTGATGGACCATCTATAGAATTGGCAAAGACAATGGCAAATTTATCTTCTTCTGGTGCTACATCAATAGTAGGTGGAGGTGATACTATTGCTACGATAGAATCTCAAAATATTCAAGATAAATTTACTTTTCTTTCAACTGGAGGTGGTGCAATGCTTGAATTTTTGGCAAAGGGGAGTTTGCCTGGGATTGATGCTTTGAATAATTCAGATAAATAAATTTTTTGAGAGACAGAGACTTTATTTTTCTATATTTTTGGAGATTTTTTCTTTATTGCCAATAAAGTCTTTTGCATCGCCATTTATTTCTTTGTTTGGGAATACCCATATATGAGCATGAGGTATTTCATCCCCAACTATTTTGCTAAGTATCCAGTCTGTATCAAATGCTTTCATTTGGGCTTTGGCGATTTTCTGTGCTACCCCAAAGTATTCTCCTATATTTGGTGAATTACTATTATCACTCGGTATATCCCAAACCCAACGATAATGTTTTTTTGGTATTACTTGGGTATGACCTGGCGTATGTGGATTGATATCCAAAAATGCAATATAATTTTCATCTTCATAGACAATATGAGCAGGAATTTCTTTATTGGCAATTTTACAGAAAATGCAGTCTTCCATACATAAATGATAACATTTTGTCGTTAAATTACGAGGTCCGACCTAGTAGTTTACTCTCTATGGTATACTCACTTTTATGAAGTATTTGATTTATAGACAATTGAGCAATGATGAGCAAAAAAAATTGAATTCATTTTCACCACTTATTGCACATCTACTATTTCATAGGGGCGTTATAGATAGTGTTTCAGCAGATAAATTTCTTAATCCTGATTATGATAGGGATATACATGATCCAACACTATTGAAAGATGCCGATAAATCAGCTGATAGGATCATTCAAGGTATAAAAAAAGATGAAAAGATAGCTATTTATGCTGACTATGATGCAGATGGTATACCAGGAGCAGCTATTTGGCATGATTTCTTCGACAGGATTGGTTTTAAAAACTTTATTATTTATATTCCACATAGACATGATGAGGGTTTTGGCATGAATGTAGAAGCAGTCGAACAGTTGAATGATGCTGAAGTGAAGTTAATAATTACTGTTGATTGTGGTATCTCTGATGTATGTCCTGTGGCAAAAGCAAATGAATTGGGTATAGATGTTATCATCACGGATCACCATGAATCTCCTAGTAAAATGCCAAAAGCTTTTGCAATAGTTGATCATAAACAAGATGATTGCAATTATCCTGATAAAAATCTATGTGGAGCAGGAATTGCATATAAATTGATACAATTGATCCTTTCAAAAGAGCGCTTTGGTCTCAAAGATGGACTAGAGAAATGGTTATTGGATCTTGTTGGTATGGCAACTCTCTCTGATATGGTTCCTCTCACTGGTGAAAATAGGGTATTTGCTCATTATGGTCTTACTGTATTGAAGAAGGGCCACAGGAAAGGTCTTAGAAGATTGTTTGAAAAGCTTCGTATAGAACAGAGACATATAAATGAAGATGATATTAACTTCATGATTACACCACGTATCAATGCGGCCTCGCGCATGGGTATGCCAAGGGACGCTTTCAATCTATTGATTGCAAAGAATGATGAAGAAGCAGATAAGTATGCGGAGCATTTGGATCATATAAATAGCAAGAGGAAAACGGCGGTGGCAGTACTAGTAAAAGAAGTCAAGAAAATTATTCATGAAAGGTTTCTTGATGTCTCATTATTAAAGACGGATGAGAATGGGCAGGACACTACCTCCTTCGGCGACGAATCGCACCTCCGCCAACTGGCGGATAAGTCGCCTCAGGAGGTGTGTCCTGCCCATTCCCACAAGGGTTTAATTTTATCAAATACAAAATTACCAAACGTAATTGTTCTAGGTAATCCAAATTGGAGACCATCACTTTTGGGTTTGGTTGCAAATAGTTGTGTACAAGAATTTGATAGGCCTGTTTTCCTCTGGGGAAGAGATGGAGACAATACTATCAAGGGCTCCTGCCGATCGCGAGGTAATACAAGTGTTGTCGAGATTATGAAGGCTGTGCCAGAAGGAATAATATCGCAATTTGGTGGACATAAGAATTCTGGAGGATTTGCTGTATTTGATGATAAGATATATTTCTTGGACAAATATCTTAATGAGGCATTTGAATTACTTATAAAGAAGTCAAAAGAACAAGAAAATGTTGATATATTGGAGAAATATATTGATGCAGAATTATCGATTGATGAAGTCAATATAGATCTGTACAATGAAATTGCCAAATTGGCGCCATTTGGTTCTGGCAATCATAAACCAGCCTTCTTATTTAGGAAGATAAAGCCTGTATCAATAAAGCGCTTTGGTAAAGGCAATGAACATATAAGAATGGATTTTAGTAGATCAAATAGGACAAAAATTTCTGCTATTTCATTCTTTGGAATAGAGAATGAATGGAATAATATAGTTCGAGAAAATGAATCAATAGATCTTGTGGCTTCACTCGAGAAATCTTGGTATAGGAATAGTCCGGAGTTGCGATTAAAAGTAATTGATGTTTTCATTAATCCATGAAGTATATAATTTTTACAGATGGTTCTTCTCGAGGCAATCCAGGGCGTGGTGGCTGGGCAGTCGTTATTATTGAGGATGATTCTATGGTTATTGAACTTGGTGGCAGGGAAGACAAGGCTACGAACAATAGGATGGAATTAACCGCAGCAATTGAAGCTCTTTCACAAACATCAAGAGATGCAGATATAACTCTATATACAGATTCATCTTATCTCATAGGTGGTATCACAAAATGGGTTAAAGGATGGAAGAAAAATGACTGGAAAAGAGATATTTGGCAGAAAGATATAAAAAAAGATGTTTTGAATAGAGATCTTTGGGAGAAACTTGATGAATTGAATATGGTACGAAATGTTAAATGGAATTATATAAGAGGACATACTGGTAATCATGGAAATGAAAGATGTGACGAAATAGCAACTGCTTTTGCAGATGGTGAAAAAATCAGTCTTTTCGAGGGGAAAATGGAAGTCTGGCAGAAAAAATAGGTATTATCGAGATCTATTACCGAGATCCGATCTCGGTAATAATACCGAGTCCCCGAGGCCCGCCTTCGGCGGGGTAGGCCTCGGGAGTGGATTTTATCATTTCTTCAGCAGAATTTTATCAGGATTTTATCTCATTGTGATATCGTGCAGGTTGTGGAGGTTTCGTTGCGCAGGTCTACCCTGCGCAACGAAACCTCCGCAAAAACCTATGAAGAAAGGCGTGTTTATATTCTGGTTTATTATCATCGGAATCACAGTTTTCCGTCTGGTATTTTCTTATGCATCAAATATTTCTATTACAAATGATTGTATGAAAGAGAAGGTGACTGGAATGGGTATGATTACCGAAGAACCGGAGCGCAAAGAAACTGGGCAAATCCTAATAATCAAAGTAGATGAATTATTAACAAATGAAGCAGATAAATGTTCTAGTGATATATTGATTCGTGCAAAGACAAAATTATATCCACGATTTTCTTTTGGAGATCACATCAAATTTATTGGTAATTTATCTGAACCATATAATTTCTCTAGTAATGATGGTAGAACATTCGATTATCGTAATTATCTAGCCAAAGACGACATTTATTTTGAGATCAAAAGTGCAATAGTAGAGAAGATCAATGAAGAAAAATCATTTTCAATAAAAGGATCACTATATAAGATAAAAAGAAGATTTGTTTCAAATATAGAGCAAGTATTGGGAGAACCTCATTCTGCATTTGCTGCTGGTTTGGTGGTTGGTGAGAAGGGTTCGATAGGGAAGAGTTTACTCGATGATTTTAGGATTACAGGATTGATACATATCGTCGTTCTGTCTGGCTTCAATATCACAATCATTGCCGATGCTATCAGGAAACTTCTGTCGAGATTGCCTAGAATGTGGGGTATTTTGCTTGGTGGCCTAGGTATTATTCTCTTTGGAATAATGGTTGGTGGTGGAGCTACGGTTATACGTTCTTGTGTTATGGCGAGCATTGCTCTATCTGCCGAATTGGTTAGGCGAGATTATAGTGTTGTACGTGCACTTGTATTTGCAGGAATGATAATGCTCATACAAAATCCTATGATCTTATTTCACGATCCATCTTTCCAGCTTTCTTTCTTGGCAACACTGGGTTTGGTCATTCTCGCAAGGCCGATAGAAGATAGACTGACGTTTTTGCCAGAGAAGTTTGGTTTTAGGAGTATAATATCTGCTACATTTGCTACTCAAATATTTGTATCACCATTTATTCTCTATATGATGGGTCAATTGTCTATTATTGGTGTTGTAGTCAATGTCTTGGTCTTGCCATTTATACCTATTACTATGCTAGCTGTATTTCTCGTAGGTATTTCTGGCTTTATTTTTGAACCCATATCACAATTTTTCAGCTATTTCGCATACGCCCTTCTCTCTTATGAACTCAATATGGTCGAATATTTCGCAAAAATACCCTTTGCCTCATTCAAAATCCCCGCATTTTCATTCTGGTGGGTTGTGGGGTTTTATCTGGGGTTTTCAATAATCTTTTACTATTTTTATCGGAGAAATAGAGTGAGGGCAGAGAATAATATGCTCATTACCTCGACCCATTGACATTTTAGTCAATATGTATAATATAGATTTTAGAACACCTTAACAAAAAGGATACAACATATGTCTGAAAAGTCTGAAAGTTTGTACGAATTGGTTCCCCACAAAGGAGATTCTCCTTTGAGAGTGGAACTGAACAAAGGAGTCGCAAGACTTCAATCTGCGCAAAACACTCAATTCCGTCCCCACGTCTGTTTAAACGGTGAGGATGGGATTAAAGTCATTCAAAGAATAGTTGCTGATCCGGAAAAAGCAAATACTGCATACTGGCTCAATGACTGTTTCATTGTCTCTGGAGATGATGTATGGCTCAATACGAGACTAAGCATCTTCCTGGATTCAATTGGTTCTAGCAATCATGTATTGTTGAGTCCACAACAGACTGGCTATATCGTGGGCAATCTTCGGGAAGAATCCAAGAGGATTGTCGTTGAAAAGGTCAAGACATGGTTCATTGGGAAAGTCTTACCAGGTGTGCAAAAGGGTCTAGATACTATCAAAGAACAGTTTGAGAAAGGGGACCCTCTCATTGCAAGTGACCATAGAAATCGGATATTTGATATCCATGGTGGATGTTCTATGGAGGATATTCCTTATACCGAAACTGTTGTTGCTGGAGAGGAACTCTTCTGGTCAGTTGTTCATGGAAACAGTCTTTATAGTTACGGTTGTGATGGGTACAATAATGCCGATGAAGTCATAACTGGACGAAGGAATGAGCAGAGAGCTGCGGTTGGGGAGTTTTTGGGAGCTTTTCGCGCAATTAGGCGCTAATTGTCAGTTCTGTATGAAAGCGTTTTACTCTGTGGTAGGGCGCTTTTTCTTTTCCAAACAATACTGATTAGATCAAAAACCAATGTAATATCGCTTCTTCTGCTTTTCTATTTAAAATTACTTCTAAGGCTATAGTATGAACCTTCAAAGAGGGGTTGCAATTAGCCTGCAAATTCACTCCTCACAATTTGACAAGACTAATGATATATGCTACCATCTTGGGTAGGAGTTTTATTCCAAATAATAACAACCATCAACAAAAGGAAATGGATGAAAGATTTTTTCGACATTAGCGATCAGGAGGAATTCAAGCAGTGGGCAGATGAAATCTGTGCACTTGCTCAGATTCCAACTCAACATTCTGATGTTACGGCATATTACAGGAAATCCATCGAGGAATGGTATTGCATAGAGACATGGCAACGCGAGGAACTCATGGAGTCTTACGAGAAATGGTTATCAGAGCTTGCTGCTGATTCGTCAGCATACTGTTCTGTAAAACTTTCGGTGGGTGAGTTGAGAAACTTGTCTATCGTGGATCTCGACAACTTTAGCTCCTATGTCATAACTTTCTTGCCATCCAGAGTTGTTCATGAACGTAACGAGGCTGAAGGTCTAACCGAAGAACACACAAAAAGAGCATTGGTCAAGTTCCAGAAGTTGCTAAATGATGCTCTAGAACGAGAACGAATACTCGACGAAATCTCTAAGATTGGTCAATAACTGATTTGGGGATTCAATACAATCTAACTGCAATCTGGAATATGGTTGCAGTTGTTTTTTGTCTTTTTCTAAACATCAACCCAAAATCTATGTAATGTCACTTATTCTGCTTTTCTATTTGAAATTCTTCTCCACCACTTCCCAATTCAAATTTTCGAAAAAGTCATCCACATATTGCTTCTTGCCACTCGGCTGATAGTCAGCAACATAGGCATGTTCCCACATATCGAGGGCGATGATGGGGGACAGGCCTGTTAAGTGGCCGATGTGCTGTTCATCCACCCATTGATTGAATAGGCGTTTGGTATGTGGATCATAATACAAGAAAGCCCAGCCGATACCGCGGGTTAGGGCAAGACTCTTGAATTGGGTCAGCCAATTTTCAAAAGAATTCCATTCTTGAGCGATGGTTTTTACCAAAGGACTATTTGAGTTGAATGGAGTTGAGCCGCCTTCAAATTGCGTGAAATAATATTCATGATTTCTCATACCATCAAATTCAAAAGCGAAACGGCGCTGGAGTTCATTATCACCAGTTTTTTCTAGAATTAAATTGGCATTTTTCACATAACCAGCATAAAGCTTGAGATGCTCTTCTATATTCTTGGTCGAAATGCCTTTTAATACAGGAATACTGAACTTTTTTTCATTGAATGCCATAGTGGTATTGTAACATATGTTTTTCCCGATGCCTACTCTCGGAGGTCGTCGATTTTATCATTTCTTCAGCGAAATTTTATCAGGATTTTATCTCGATATGATATGGTGCAAGTTGCGGAGGCCTTGTTGCGCAGGGTAGACCTACGCACAACGTGCGTAGGTCTACCCTGCGCAACGAAAACTACCATGCTCAAACGAATAATTATTTTCATAGTAATCTTTGGTCTTTTATCTGGTGCTGTTTTCTACATATATCATCTAGAAAACCGCGCGCAATTGCTCGAAATATTCGTTTTTAATATTAAAAGTGGTAATTCTATATTCATTCGCACCCCAAATGATAAAAGGATACTCGTAAATGGTGGTTCGAATTCGCAAGTCTTGAGAGAAATAACAAAGATTTTGCCTTTTTATTCACGTCGTATAGATATGGTTATTGCTACAAATACAGAAGGCAAGAATGTTGCGGGGCTGATTGACATTCTAGGTCGTTATAAAGTCGATCGAGTCATATTATCAGCAATTACTTTGCAATCCATAGGTCTTTCGACAAGTACTGATCTCATATATGAGACTTTTTTGGATTCGATAAATATTCCAAAAAGGGAAGTTAGTGCTGGAGAATCGATAGTGTTGGACAAATCAAATGGGAATGATGATTTTGGAGAAAATGATATAGTTGCCGATATTTTATTTCCAGTATCAGCCGACACATTTTCCTATTCAAAGACAAGTGATCCAGAAATTGTTCTAAATATTAATTTTGGCTCAACAAATATATTGCTAGTCGGTAACACCACGCCAAAGATTCAAAAGTTCATCACTTCGACCGCTGAATTGGACAGGATTATGAATAATACCAATGTATTGGTAATTTCTAATAATGCTTCGAAGACAAATTTGGCAAAACAAATGGTTGATGAATTTAAGCCCAAATATGTAATCTATTCAAAGTTATTATCAAGTGGCAAGACGGCAAATGGTTCAATAGAAAATACCAAAGATGATCCACTTCTCGGCATTCCCGAAGCAAATAGATATAATATAAAAGAAAAAGGATCCATAAGGATCATTTCTGATGGCTCTATTGTAAGAGTCGAAGAGTCTAGATGATGCCTGCAGTTTTGAGCGCACGGAAAGCGCCATTTTTCTCTATTGTTCGTAATCCTCTTGCTGATACGTTCATAATAACAGTTTTCTTCAATTCTGGTATATAAATACGCTTTTTCTGTAGATTTGGGTAACGACGAATAGAACCACAAGGATTGAATTGTGTTGCGCGAGTTCTATTGGAATAACGGCCTCCAGAAATCGAACCCCTCTTTGTTATTGCGCATATTTTTGCCATGATAGTTGGTGAGAGATATGTTATCATGAATGAAGTAAAAAGGCAAAAAATGTTTACCATAATCTCTATAATAATCCTCATAATGTCTGTAGTTGTCCATGAATTGGCTCATGGCTTCACTGCCAATGCTATGGGTGATCCAACTGCTCGTTTGCAAGGCCGACTGACTCTCAACCCCATCTCTCATATTGATCCAGTTGGTTCAATAATAGTGCCACTCATCACATCTCTTTTTGGTTTTACTTTCGGCTGGGCAAAACCAGTGCCTTACAATCCTTATAATATAAAGAATAAAAGGATGGGTGAATTCCTGATAGCCGCAGCAGGTCCTGGTTCCAACCTATTATTGGCACTCATATTTGGTACATTTATCAGATTTACTGCTGGAATTCCGGGCTTTAGTTCATTTATAGAAATCTCTTCATATATAGTCATAATAAACATTATTTTGGCCATATTTAACCTCATTCCTTTGCCACCACTTGATGGATCAAAATTATTATTTGCTATTTTGCCAAATCAATATGGTCGTGCACGTATGACGCTCGAAGCCTATGCGCCTTTTTTCATTATCATTGTAGTCTTCTTCCTCTGGCAGGCTATAGTGCCTATAATTCCTTTTATTTTTGGGATTTTTACTGGGGTTAGTTTTTGAGGATGTATGGCTGTTGCGGAGGTGCGAGGTCGCACCTCCACAAAAAGAGTAGCAAATTTTGGACGATTGTGATATATTCTGACACAGAGATAGAGAAAGGGATAGTAATTATGAATGATAAAATTTCCGATGAATTGGTCGATCTTATAAGATCAACCAGAAAGATCAAACCAAGAGAACTTTGTGACTTGGCGGTCAACAGAGGTCTTGTGGAAGTAAGTGTCAAGGATTGTATAGCTTCCTTGATCGAAAGAAACAAAATTCAATTCGACAGGGATTGGTCACTGTTCATCAATCCTAGGTGGGAATCGTGAGTTTTGATGAATTATGAATAACGAAACAGGCAAGTTGAACTCGGACGCCGACGACGACTTGCTTTTTTTATTGAAAATTGTTAAGATTCTTCTACTGCTAATATTTGGCATGTTTATTATAGAGGCAAGAATGAGTAATCAATTTCGGCAAAACTCAAGCCGTAATTTGGTGAAGAATTCAGTATTGCCAACGGTTTGTAAAAAGCATTTGTCCATATTCGTAGATTTGTAAAATTCGTTAATTCGTATATATAGTTTATATGCCAACAATAAATCAACTCATAAAGAATTCTCGCAAGCGTTTCAAGCGCAAGTCAAAGTCTATTGCTCTCACTCGAACATTCAATTCGATAAAAAATCGTCCAGTCTTTTTCCCATCTCCTTTCAAGAGAGGAGTATGTATCAAAGTAACTACTAGAACACCAAAGAAACCAAACTCTGCTATAAGAAAGATTGCTCGTGTTAGACTGACAAATGGCATGGAAGTAACCGCATATATTCCGGGAATGGGGCATACACTGCAGGAACACTCTGTAGTTCTATTGCGTGGTGGTCGTGTCAAGGACGTAGGACTAAGATATTCCATAGTGCGTGGTGTTCTCGATGCTACGGGCGTAGAAGCTAGGAGAAAAGGTCGAAGTCAGTATGGTAATAAGAAGCCAAAGGCTGCAAAAGTATAAATATATGCGCAGGAAAATAAATATAAAAAGAGAATTGAGACCAGATGTTGTATTCGATTCTGTAAAAGTCTCAAAATTCATCAACTATGTTATGCAGGAAGGCAAGAAGAATATTGCTCGAACTATTGTTTATGATTGTCTCGACTATATAAAAGAACAAACAAAAACAGAAAATCCAATAGAGATTCTCGATGCAGCTCTCCGAAATACTACACCTATGATGGAAGTACGATCGAGACGTGTCGGTGGAGCAAATTATCAAGTTCCTAGAGAAGTTCGTCCAGAGAGGAAACAAGCATTATCTATAAAGTGGATTATCAATGCTGCACGATCCAAAAAGGGCAAGCCAATACATATAAAACTTGCCGATGAAATCATTGCTGCATCAAAGAATGAAGGTGAAGCAGTCAAGAAGCGCGAGAATGTCCACAAAATGGCAGAATCAAATAAAGCTTTTGCTCACTTTGCTTGGTAATTTAATATGAATCGCGATTATCCATTAGATAAAGTAAGAAATTTCGGCATTATTGCCCATATTGACGCTGGTAAGACGACTACTAGCGAAAGAGTTTTATTCTATACGGGTATGACACATAAGATAGGTGAAGTACATGAAGGTGAGACTGTGACTGACTGGATGGAACAAGAGAGAGAAAGAGGTATCACTATAACCGCAGCTGCTATCACTTGCTTTTGGAATCCTACATATATGCCCTCGACCGATATTTCCAAGAAAGTCCGTTTCAATATCATAGATACTCCTGGACATATTGACTTTACTGCTGAAGTCAAAAGGTCACTTCGCGTTCTTGACGGAGCAGTTGTAGTATTTGATGGTGTTGCTGGTGTAGAACCACAATCAGAGACAAATTGGCGTTATGCAGATGAAGGCGAAGTACCGCGACTTTGTTTCATCAATAAGATGGACAGAATGGGTGCATCTTTCGAATTTTCATACAATTCTATATTGGAGCGTCTAAACAAAAATGCAATAAGATTTCAGATACCTATAGGCCTAGAGGGAGATCACAATGGTGTAGTAGATCTACTCCGTATGAAGGCATATTATTTCGAAGGCGAAATGGGAGAAAAAGTCGTAGAAAAAGAGATACCGCCTGAACTCCTAGAAGATGCAAAGAAATATCGTGCAGAAACTATAGAAAAGATAGTAGATCATGATGATGGTTTGATGCATAAATATCTCGAAGGTCAAGAAATAAGTCTCGAAGAATTGAAACCAGTCATACGTAAAGCGGTTATAGCAAATAAAATTTTCCCTGTCTTTACTGGTTCTGCATTGAAAAACAAAGGAGTTCAATTGGTTCTTGATGCAGTTGTTGACTATCTTCCTTCTCCACTCGATATGCCTCCAGTAAAAGGTATCAATCCAGAAACAGGAGAAGAAGTCATACGCCATGCAAGTGATGAAGAACCTTTTTCTGCACTAGCATTCAAACTTCAAAATGATCCTTTTGTAGGACAGCTCACATTCTTTAGAGTCTATTCAGGTACAATAGAAGCTGGAACATATATATACAATTCATCAACAAATAAAAGAGAGAGACTCGGTCGCATCGTACGACTTCAGGCCAATGAAAGAGAAGAAGTCAAAAAAGTTTTCTCTGGAGAGATAGCTGCGGCAGTAGGACTCAAAGATACACTTACATCCAATACTTTTTGCGATGAAAACAATCCAATAGTACTTGAAGTGATCAAATTTGTAGAGCCTGTTGTATCACTCCGTATAGAGCCAAAAACAAAAGCAGATCAAGAAAAAATGGGTCTTGCTTTGCGCAAACTTTCCAATGAAGATCCAACTTTCAAGATTTCAACAAATTCTGAAACAGGCGAAACTATCATTTCTGGTATGGGAGAACTACATCTAGAGATCATGGTTGATCGTATGAAAAGAGAATTTACTGTAGAAGCAAATGTAGGTGAACCTCAAGTTGCATATAGAGAGACGATTCTCGGTACTGCAGAAGCAGAAGGCAAATATATCAAACAAACTGGTGGTAAAGGTCAATATGGTCATGTCAAACTCAATATCAAACCTATGGAGCCAGTACAAGAAGGCAAGAAAAAGTCAAAAAATATTCATAGACATGATGATTATGAATTCGTTGATTCGATCAAGGGTGGTGTTATCCCACAAGAAT
Organism: Minisyncoccota bacterium; assembly: GCA_041671485.1. Classification (GTDB taxonomy): domain Bacteria; phylum Patescibacteriota; class Minisyncoccia; order Phycocordibacterales; family PALSA-1337; genus C7867-002. The sequence goes on from JBAZBL010000006.1 coordinate 28,676, forward strand.
TTATCCCTGCCGTTGAAAAGGGTGTAAAAGAAGCGATGGATAGGGGTATTGTTGCTGGTTTCAAGATGGTAAATATTTCCTGTGAATTGACATATGGCTCATATCACGACGTTGACTCATCTGAAATCGCATACAAAATAGCAGCTTCAATGGCATTCCAAGACGCTGTCAAACGTGCCAAGCCAGTTCTACTAGAGCCAATAATGAAGCTCGAAGTTGTAGCACCAGAAAAGTATATGGGTGATATCAACGGCTCTATTGCTTCAAAGAGGGGTACTATCGAAGGCAGTCAGCCAAAAGGCCAAGTACTCTCTATCATTGCAAAGGTTCCTCTTGCAGAAATGTTTGGCTATACTACACAACTACGTTCTATGACTTCTGGTCAAGGCAGTGCAATGATGGAATTTGACCATTATGAGGTTGTACCAGCGAATGTGGCGTTGGAGATTATAGAGAAGAGGAAGTAGATAAATCACGCTTGACACCGTTTATATAATGTATATTATGTAACTATAGGTGCAAAAAACACAGTATTTCTGCCCCTAAAGGTTCAAAAAATGCAAATCCATCGAAAAATGGCTGAAAATATAGAGAATTGGCTGTTTAAAGGCAAGGTCATTATTCTTTATGGACCTAGACAGGTTGGTAAAACTACTTTAGTCAAAGAATTAGTTTTGAAACATGGTGATGATCGAAGTTATATAAATTGTGAAATATTGGAAAATCAACAAGCTTTGGCAGTACAAAATCCTGCAAAACTCAAAACATTTTTGGGACCAGGCAGGTTTTTTGTCTTTGATGAAGCACAAAAAGTTGATAATATAGGACTTGCACTCAAATTACTCATTGACACTTATCCAGATCTGCAGGTTATTGCAACAGGTTCTTCGAGTTTCGATCTATCAGCAAAGGTCAATGAACCACTTACTGGTAGGTCAATAGAATTCAAATTATATCCGATCTCCTATGAAGAGATATCCGATGGTAAACAAGAATGGGAAATCAGTGCAGTCATGGAATCAATGTTGGTGTATGGTTCGTATCCCGAAATTATCAAGAATCAATTCAAGGATGCCGAAACAGCTCTAAATAATATTTCTTCCAATTATCTATTTAAGGATATTTTTGAATATGAAGGTATCAAAAAACCAAAATTACTCACAAATCTTTTGCAATTATTGGCTCTACAGGTTGGCAATGAAGTCTCTCTAAATGAGTTGTCAATCAAGCTAGAGACTAGTCGCAAGACAGTCGCCAAATACATTGATCTGCTCGAGAAAACATTTGTAATCTTTACATTATATCCTTTGTCACGAAACCCAAGAAATGAGATTGGTCGGAAAAATAAGATCTACTTTTATGATCTGGGGATAAGAAATAATCTTATAGGCAGGGTTATACCTTTATCAAAAAGGGAAGATATTGGTGCTTTGTGGGAGAATTTTTGCGTGGTAGAAAGGAAAAAATACTTAGAATGTCGTATGCGTTATGGCAATCAGTTCTTCTGGAGAAATACGCGTGGCAAAGAAGTTGACTATATAGAAGAGGGTGGTGGAATATTCTCTGCTTATGAATTCAAATGGTCAGAACAAAAAACAAAATTTCCAAAAGATTTTATCGAGACCTATAAACCAAAAACAGAGCTTATACACAAGGGAAATATAAAAGAATTTTTATTAGACCGTGCTTAGTTGTGTCCGATAGTAGACCTCGAACATAATATGTGGATAAGAGAGTTTTGCAAGTTGTCGGGGGGGTATACTATATATGGGTAAGCGGAGCATATCGTAACTCTGCACTTTGCTGTTATTTGTACTCTATTAGTATTAGTTAATCTTATTTAAATGAAAAAAATAATATCTTTCGTCCTGCCACTCACAATCTTTGTATTTGCTATAGTTATTGTGGTTATGCCGAACAATGTTTCTGCGCAGACTGCCGTTGAGTGTCCTGTTGGGTATACATGTACACCGATTACAGTTACTCCTGTTGCACCATCGCCTATTCCAGTTCCGATTCCTCCTACGACAGTTTATCCATCATGTTATGTATTCTCAACTAATCTTCAGATCGGAAGTAAAGGTGCTGATGTTGTAGCTTTACAGACATGGCTGATTGAGCATGGTTTTGATATTCCAGCTATCACGCAAGAGTTTGCATCTAAGGGATATTTTGGTCCCGCGACTGCTTCAGTGGTCAAAAAATATCAGGCCAGTGTAGGTATAGAGTCAACAGGATACTTTGGTCCGGAGACTAGAGCGAGAGTGAATGGGGAGTGTGGTGGTGGGATTGTTCCGACTTCAAATATATTTACTTTTATTAGTCAAAACATAGCATCCAATGCGGGTGTAGTAGATGTTGCATCGAGTTCATTGACAGGAAAAGTTGTGTTCAAGATGAAAGCCATAGGTGGAGATATGACAAAGCCAGTTGCTAGTGATTTTGATGTTGTTTTTAGTAGTCCTTCTGTGGTAATACCGATACAACCAATTATTACAGTTACTCCAAATGATACTGCAATAGCAGAGAGTGGCGAATATACGGTTATTATTGCTGGTACATTGTATTCAAACAATCCATCTGTACCAGCAGGCTCAAATATTTATCAGATGCTGATTAAAAGTGCAAAGTATCATATCATTGGAAAAACAGTATCTAGTCAGTTAACTCCATATCTCAAAACTACTCAAGCATCACTGTTCAAAAGTGGTTCAAGTTCTACACAATCTTCTGTAATTATTTCTCAAAATTCTATTAACTTTTCTGCTAATCAGGGTGATACTCAGTATCAGCAAAAGTCATTGACAATTACTAACACAAGTAGTACGAATATTAGTTTCAATATAAGTGTACCCAATCAGCCAAGCTGGCTTAATGTATCATATAACACAAATACGATGATCGCCTACCCAAACAGTCCTGTTGGGATTGGAGCATCACTTGATCCAAAGAGTCTATCAGTTGGAACATATAGCACAAACATAATTCTAACTGGTAATTTCCAAGGCTCTCCTATAAACATTCCGGTTAAAGTAACCATCTTGCCACAATCAGCTACTTCTACGACAAACCCTGAAGTTTCGGCTTCACCTGCGAGCGTTTCCTCTGGTGGCACTAGTTTTATCAGATTTACTATGCCTGCAAATACGGTGTCAGCCACCCTAACTCTCTCTTGTCCTTTTGGTGTTTCTGTTAAGGGTTATGACAGTATGAGAAATATAGTTGGTTCGGAGGAACTCTGTAGCAAAAATCAGAATATAAGCATTTATGCAAGTGGTGAGGAAATAATGTTGACAAATACTTCTTTGGTGAGTACTAACATTGTTGTCGCTAATTTCTCTGTTTATACACTAGACAATCCAAACTATGCTCGAACTGTTTCTGTGAAGATTACTGTAGCTCCTACTCAAGCCACTCAACCCTCCATCACCGTCTTGAGTCCAAATGGAGGAGAGGTGTGGAGTATTGGGAATAAATACACAATTAAATGGTCAAGCACAAATTTGAAGCAAAATAATGTTCGTATTGGTATTGTAGATTCACGTTCAGGAGTCAATGCTGGCGGAGACATAGTAGTTACTCCAAATACAGGAAGTTACATGTGGACAGTACCACAAAGTATTGGAAATATTGATTTCACCTCAAATACTTTACCTATTTATAAAATAGCAGTTTCTTCAGAGAATGTTGTCAATGGTGATTTTGCCGCAGATCTCAGTAATAAACCGTTCACCATCACTTCTCAAACCACTAAACCATATATCACTTCTGTCGCAGGCAAAGCCGCTGGAAATGGTGAAATTGATGCTGGTGGAACAGTTGGCATCCAAGGAACAAATCTTCTTGGATATAAAGACAGCACGAATGTGTATATAGGCGGGCAAGTGTGCACGATTACACAGTTGAGCAACACGTTAATCTATTGTACTGCTCCTTCTACATTGCAGGTTGGTAGTGTCTATGATCTCTACATAAATACCACAGGAATGGGTGGTGACAAAGTTACTAGCAATATAGTAAAAGTGAAAGTTCTAAGTAATGTCTCCAAGCCCTCTATCACCGTCTTGAGTCCGAATGGGGGAGAAAGTTTTGTGGCAGGAGGCAATCTTACTGGATCATTTGCGTCAAATAATCTTTCTGTAGGTAATACTTACGAAGTTGCTTTAGTTGGTCAGGGATATGATAGAGATATAGGTTATGGTCTCATCACTTCTACATCTGTTGATAAGCAATCTCTATCTGTAAATATTCCAAATGATGTTCCTGCAAAAGAAAATTATTACCGTGTTCGTTTGGTAGTTGGATGCAATAATTCAGGAGAATTATGTGTACAGGATCAAAGTGATCGTAATTTTACCATCACTTCTTCAAATACTAAACCCTCCATTACCATCCAAAGTCCAAGAGGTGAAGAAACATATAAGATTGGCGATAAAGTAAAGGTTAAATGGGAAACAAGAAACATCTCTTCAAATGCCTACTTAGACATAATTCGTTTGAGGAATCTCAATCTTCAACAAGAATACTCACTTGCTTCACCTGTAATAAATGATGGCAATGAAACTGTGACGATACCATCTGTGCCAGCGGGAACATATACTCTTGAAATCAAATCATCTGTTAAAGGTTACGTGGATGCTATTACGGGATCAAGCGGAAAATTCACAATAACTTCTCCAAATTCTCAACCCTCCATCACCGTCTTGAGTCCAAATGGGGGAGAGATATATAGAGTGGGAAACAGGGTAAATGTAAATTGGTCTATTGGTGGTTCAATCCCTACCTCTTGGCCAACAGATAATGTAGGTCGCCCTCAGGTTATAATTGATTTATATACAAGTGGAGGTAATTTTGTTCAGCATCTTTCGGCTTTGCATGGTGGAGGCCCGACATTTCCATTTGATATACCAAATGTGTTACCGGGTAATTATGTAATTAGAGTGTGGGCTGTAAATAACCTTCCATATTTTGGACAAAGCGGAACATTTACCATCACTTCAGCGACTCAAAATATACTAACAGTTTCAGTCGCACCTTCATCTGTACAGGCGGCATCTGCAGGAACAAGTAATGTTGATCTCTTAGATGTGGATCTTAATGTGAACACTGGCGTAGCAAATATTGCTGGCATAAGTGTTACTGATATTTCTCCGAATAACAAAACAAATCTTACAAATCTATGGCTTTCAGGTAGCAATTTGGCGGGGGCAAGAATTACTGGTGTAACTAGAAGTATCCCTCTCGTTAATAGTACGTACCCGAATGCAATGCAATATGATTTTGATTTTCCAACTACTATCAATATCATCGCTGGTCAGCCACTACACCTTCATGTAATGGGTGATGTAACTTCTCGAGCAAGTGGCTATATACAACTTCAATCTTCTGGCGTGGGATATAACGATTCGACTTTAAAGGTAAATAGTGTAGGTCAGTATGGAAATAGAATTCAAGTATGTCAGTTAGGACAATTTTGGAACGGTTCGTCATGCGTTATCTCAACTCCTGCCAACCGCCCACCTGTCATAAGTGGTGGCACATTCCCAACAACACTAAATGTTGGTGAGACTGGAACATGGAGGGTGAATGCAAGTGATCCGGAGAATGGACCTATAAGTTACGAAATAGATTGGGGTGATACTGGGGCAGGGTCAGCTACGCCTCCTCTATTAGAGTCTCCCCTTGTAGATACTCATCTCTATTCTTCTGCGGGCACATATACAGTGAAGTTTACAGTTACAGATAATGGTGGACTATCAGCACAGACGACTGCTACAGTACAAATAAACAGTCAAACAACCTCTACTGTAACCCGCGAAGCGGTCCGTCAGCTCTATCTTACATTACTTCGTCGCGAACCAGATCAGCAGGGTTGGGACTATTGGATGAAGTATTCTAGCAATATTGATGTGATCAAACAGGCTATTATGAATACCACTGAATATCGAAATCTACAATTGCCAACAGTCACTCTATCTGCCACTTCTGTTGCCAGTTCAGATGCAGTAGCCAAGTCATACACCGTGAAATGGTCTTCAACAAATATGAATTCTTGTACTCTAACGACGAATGCTACGAAAGGAGATGAAGATTCAGATAATTGGTCAGGATATATTGGTCCAGTGAATACCTCTGGCAGTATTACTGCTCCTGTTTCTGGTTCTCTTACAGTAACAGTTACTTGTACTGGCTCTGCCGGTAGTACTTCAAAGAGCGTTACTCTGACTGGGAATCAAGCATATGCACCAAGTAACAGTTTGAATGCCGCGATCTGGGATGCTATTAGAGAATATTTCAGGAATGGTGGGAGGTGATTATTGACAAACAGTTTTGACCTCCGTAGCTTGTGCAAAACCGCATTCTTTAAGGCGGTTTTGCTTATAATCAATTTAAGGTCACATTTTGTGACCTTAAAACAGATATAATTAATAAAATTGGGTTTTGGTAGATTTTATCAAAAATTTAGGAGTATTTTATCATTTCTTCAGCCAAATTTTATTTGGATTTTATCTCTCTCTGATACAGTTGGTCAGTAATGACCAATAAATGGCGTAATATAGTTGGGAATGCAAGAGAAAAATACAAGAAAATGCAACCTGTTGCATGTCCAGCCTTTGGTGGTGAACTAGTGTATTTCAATAAACATGGATTCAATCATCTCATAAGAAAAGGTCGAAGATTTCGCAAAATAGATGTCCAAATTGATCGCATTCAATTAATTGGAACAGCTATCGATACCCTGCAAAGATCTTCTACGGTTTATCGTTATCGTAAGGTAAATACTGTAAAATCAGTAATGCAGTTCTGGGCATTCGAAGACGATCTCATAATAGATAATAAAAAAGTATCCATAATAGTCGTTGTCAGAAAAATGAACAATGGTAAAATTCATTTTTTTAGTATATTCAAGAGAAAACACAAAACCCCCTAAGGGGTTTTGTAGATCTGCCACCAGCATTTTACCGATAACATCAACTTGAGATTAATCTCAATGACATGCAGATCAACAACTTGCCACCAGCTTTAGCCGATAATATCGCCATGGAATCAATCCACCAACCGCAAGCTATATACTGGTATGCTATCAGAAAATCATAAAAAGTCAAGCCCATGAAATTACTAGATGGATCTATTTTACCACCACTTCATTCATGGTATTATCTAATATATGAAAACAGATATAAATAAAGAAAAAATAGAAGAACTTTTTGCTCGTGGCACGGTCGTAGAAATTCTGCCTACAAAAGATGCATTTATTGAAAAGTTGATGAAGGGCGAAAAATTGAGGATATACATAGGCGTAGATCCAACAGCCGAAGCTTTGCATTTGGGGCATGCCAAAAACATCATGTTTCTAGAAGAATTACGACAACTAGGCAATGAAGTTATATTACTTTTTGGTGATTTTACTGCGCGTATAGGGGATCCAACAGGCAAAAGCACTACACGCAAGCAATTGACAGAAGAAGAAGTCAAGAAAAATGTCTCAAAATGGCTCGATCAAGTGAAGCCACTCATAAATATTGAAGACAAAGAAAATCCAGTAAAGATAATGTACAATTCCGAATGGTTGGGCAAATTAACATTTGCAGAAATTGTTGACATTGCTTCCAACTTCACAGTTCAACAAATGATAGAGCGTGATATGTTCGAGAAGAGGATAAAGGATGGCAATCCTATCCATTTGCATGAATTTATGTATCCACTTATGCAAGGTTATGACAGTGTAGCTATGGACGTAGACGCAGAATTGTGTGGTACAGATCAGGTTTTCAATGCATTGGCTGGACGTACGCTTCTGAAGAGATATAAAAATAAAGATAAATTTGTTATTGCACTCAACCTAATTGCCAATCCAAAGACAAGGGAATTGATGTCCAAGAGCAAAGGCACTGGAGTATTCATAAATACATCTCCAAATGAATTGTATGGAGCTATTATGGCATTGCCAGATCCAATGATAGAGCCACTATTTATCAATTGTACGAGGATACCCCTGAATGAAAAAGAGTCAATAATGAAATTGGGACCAAGAGATGCAAAAGCATATATAGCACTAGACATCGTAAAGAGATTTCATGGCAAAGAGAAAGCCGAAGGTGCGGCAGAAACATTTGAAAAGACTTTTGCGAAAGGTGGTGTGCCAGACGATATTTTGGAAATTGTCCTGAAAGATGGTGATGTTCTATCTGATGTTTTAGTCAAGGCTGGAATTGTGCCATCGAAGACAGAATGGAGGAGACTGGTCACAGATGGTGCTGTGAGGAAAGAAGATGATTCTAAAGTTGATGATATAAATTATCTGCCAAAGGAGACTACTATTCTAAAGATAGGGAAACGCAGGTTTGTGAAAGTGATTGTTCAGTGAATATCTGGTCCCCGAGAATAATTGTCATTCTGTGAATCGAGGACTGTTTGAGCGACTATAAATTGCTTGATAAAATGCGTATGTTGTGGGAATTGCTACGATACTAAGGCATTTCTAATGCCGAAGTATCGAGCAATTCAATAGCATTTTATCTAGCAATTTAAGGAGCGAGTTCCGCAGATTCACAGAATGACAATTATTCTCGGGGACATTATTAGTGTGCTAGAGAAATACCTAAAATTCTTTCAAATCCACTTTTTTGTAGTGTATCAATAGCTTCTTTCATCGTACTACCGGTAGTGATTACATCATCAATGACAATAATTGGTATTTTATTTTGATTTGTGTCATTTTTGATTTTATCTGCAAATATATCATCCACAGAAAATATTCCCTTTGCATCTGTCAGTCGGTCAGTACGATCTTTGAGTGTTTGCCGATCGGCATGATGAATACGTCTCAAAAGTTCTTTTTCAATCACAAATCGTTTTTCTGTATCAAGCCTTGCAATTTCATCGGCCAATAATTCACATTGATTGTATCCACGTTCGTTTTTCCTCCTTTTTGTTATTGGTATAGGGATTATGATTCGTGTATTCTCTTTTACGAGGTCGGACCTCGTGATCTCAATAAGCTTGCTATAAAGTGCATAACCACCTATCTCTGTCGCTCGTTTAGACTTCTTGTATTTGATATTCCATATCAATCTTGTGACACGATCATCTTTATAGGCAAAGGTGGATCTCATATTTGTAAAAGGAGTTTCTGGAGCGCGAGGTAATATCTCCAATGCCTGTTCTGGCGATAGAGAAAACAACTCTTTTTCTGATTTTGTAGAAGGAAAAAGAGCTTCTAGCATTGTCTTATATATGGTAGTCAGAAAAGTTATCATAAGTTAATCACTTCTACTTTTACACTTTTGGAGTTAAAATATCAAGTATAATTATGAAAAAATATTTTGTTATTGTTTTCTCTGCAGTTTTTATCTTTTTGGAATTGTATTTTTTGCCGACAGATGCACTTGCACAATGTTCAGGAAGTCCTGATCTTGCAACTCATGCGAGTGAACAGATTGACAGTAGAATAAGCCAAGCATCTTCAGGGACTGGTCTCAATTTATTTTCTGATTTTATGTCAACTCTCAATATGACCGGCGCACAACTTGTTTCTCTCACCGATAAACCAAACTCAATGCAAGAGAACATTGATTCATGGGCAAAGAAGGGAATACCTCTTGATTTTACTGGAGTAGCTACATGGAACGATTGGAATGGATCATCAAATCCTGTTTATCAGGGCGCGGCTACTCTTATTACACCTAGACATTTTGTAACTGCTACCCACATTAAACTACCCGTTGGAACAAAAGTCACATTTATCAAACCAGATGCGAGTACTACTACAAGAATAGTTACTGGTTTTGAGAATATACCAAATAGTGATGTGACTGTAGAGGTGCTTGATAGCGATGTTGATCCCTCCATAAAGTATTACAAAGTAATAGATATTACAACTTTTTGGAGTCTTCTATCTAAGAATGTTCTTGAAGGGTCTTCAGAAGTTCCAATTGCTGTTTTTAACCAAGGACGACAGCCTTTTATACATTCCTTGGGTGTAAATTTGGCAAATCCATATAATAAAAATCCATACAATAGTATTCCGCATTATCCAAGTTCTATAAGAGCGAGTTTTAGTTCTTATGTAGGACCTGGTGATTCTGGTCAACCGGGATTTTTGATTGTTGAAGACACGCCAATACTTCTTTTTGTAAATACAACTAATACTGAAGGGTCAAATGTTGGTTCTCGCATTACAGAGATCAATCAAGCTATCAATTCTCTGGGAAGTGGTGGTTATAGCGCAACTCTATATAATTCATCTTGTTTTACAAAATACCCGATTACTCCTACTGTCACTTCTATTTTAACAGACGTTGGTTCTATTAGTTGTCTCCAAAATACGCCAACCTGTAGAATGACAATATTTGGTATTGGATTCACATCTCAAAATAATACAGTTAAAGTTGGTATATTAGATATTGGTAATATCTCCTCATATAATAATGGTACTGCGATTGATGTTAATATTCCAACTGATTTATCTGCTGGTACTTACAATGTTGTGATCTCTAATAGCGAGGGTACATCAAATCCAAAAATATTCATGATGCTAAATAATTCCTCATTTCCATCTATCACATCTGTCTCTCCTTCATCTGGTCCAATGGGTTCAACAATCACTCTAATAGGTGCGAATTTCTCAATAAGTGGTACAAATAATATAAAATTTGCACCTACTACAGGTTTTAAACCTGAAATTTCTCTTCAATCTACAAATGTAACTCAAAACGGAACTCGTCTTACAGCAACTCTTCCAAACGAAGATTATCCTGTAGGTACAGTATTTACTATTTGGATTGATAATGCCGAATTTGGCTATAGCGATGAAAATTCATCATATGAGAGAAATCCTAAAACATTTACTGTAGCTTTACCACCACCAGTAGTAGAACAAGACACTACTCCTCCTGTTCGAAGTAATGGATTACCATCAAGCACTCTATCAGCCACAACAAATTCTACGAATGTCTCTCTTAGTACAAATGAATCAGCTGTCTGTCATTGGAGTAGTGGACCAAATAATACTTTTGATCAGATGTCAGGCAGATTTAACAGTTCCAATAATGGAACATCTCATTCTGTGAGCGTTACTCTAACTCCTGGTAATTCATATAGTTATTACATAAAGTGTCGTGATCAAGCAGAGAATACAAATACTCAAGATTTTCCTATATTATTTGCTGTTGCTAGTTTGCCAGCCGAAGAAAACCCTCCTTCCGATACTACTCCTCCAAATATCTCTATCAATTCTCCATTAAATAATGAATCGTTCGTTGAGGGTACAAAGACTATCAGTGTTTCTACTTCTGATAATGTGGGTGTAGTCGGTGTTCAATATTATCTAGATGGGACAAGGCTAGATTCCGAAAAGACGACAGCACCTTGGACTATTACAAAAACTTTTACTCCTGGTACATACAGTATATATGCAATTGCTCGTGATGTGGCTGGTAATCGCAAGACATCAAATACTATTATATTTAATGTAACTAAAAAACCAGTTGTTATTGTCCAACAACAACCAATCATTAATCCTCCAATTATAAATCCTATAAACACTCAACCACCAGTCATGCCTATTCAAGAAAATGATGAAGTTCCATTCAAGGCCGTTGCTACAGAGATCAATCGCAACCTTGCCCTAAATGATGAAGGTGAAGATGTTCTCCTATTACAGAAAGTTCTTAATAAGCTTGGCTATGAAGTTGCTACCAATGGTCCTGGCTCTATTGGTAAAGAAACGACATATTTTGACAATAATACAAAAGAAGCACTTGCGAAGTATCAATCTGATCATTCTGAAGAAGGGATAGTATCTACTGGCATACTAGATAATGTAACTATGGCTATAATAAATGTCGAAGCAGAAAAGTTGATCAAATACACAGAAGATGAAGCAACTTCTACAGATCAGATTCTGGATAAAAGAGTAGAAATAACATCAGTAGCGACTTTCTTTCTGTATATATTTGATACATTAAGATTATGGGGATCTAGTATCATCAACTTGTTTTGACGAGGTCTGACCTAGTAAAACATCGTTGCTTCTTTCTTTTTTTGCTTATACAATATAGTTATGTCGTTTTTCTCTTCATTTTTCAAGAAAGAAGTCAGCGTTCTAGGACTAGATATAGGTTCTTCGGCTATCAAAATAGTACAGATCAAGAAAAAACGGGGAAGAGCCGTTCTAGAGACTTATGGCGAATTGGCACTTGGTCCTTATGCAGGAGTAGAGATAGGCAGAGCAACTAGTCTACTAACAGAGAAGATAATAGAAGCAGTAAAAGATATATTACGTGAAGCAAAGACAACTACAGTATCGTGCGGTTCAGCATTACCACTATCTTCTAGTCTCATAACCTTTATCACAATTCCTGCTGTTTCAGAAAAACAGATTGCAGATGTTATAGCACTAGAAGCACGTAAATATATACCAGTACCACTTAGTGAAGTCATGATTGACTATTCTATAGTTCCACGCGAAGAAGCATATGCTACAGAAGACGAGACGACCAAAACAGAAAAAGCAGGTAGAGACGTACTTGTAATTGCAGTTCACAATGAATATATCAATTCGTATCAATCAATATTATCAGGCTCTGGTCTTGTGCCTAGCTTTTATGAAATAGAGATTTTCAGTTCGATCCGTGCTGTTATGGACCAAGGTCTTAGTACAAGTATGATTCTCGATTTTGGCGCACGTTCTACCAAGCTATATATCGTAGAGCGTGGAATATTGCGTTCATCACATATCATCAATAAAGGCAGTCAAGATATCACTCTTGCATTGTCAAAAGCATTGTCTATATCTATAAGCGAGGCCGAAAACCTAAAGCGTGTCCGTGGTTTGAAAGGTGGACCAGAATACAAAGAGCTGACAGAGATCATAACTGTAAATCTTGATTATATATTTTACGAGGCAAATGCTACACTTTTGAGCTATCAAAAGAAATATTCCAAGAATGTAAGTAGAGTCATACTTACAGGTGGTGGAGTTTTACTCCAAGGATTCACTGATTTGGCAAAGGTCGGTTTCCAAACAGAAGTTTTGTATGCAAATCCATTTGCAAAACTAGATACACCAGCATTCCTGGGAGAAGAATTTGCAAAAGCAGGACCAGAATTTGCAGTTGCTATAGGTATTGCATTACGTAGATTGTCGGAAGTTGAATAAGTTTACACAGGGTAGACCTGCGTATATACGCAGGTCTACCCTGTGTAAACTTATTCACAGCGTAAAAAGACTTTATATCTGATATAATACACAAAGTATGGAGACAAAATTCCAGACTTCTTTTATTCCAAGAAAGCCACTACCTTCTATAGGTGGTGTTGGTGCAAATGCAGGTGTCGGACTTGCACCACATAGGCCGAGACATTCAAATAGTGTTTTCTTCAATCTCGCTTTATTGCTGTTTATCATATCTCTTGGTGCAGGAGGAGGAATGTTGGCACTCAAAAGTATGACTCTATCTTCGCAAGAAGGTCTCAAGACACAACTTTCCGAGAGAAGAAAACAGTTCAACCCTGATCTTATCGAAGAATTAAAACGCATAAATGTCAAAATAGACAATTCGAAACAAGTCGTAGAGAATCACCTCATATTATCCAATATATTTGATGTGATAGGAAGATTGACCATAGAAAAAGTCAGATTTACAAATATGGATCTTTCAGTTGATAGAGAACATTCAAATGATATAAAAGTATCTCTAAATGGTTATGGCACGAGTCTTGCTGCTGTAGCATTCCAATCTGATGTCTTGAATCAGCTTCAAGAATATGGTCTGCGCAAAATCGTAAAAAATCCAATGATTTCAAATCCAACATTGGATACTACTGGTAATGTCAATTTTGGATTTTCAGCATCTATAGATCCTACAAGCCTCCGTTATACTGATGCATCAATATCTTCTACAACAGGAGATCAATACAACAATGAATAAAAACGTTATAGCAACAATTTTATTTGTACTTGCAATCGGGATTTATTTCTCATTTACTAGTAATAAATGGACAGAGATAAAGGCAATACGTGTTGTAAACAATCAATATTCCGAAGCCATTGCAAATTCTGACAAACTGATCAAGGTTCGTGATAAAGTCCTAAAAGAATACAATGCCTTGTCTGCCGAGGACAGAGATCGTTTGGACAAGATGATACCAAATACAGTAGATAATATTCGTCTCATCATTGATCTAAATAATGTTGCTTCAAGGCGTGGTATATCACTCAAAAATGTCAAAGCTGATACTTCGGAAGCTATTGGTGGAACAGTTTCAAACTCTATTCCTAGTTCTATTGGCAATCGTGGAGAATATATTCCAACCCCTGTTCTTGATGAGGTCAATATATCATTTAGTGTTAGTGCATCATATGAAAAATTTATAGATTTTATGCGTGATCTAGAGATCAATTTGCGAGTAATGGACTTGACCCATCTCTCTGTATCTGTAAATGAAAGTGGTATATATGATTATGGTGTAGAGTTGTCAACTTATTGGTTGCGTCAACAATAAAAATGAAAAATCAATCTTCAAAAAAATCATGGTTGATAATCAGTGGTATAATAATAATTGCAATCATTGTTTATTTTATGTTCTTCTCTGGAACACCAGACATTGAAGATCAAACAATGTTGCAAATGACAAATGCTGAAGAAACAGGTATGGATGTACTATCTCTTTTAAATCAGATTCAATCACTTAGGATAGATTCGGAATTCTTTGATAGTACGGTTTACAAATCTCTTCAGGATTATTCTGTTGCAATACCAACACAGGATGTTGGCAGGGACAATCCATTTGCTCCAATCTAATAGATATTGTTCAAAGAATTACATTTATTCATGAATAATGTCTCATGAATCTATAATATGAGCATCCTCAATACACTTTTAGACAAAAAATTGATATCCAAAGAGGATATTCGCGCAATACAGAAGCAAATATCTAGCGGAGTTTCCATAGATGAAGCACTTATATCAATTGGTGTAAAACCAGAAGATATTTTGATTGCTCGTGGAGAATTTTTGAGTATTCCAGTAAGGTCTGTGCCAGAAGGTAGTGTACCATTTGAAGCATTGGATTATATTCCAGAAGAATCAGCCACGCATTATAGATTCGTACCAATTGGTCTTAAGGAAGGAATGCTAGAAGTAGGTATAGTTGATCCTGACAATATGGAGGCGCGTGATGCAATAAACTTCTTGGCAGCAAAAAACAATATACCCTATAAAGTATTTCTAATTACACTGGATGATTTTAATAAGATATTGGAATCATACAAAGGCTTGACTGGAGAGGTTTCCAAAGCTCTTACTGAACTCGAAACAGAGCTTTCCGATGAGACAGATACAGTCAAGAAGAAGAAAGAAGTTAGAGAAGAAAAGAAGCCAGAAGATGAGACTCTTATCATCGAAGATGCACCTGTTGTAAAGATTGTTGCGACAATAGTTCGTTATGCAGTAGAAGGAGAAGCATCCGATGTACATATAGAGCATGTAAGAGATAAAGTGAGAGTACGTTTTCGAGTAGATGGAATCCTAAATACATCTCTAGTTTTGCCACCACAAGTGCATTCAGCTGTAGTTGCACGTATAAAAGTGCTTTCAAATATGCGTTTGGATGAGAAAAGGAAGCCACAAGACGGCCGTTTCTCGGCAAGAATTGATGGTAGGCGTATAGATTTCCGTGTTTCTACATTCCCGGCTTATTATGGCGAGAAGATCGTTATGCGTATATTGGATCAAGCCAAGGGTATTCGTACACTAGACGACCTCGGTCTCTCGAAGGAAAATCTCCAATTATTCCGCGATGCTATATCAAAGCCATATGGTCTTGTACTTATCACTGGTCCTACAGGTTCAGGAAAATCTACAACTCTATATTCTGTACTTTCAGAGATAGATCGTGAAAGTTACAATGTATTGTCACTAGAAGATCCTGTCGAATATCAGGTAGAGGGAGTGAGTCAATCACAAGTAAGACCAGAGATAGGTTATGACTTTAGTACAGGATTGCGTACTACACTACGTCAAGACCCGGATATTATAATGGTTGGTGAGATAAGAGATAAAGAAACAGCGCAATTGGCTGTTCAAGCTGCTCTTACTGGTCATTTGGTATTCTCTACATTGCATACCAATACTGCGGCTGGTGCAATACCACGTTTGATTGACATGGGTGTAGATCCATATCTTATTGCCCCAACTCTGATCTTGGCCGTGGCTCAAAGACTAGTGTCTTTGATAGTTGGTGGTGAAGAAACAAAAGTCGAGGGAAGTATCAAATTGATGATAGAGCATCAATTTGCTGATTTGCCACAGCAATTCAGGTCGAAGATACCAGTTTCTGATACCGTTCTCAAGATAAAACCTAGTTCAGAATGTCCAAAGGGCACACGAGGCCGTATGGCTGTATTTGAGATGTTTCCTATGGACAAAGATATAGAACAAGTAGTCCTCAAAAATGCAACAGAAACAGAGATAACAAAGATACTTCGATCAAAGGGTGTATTTTCTATGAAGGACGATGCAATCATAAAGGCATTTGAGAAGAAAATACCATTTGAAGAGATAAATAAGCTATAATTTGTGATACAATCTATATATGGATGAAAATATAAAAAAGAAAATAATATTTGTTGATGATGATAAATTCCTTCTAGATATGTATGCAATGAAGTTTGCAAAAGCTGGATATGAAGTAAAAACTGCTGATAATTCTGAATCTGCTCTCAAAATGATTCGTGATGGTTATACACCAGATATTATCCTTGCAGATATTGTTATGCCGGGCATGGATGGTCTAGAATTTATAGGGATATTACGTAAAGAGCATTTGGCTAGCGATTCTGTTGTCATTATGCTATCAAATCAAGGTGCATCTGAAGATATAGAGAATGCCAAGAAGCAAAATGTCAATGGTTATATAATAAAAGCGACTACTATACCATCTGATGTTTTGAAAGAAGTAGAAAAGATATACAAAGCAGGCCGTCAGGAACAGATACAAAAATAATATAATATCAATAAAAACTATGGATCAAAAAAAAGAAATTGATGAATTGGTAGATCTAATTTTGAAGGAGAATGCATCTGATCTGCACCTCTCTTCTGGTAGGCAACCTATCATACGTGTGGCAGGAGGACTTATACCACTGGTCAAAAAACCACAATTGACCGATGAAGATATGAAGCAAATCCTCAATGTATTCCTGACTCCAGAAAATAAAATACTTCTAGAAAAAGACAAAGATGTTGATTTTTCATACAGTCTCACAAATGCTCGATTTCGTGGCAATGCATACTATCGTCAAGGGTCTCTATCGATAGCTTTGAGACTAATACCAAAAGCAATCCGCTCTATATCCGAACTCAATTTGCCACCAATATTGGAGTCTTTTACTAGGAAAGCACAAGGTTTCTTCTTGGTTGTTGGACCAATAGGCCAAGGGAAGACCACCACTCTTGCTAGTTTGATAGAACTTATCAATCAGACTAGGACAGAACATATCTTGACTATAGAAGATCCAATAGAATATTTATTTGAATCTAAAAAATCAATTGTTGATCAAAGGGAAGTGCGTTTGGATACACCAGATTTTCACAATGCTTTGACTGCCATGTTTCGTGAAGATATGGATGTATGTATGGTAGGTGAAATGCGTGATGTAAATACCATGGCAACGGCTGTTACTGCAGCAGAGACAGGACATCTCGTATTCTCTACATTGCATACGAACAATGCATCACAAACTATAAACCGTATTATTGACTCTTTTCCTTCTACGCAACAAGATCAAATACGTGTACAATTGGCAGGCTCTCTTACAGGTATTTTCTCGCAACGTTTGATATCACGTATTTCTGGCGGTCTCATTCCTGCCTATGAGCTTCTTATCAACAATAATGCTGTGTCAAATCTGATTCGTGAAAAGAGAATACATGAAATACAGACTGTTATAGAGACTAGTTCTCAAGAAGGTATGGTAGATATGAATCGCTCTCTCTCTGAACTTGTTCGAACAGGGGAAATAACAGTAGAGAGTGCATATATGAATTCGTTAAATCCAAAAGTATTGGAGCGTATGCTATAGAAAATTATTATGTTATTCAATTATCAAGCATTAGACCAGAGTGGGGCAAAGAAAGAAGGAGCAATTGATGCTATCAATGTTGATATTGCTATATCATCTCTACAGAGGCGTGGCTTTGTTGTTACTGGTATCAGAGAGGCAGATAGTGGCAGGTCACTCTTATCTAGAAATATTGCATTTTTTGATCGTGTATCTACGAAAGAGGTTGTTATATTGTCTAGACAACTTGCAACATTATTCGAAGCACAGGTTTCTGCCTTGCGCATATTCCGCCTACTTGCTGCAGAAACAGAAAATGCAACATTGGCAAAAAAGTTAACAGAAGTTTCCGATGATTTGCAAAGTGGTAATTCTATATCTGGAGCATTGTCAAAACACCCCAAGATATTTTCCCAATTTTATATAAGTATGGTAAAAGCTGGAGAAGAATCTGGCAAACTAGACGATACTTTCCAATATCTAGCCGACTATCTAGATCGTACATACGAATTGTCTTCAAAAGTCAAAGGAGCACTCATATATCCTGCTTTCGTCGTATTTACATTCATTACTGTTATGATACTCATGTTTACGGCTGTAATACCAAAGATAAGTGCTATCATAGTAGAATCAGGCACAGAAATACCTGTATATACAAAGATAGTTCTAGGTATTAGCAACTTTCTTACTAGTTATGGATTTGTCATTCTTGGAGTACTTATCATTCTAGGGTTCTTCCTCATACGCTTTATACGTACACCTCCTGGACGATATGCATACGACCATTTCAAGCTGGAAATACCTTATATTAGTAGTTTATTTAGGAAACTTTATTTAGCAAGAATGGCAGACAATATGTCTACTATGCTATCTTCTGGTATTCCTATGATAAGGGCTCTAGAACTAACTTCCGATGTTATAAACAATACTGTATACAAAAATATCTTGTCCGATGCAGTAGAGTCGGTAAAAGGAGGACAGACTCTTTCGGATTCTCTTTCGAATAATCCACGTGAAATACCGGGTATCATGACTCAAATGATGAAAGTCGGTGAAGAATCGGGTGAGCTTGCAACGATATTGAAGACTGTTGCAAAGTTCTATGGTAGGGAAGTGACTACTGCGATAGACTCTCTAGTTTCTCTCATCGAACCAGCTATGATCGTCCTTTTGGGAGGTGGTGTAGCGGTACTTCTAGCATCGGTTCTTCTGCCTATTTACAATATTGCAAGTACGCAGTAATTTGTTTACCATTTTTGATTTTTTATCTTTGATTTTTGATTTATATTGTTATCCCCAATTGCTCTTGAATATATTAAAGTCATAGATGTTATAATATGTCTTGAACAACCTTGTTTAAGGTCTGTTATTAAAGGTTTTATTATTAATAATTATTAAATAAAATATGAAAAAATCATATTCAAGAGGTTTCACTCTTATAGAATTGCTAGTTGTTATTGCCATCATCGGTATTTTGGCGTCAGTTGTGTTGGTGAGTTTGAATAGTGCGAGAAATAAGGGAAAAGATGCTAGAATCATTTCAAGTGTTCAACAGATTAGAACATTGGCAGAGGGGGGTTACAATAATGGTCTTTATCTTGATTTTATTGGCGACAGTGACACAACATACAATGAGACAGTTGCTGGTGCTTTAAATACTGCCGGCCCAAACAATACAGCGGTTGCACAGCTTGTAGCTGATATGACAGCAAATGCTGGATCTGTAGTTTATATGGTTACTGAGGGTAGTACTAACATTGGTGTATCTGCTTATGCAGTATATGGAGCTCTTCCAAGCTCTCCATCTGGTTCAACCAAGTATTTCTGTCTTGATTCTACTGGAAAGACTAATCAATATGCTAGTGCTGCTTCAACCGTAACTTGCCCAGCTAACTAGTACCTAGAGACTTTCTTTATGCCCCATACGTGGTAAATCATCAAAACCTAGTTTCGGCTAGGTTTTGTGTTTGGGGGAGTTTACGCAGGGTAGACCTGCGGGGGAATCCCCCGCAGGTCTACCCTGCGTAAACTCTAATAATACTACCTTGAGGTCTATTTTCTCCCAAATAGTCTTTATAACTAGAGAATTCGTATTTCTTTGAGTATTCTATTGCTTGAGCCAAATATTCAGGTTTGGCAGTTTTCATGAGATCTGGTTCATCTATACTATACGGATTCAAGTGTATGTATTGGATCAAATATCTCAAATATTCATCATTATCAATATGTTTTTCTTTGTATTGTCCTTGAAATATTGTTCCAGAGTGGTCATATTTTCTGTTGTAATACATTGCGTATGATGTGCACAGTTTACGAATAAATCTAGTAATACCACCATCAGTTTTTTCTTCTACTCCTATATGAAAATGGTTTGGCATAAGACAATAGGCAAATATGTCGACAATTATATCTCGATTATATTGAAACATGTCTAATGGCTTTATACTACGCAGGTCTACCCTGCGTGTATCATTTGCTGTGTAGAGTAGAGTTATAAATCTTTCATAATCACCCCTATCTAAAAATATTGGTGCTTTATGGGCTCCACGATTGTATATATGATATTTTTCTCCTAATATATGTGACATTAAATTTACGCAGGGTAGACCTGCGTAAACAACCATATCACACCGAGATAAAATCCTGATAAAATTTTGCTGAAGAAATGATAAAGTTTTTATCCGAGGGTAGGCCTCGGAGGCCTACCCTCGGCAAACCGCGGTGGTTGCAACATAAATAACATGTTATAATCCTTGTATGAAAAAGTCTGGCTTTACTCTAATAGAACTTCTAGTTGTGATTGCTATTATCGCCATATTGACATCCATCGTAATGACCAATTTCTCATCATCGCGCTCCAGGGCGCGAGACGCTAAGAGGGTTTCAGATTTGGGACAGATTCAGTTGGCGCTTGAACTTTATTTTGATAGGTGTAAGGAGTATCCAGGTTCATTTTCTACGTCTGCTAATAATGGTTGCCCTTCAGGTATTAGTCTAATTACATATATTTCACAGATTCCATCATCTCCATCACCAGGATCATATGGCTATCATTTTAATGATAATACTGTTCCTTATAATCCTAATGATTATGTCTTACATGTAACTCTTGAAAACCAGAATGAAGTCACAATAGATGGAAGACAAAATATTTCAGGTATAGTTTATCCAACTCCATTGCCAACTTGTAATCAAGTTAAAGAATATTGCATCGGCCCCAAATAATACCCCTATCTGTAAATGAATACCTCATCACTCATCCTTTCCTTCATCTTCGGTGCTGTGGTCGGTAGTTTCTTGAATGTTGTAGCAATTAGATTTAATACTGGCAAAAATATAGGTGGTAGGTCGAAATGCATGTCTTGTAGCAAGACACTTGAATGGTTCGAACTTGTACCTATATTTAGTTTTATTTTCCAGAGAGGAGCGTGCAAGAAGTGCAAAAGCAAGATTTCTTGGCAATATCCACTCGTAGAATTTATCGCAGGAGCTATATTTGTCTTGTTATTCTTCACATTCCCGCCAATATCCTATATTTCTGGCATAACTACATTCATCCAGATATTGTGTGCCTGTTTACTTCTAGTCATTGTAATATATGATATAAAACACAAGATAATACCAGATTCATTTGTATATTCATTTGATATTATTGCTCTTCTTGGCCTATTTATCGGTGGAATTTCTCTTTGGCATATACCTACTTTCTCGCAATTGATAGCTGGTCCACTTCTTGCTATACCTTTTGCATTTCTATGGCTCATATCTGGAGGGAAGTGGATGGGCTTCGGTGATGCAAAACTTGTACTCGGCATAGGGTGGCTTTTGGGTATAAATGCAGGAATAAATGCAATCATACTTTCTTTCTGGATAGGTGCTATAGTGTCTGTCGCTTGGCTTTTTGTGAATTACAAAACATTCAAGCGCAATGTTGAAATACCATTTGGTCCATATCTTGTACTTGGAATGTATCTTGTTCTCATATTTGGTATACAAGTGATCAATCTTGATATTTTATTGACAGCGATTGGTTTTTCGTAGCAGTCCCGCAGGGTAGACCTGCGGGGGATCACGCAGGTCTACCCTGCGGGACAGGAAAAGATGTATAATATAATCATGAAATTACGTTGCGAACTCGGTAGTCGTGCTTTTACACTCATTGAACTTCTTGTATCTATATCAATATTTGTATTTATGACAGCACTCCTTCTAGCCAAATATGGCAATTTCAATCAGAGCGTTCTCATGACAAATCTAGCATACGATATGGTTCTCACTCTTCGTACTGCGCAAACATATGGTTTGAGCGTTCAAGGAGATACTAGTGGTTCATCACCGACATTTGGGCAGGCATATGGTGTTGCGTTTTGCAAGAATACTTCTTGCAATGGCACATCGAACAATCAAAATATGATAATGTTTGCTGATAATAATAAGAATGGAGTATATAATACTGGTACTCCTCCAGATTCTATAGTTGCAAATTATTCTATAAAGCGTGGAGCAAAAGTACTTGGTTTTTGTGATAAACAAGATGGAAGCGGTTGCATTAGTACTGGTGGTACAAATAGTTCAATAAGCAGTGTTGATATAAGTTTCCTGCGCCCAGATCCAAATGCAATTATTTGTACTACAAAGAATAGTTCTGTAGATTGTAATAATAATTATATAAAAGTTATCCTACAAAGTAGTGATGCTTCAAATATTAGAAGTATAGTCGTACGTAGTACAGGACAGATGTCTGTAGAAGAATAATATGAAATACCGAGGATTTACACTCATAGAAATGATAGTGTCTCTAGGGATCTTTTCCGTTGTTGCTGTCATATCGCTCGGAGCATTGATGAGGATAATCTCTGCAAATCACAAAGCACAAGCTATACAATCAGCATTCACAAACCTCAATTTTGCCCTAGAATCTATGTCTCGCGAAATAAGAATGGGGGCAAACTATCATTGCGAAGCAGGATTCAATACATATTCTGGAAGTGGCATTTCAGGTAAAGCATGTGATATCGGCAATAATTCGACAATATTTTTTGAATCATCCAAAACCAAAACATTACAAAGTGGTAATGGTAGTTGCCGTTTGGTATATAGTTATTATTTTAGTGGTTCTGCTCCCAACTATATTCTCAAGAAAGCTCAACAAAGTAATTGTAATGACCCTATAAATAACAATAGTTTTTCAGAAGTCATTTCACCCAATATAACTATTACAGATTACAAACTAGGAGTAATAAAAGGATCAACTGACAATTATCCCAAAGTCTTTATCCGTATATCTGGCGAAGCAGGTATAAAAGAAAAAGAAAAGACGTTTTTTGATGTGCAGACTAGTATATCGCAGAGGATTCGATAAATAAAAATATGAAGCAAATATCAAATAGGAAAAATAATGTAAGAGGGTTCACCATAGTAGAAACATTGGTGGCAATAACCATTCTTATGATAGCTATTGCAGGCCCACTCGTTGCTGCAAATAGGAGTTTGACTGCTGCACTATATGCAAAAAATCAGGCAATAGCATCATTTTTGGCAATGGAGGAGATAGAATTGATAAGGTCGTACAAAGATAACACTTCCAATTTCAGTACTTTCAAAAATCTTTGTACTTCTGGTAGTTATTGTTATGCCTCATGGGATAATAGCGGTTCAATAGGCTATGGACAGTGTAATCCGATAGCAAATTCTTGTAAGATATATTTCAATAATAGTTATGGTTATACAAATCTAGCTGTTAGCACAAATACTATATTCAATAGATATTATATCTTTAATGAGATTTCTAGTAATGAAGTCAAGGTCACAGCATTCGTATATTGGAATGAAGGCAAAATACCGAGTGAGGTTAGGATTACAAGCTATATGACTGATGCATCACTCTGATCATTATGACAAATAGGAAAATACAATCTGGATACACATTACTATTTGCTGTTCTCACCGCATCTCTTGTCTTGGGCGTTGCAGCTTTTGTTGCTGGAATTGCTAGGAAGCAATATATAATATCTGCTACAGCTAGAGATTCTATCTATTCATTTTATAATGCAGATAGTGCTATAGAATGTATCATATCTAGTATGTCTAGTTGGCCTAGCGCCACTTCGAGTCTTGCCAGTGTTACTTGTAATAATGTTACTACAACATTAGGAGTTTTTAGTGATCTAGGATTAGGAATTCCCTCATTCAATGGCTCATATAAGGTATATGAAAATATTAATAATATTTCTTTTGGTTTAAATGGTTCAGATGGTTGCTCTGTTTATAGTATAAAGGTTGGATACAATACTGATACTCCACCAATGGAGAAGGTGGTAATAGAAGCAAGTGGTTACAATGTCTGTATCGAGGATCCTACTAGTCCAGGAAACTTTAAACCAGCCAATAGTCGTCGAACTGTAGAAAGGACTATTCGTCTGACTCAATAAAAATGCCAATTCATGGTATTCTAAAGCCATGAAAACAGTAGAGAAAAAAGCTACAAAAGAGGCAAAAGAGCGCCTAAATAAGCTCAAAGAGACGATAGAATACCATCGTTACAATTATCATGTACTCGATAAGCAAGAGATTTCAGCATCGGCACTTGATAGTCTAAAACATGAATTGGCAATCCTCGAGACAAAATATCCAGAATTGATTACCACTGATTCACCATCACAGAGAGTAGGAGGGGAACCACTTCCAGAATTCAAGAAGGTAAAACACGTCATACCACAATGGTCTTTAAATGATGCCTTTGCTCCAGAAGAAATACAAGAATTTGATGCAAGAGTAAAAAGGTTCTTGATACAAGGTGGTATAAATAATCCCAAGCCAACATATACTTGTGAGCATAAGATAGATGGACTAAAAATTGTACTTAATTATGAAAATGGTGTACTAAAGCAAGTTGCAACTAGAGGAGATGGCATTGTCGGTGAAGATGTTACAAATAATGTGAGAACCATAGATTCTGTACCATTGAAGCTCAAAAAACCATTGTCAATCATCGTTGAAGGAGAAGCGTGGATGGCAAAGAGTACACTTAAAAGCTTGAATAAAGAACGTATCAAAGATAGAGAAGAGCCATTTGCGAATCCTAGGAATCTAGCGGCTGGTTCTATTCGCCAACTGGATCCGAAAGTAGTGAGAGAAAGGGGGTTAGATTCATTTATTTATGATATTGCGAGGATTATACCACCGCCTGCGACGGTCGAGGCGGCTACGATCTTGCCGTCAACACAATTGGCTGAGTTAAATCTTTTAAAGTCGCTTGGTTTCAAGGTAAATAAGCACTATAAACATTGCAACAATATTGAAGAAGTCATTGCATATTGGCGAGAATGGCAAAATAAAATGCCAAAAGAGGATTATTGGGCTGATGGTATTGTAGTAAAAGTAGATGAATTGGAATACCAAAAAATTCTAGGATTTACAGGCAAAGCACCACGTTGGTGTATAGCATTCAAATTCCCAAGTGAAGAAGTTACGACTATTCTAGAAGATATTGTCTTTCAAGTTGGGCGTATGGGCACTATTACACCAGTTGCTATATTGAAGCCAGTGTCTATAGGAGGTTCAACAGTTTCTAGAGCAACATTACACAATGAAGATGAAATAAAACGTCTTGATGTTCACATTGGTGATACTGTCATACTCAAGAAAGCAGGAGATGTAATACCAGATATAGTTGGTATTGTGAAAGAGATGAGGAAGAGCAATTCTAGACCATTCAAATGGCCTACACATATAGCAGGATGTGGTGGGGATGGAAAGATAGAGAGAGTACCCGGTGA
Source organism: Minisyncoccota bacterium (assembly GCA_041671485.1). GTDB lineage: Bacteria > Patescibacteriota > Minisyncoccia > Phycocordibacterales > PALSA-1337 > C7867-002. Next base: position 54,521 of record JBAZBL010000006.1, read on the forward strand.
ATCGGCATGGAGATGTGTAAATAAAAATTCTTTTGAACAAGAAAAGCGTAAACTTTACTATTTCACTTCTAAACACTGCTTTGATATTGACGGACTAGGTCCAAAGATCATAGATCTTTTGCTAGAACACAATCTTATTGCAAGCTCAGATGATATATTTACACTAGAAAAGGGCGATCTCGATAGTTTGCCACGTTTTGCGGATAAATCTGCAGACAATCTGATAAAAGCTATTGAAAAAGCAAAGAAGGTGACATTGCCAAGATTTTTGGCCTCACTTTCTATCCCTCAACTAGGAGAAGAGACATCATATGATATAGCCAAGAATTTTGGAACAATTGAAAATATTCAAGATGCAACAAAAGAAAAGTTTGAATCAATCTATGGTGTTGGGCCAGTAGTTGCCAAGTCTATTGCAGATTGGTTCAAAAAAAGTGAAAACCGTAAATTAGTTAGCAATCTACTGAAATACGTGAAGATAATTCCCGATGAATCAAATGCAAATGAAGCCAGTCAAATTTTCAACGGTAAATCTTTTGTATTTACTGGTACTTTGCCAACATTGGAGCGTGAAGAAGCACAGCAATTAGTAAGAAAAAATGGAGGGAATGTATCTAGTTCCGTATCAAGCAAGACTTCATTTGTAGTTGCTGGCGATGATGCTGGGTCAAAGTTAGATAAAGCGAGGAGTTTGGGGGTGAATATAATAGATGAGAGTGAGTTCCTAAGGCTTTGCGCAGGGTAGACCTGCGTGAACACGCAGGTCTACCCTGCGCAACCTCAAATGTGATAAACTCACAATATGATAACAGTAAAAGAAATCGAATATCTAGCAGGATTGGCGCGAATAAAGCTATCAAAAGATGATGAAAAATCATTGGTCAAAGAATTTGACTCTATTTTGGGCTATATAGATCAATTGAAGAAAGTCGAAGTCTCTACAGATGTATCTTCTAGAGTTGGTATGGTCAAAAATGTCATGCGTGAGGATAAGGCTTTACCTATTTCTCTGGAAAATAGAGAGCAATTGCTGGATGAAGCACCAGATAGAGAAGGGGACTTTATCGCGGTTAAGAAGATAATTGAGCAGGATTGAGAAAGTGTGTCATCCTCGCGAAAGCGAGGATCCACAATGTTATGAAAGACATGGATCCTCGCTTTCGCGAGGATGACACAAAATAAATTATTATGAAAATAGATTTAAAAGATCTGACAATAGAAAAGACTCACGAACATTTCAAAAATGGTGATTTTACTTCTGTAGAGTTGACTGAAAACTATTTGGATGAAATAGCAAAGAAAAACAAAGATATAAATGCGTATCTGGAAGTATTCGATGATGCTATAAATGCAGCAAAACAAGCTGATCTAATGTTGAATAGTGATAAGAGTAATGTTTTGACAGGCATTCCTTGCGCAATAAAAGATAATATTTTGATAAAAGGCAAAATTGCAAGTGCCTCTTCCAAAATTCTCGAAAAATATAAAGCTACATACAATGCAACTGTGATATCGAAACTGGGCAGAGAAAATGTTGTTTTCTTGGGCCGAACCAATATGGATGAATTTGCTATGGGTGGTTCTACAGAAAATTCTGCATATGGCGTGACTAAGAATCCATACGATACAGAAAGAGTGGCTGGTGGTTCATCGGGCGGGTCTGCGGCGGCGGTAGCCATGGACGGAGCATTATTTGCCCTAGGATCGGATATGGGTGGATCTGTACGTCAACCGTCAAGCTTTTGTGGCGTTATTGGGCTAAAACCGACCTATGGTGCTATTTCTAGATATGGTTTGATGTCTGTGGGTTCTTCTCTCGATCAGATAGGACCAGTAACAAAAACAGTTGCTGACTGTGAAATAGTTTTCAATGCAATAAAAGGAATTGATGAGAAAGATGGAACTACTTTAATACCAAATAACAAGCACCAATTTCCAAATAAATCACAAAATACAAATTACAAATCTATAATCGGTGTGCCGTATCATTTCTTGGAGGGGGATGGAATAGATAAAGAAGTTATATCTTTATTTAATAAAGCTATTGATACATTCAAAGCAAAAGGATATGAAGTAAAAGAAATAAAGTTACCAAATATAGCATATTCTCTGATGGCTTATTATATTATCATGCCAGCAGAAGTTTCTTCGAATATGGCACGTTTTGATGGAGTAAAATATGGACTACATATAGATGGCAAAGATATAATAGATGACTATCTAGAAACTCGTCATTCTGGCTTTGGGAAAGAAGTGATAAGAAGAATACTTCTAGGCACATATGTACTTTCTTCTGGTTACTATGATGCATATTACAATAGGGCAAATGCAGTGAGACGCATGATAACAGATGATTTCAAAAAAGCTTTTGAATCTGTAGATATTATAGCTACACCGACTACACCAGGTCCTGCATTCAAGATAGGCGAAAAGACAGATGATCCAATGAAGATGTATCTAGAAGATATATTCACTGTTACAGCCAATCTGACTGGACTACCAGCTATATCTATACCATGTGGCTTTATGAAAGAAGGTGGTAATGATCTGCCAGTCGGTTTACAACTAATGACTAGACATTGCGAAGAAGATACTCTATTTGAAGCTGGAAAAGATTATTCTTCGAAATAAATTGGTATAATATAACCATGGAATCAGAACTAAAATTACCTGCAATAGACTATGCACCATTCATCCAATCTACTAGTAAAACCATAGTCAATAGTTATCCATCTGCTGTCGAGACAGCAAAAGATATTGGAGGTATATTGATAGGAATATGTATACCATTATCAGTTTTTTTTCTTATAGTTATAGTCTATTGTGTCGAACAATTGAAAAGGATTAGGAATAAAGAAGCAGAAATGTTCGATCTCAAAGTTGTGCCGATATACGAAAAGAATACAGGGTCAAATCCTGGCATGGTAAAGCGTTGGGAAAGTGCAAAGATCCATATTGCTTCAAATAATCCAAATGATTGGCGTCAAGCAATAATTGATGCAGATATTATCTTGGATGAAATCTTGACTCAAATGGGCTATCAGGGCCAAACAGTCGGAGACAAGTTGAAGAGGGTTGCAAAAGGAGATTTCAATACTCTAAATGATGCTTGGGAAGCACATAAAGTGAGAAATATGATTGCCCATGAAGGATCTAGTTTTTCCTTGAATGAAAACGATGCAAAAAGCGCTTTCAGTGCCTATAAAAGGGTATTTGAAGAGTTTTATTATGTGTAGTTAGTAAAAATATCCTTGAAATTCTGATGGATTTATGATAATTTTTTTCAATGGAACCGAAATTAGATCCAGTAGAGTATTGTAAATTATTAAGTTCAACTATTCGAACCGCTTATAATGCTATAGGTCGGGTATCCTGCCAGATTTTGCAGAAGAATGTGGTTTTTAACGCAAAGGGATTTCACCTTCCCCTAGCTGTTGCAGTTGTGAGAAATGCAACAGCGATTGATGAAGAACGAGAGGTGATAATTTCTAAAAAAAGAAAAAAAGGCGCAAAGAGAGTTAAGGCGAAACAGTATGCATTGGTTGCCACGGTTGGTAGAAATAATCCTGTTAGGGTGAGAGTAATTGTTATGGAAGTAGAAAATAGTCAAAATCCTATCTTTTGGAGCATAATGAGGGACTAAAAAAACCACGATCATTTGTGGTTTTTTTAGTTGTGCCCGCTTTTCGACTTAAGATATATCTTTTGCCGAACAAGGCTTACGCCCACGGACACACTCATAGATTACACTATCACACGACATTTGTCAATACCGAAGTGAAAACTACAAGTGTACCCACAAGCTACATAAAGTATACCTTAATAGTGAAGAAAAATTAAGGAAATTATTACTGTCAACTGTGGATAGTGATGATATACTGCGTACACGAAAATGTAAAGGGTTTAATATTTTGTTGCACAGGTGAGACAGGATTGGAACCAGATTATGGAAAGCATTAGGGGATTGCATGAACTTTCCATTGAATCTCATGTGTAGTTTTTGAATTGTAATCAAATAGCGTAATGGTGCTTGATTTATAATGTCATATATGTTTGAATGGTTATCCACCCTACGGACTATGTCTATATGTCAGGGAGTGGTAAACTCATCATATGAATATTCAAAGGCCTAAAAATACTAAAGAGCGTGGTACCATCGAATGTCTCGTATACAAAGATGGTGCTACTTATATTGGTGTCTGTCTAACTTTTGATATTGTAGAGGAAGGTAGTAACCCAACTGAACTGATGAAAAGTATTAAGGAAGCTGCCGAACTGCATCTTGAAACGGTAATACGGGAAAATCTATCTGATGACCTTTTGAATCGGTATGCTCCTGAAGACTACTGGAAAAAGTATTTTGCAGTTGCAAGAGAAATTGAGAAACCTTCAATAACAAGCACAAACAATCTAACTGTATCCCCTTACTATCGTTCTCTAACGGCTCAGATGGCATAAAATGGCAAAAGGTCTGAATAACTGGTGTTATAAAGACATCTGTGATTTTTTGAAAGAACATGGGTTTGAGTTTCTTGAATATCGTAAGGGGTCTCATGAGGCTTGGATTAATCGTACTACCAATGCAGTCGTGGAAATAAACGTCCATGGCTCGAAGAGTTTTGCTATCCGAACCCTTGAGACAATGATTCGTCAATCTAAAATTGATAAAAAAGAGTGGCGCGACTGGACTACATATTAGGAGTTATCTTATGTTGATTTTGGTATCCTACCTTTACGCTATATGCACTATTACTCAAAATATATGGTAAAATATAGCTATCTATATGGCTATGACACTAGAAAAAGCAATAACTTTGGTAGGAAATTATAGGAAAGCGGGTTTTAAGGCTGGCCAAGCTCTTCTAGATACGGGCTATAGTGAAAGCATGGCTCTGAAGAAGTCTGGGGTCACTCTAGATCGTGCATATAAGGCTATTGCCAAACATGACCTAGAAACGGCTCTTGAGAGTCCAAATCCGGCACAAGAGTTGTTCCGATTCATTAAGATGAGTGAGTATGACATTGTTAGGGAGTACAGAGAGATCATTATGCAGAATGATAACTTTGCCGTAAAACTAAAAGCCTTGACACCTCTGTTGTCGGAGATGGGTATACAGTGGAATAACGATGCGGGTAAAACCTCAGCTGTTCCGACACTTAATCTTACTGTTTGCAAATTATTATAACTCCAAATAAGAGGGGTGGGGGTAGTCGGTTTTGATATTTGATATGTGAACGCAAGAAGGGGGTCAGGCGCAAAATCTTCAAAAATAATCAGTTTCCAAGATCACGTCAATCAAATTGAAAACTTTGGGTTAATGAGGTACTTCTTGAACGAATTATACAGCCTTAGAACCTCATCCTTTGGTACGCCAGCATCCTCGATAGTCTTTAGTTGAAAGTTACCTTCATCATCGGCATCGCTAACCCATGCCCGTAATATTCGATCTGGTTTATCTGCAAATAACAGGAAAATATCATAACCCTGACCGATATGTTTGAAGATGGCAAAAGGAGTAAATCGACTTCTATAGTATGCCTCATCAAAACCATCTAGTCCAAATGTAGTGTCAGAAACAATATGGCATTGTCTCGTCATGTTTTCTGAAAAAATAGAAATTTCCTTTCCACTAATATAATCATCAAAGGTTTTTCGTAAAAAAATTACCGGTGGTCTTTTGATTGACTCTTCTTCAAAACCATCTAGATCATCGGCAGACAGCTCCACGGCATGATCCGGTATAACAGCTTCTCCGTTAGTTAACTCTTGCAATTTTGTTGGGAAGGATCGAGTGGCTAGGGTTGATGGTGCATCGAATTCAAGATTAGGATCAACAGAACTCCCAAACTTACTGATTATTTCCCTCTGCCTATTTTGGAAAGCCAAATAGACGGTAAATTTACATGCTTCATTATTTAGGCACTCTTCATGTGATAATTTAGAGTAGTCCCTGTCTAGATTAACCTCTTCGCAGGCGGCTTCAGGAATTGATGTTTGATTAGTTATATCTCTTGTGCCTAAAACAAAATAAGCTCCCACTGCAAAAACAACTATAACAATGGTTATCAAAATACATGGTTTGTTTATCATAATGATACTGTTTTACTAATCTTCATAAGATTATTTCATTACCTTCGGTTTCCAGTCAATAATTGGTTTTTCAGTATTCCATCTATCTAGTCCCTCAAGCTCAGGCATATAGTTTATATCGGTAATCATTTTGTATGCTCCTTTTTTACAAATCATTACCCATAATCTTGGCATGAAGATGGAAAAAACCTTTGCATAACTTTTCAATTGTTTTTTACTCCAGAGAATCAATATTTCTTGATCGGCAACCCTTTTTCTGAAAGCTTCCGAAAGATTGTGGAAGTCTACTTTATGGGTGATGAATCCAGTTATTTCCATCGGTAATTTATTGCATTCTAAAACAACCGACGCGTAGGGGAGAAGATTATTTCCACTTGAAGATAATGGAGTAAAACTAATTACTCTACAAATTTCACCATCAATTTTTTTCCAATCTTTATTTTTTAACATGTTATTATAGTAGATTTCAATTCTAGGAATTTTTCATTGATGAAGATAAGGAGACTACAATAAACTCCGATATTCCTCCATAAACAAACAGTTTTAACCCAAATTCACGTAGAAAGTCTGAAGACCATATTGGTGCGGAGGTTTCTGCAAAGGCAATACCAGCAACGATGACAATCACTAGAATAAAGACTTGCTTTGAAGTAAATGTTTTCATGTTATATTGGCTATAGTTATCGAGGGTATAGCGAGTATCAATATAACTCCAGACAGGAATGACAGTATTTTACTTGTTTTCATGTTTCACATTAATTAAAAAATTAATCAGCTCATCTTTTGTCTTAAATCTTTTTATGATATCTACTGCAATTTGCTCTATCGGGCTACCAATAAAGTTTGTTCTTAATACAGGAAAACTTTTTTCAATAAAAGAAGCATTATCACATCTCCAAATAAGTCGCGGAAATATTATTAGGAAGTGGTCGTATATCTTTATTCCGTTAGATGAATTGCCAATGGTCACTTTCTCTCTACTGTCTAAAAGTACTTCAAATCCACTCGGGTATGTTGATGTACTGTCTTGAAATTTATGAATTATTCTACCCATTTTAATATTTAAGCAAAAAGCCCATCACGGGTAGAGTCCGAAGACTCTCATACAAGTTTCCCTGTATGGCGGATTACGCGACCCCATGATGGGTTCTTTATGCGTAATCCGACTTCCTTTCGCCATGCCCCAAAAAGAGGTTTAGGCTATTTCTAAATATTCAGTTGTAAGTTAAGCATACAACTCCGTTTAGATATTGTCGAGGTTAATCTAGTGTGTAAAATCTTTGAAAGGTGCTAGCTTATAAGTATGAGAACTGCTGCTTCTGTTTCAGGTCGTGTCAAGACTCGATCTCGCAAGATAGCTCAAAAATTGATTCTTGATCATCTTATTATTTTGAATAGTAATAGACTTTGGAAATCTTGTTTCTATCGTAATAGGATAGGTGTGAAAGGTTGGCGAGCTAGAAGAATTGTAAGAATACCGTCACCAAAATCATATAATTGGTTGAAGACCTATTTGGAAAATACTAAAGGAGAAATAATAACATTATCTGAAGGTGGATATTCTTTTGTACCTATTCCAGAGGGATATCTCATAATTAATGATAGAGGTGAAAACTTTAATATAAAAAGATTCAAGGCAAGAAAAAATTTCAGTTTGTTTTTATACAGACTTTTTGCTCTTTCTGTTCTTCGGCCAGCTTATGAAGAGTATGAAAAAAAGGAAGCAAGAAAGAATAGCTACGAAAGGATAGTTGCAAAATCAAAAGAATGCTCGGCTAAGGAGACTCTATCATTTGGAAATACAAGAATTACTGTAGTGCACACAAACAAAATGAAAAGAGTTGAGCCTAAAATCATAGGTATCGAAAGTCAATTTGTTAAAAAATTTTGGGATGGAAGCTATGAAGATTATAAAAAATTTAGACTGAAAGTGAGGAAAGAAGGTCTGATTTGAGAGTGTCCAAATGTTTCCCTGTTGCTGATATTATCACGCGTAAAATTATTATAGCGTGTTTTTTTGTTTAGGAAAAATTGCTGCAAAAGTCCATTGTGCGCTGGGCTGGTGTAGAAGCAGCAATCTCTACCAGTCAAGCGCAGAGTGGATTTTTTTATGCTAACCATCAATGAATGTAAAAAATATCTCAGTTCAGAGATTATAGAGAAGACAACTGACGAAAATATTTTACAAATTCGTGATGCGTTATACAAGCTGGCCGAGCTTGCATTAGAAACATTAAATAACAAAAAATAATATGCAAAAATCAGATGTCAATTTATTAGAGATAGCGTTACAGTATTTAAGTTTTGGTCTATCTATAATACCTGTAAACGGAAAACAGCCGTGCGTAAAGTGGACAGAATACCAAACAAGGAAACCGACTATAGCAGAAATAACTGAATGGTTTTCACATCCGGATGTGACTGGAATAGGGATAATTACAGGTTTGATTTCAGGGATTGGCGTTCTGGATATTGATAATGGATCTGACACATCAAGTCTTCAGTTACCGCCTACAGTTGCCGTTAAAACTGGAGGTGATGGTCAACATCACTACTATAGGTATCCCTTCAATACGGTCATCAGAAATACAACTGGATTACTACCACATATAGATTTCAGAGGTGACGGGGGTTATGTTGTCGCGCCACCATCGATGCACCAATCTGGAAATAAATATGAATGGTTGTTGGACTTTAAGCGCGAGGATTTGGCTGATATTCCTGATTGGCTTCTAACCCGCTTGGTTGGTGAAAAGAGTCATCCGAACATCACGGATATATTAAGTGGCGTCTCTCAAGGGACTAGAAATGAGTCGGCGACAGTGATTGTTGGGAAACTGATTCATCATTTGCCATCCTACGAATGGGAAACTTTAGCATGGCCTTACCTTAGATGGTGGAATGATCGAAATCAACCACCACTAGGTATGAAGGAGCTTCGTGTTACATATGAATCTATTATTGGCAGAGAAAATAAGAAAGAGCAAAAGCAAGAACAGACACTAAAGATATTACAGTGGAAAGATTTTGATCAAGTGAAATTTCCCGAAGCGAAGTGGTTAATAAAAGACCTAATACCGACAGGAACTGTCACTATTATTGCCGCCCCATCGGGGGAAAAGAAAACATGGGTGGGTATGGAGATGTCTCGTTGTATAGCTCTCGGTATACCCTTTATCAACCACTTCGAAACGAAAAAGGGTAATGTATTATATATAGAGCAAGAAACATCCCAACGCCTAATTCAAGATCGAGGTAGAAAGTTAGGATTCAATCTTGTGAATGATGGTATTTTCCTTCTTAGCCAAGATTCACTTAATTTGAATGAAGATCGTTCGATACAGTTGTTACATGAGTTTATCGAGAGAAATCATATAGAGTTTGTGGTTATCGATACGCTTAGAAGTGTTGCGGGTGGGATAAAAGAAGAAAAAGCAGAGGAAATAAGGATGTTCTTTAATCGTCTAAAGCCGTGGAAGGATAAGGGTATAAGCTATTTAGTCCTTGATCACTGTAGAAAGCCTGCAAGATTTGAGAGTACACAGGTGCCTAAAAAGGAGCAACTACTTGGAAGCCAAGACAAAACAGCCTCCGTTGAGGTGCTTCACATGATAAGAAGTGAGGAAAAAAGTAATGAGATAATGTTCTACCCAAAGAAATCTAAAGTTGCAAGGGAAATATCCCCGTTCAAAATTTTGATGTTAGATGAAATCACCGAACACGGTGAGGTTGTGAGGTTGACATATGGCGGAGAGATTGAAGAAAAAAAGTTGAAAGCAGAGGAGGCGGAAGGCATGATAAAAGCATATCTACTGGAATCCAATGAGCATAGAACATCTAAAGAGATTCAGGAGGCTCTGGACGGAGAAGCTGGGAAGACTGCCATCGAAGATGCGCTTAAAAAAATGCGAGAAGACAAGGAGAATATTGTCCATCATGAAAAAGTTGGTCAAGCGTATAAATATTGGATACCAAAAGATAAACCAGATGAGCTTGATATATTTGATGAGGTTCCTAAGTCTGATTTAGGAAGTCCGCAGACGCTGCTATTAGAAGCTTCAACTGAGCCACAAATTGCTGCCTAGTTTCCTAGTACATATATATGTTATGATTACAATGCTACACAAGGGATTAGGGACGTTATTTATTTTAATTGAGTCCAAAAGCGGGGTAACAGAACTCTCTTGTGTAGCAACTTGAGACGTCCACTGTTACCCCACTTTTGTAATTAAAAATATGAAAAAAGGAATTATATATGTTCGAGTATCATCGAACGAACAAGTACAAGGTACAAGTCTCGATAATCAAGAGAGGGCTTGTTTGGAATATGCGGAGAAAAATAATATTGAGGTGGTAAAGATTTATATTGAGAAAGGGGAATCGGCAACTGCCGCCAATCGTACCGAATTTCTGAAGGCACTGGAGTATTGTCGAATACATAGTAAAGAGGTGGAGTCTTTCATTGTTTGGAAGATCGATCGCTTCGCCCGTAATACCACAGACCATTTTGCAGTCCGCGCTAAACTAACTCAGTACGGTGTTACTCTCCAATCAGTTACTGAACCAATCACAAATGATCCTAGCGGTAAACTGATGGAGACACTTCTTGCTGGATATGCAGAATTTGAAAACGATATACGTAAGCAGAGGTGTATTGGTGGCATGCAAGGCAGATTACGTGAGGGAATCTGGTGCTGGTCGCCTCCAATAGGGTATACAAACTCTATGAAGATGAAAGACAGAAAGAAAACCTTACCGGATGTTCCGGATGAAGAAAGATTCTACCTGATTCAAAAGGGATTAAAACTATATAAAGCCGGCAATCACACTATTACAGCTCTTGCCCAAGAGAGTAGTAAATGGGGACTTAAAACTCGAACTGGTAGGCCAATGAGAAAACAGTTATGGGATACTATTCTCACCAATAAATTCTATGCTGGTATCCTCGTCGATCCGTGGAGCCTTGAAGAACAACAAGGACAACATAAGCCTATGATTACTTTAGAAGATTTCAATCACATCCAGATGATAAAAAAGAATTTGTCCAACAACGCCACCGCTTCACGACTCTCTACCAATCCCGATTTTCCACTTCGCCGTTTTGTGTTATGTGAATGTCATCATCTCTATACCGCCTCGTGGAGTACCGGCCGAAGTAAAAAATATGCCTCTTACCACTGTCACGGCAAGCAATGCGTACATTTTGGTCACACTGTTGCCAAAGATACGCTCGAAGATGAATTCTATAAGCTTTTACAAAAGGTAGCTCCACAGACTAAGTTCCTTAAACTGTTTGAACGGATCGTTATAGAGACCTATAAAAACCAACATACTCTTGTTAAGCAGGAAAAGGATCACTATGAGCGAAATCTATCCAAGTTGGAAGCACGTAAGAAAGAATTGATGGAAATGAGAATAAGCCGTGAGATTTCAAAGGAAGACTATAAAGATCTTAAAGATGCTTTGGATAATCAGATTACCAGTCTCCATATCTCAAGAAATGAAGCTCAGATAGAAGAATTTGATATGGAGATCGCTATAGCTCACACTACGAAGCTGATCGGTGATGTTGCCAATCAATGGAAGCTTATGAGTCCGATTCAGAAGCAAAAACTTCAGAAATTGGTGCTACCACAAGGGATCACCTACCAAAAATCGACCGGTACATTTGGAACCGCCATTCTGTCGCCTGTATTCAAGCTTAATGAGACATTTACGGCTATGCCGTCCGAACTTGTTGCGGGGGTCGGAATCGAACCGACAATCTTCAGGTTATGAGCCTGACGAGCTACCGTTACTCTACCCCGCGATGTTCTAACTATTTTGCCACAATTGATGTAGTTGCGCAAGTGAATAAATTTAGATATTGTATAGCTTGAGTATTAGACATGGTTTTTGCTCGATATTCAATGCCGGCGTAGCTCAGGTAGTTAGAGCATAGCACTCATAAAGCTAAGGTCGCAGGTGCAAGTCCTGCCGCCGGCACAATAGTTTTCGTCAGTATCTTGACTTTCGTAGAATATTTTTGCTAGAGTATCTTTAATACTTGCTTGCGACCGATGGAGTTGCGCCCAGATCGGTCTATCGCAGAAGCGATGGTGAGCACTATGACAAGCCCCTTACGGGGCTTGTGCGCTTTTTGTTGATTTTATCCATTACACTAAAGAAGTGTTTGTGACCATTATTCAATTGTGGTATTTTTCTAGTAATGCCAATATACAAAAAGGTTAATAAAGATTTTTTCAAAGTATGGACTCCAAAGATGTCATATATACTGGGATTCTTTGCTGCTGACGGTTATATGACTCTAAACAAAAGAGGTGCTTATTTTTGGAATATTCAAATTACAGACAAAAAATTATTAGAGGATATCAGACGAACAATTGGATCCAATCATAAAATCAGTGTTCGTATTGGAAAAGTGAATGAAAGACCTTTGTATCGTTTACAGATTGGTAGCAAGAAAATGTACTATGATCTATTGGCTTTAGGATTTAATCAGGGAAAAACAAAGAGTTTGGCTGTTCCAAATGTTCCAGCAATATATTTTAGAGATTTTGTCAGAGGTTATTTTGATGGTGATGGTAATGTTTGGAGCGGACATATTCATCGCAATAGACCTAGTAATACATTGATTATTACTGTGGTATTTACTTCCAGTTCATTTCAATTTTTATCGGAAATAAGGCGAAGATTACGATTGTTTATGATATTTAAAGGAGTTTTAAGTAAGGGGAAAGGTAATTATTATAGGTTAGTTTACAGTATTCGTGACTCTTTGAAATTACACGATTTCATGTATAATCATCCTATACTTGCAAAGGATGACATTTTTCTTCAAAGGAAGAGAATTATATTCGAGAAGTACTTAAAGATACGAATGCGGCCGTAGCGAAACTGGTTATCGCACCGCCCTGTCACGGCGGGGATTGCGGGTTCGAGTCCCGTCGGCCGCGCATAGGAAATCACTCAACATTCTGTTTTATTACGTCCACCAAAAGAGTGCTATAATTCACCATAGAAAGAGGTTCATATGAGAACGTTAACAATGCTAGTTGCAGTGATCAGTTTCACTCTATTTGCCAATGCTGGCGAAAAGAGATCTGGGCTGGAGGGTGAGATGCCCAATAGCTTGACGAATCACATTCTCGCAGTCGAGATGTCCAAAGGTGGGTCTTTGGAACCAATTGACACAAAAGATTTCCACAATATGATCATTCAGTACTTGGTAAGAATGAATACGAATGAGACTTTTGGTCCTTTGTGGAAAGGTATGGAATTTGAATCCGAAAGTTTCTACATCGGCTGGAAGCAGGGCCGAGATGAATTTCGGTTCAACTTCCTGCCAGTGACAAGACGAGGATTTCGAGCGGGTGGTATGATAGTCAGTGAATATCCGCTTGCACCAAACAATCTTCGAGATTGTTACTTTGTCGGTCTATTTGTCTCGCGACATTTTTGAGGACTAGCGAGACAGGGTGGGGAAGATGCGGTCGTGTTCGGAACACGACCGCTTTTATTTCGATTGAAAAGCTGTGATTTCTGTATTATGATGCAATGACTGCCAATGTAACTCTTTTGGTGGTAGATATATAAATATGCCAAGATAGCTCAGTTGGTAGAGCACGCCATTGGTAATGGCGAGGTCCCGAGTTCAATCCTCGGTCTTGGCTCCCCACTCCGCCTCACCCCTTATGGGTTGAGGCTTCGCGGGGCAAGCCCACAATGTAGTTGTGCTTGCACCGCGAAGCTCCGACTGGAAGGAGGAGCGAAGTGGTGCCAAAGTAGCTCAGTTGGTAGAGCATCGCTTTCGTAAAGCGAGGGTCCCCGGTTCGATCCCGGGCTTTGGCTCAAAATAGATCAAAGATAAAAGGTCAAAGATCAAAAATATAGATGGACAAAGAGAAAATACAAAAGAAAATAGCAGAGCTCGAAAGTGCAATGAATGCACAGGACTTTTGGTCTGATAAAGTAAAAGCACAAAATGTAATTAGCGAAATAAAGAAACTCAAAGAGGATCTCGAAGGTGTAGGTAAATATGATAAAGGTGATGCTATATTATCTGTCCTCTCTGGCGCTGGTGGCGATGATGCAGAAGATTTTTCTCAAATGCTTGTTAGGATGTATAACAAATATTCTGATTCAAACAATTGGGTTTGGTCTGTAATTCATTCAAATGAGAATGATCATGGTGGATATAGGAATATAACAGTAGAAATCTCTGGAGGTCTGACCTCCGTAGGTTTGGGTCCATATGGCATATTGAAGAATGAATCTGGAGTACATCGCTTGGTACGAATTTCGCCATTCAATGCAAATGATAAAAGGCATACATCTTTCTCTATGGTAGAAGTATTGCCAAAGTTTGAAAAGACTTCTTCTCATGATATTGTCATTTCAGATAATGATATAGAGATATCTATTGCAAAGTCAGGAGGTCCAGGAGGCCAGAATGTAAACAAACGCGAGACGGCAGTACGGATATTGCATAGACCAACAGGTATATCTATACACGTTACGTCAGAACGCTCACAAGCTCAAAACCGTGAAAAAGCCATGGATATTCTACGAGCAAAACTGTGGAAGCGTATGGAAGATGTGAGGATAGCAAAAGAGAAGGGTATGCAAATATCTTCTACTACATCTATAGAATGGGGCAATCAGATAAGGTCATATGTATTGCATCCGTACAAAATGGTAAAGGATCATAGGACAGAGTATGAGACAAATCAGGTTGATAAAGTATTGAATGGTGATATAGAAGCATTTATCGATGCAGAAAAGATGCTATAATTAGTTGAATGATATATTACGATAAAGTCACAAAGATCTATCCAGACCACTCTGTAGCACTAGAAGATGTAACTTTTGGTGTTGAACCCAAAGAATTTGTCACAATCGTCGGTCATTCTGGTGCTGGCAAAACAACATTGATGAAACTTCTTATTGGAGAAGATAGACCAACAAATGGCATTGTCTTCTTCGAATCATCTGATATTCATAGATTGAATAAAAGGGATATGAGCAAGATAAGAAGAAGGATTGGTACAATATTTCAGGATTATAGGCTAATACCATCAAAGACAGTATATGAGAATATTGCTTTTGCCATGGAAGCAGCAGGTAGGAAAGATGATGAAATATCAGCCGATGTACCTCATGTACTTGAGCTCGTTGATCTAGCCCGTAAGATATGGAATTTCCCACATGAATTGTCAGGGGGCGAAAGACAGCGCGTAGCTATTGCTCGAGCAATAGTCAATCAACCAGATATAGTTATTGCCGATGAACCAACGGGCAATTTGGATCCGTCAAATACTTTTGAAATTGCAAGAATTTTGAAAAAGATAAATGAATTGGGTACGACTGTCATACTCACTACTCACAATAAAGGCATGGTTGATGCTATAGGAGGTAGGATTATCACCATGGAAAGGGGTAAAGTAGTCAAAGACAGTAAAGATGGCAAGTATTTGTTATAGATCAAAGATTAAAAATCAAAAATCAAAAATTATCAATGTTTACTATTCTCAAACGTATAACTAAGACAGGCTTTGTAAATTTCTGGCGTAATGGCTTTTTGTCATTTGCAGCGATTGTAGTCATCACATTGTCTCTTTGTGCTTTTGGAGCGCTTATATTTGGTAGTGCATTTGGTAGGTCATTCCTGAATGATATAAAAGAAAAAGTTGATATAAATGTTTACTTTACTCTATCAACACCAGAATCCGATATAGTTGCTCTCAAAAAAGATATAGATGCTCTGCCAGAAGTAGCAAAAACAGAATATATATCAAGAGGTATGGCTCTTGCTACATTCAAGCAAAAATGGCAAGACAATGCTCTTATAATGCAAGGACTAGATGAAATAGGTGACAATCCTTTCCCAGCATCTATAAATATAAAAGCAATTGATCCAGGGCAATATGGTGGAATTGCAGATTTCCTAGAAAAGAAAAATCCTATTACCATAGAAGGAACTCCTATCATCGAAAAGATCAATTATGAACAGAATAAACTTATCATAAATAGATTGAGTAAGATAATACCTACAGTTGAACAAGGTGGTGCAGTGTTGGCAATCGTACTTATACTAGTCGCCATGATAATCGTCTTCAATACGATTCGTCTCATAGTTTATACCAGTAGAGATGAAATATCCGTTATGAAGCTAGTTGGTGCTAGCAATATATTTGTACGTGGTCCTTTAGTTGTCTCTGGAATAATGTATGGTATTGTATCTGGTCTTATAACACTCATACTTATGGCTACTTTTGCAAATTGGAGTGATACTATCATATTGCGCTTGGCTGGTGTGGATATAGCATCGAACTTCGAATTGGTTGTAAATGTTTTATCTTCATATTTTGTCAAGAATTTTACTCAAATATTTCTCATTATTATGGGATCAGGTATAGTCTTGGGTGGTATTGCTAGTTATATTGCTACGAGAAGATATCTCAAGGTCTAGATTTACTAGTAAACAAAGTCATAAATATCATTTAGTGTCCAATAGACAAGTCTTTTGTGTTTTACTAGAATGCATTTATGAAGAGAAAGAAGATAATACTACGAAAGAGAGTAAAGAAAAGTAATCATAAGTACATCTTTGTTATCGGCGGGGTAATGTCTGGAGTAGGAAAGGGCATTGCAGCATCATCTATTGGCACTCTACTCGGAATAAATGGCTATAGGGTCAATCTAGTAAAAGTTGATCCATACCTCAATGTTGATGCTGGTACGATGAATCCTACAGAACATGGTGAAGTGTTTGTACTGAATTCTGGTCTAGAGACAGATCAGGATATGGGTAATTACGAGAGGTTTCTGGGGCGTGATCTCACTAACGATGACTATATCACTAGTGGTATGGTCTATAAGCATGTAATCGAAAAAGAAAGAGCTCTACAATTTGGTGGTAAATGTGTTGAAGCTATACCTCATATCAGAGATGAAATAGTACATCGCTTTGAACATTCTGCAAAGGTGAATAAATCAGACATTTCTATAATCGAAATAGGTGGTACTATAGGCGACTATCAAAATGTAATGTTTATCGAAGCTGCCCGAGTACTAAAGATGCGACATCCTAGTGATGTAGTATTTATAATGGTCTCATATTTGCCTACTCCTGGAAGTTTGGGTGAGATGAAGTCAAGACCGACACAAAATGCGGCACGACAATTGGCTGGATATGGTATAAATACAGATTTTATTATTGCAAGAGCAAATTTACCATTGGACCATAAAAGGAAAGAAAAGATCGCTATATCGTGCAATATTTCATGTGAGAGAGTGATATCCGCACCAGATATAGAGAGTATATATGATGTACCAGTCAATTTTCATAAAGATAGACTCGGAGTATTACTATTAGATTCTCTTGGTCTGAAAGCCAAAAAGACAGACAAAGTATTTGAATCATGGATAAAGATGGCAAAGGGTATTCGCAAACTTTCGAATAACGGCAATCATGAAGTGCATATAGCGATTGTTGGGAAGTATTTCAATACTGGTGACTTTATCCTTTCTGATGCATATATTTCAGTACTAGAAGCAATAAAGTTTTCAGCTTATGAGGTGGGTGTAAAAGCGATCATTCATACTGTGAATGCTAGGGATTTTGAGGAAGCCGCCCCCTCCTCGGGGCGACGAAATGCCTTCGTTGGCTTCGCCAAGTCGCCATTTGTCGCCCCTGCGACGGGGGCGGAACCCAAGACTACTTTTGATAAAGATTTCCCCGCCTCCGAAGAGGGTTCAGAATACATGTTTGCTTCGCCAGCGAGCGCGGGACAAAATTTAATCTTTTCAACACTTAATAGATATGATGGCATAATAGTTCCTGGTGGTTTCGGTGAATCAGGGATAGAGGGGAAGTTGAATGTTATAAGATATGCAAGAGAGAATAAAATACCTTATTTTGGCCTATGTTATGGTATGCAACTCATGACGATAGAATATGCTAGGAATGTAATAGGACTCAAAAATGCACATACTGCCGAGATTGACCCAAAGAGTTCTGATCTAATTATCGACATTATGCCAGATCAGAAGAAGAAACTTGCAATGAATGACTATGGTGGATCTATGAGATTGGGATTGTATCCTGCAAAATTGAAGAAAGATTCAATTGCACAAGAAGCATATTCATTCTTTGGTGGCAAGAAACTATCAAAGCCGACTGTTATGATCAAAGAGAGACATCGTCATCGTTATGAAGTCAATCCAAAATATATTGGAAGACTCGAAAAAGCCGGCCTCATATTCTCTGGCAAATCACCAGATGGAGTGCTCATGGAAATAGCAGAATTGCCTAAAGATAAACATCCATTTTTCCTAGGTACACAATTTCATCCAGAATTCTTGGCAAGACCACTTCAGCCACACCCACTCTTCACTGCTTTTGTAAAAGCAGTGAAAGATAAGAGGAAATCTACAAAGTAATAATATTTACTGGCGCTTTCCTGTGAGAGGAAATGTTTTCAATGTTTTCCAAATACGTTCATCACGATTTTCTTTGACAAATATAGTGAGATTGTCGAACATAATGTCAAACTTTGGCGCTGGCATAGCATTTAGGTATTTCCATACTTCTTCATATTGCTCTGGTTTTAAGAAACGAGCTATAGACATATGAATATGAGGATCATGTTCTTGGGGATTGAGCATTATGCCGAGAGAACGAAATTTCGAAAGAACGCTCTTTATATATGTTTTGAGTTCTGCTGGAGGATTGGGAGCATCTAGGAAGATGGTTCGTGTACCAAAGTGATTCCATTCTGAAAGGGTAATGGGTATTGCTGGTGCATCGGCTATAAGAGATATTATTTCGTCTATAGAATTGCCATCTATCCTATCGAATGGTGCTTTTACGGTGATATGTGGTGGTACGATGCTAGATACATCTTCTACGCCAAAACGGGTGGCAATATCGGAACAAGTTGCCTTGAAATATTCGGCAGATTCACCCCTCATGAGATATCCGATGAAATAACGCATAGTAATTGCATCCTAACACAATGTTTCCAAATTGCCAAAATGTATGATTTGTGTTATTGTCAATCAAGAAGTATTTCAGAAAACAACTAGAAACAAACAACTAGAAATGAGGTAATTACGAAAAGAATATACTCTTTATTTGCGAGATGTTGCGTAGCTCTAGGAGCCATCACTATCGAGAAAATCATAGGTTTTATGCTATATTGGTCGGCTTTCCCTGTGATCATAAACCTCTTTGGTGTAGTGCCGGGATTGATTGGACTATTCATCTTCCAGATGATTGCTTCATTCACTTTTCTTAGCATATACGATCAAATTGGTGGAGATGTATTGCAGATCTCAACGATTGCAGGGGTTGTGTCCCGGATTTGGCATTGGGTCAAGAGAAAACTCATCGTTGATAGACCCCTCATATCAATAAGATTATCCAATGTGATCAAGTTCATCATCTTTTCTTGGCAACTCTTGCCACCATTCGTGGTTCTCCTGTGGCGTGAGAATGGAGTAAAAGGGAAGCCGAGGAAAGAAATGCTCATGATGCTTGCCAGTACAACTATTGCCACTCTGTGGTGGTCACTATATTCCATGGTGATTATCAAAGTGTGGCATAAACTATCGCCATGAGTTTGGCATTGAAGACCGATTTGCGATGTCCTGCTGTATGAAAACTGCAGGACATTTTCTTGTCTAGGACTTAGTTTTGTTGTATTCTCAAGGGGTAATAGTGCGGGATCATCTAATGGGCCTCCTTCGCTCCGCTTCGCAGAGCTACGGAGCCCGAGTAGTGACTTCGATTGATTTAGTTTATGTTCAGATTGAGTAGTTTTTACAACACTGCGGGATCATCTAATGGTAGGATGCGACTCTCTGAAAGTCGTCATCTTGGTTCGAATCCAAGTCCCGCAGCACGATGTTTTATGGCTCTGTTGAGGTGTTTATAAAATCAGGAGACTTAGACAATCGAACCCGATCTATAATTTGCTCAAAGCAAAACCAGTATCTCATCATGCTGCGTTCACTCGGAACTGAAGCTAACGACTATTTGTTATCGTCTTCATCGTCAGCAAAGCATTCCTCGTAGTGTCCTCCTTTTGCCATTTCATTCTCGCTTTCTCGGATTTCTTCATCATTGTTGATCATGATGC
>JBAZBL010000006.1:74765-75054 GCA_041671485.1 Minisyncoccota bacterium
TTCTATTCGAGTGATGTCGAATATGTTCGGCGTTAGAGACACAGCGGTGCTTTGTTATACACTCACAAGTCGACGATTCCTGTGAACAATGTCCTTGTGGTTGATATGGACATCGTGCCGTGATGGTAAGGTCGCAGGGGGACAGGACAAAGACGGGAAGATTTGCTACCAAGGGCAATTTTAATCTTCCCCCATAAACTACAACCTTGGCTAGGCGCGACAAGACACTCGTGGTAATATATTCATGTTTGCACCGTCTTCATTATCAGCCATTTGCCAATTCCTCTAA
>JBAZBL010000007.1:0-63588 GCA_041671485.1 Minisyncoccota bacterium
TTAAAAGGATTTCGTATGGTTTCCGCAATTTCGAAAACTATGTTCTCAAAATCACGCTCGCATTTTTGCCATTTTTATTTCTGAATCTTCCACACTAAACTTCATAGAACCTAAAAACAGCCCCTTCACGAGAAGGAGCTGCGACATGTCACCAACACAGCACTACGGCGACATGACGGTGATCAGTCTGAAATATTTCATGGGATCAGGCTTTGGTACAAGCACCGGCTGTCCAGAATAGAGTGCTTGCTGATAATACACACTCCACGATGCTCCCGTGAAATTGTCGATAGACCACAACTGGTAAGGAATCCATAGTTGACCCCCATCCACTGTGATAATGACCGAATCTTGGTCATATATTCCAATCAGCAATTTGGGTCTAGCTTCGAAGACTGTCTTCTTGCCAATCTCAACACTATTCTTGATCAGACTTACAGACAATGACTGCAACTCTGGTACAAATTGTGTCTTGATGAGATTGAAGTCCGAAGGCTTGGTCGCACCGATCGAAACTGTGGCACCAAAGCGATACCACCAGTCGTAGCTGACTTGAGAAGGTAATTCCCCGTTGGAATAGACCTTGTCATCACCTCCAACAACCCATGTCGCAATCGAAGGGTTGTAGAATGATTCGATAAGACCATTGGTCCCCGTATCGATCCCAACGAAGTTGGCATTGAACGGGATTTCCATGCCAGTTGTCGTATTGGTACCAACTGGAAACTCCATCGTCACGATGTTGGTAATAGTAGAAGCTACTCGGCACCTGTAATTGCTTACAGGATATTTACCGAAAGCGTGTACTATGATCCGGTTACCATATTCAGTACCAGTAAATGGACTTGAGATATTCGTTGTCCCCATCCATGACTTAAAAGTAGTGGACACTGGATCGAACCATTGAAGACCGTTGTTTGGAATCACATACCAAGCAGCAGAATCAGTCATCCTGTCCGTTTCAACAGAGACCCCGGCCATGCCTGCCATGGCATTGACTCGGCTCTTGGCCAGATTTGGCGAGGAAGACGAACAGAGTGATGCAATGATTACCCCTTCCTCTCCAAAGAGTGGAGGGATCACGACTTCACCTGACGCACTGACTTCTTTGGACACTTGGATCTTCTGGATCGGCTCCGAGAAGACCCCATCATCACGTAGATCAACGCCGGCAAAACTGCCAAGCGCCATCGCCACGAACGCCGACACCAACATTGTTTTCTTCATAGCTTCTTTCATTGTTTTCCAATCAAATCTACAAGATTAGGTACCTTCCGGCACCAAAAGTTAGAGTCTTATAAATTTGACTGAAGTTCAGAATCTAATTCATTTCTATACTATATTGTCATATTTGTCAAGAGAGCTTCTATATTTGAAAAAAGATATAATACTTCTATGTCTTCATCTACATTACTCTATGCAATCCTAGCTGGAGTCTTGCCCTCATTTATTTGGCTAGCTTTTTGGCTCCGTGAAGATATAGACAGGCCAGAACCACGATCTCTTCTTGCAGGAGGATTCTTGGCAGGATCACTTTCTATCATAGTTGCTATATTTGCAGAAAAATACATATCCGATGTAGTAAACAATGAGAATCTTCGGTATGCACTTTGGGCCGCAGCAGAAGAAATGATCAAATTTGTCGCAGTAATTGTAGTTGCACTACGATCCAAATGGAATGATGAGCCAATCGATGCAATGATATATATGATAACTGTAGCACTTGGCTTTGCTGCAATAGAGAATGCACTCTTTATCCTAGGACCACTATCAAATGGAGCTATAGCAGAAAGTATAGCAACAGGTGGAATGCGTTTTATCGGAGCAACTCTAGTTCATGTAGTTAGTTCTGCTCTTATTGGATTTACACTGGGTCTAGCTTTTTACAAAGGCAAGATAGTCAAATTCATCGCTGCAATTGTAGGTCTAACTATGGCCATAGCTCTTCATGCTTCTTTCAATCTAACAATAATCAATAGTCATTCTACAGATATACTAAGAACTTTTGTATGGGTTTGGTCTGCTGTTGTAATATTGATTATTCTTTTCGAAGAAGTCAAAGTTGTTAGACCAAAGTTATTGTGAAGATAAATATCTTATACACATATTGCTCTTTAAACTTTACTTCAATCTAGTGTATAATTGTTATAATAATTTAATCCATCGAATAATATGCAAAAAGATAAAAAATCATTCTTTGAACGTCTAACAGGTACTATCCGTATGAATAATAATAATTCCGATGATGATCGAGAATTAAGACCGAGTTCACGAAATGGCAAAGATGTACCTTCTTCATGGCTAGATGAAGAATCAGATAGAGACGGTGAACTCACTGTGGATGTATATCAGACTCCGGATATGATCGTTGTAAAAAGCATGATTGCTGGTGTTAGACCAGAAGATCTAGACGTTACGATTACTCGCGATATGATCACAATTCATGGCAAAAGAGAAGAAGAAAGAGTGAGTGGTGATGATGACTATTTTGTACGAGAATTGTATTGGGGCTCATTTTCTCGCACCATACAGCTACCAGAAGAAATAGACGTTGACGAAGCAGAAGCTATAGAAAAGCACGGTCTCCTCATCTTGAAATTACCCAAACTCGATAGAAAACGACAATCAAAGTTGAAAGTTAGAACAGCATAAAACTATTTATTCAATAAAAATCTCGAGTATTGCTCGAGATTTTTATTTATACTATATGTGCCGAGGGCCGGGATCGAACCGGCGACCTCTTCCTCTTCAGGGAAGCGCTACTACCAACTGAGCTACCTCGGCAAATTTATTTTCAATTCAAAAGATCCCTAAATAGATTGGTAGTATTTTGAATACTATTTATACTATTCGTACTAGTATTACCTACATTGCCAATATCACCATACAAGCCAGATACTGCTTCTATATAGGGTTGTATCAAGTAATATGCACCCAAACTCAAACTAATAATGATCACCCAATATGCTATCCTTGTTATCGTTGCAAAACGCCCAGCACGACGTATTTTGTGAAGCAATCCATTGTTTTCCTCCACCAATTTGTACGTACGTTCAAGCAATGATTTTTCTTCAGGTGTCATAACAGGTATCATAACAGATTTATTTTTTTCATGGAAGTGTGATACATTTGTCTATATGCCCTCGTAGTTAAATGGATATAACTGCGCCGTCCTAAGGCGTTATTGTAGGTTCGATTCCTACCGAGGGCACCAGAATAGAAAAACTGTTTCTTATTCACAAAAAAACCTATTTGACAGGCCATATTTTGTGCTATAATAGTAGTCCTAGTCAATAAATTAGAAATTTATAAAAATATCTCACATAAAATAATAAATAATATGCAAAATGTAACTATATATTCAACGCCAACTTGTGTGTATTGCAATATGGCAAAGTCTTTTTTCAAGTCAAATAATATCGCTTTTACAGAATACAATGTCGCAACAGACATGGAAAAGCGCAAAGAAATGATAGATAAAACGGGACAAATGGGTGTCCCAGTCATTAGTGTCGGAGAAGAAATTGTAGTCGGTTTCAATGAAGAAAAGCTAAAGTCATCACTCGGTATCAAATAGGTGCGGGTACGGAGAATCGAACTCCGATCTACTGCTTGGGAAGCAGTCATTTTACCACTAAACTATGCCCGCCTACGCTCCTCGCTTTGCTCGGAGCTTCGGCGGACCTTCGGTTCTTCATTCGCTTCGCTCATTCAGAACCTTCGGCCCGCCACAAAAAGTCCGAGCAAGAAATCCATACTACTATCATATCCCAAATACTTTCAACCATCTTTTCAACCACGATATCTGTTTCGTCGTCTTTATAGGACTAGTCGTTGGAGCTGACGATTCATCTACAATAACAGCAACAGATTCACCTTCAAATGCCACACGAAATTTGCTTCTTATCTCTGATTCTATACCTCGATCTGTGGATAGATATGCAACCTTATCTTCCAAATCATTTTTTCTTGATTCAAGATTGTCTAGTGTAGCCTGCGCTTGTACCAGCCGATCCAAACTAGTATCATATTTCTTCATGATATTTATAGTTCCTTTGATAAGGAAAACAATAACAATCAAAAGTACAATAGATGAAAGTGGTGATGATACAATCTTTTTCCACGGTGATTGATTGCGATATTTCATACTCCAAAGTATACTATATCTAATGCTATTTCACGAAAAATCTAGAAAAGCGATAAGTGTCGGCTTTATAGTTGTGGGCATTTTGGTCATCATAAGTATGATAATGCTTTACTTCCCTATCTGGAGACTCTAATCGTTCCTCATCATTTTGATGAAAGCTTGTTGTGGTATATTCACTTTGCCATGTTCTTTTAGACGTTTGCGACCTTGCTTTTGCTTTTCTCGCAATTTCATTTTGCGAGTAATATCTCCACCAGAAAGTGTAGCAGCTGCGTCTTTCTTCATGCCTGAAAGAGTTCGTGAAGCCAATATACGTCCATGAGCTTTTGCTTGTATCTTGAATGTAAACAATTCGCGTGGCAATATTTTGTGCAATTTTTCTACTACTTGTTCTGCTTCTTCTTGTACTCTTTTCCTAGATACAACTCTAGCAAAAGCTGGTACAGATTCATCTGCTACCAATATATCCATACGCATAACATCAGCCAATCTATTGCCTGTTATATCGTATGAAATTGATGCATAACCAGAAGATACACTTTTCACTTCATCAAAGAAATTACGCATAAGTTCTCGGAGTGGCATATCGAGTGTTATTATTGTGCGATTATCACCAAAATTATCTGTGGACGTAATCTCTCCTTCATGTTCATAGATAGATTTCATCAGTCCACCAATATACGAGGGTGGAGTAATAATCTTCATAGTTATAACTGGCTCACTGACCTCCACGACTTCATGATCATCTGGGAAAAGTGGTGGTGAATATACTTTTATTTCTTTGCTATTTTTCAATTTGACCGAATATATGATAGTCGGCATAGTGACAATAAGTTCAAGGTTGAATTCTCTTCGCAAGCGCTCTGTGATAATCTCCAAATGAAGCATACCAAGAAAACCACAACGATATCCTTTTCCTAGGGTACCAGATGCTTCTTCTTCATATGTAAATGCAGAATCAGATAGACTCAACCTTCCCAAGGCCTGTCGCAGTAATACCAGATTGTCTTGACTCTCTGGATATATAGATGCCCAAACAACAGGTCTAGGCCTCTTATAACCTTCTAGGGCTGGTTCATTGTCCTTCTCTGTAGAAACAGTATCACCAACAGAAGCAATACCTGGCTCTTTTATACCAGTTACGATATAACCTATTTCTCCAGCATTTAGTGAATCAACTATAGTCTCTTCTGGCATAAATACACCTACATCTATCGCTTCAAATATTCTATCTGCTATTTTGAACTTCAATTTATCGTGTTTTCTGACTGATCCTGACATCACGCGCACATAGACGATTACACCTGTATGATTGGAGTATTGGAAATCAAATACAAGCGAGCTAAATTGATTGTTATTTATCAATTTCTCTTTAGGGGGTGGCACACGTGAAATTATTTCATTTAATAGATTCTCTACTCCTTCACCAGTCTTGCCAGAGACTTTCAAAATCTCATCTCTGGAACAATCGAGCAATTGACTGATCTCTTTCACTGTCTCTTCTACGTCTGCTAATGGTGAATCTATCTTGCTTATAACAGGGATTATAGTCAGTCCAATCTCGCGCGCCATATTCAATGTTGTAAGAGTCTGTGCTTGCACCCCTTGAGTCGCATCTACCAATAGTATTGAACCCTCAACAGCTTTTAGAGCTCGAGATACTTCGTATGAGAAATCTATATGACCAGGAGTATCAATCAGGTTTAAGGTGTAATTATCTGCCCATTTCATCCTCACAGGCTGTAATTTGATCGTAATACCCCTTTCACGCTCCAATTCCATAGAATCCAAGAACTGATCCTGCATTTTGCGCTTTTCTATTGTACCTGTGATTTCAAGCATCCTATCGGCAAGTGTAGATTTGCCGTGGTCTATATGAGCAATGATAGAAAAATTGCGAATGTTGTTTTTATTCATTGTCCACTGAATATAGCAGAAATATCACATTCTCTCCACTTCTGCAGGAGGTATGACTACTTTCCATATCTTTCCATGTATAGTGCGCCATACTTCTTTGAATTCTCTATTCTTGAGTAAGATGAGGATAATGATACCAATAACAATTCCAAATAGACCAGCACATAAGCCTTGCATGAATATTCCCCAAACTTTATTTAGTGGAAATATTTGATCAAATACTCGCAAAGAAAGAAAAGCCGCATAACCCATAATTATTGATGATGCAAAACTATGATAAAAGGTTGCTAGCACTGGCCTACTGAAATCTCTATATTTTCTAGTAAATACATACCAATGTAATACAAGATTTATTATTGTACCTATAGAATATGCAAGTCCCAACATCAAAACACTAGTTCCTATTTGACCACCAACTTTGAGCAAATCTTCGAAGAAGAAACTAAATGCTGGCCAAGAATAAAACAATTTGGTGAGTACATAACCAAGTATAATGATAATGACAGCTGAAATTATATTTATTAGAAGTGGTTTTTGTGTCTCACCTTCCGCATAAAATGCCCGAATGAAAAGTATAACTAGACTTTGTCCTATGGTAGAGATAATAAATAATGCTAGCATTGCAGCAGTGAGCCGTGTATCAGCCCAATCAAATTGTCCTGAACCGAGAATAGTACGCACTATCTGTGCTCTAAGTACTATAAAGAGTATCATGATAGGCATTGACCAGAAGATGATATGTTGAGCAGAAATGATCATTTTTTCCAAAAATTCTTTTCCGTTCTTTTCGAAATATAGACGAGAAAGGGTTGGAAATACAGCCGATGAATAACTAACTCCTATTATGGTGAGTGGCACTGCTTGCAGATTGAATGCAAAATTAAAAACAGATATAGATCCTGGAACCATGAGAGAAGCGATGGCAACGAGAACAAATGAAGCAATCTGATTTGCTGCAAGAGTTATCGTACGTGGTAATGTGCTTAGAACAACACTCTTTATCTTTATCCACTGTACAATCATGGTAAACCTAGGGACCAACTTTTCATATGATAGAAAAGGTATTTGTATAGCCATATGCATGAAAGCTCCTATTACTACACCGATGGCCAAACCATAAATACCTACTAAGGGATATATAAATAGGATGCCAATGATAATGCCGAGATTATAAACAACAGGACTGATAGCATAGACCAAGAAACGATGTCTCATCTGTGTAAGACTAGAATACAAATTCGAAAGACCCAAAAATAGAGGTGACAATAGCATTATCCTTATCGAAAGGATGAGTTGTGGTAAATATGGATCATTGGCAAAACCTGGAATTATTTTTGGCGTGATCCATGGAGTAATAAAATATACTATCACACTTACTATAATTATGGCTGTAAAGAAAACAGTAAATATTGTATCCGAAAATGATTTCCCTTCTTTGTCACTTTCACCAAACTTATTTATGAAATATGGCAGTAATATAGATGCCGAAACCAAAGAACCAATAGAGACAAATATAAGATCTGGCACACGGAATGCAGCATAATATATATCGAGAGTATGACTAGCACCAAATGAATACGCAAAGAGCTTGTCTCGAACCAAAGCAAGTATTTGTGACAATAGAGCAAAGAATGCAAGGAGATACGCGGCCTCATGAAGACCGCGTATCTCTCGAGCCATAATACTAAATAATCTCCTAACCATAATTACCTATTCTCTTTTACAGGTAGCGATTGTCTTTTCTCTGGAGTAGATGTTACTGGTGGTTGTGCATCAGTAAAAGGTGATTTGCCTGCATATAGATTTTCTAGGATAAATGATAGTTCTTTATTGTCTGGATTTGCCTTTTTCAATTCCTCAAATACAGTAACTGCTTCTGTTGTCTTATTTAGTCTTACATAGGAGAGACCTAGGAAATATTGTGCATTGGCATATACTGGTTGCAATTTGATCGCTTCCTCTAGCGCTTGTGCTGCAAGAGTGTAATTTTTGTCATTATAAGCCAATAGACCGAGCTGGAAGAATAGTAATGGATTTTGTGGATTTATCTGTGTTGCTACATTTGCAGATATTATTGCGTCTTTCAGATTGCCTTGTGTAGCTTGGATCTGTGAAAGTAGGAACACTGCATCAAGATAATTATTCTTGACTTGAAGTGCTTGACCTATTGTGGCAAGAGCATCATCGAGCTTATTTTCTCCAGCCTGAACTTGTGCCAAGTTTACATATAGAGATGGATTTAGTGGATTCAATCGAATTGCATTTGTATATGCAGTAACTGTATTTTCATAAGCATTTGTCATCTTGACTTGGGCAGCAACACTAGACACTCTTGCTTCAGAAACATAGTTATAATAATTGGTTGGATCGTAGGCAATTGCACTTCTTGCAGCTTCAATACCAGCATTTATGACATTTGACAATTTGGTTACAATTTCAGGCGTAGAAGTTGTTGCTATTGATATTATCTGATTTGCTTGTATACGACTGTTTTCAGCCAATGCTTGATAGTAAATATCAGAAGGATTCAGAGATAGTGCTTTTCGGAATGATTTATCTGCTGCAATAGAGTCTTGTGTAGTATTGATCTCCTTGATACCCGATGCAAAATAACTAAGTGATATAGCCTTGCTTATATAGATGAGTCCCCAAAGAAGAGCAACTATCATAAGAGCTACTATTACTATCGAGAAAATCATCTTCATTGTTTTATTATCTCTTGGAACTATTTTAACTGGTCTCAATATACCAGTATGAACTGCATTTGCGATACAAATCCCTGTCATTAACAATGCAAATAGCATAGTCACGTGTGACGGTACATAGAGGAGTGCAATGATCCATAACATTATCATTGATCCACAAGATGAAAGAGTTACAAATCTAGATTCTGGATTGTCTGGCAATCTCTTTAGTATCCTTGTCGCAATAATTCCAAGAAATACCAAGAACAATATCCATAAGACTGCACCAACGCCACCTTGTGCAACGAAAAGGGTTGGAATAAATCCAAAACCATTTCCAAATTCTATTGACCATGCATTTGATAGATTGAATCCGAGTGGCTTGTATGCCATAAATGCTTGAGCAAAATGATTTGGTCCAATGCCAAACCACGGATAATTCTTTATAGCACCACTTGCAACATCTACTGTCATTTGCCATGGAAGTGATAATTCTACATATTGAGTATTTGTGCTTTCAATAACTGGTTTTGCTACATTGTCACCTTGCCATACTAGCAATAATGAAATAATAGCAATGACAAGAGGTAGCCATGAAATATGAGCAAAGAATGACTTATTTCCACCAGAACTGTGTTTACTTGCACGCCACAAAGCTATAGATATTGCAAGAAATGCAATAAATACACCCATCCAAGCAATAGAATGATTGATAAGATATATAGTTAGGAAAGCCAGTATACCAGTTACTATATATCCGATCCTAGCACGTTTTGAATTGTTTAGAGTTATAAGAGCGATAGAAGATATCATCATTACTATGAGAGCAAATGCAGAAAGATCGTACCATTTACCGAGAATAGAAGATGTACTATCCAGAAATACCGACATAGTCAAAAATGTTGGTCCAAAGATAAGACGTAGTCCTTGGAATAAGAAAACAATACAAAATACAATAAGCAATGAACGGTATATTAGTGAGACTCTCTTTGGCTCTCGTCTCACAGCTTCGAATGATACAAGTCCTGCGACAAATAGAAGAACCACAAATCCAACTGTACCAATCTCAAAGCCTTGTCCAAAGAATGATTTGGCTACATGGATACTTAGGAATGAAGATATCATAAGAGACAATACAAGCAATATACTAATCCAAGATATTGATTTTGGTGGCAAATTTATAGATTTTTCTTTGAATACAATAAAGCCATAACAAATGGCAGAAGCGAGAATGCCAATTATGATTACAAATGATTTTGCAACATCAAGAGCAAGATATGGTGTCGGTACAAAAACGATTGGTGCCAAGATTATTGTTACTAGTAAAATATAATTGGCAATTCTCTCCAATCTACCCTTTTTCTTTTCTATTCGATCAACATTATTCATGGTCGGTGTAGGTGTTGGAGGAGGTATGGGTGCCTGCGGTTTTTGTGTATGTTGAATATTCAAATTTATATGATTGCCTGATCCTTGATCATTGTTTGGTCGTGGTGGCTTTGGTGAGTCGAACGACATACGATTTGGCTGACGGTCGCGGTTATTTTGAGGATATCCTTGTGTTGAGGAATTGTCCTGTACTGATTGATTGTTATTCATTTCTTTATAATTAATAATTGCTTTTAAACAATTTGTATTATAAGAGAAAACACTCCTTTTGTGAAGGAGTGTTTTCCTGTGGACTACTGCACAATAAGCCGAATTCTGTGCGAAGCACCCCGAGTTAAATCGAGGGGTTTCGGTAACAATTATCTATCTAGCCCCAAGATTGTTCTCGGGGTCAAGCGACTCAGACCAAAAGCTATATTACTAGCTATTGGAATACGGTCTTGCACTGAAGTAAGGATTTTGCCGTTGCACTTCCTTGTTACCAAGGAATTCACCCTAAATATACTTGCGCATATCGAGGGTACCTCTGCCTTTCGGCTTTGGCGTCACTGTTCGCACCTCTAATCAAAGACCAAATTGATTTGACGGGTATTACCCGCTACTATTCTGCCTTATGAAAGCGATCGCTATCCAATCTTCACAAGGCCAGTGTTCGGACTTTCCTCTCCTCGACTCGGTGCCAAATAGGCACCTCGCTCGGAGCAATTGTCTTGTGCAGCTATCAGCAATATACACTATTTTAAGAGGTTTGACAAGATACTGTCCTTTTAGATATTTTAGCTTGGAGAATATGCTCCCTTACCTCCACGCAAAGTCACCATTCCAAATTGCAACCGCATTTGCTTACAAGGATTCAGCAAATGCGGGCAATTTGTTCATGGTTCAGATCGCATTGCGTGTCGGTTCGAGAGCATATTCTCCAAGCTAAACTACACAATCTCACAAACTCCAGAGACACAAGCCAATTCTTTCTTGAGATCTGTTTCATTTTGCTTTTCATAGGTAATTATCTTGGAATAATCTATATGTTCTAATCTCTTTGAAAGTTCCCTAAAAGTCTTTTCATCTATCGCTTCATATGGTGCAAGTTTATAGACATGATCTTCACGAGGCAAGAATGATAGACCACCAACAATATTCCAATTTTTATAAACCCAATTTGCAACTTCTATCCATTCATCATTCCCTATTGATATAGTTACAGATGGATTGTGTTCGGTGAAATTGATCTTGACCATTTTCCAATACTCGAGCTGTTCAATAGCACTAAGGTCATTTTTGAAAGTTGTTGTTCCCTTTGGTGCAGACACTGGAAATTCCAAAACAAATGTCGTTGCATTTTCTGCAGTTTGCCCAACTTCTGGGAAAAACGGTACACCCTGATCTTTTAACATCTTGAATAATGCATCTGTCGAAGATATTCGTACTCTACGAACATAATATTTTGCATGACGTGGATGCATACCAGATGAACAGTCAAATGTTTGAGATCCATTACCAGACGGTTTGACACACGTTACAGCAGTCGAAGCAGATATACCAAATCGTTTTGCATATTCTTGATTGACTCTTATAGCTTCATCACGGAGTCTCTTCATGACTTCTGGCTTCCTTACGGCTGGACAATCCCATTGACCAGTGATAGATACTCCCAACAATCTCTCCTTTTCACAGTTTTCTCTCCATTCTTTGGAAAGATATTGAAAATTTGTCAGCATTGACTGATATGTACCAAGAATCGCCGCAATGCGAATCTTTTTCATAAGAGTTCTCTCTGTATCTTCTGACCTTGCAACGACTTCGGAAAGATTACAAAATTGCTTTGATTGAAGTATTATCTCACCACATGGATTTACACCTATAAGTCCAATGATATGTTGTCCAGACGAATCGAAATATCCTTTGTATTCTTTTAGAACTTTTATACGACGTTCAGGCAAAGTAAGTGCTAGTGAACCGCGGTTGAATATACCTCTTTCTCCTGACTTGCTCTCGACTAGGGCCATCCATTCTTTTAGAAATTCTTCATTTGTTGGTTTATTGATATATACTGCAGAATTATTGGCCAACATCCTATGAGGATATGTCATATAGAATGCACCTTTCTTGGCATCACGTATTTCTGAATCATCGAGGTCAGACAAAGAGATAAGGGCGCTTCTCCTTACTCCACCAGAAACTATACATTCGCCCATCATACAAATGATGTCGTGTATATCTATATTTCTTAGTCTTCTGCCTTGCCTATCGAACATAATCTGACGAGTGAAAGCCAATAAGCGTGTGAGTGGTTCTGGGCCAGATGCTTTACCACCACCTATTTTGAGGCGAGCTCCCAATGGTCTGATCTGGGAAAAGTCAAAATCAATATCCTTACCCGATGCCCAAGCATTGGCACCAACAACAAATGCTTCACACCAACCTTCTTTGGAATCAGCGACAATATGAGTTTTGATTTTATCACCAGTCTGAATCATGATTTGTGGAAATTTCTGTACATTTGCACTTTCTGCAGAAAAGCCTACACCTGTACCATTCATAGATATATACATGATTTCAGAAAGATCCTGAAATGATTCTGGTGCTATATAAGAACAATTGTATGCACATACATTTGTTCTTCTGGCTGCTGGACCAGCGAATTGCAAGAGGCGCATAGATGGAATTGCTGATTGTGTCAAGATATTTTCTCTTATTTCCTTATACTCTTCTTCTTTGAGTTTGCTTCCCAGATTTTCTTTCATGAAACCGATATACCTATCTACTGTTTCTATCCAAGTTTCTCGACGATTTTCCTGATCTATCCAGCGTGAATAAGTCCTATAATAAACAAACTGTCCAAGAGCATTACGAAAATATTTCTTTGAATCACTAGCAAGCTTGCGTACATGCTCTGGTACTTCATAGCCTTTTGCACGTATCTTTGCTCGCTCTTCTCGATAGAGAACATAGTGCTTGGCGGCTTTGACATAGTCGGAGCGCATCAATTCTTGCTCAACAATATCCTGAACTCCTTCAACTGTAGGCAAGAAGTTCTTGAATTTGCGTTTTATGCGTATGAGTTCTGCATGAACCTGTAGAGCAACTGTCTTTGCTTCTTCCATTGAACCTTCTTGGACAGTATTCATACCCTTCCAAATAGCATTTGTGATTTTATCAATAAGAAAAGGCACTATTCGACCATCTCTCTTTATTATTGTGGGGATGGAAGGAGCCTTTACCGCTTGCCCCGAAGCGGTTTTTTTCTTTTTTGGCATATTGCGTTGCAGGCGGTGCGCCGCTAGTGCTTATTAATTGTTAATGATAATTTTCTGTAGTAAGTAAATTTATTCTACTCCGAGTATGCAAGGAGAGGAAGTGTGGATAACGCTTTATAGCATGAGATTTCAAAAAAGTAAAAACTCTTTTGTTTTGTAAATATGAATATGCAATTTTGGAGTTCTGCGTAACTCGTTCGGTAAATTTCTAGATAAAAGGCTCGGGGATTTGTAAACAAATCCCCACAACAACGCCTTTTACCAAGAAATTTATACTCACCCTGCCTGCCGGCAGGCAGGTCAAACAGTACTCGATCTCCAAAATTGCATATTCATATTTACAAAGATCAAAAATTAAGAACTGTTCCAGTTGCAATACCCAAGCGATCGCTTGCACCAGCATTTACTTCAAGGACAAACTGTATATCAGATGGTGGATAGAAAAACTGAGGGAAAGTATCTGGTGATACATCCTTTGCAATACCGACAACTTCACGGTTTGAACGAATCCATATAATATCAATTGGAAAATTCATATCTTTCATCCAGAAACCATACTTCCCTACACTTGGAAATATGAATAACATTCCAGCATTATTTGGTAAAGATTCCCTATTGCTCAAACCCAATTCCCTTTGCGTAGGGTTATTGGCTATTTGCACTCTCAAAGTATCACTTTTTAGTTTTATCGTCGTTGTTGCATAAGATTTATCGAAGAATTGTAATTCTGATTTATTTTGATTTATATACCGATCAGTAGAACTAGCAAATTGATTAGTCGAACTAGCTAGAAATTCTCCGAGAGATGGAAAAGCTTTTGTCGAAATCATATAGTTCGCCAGAATAACTATTCCGACAATCCCAACTACTGGAATAATAAATTTTGAAAAAGTAGATTGTGGCATTCTAAAATAATCTTATATTTTGTTTGGATAAAAAGGGGCGGCTCCAAAACCCAAACGGAGCCGCCTTGATACTTCGTGAAAAGCCCTAAACCCATGTTTGTATTCACGAAGTAAAACTAAATTCTGGATGTTCCAAAGCAAATCTCTTCCTGAATGCTCCAAATCCACCGTGAGTCAGAGAATGGATCCGTTTCTCATCTGACGATGGTGGATGATGCATTGCTTCTCCCGCGCCCCACGAATTCAGAGGGCTTTCGCAATCCTCGGCATAGCCTTGAAAAAACTTGACAAGTAGCAGTTGTTCAACTACAACTTCGCTTTCACTTTTGCATGGTTTTTCTCCAGTATTCATGTGCACCTCCAGTCTTGTTAATTGATCTGTATATAATTGTACAGCTATCCTATAAGAGTGCAATAGGACGATTTATTTATCAATAATGGTAATCATATTGAAATTCTGCTAATCTTGAATAACCATTTGGAGGGTTCGCATAGTGGTCTAGTGCGCGTCCCTGGAAAGGACGTATGTCCGAAAGGGCATCGAGAGTTCGAATCTCTCACCCTCCGCCTTCGCTACGCCGAAGCACGATTAGTGCGGAGGCGAACATTTGTGACGGCGTAGCTACAGCGTGATACAATCCGCAATATGTATTATGTATACAGCTTAATTAGACTTTTATGTAGCTATTCAAGATAAGTATTTAGCTTTTAAGCTTGAATCATATTTCAAATCTGGTTCTGGAAGAACATTTATCAAAAGACATTTTATACAAAAAATGACGATCAAGAAACAATCATCTCTAACTTATCTTTCTTCAACCTTTCAATAGAATATCGAAACATTATTCTCGGCATCTTTTGGGCATACTTTCTCAAGAAAGATATCAGTGTCTTCTCATCCCTCTTTCCTACTTCTCTTAACATCCAGCCAACTGCTTTATGGATGAGATCGTGTTGATCTTTCATCAAAATTTCGGATAGTGCAACCGTATCTTGGAAATCATTTTTGCTTATAAAATATAGCGTAGAAATGATAGCAATACGTCGCCTCCAAATATCTTTTGATTTTGCAAGTTTATACAATATTTTCCTACTTTTACCTTCGTCAAAAAGATATTTACCCAAGATTCTCGGAGCAGTGAGATCAACCAAGTCCCAGTTATTGACATAGTCCAGATTGGACAAATAGAGATCCACAATAGACTTAGATACTTTTGCCAAAGATTCTACTTTGTAAACCAATATGAGGAAACCCGTCAAACGTACTTCATGATATTTATCTCGCAATAATTCACCTATTTGTTTGAGATCCAATTCCACATATTTGCGAGCAATACTTCTCTGCACAGGAACTACAATACCTAGGAATTTATCCCCTTCTCCATATTCTCCTTTACCTGTTTTGAAAAAACGCGAAAGCAAGACTACTTTTTCTGGATCAGCAACTTGTTTCAATCTATTTTTGACCGATTTGGGTAGAAGACGTATTTTCATATCATGAATAAAGATAGCATATCACCACCCATAAATATGGTAAAATACATCTCATGCAAACTAATAATGAAAAAATAAGAAATCTTGCATCTGGAGATGGTGATTATAAACTTGTAGTTGATTTCTTGATAGAAGAAAAAAGATTTGAGAAAATATTATTTCCTGATCTAGAAAGAGCATCTTCTCTATATAAAAAACTATCAAATAAACATTTTGCTAATTTAGATGATGTTTGTACAAGAAATAAAATAGGTAAAAAGAAAAGGGTGCCTTAGGTAATTAACCGTTTGGACCCCTCTTCGTCGTAATACTTATATACTAGCCAATTATTAATCAAAAGTCAAGTCACGATTTGGAATTGGATTTTGGTAATATTACAAAACAAATATAATGTATAATGAAAACAAATAAAACATCATGGGGAAAAGTAGCAGATTGGTATGATGATCTGCTTGAGCGATCGCCAGATTCATTCCAAGAGAAAGTGATACTGCCAAACTTACTTAGACTATTGGATATCAAAAAGGATGTTTCTGTACTTGATGTCGCCTGTGGTCAAGGGTATTTTACTAGAGCATTCCACGAAAAAGGTGCGCAGGTAACTGGTTTTGATATTTCACAAGAATTGATTGACCTTGCAAAGAAGTCTGGTGGAAATAAGATCAAATATTTTGTAGCATCAGCAGATGATTTTACAAAGACAGTTGATCAGGACAAATTTGACGCTATTACAATAATTCTTGCCTTACAAAATATAGAAAATATAAATGGTGTTTTCGAAGAATGTGCAAAGGTGCTCAAACCCGGTGGACAGATAGCAATTGTGCTCAATCATTCAACCTTTCGTATACCCAAGAGATCTAGTTGGATTTGGGATGAGAAAGAGAATAAACAATATCGCAGAATAGATGGATATATGAGAGAAAGTCATACAGATATAGACATGACACCAGGAGAAACCGATCCTTCACGCAAAAAATATACAGTATCATTCCACCGCCCATTGCAAACATATTTCAAACTTCTCGACAAAAACGGTTTTGCTATCAACAGATTAGAAGAATGGATCTCTCATAAAGCCAGCCAGCCGGGGCCTAGGGCAAGTGAAGAAGATAGGATGAGGAAAGAGATACCTATGTTTATTGCTATGGTTGCAAAGAAGTTTTAGTATCAAATCTGTTCACCACCTTCCTCCTGCTCCCCCACCACCCGACATACCGCCACCAAATCCGCCGAAGCCTCCACCTCCGAAACCGCCACGTCCTCCTCCAGAACCAAGGAACCACAATCCACCTCCATGACCACCAGAGCCAGGAGGATTCTTGGATACTATATAGTCAAATATTAGGCCTAGAATGGTAAGTATGATGATAGATATAAGGCCTATTGAGATGAAACCCCATATAAGTCCAATTATCGTCCCTATAACAGCGCCTATTGCACCACCCAACCACCAAGACTTCGTCTTTCCCAATATTCTAGCAAAAAGATTTAGAAGGATTACCCCAAAGAAAAATAGACCAAAAAGATTGTCCTCTGAATTGGATCCTCCTGAATTTGTATTTGATTTGTGATCTTCTATATATGCCAATGCATCAGGAGATTTGTATATAATTCCAGAAAGCATATCTACTGCTTTTACAATCCCACCTGAATAGTCACCTTCCCTGAAAGCAGGTGTCAATATATCTCTTACAATTATACCGGACTGCAAGTCTGTAATATCTCCTTCCAGACCATAACCAACTTCTATCTGCATTTCCCTTTCATCCAATGCAATTAGGAGAAGCAAACCATTGTCTTTACCTTTCTGTCCGAGACCCCAATCTTCAAACAATTTCACAGCATAGTTTTGTCGAGTATCACCACCTAAAGAAGGGATTGTTACGACAGATATTTGTGCACTAGTAGTATTGTTCAATGATACTAATTTTGATTCAATTGCTTGCTCAATCTCTCTATCAATAATATTTGCAAAATCATTGACAAAACCAGTCGGCTTTCCGGGACTAACATAAGCTACCGCAATGAGCGGCAACATTATGAATATTGTGATCAGTAATTTACGCATAGTTTTATTTTACCCAAGAAGTGCTCTGATTTGAATTTCGAGTACTGTTTGAGCGACTACAAATTGCTTGATAAAATGCGTATGTTGTGGGAATTGCTACGATACCGAGACATGAAATGTCGAGGTATCGAGCAATTCAATAGCATTTTATCTAGCAATTTGAGGAGTGAGTTACGCAGAAATTCAAATCAGAGCACTTCTTGGGCAAAAACAACCTTTAAAAATTAACCTTAGGTGCATTCTCCGCTCCACTGTCTGCTTCAAAATAATTGATATCATCGAAGCCAAACATAGAAGCTATGACTGATTTTGGAAATCTTTTTATCGTTGTCTCATATACGCGAACTCCATCATTGTACCTCTGTCTTGCAACACCTATGCGATTCTCCGTACCTTCTAGTTGTGTCATAAGGTTTTGTACTGTTTCTATTGATTTCAATGTAGGATAATTTTCCATAACAACCAATAGCCTACCAAATGCAGTCTCTACCTGACCAGCAGCCAAAGCCCTATCACTCGCTGTTTGTGCTCCAGAATAACGTGTCCTAGCATCGGCAATAGCAGTGAAGATAGACTCTTCTTGTTTCATTGCTCCTTTTACAGATTCTACAAGGTTTGGGATGAGGTCAAAACGACGCTGATAATCTGTTTCAACTTGCTGCCACTGTGCCGTCACACCCTCTTTCATGGAGACTAAACCATTGAATGATGTCCAGACATAGAGAGCAATAATCAATACAATAACTCCGATTATTATTAATGTTTTTTTCATTTTATGTGAGATTAATACTAATTTGAAGGTGAAGCTTTTGTTTCATCTTTACCAGCAGGTCCCTCTTTGAAGGCAAATGCTTTGACCATATCTGTAAAAGCAACTTCTGTAGAGCTTATAATAGCTTTATTGTTGTTTGCTGCTTGTGTTGCTTCAGATCCTGTCAACTTTTTGCTAGCAGCAGAAAGAGAAATTGAAGCAAATGAGAACATATAGCATATACCTCCCTTTTGAAGTGAATACATGCGATTGTAGTATTCTCTGCCTTGAACAGTGTTTGACATAGATATAGTATTGAATGTCATATCACCAGACTTTAGTACATTACGATCTTTGATAGTTGTGATCGGTGGGAAAGCACATACACTAGACAATACCTGAACATTTGCCTGCAATGTTGCAACTGTTGAAACCTGATTCTTATCGATCGGAATAACAAAATTCACACCAGAATTTGTCTCTTCTCTTTCCCAAGCACTAGGATATTTGAGAGCAAAGCCCAATTCAGCATTTTGATATTCTGAAAGAGTATTGGAGACTTTTGTAGTCTCGGAAACTAGGACAGTAGAAGTTCCCACTGCTTCATCACCAACAGAAGTAACTTTATTATCAACTTTTGGAGAACCTCCAATAGAGACAATGGCGATAACTACGATTATAGCGAGGATTGTCACTACTATCGCAGTTGATGTTTTACCTGAATTCATATTATTTTATAAATTGATTTTTAATCATAACTAATAAATTACGACATATTCAATATAACACAAGACTATTTGTATGTACAATCAGTCTAATAGCCCATTTCTGGAGATCCACTGTGTTCATGTGTAGCTTCTTTCTTCTCTGGTTCATCTGCTATGGCTGCTTCTGTTGTAAGTAATATTGCTGCTGCAGAACAAGCGTTTTCTACACCCAATCGTGTAACTTTGACTGGATCAATAATACCAGAACTAATAATATCACTTACCATTTCGTCTTTTAGAGCATCATAACCTATATTACCCCTACCATTTTTTACCTTATCAACGATAATAGACCCATCATCTTTCCCTGCATTTATTGCAATTTGTCTAAGTGGTGATTCTAGGGCTTTCAATACGATAGAATAACCTAGTTCTTGTTCTTTTGTCATCGTTTTCTTGGTATTCATCTTCTCTACTTCTTGTGCTGCATGTATGAGTGCA
The DNA here is from genome assembly GCA_041671485.1 of Minisyncoccota bacterium. Lineage (GTDB taxonomy): Bacteria > Patescibacteriota > Minisyncoccia > Phycocordibacterales > PALSA-1337 > C7867-002. The sequence continues at coordinate 19,824 of JBAZBL010000007.1, forward strand.
ACACCACCACCTGCTACTACACCCTCTTCTATTGCAGCTTTTGTAGCATTGACGGCGTCTTCTATTTTCAATTTCAAATATTTCATCTCTGTTTCTGTTGCTGCACCAACTCTTATTACAGCTACACCACCAGAGAGCTTTGCTATCCTTTCATCTATCTTTTCTTTATCATATTTTGAATCTATACTTTCACGTTGTTTCTTCAATTGATTGATACGATCTTCTATTTCGGATTTCTTGCCTTTGCCACCAACAATAACCGTACTGTCTTTGGTAGAGATAACTCTCTTTGCTTTTCCGAGCATAGACAATGTAGCATTCTCAAATTTGATACCTACTTCTTCGGAAACAACTGTGGCTCCTATAGTAACGGCTATATCTTGCAACATTTCTTTTTTACGATCTCCATAACCAGGTGCCTTTATTGCAAGTACATTGAATGTACCTCGTAGTTTATTGACTACAAATGTAGCCAATGCTTCTCCATCAACATCTTCAGCAATAATGACTAGATCTTTCTTGCCTGTATGTGCTAGTTGTTCTAGGAGAGGCAATATCTCTTTGACAGAAGAAATCTTTTTGTCTGTAATAAGTATTGCAGGATCCTCATAGTTGGCTTCCATTCTCTCTGCATTGGTTATCATATAGGCTGAAATATAGCCCTTATCAAACTCTATACCTTCTACAACTTCAGATTCTAGGCCCATTGATTGGGATTCTTCTACTGTGACAACACCGTCTTTGCCAACCTTCTTGATTGTATCTGCAATGATAGAACCCAATTCTGCAGATTCAGATGCTATTGTTGCTACTTGTTTGATCTCTTCACTATTTTGAATCGGTTTTGCTATCTTTTTCAAAACTTCAACGATATCTTTTGAAGCAGCTTCTATACCAGAACGAACTGCCATAGAATTGACTCCCATAGTTGTATGCTTGAGGCCTTCTCTTACAATAGCTTGGACAAGGATAGTAGCTGTAGTAGTACCATCACCTGCCAAATCATTGGTTCTAGAAGCAACTTCTTTTGCTATTTCTGCACCCATATTTTCGAACTTATCTTTGAGTGATATTTCTCGTGCTATAGAAACACCATCATTTGTTATGGTAGGTGTTCCATACCCTTTGTCGAGTACAATATTTCTACCACGTGGACCTAGAGTGATCTTTACTGCATCTGCAACAGTGTCAATACCCTTTTTTAGAGCTTTTCTAGCATCTTCATTGTATAAAATCTTTTTTGCCATATAGTTTGATTATTTGATAATCGCAAGTATTTCACTCTCTCTCACTATATAATATTCCTCTTCTCCGACCTTGACCTTATCGCCCCATTGGAAAAGGACTTTATTGCCAACTTTGACAGAAATTGGAACGAGTCTACCATCTTCTATCTTGCCTGGACCAACTGCTATTACTTCACCACTCTTTGAACCTTTATCTTCATTTGTTGTTATAGGGATGATGATACCAGCGGAAGTTTTGCGCTCTTTGGAATCATTATCTTCTCTTACGAGTATACGATCTTGCAGTGGTTGTAATTTTATCTTTATTTCTTTTTTCATATTTTATCTTTACTTTATTGATAATAATGGGTATTAATAATCATAATTATAGCCAAAAATCTATTTTTAGCAACTTGACAAACGGCCGACTCTAATGGACGGTCAAGTAGACATGATGAAGAATAATCGACAATATTCTTGGTGTGGTTAAATCTATAATTTGTGCCTAGCTCTATATTTTAATAATGAATCTGGGTTATTATAACTAGCAATATCCTCATAACAATATCCATCCCTTTCTATTCCATTTGATGCTTTAATATTGATTGGGGTTAGTTTTAATTCATCAATAATCCGTTTTATGACTGTCCTACTTTGCTTCACCTTTTCACCTATCGCGCGTTCTGATCCATAATGTTTACCCGACTCATCAATATAGAAATCTTTCCATTCTCCGGTCTTGAACACAAATTTTCCTTCAAAAAAATCTCTGAGCAGATTCTGGAATCTGAAGTCATTTTTTAAAGCCTCTATGCAAAATACTTCGACCCTAGAATTATTTAGATTACGAACAATTAATCTTTCAGTAACATCTTCCAAGTATTTGCTTATAGCACTTTTAGGAAGATTAAACTTCTTACACAAAACTTTTTCAGTTGTCCAGTGATTACTGTTTTTATCTACATAATATCCAGCCCACTCTCCGCTCTTTTCAACTTGAGGAAAAGAAAGATAGCCTTTCACTTCTTCTAGCATTAATAAATTCTCATAACAATAACAATTGTCAACTCTTCCTGTTAAATCTCTAAGGCTTCTGCACACGACTTTATTTCTCGTAATAAACTTATTCAATGTATTCTCACGAAAGTTAAATTTGGTTACAAGATTGTGTACATTAGCCCAGTGTTTCCCATTCTCGTCTATCCAAAATCCTTTCCATTCACCTTCAGAGATGACTTTAGGTAATTCTATAAATTGTTTTACTATTTCTAAAGAAGCTAACTCTTCATAGCAATAAGCTTTAGTCCGTCTGTTTGATAAATCTCTCATCTCTATCCCCGATATATTTTTTTCAGATATACCTCTTTGAATCACAGACACGTGTACTCCTAATTTTGCTGATAGAACAGACAACGGTGCCAAATGTTTTCCATTAATTTCTGTATAAAAACCTCTCCACTCTCCAGAGAGTTCTGATTTAGGTATTTTTTCGATAAAATCTTTTATGTAGTCCATTTGTAATACTTCCTCATAACAGTATGCCTCACATCTTCTATTCATTCCAGCTAGAATCGTCTTGGTTGAAAAGTCTTTAATTACCTTAAATAAACCTTGTTTGGCAATACCAATTTTTCTAGCAATAGCTGTAAACGAAGCCCAGTGTTTCTCATTCTCGTCGGTCCAAAATCCTTTCCATGGATCAAATTCCGATGAGGAACTTTTTGGAAAGTCAAAATCTTGTTCCATTGTGTTCTGTTCTCTTTCTTCGACAGTCCTAGTACTTTCTACACTACTAGATAAGAGTTCACTTATATTTTCACGCCAATACTTTGTTTGAATAATTCTTCGACCAATATCTGGGAATTCTTTTATAAGATCGCTTCTTTCTTGCTTGGTCATTATATCCAATCTATCAAGAGCCAGACCCTGTTCTTCTAATTTACGAACATCAAAAATATAGCTGGCATTTCCTTCTTCCTCGCACACATATACCACCCTATTTAAAGGTTTTATTTCCACTCTAAAGTATGGCGTTTGTCTCATCATTTCTTCTGTTACTTGCCCTTGAATAAGATTGACTTGATCTCTAGAAATGCTGAAATCAGTTTCAAGAATATATAGAAGGGTAGTTAATCTTGGTATTAGTTTCTTTTTTTCAAAAGTCTCTTCTCCACTTGTTGGGACAGATTCTAAAGTGTCTGGAGGTGTAATAACATTATTTGTAAATTTTAATCTTTCATTAATAAACACCTCTATAGATTTAATCTGATCTATCTTTCTCTGTGCCCTATCTAGTAACTCACCTATATTTGGTAGACTATAATATATATAAGCCTCGTCTTCAAACTCCCTTATGGTTTTGTTGCTTTCAATCTTTTTCTTGTATCTTTGAATCACATCTTCTGTAAAAACAACAAGCTGATTTAAGGCGTCATTTGCAAATGTGTTTATATTTTCAACAGTTAAAGGAGCTTCGAGAATTGATGATAGACGAGCTTGAAGCTCTTTATTTTCCTCATATCTCAATCTGTTCTCGGTAGAAAAAGAAGGATTTTCTGATGACATATTCTCATATTAACAGAATTTTCCAAAAGATTAAACCCTACTGCTTCTGTGAAGAGTACCCAATAAAGTATTTTATAAAGATTTTATCGTTTCTTCAGCAAAACTTTATCAGGATTTTATCTCGATATGATACGGTAGCAGAATGCAAGAAAATGATTACCAAATATCTTCTAATAATATAAGAAAATACTACTACAGCATTGGATCAGTTTTTAGTCCTGCACTAAAACAAATAGTTATATTTAATCATTATGGATTGAGACATTTGTTTGGTAACAGAAATGGAGTAAGATCAAAAAAAGAAATACTGCATAGATATAATTTACTAAAATATACCGAGATAATATTATCAAACGTTAAAGAAATATCTGGAACAAGAAAACTTATGGGACGAAAATCAATAATGGAGTTTTTTTCTATAGAAAGATATATAGATGATAAGAAAGTAAGACTTATAATAAGAAGGCTAAACAAGGGAGTTTTACACTTTTACAGTATTATGAATACATAAACGAAAATACCCTTCTAAAAGAGTATTTTCGAGTTCTCGCCACCGACTATAATGTCGAACGAATCAGCTTGGAGAATACTCCAATGACCGCGAGATTCGTAACTGCTAGACATAGTAGCAAGATTAGGATATTTGTCAATAATAATGACCAAGTTCACATACATATGACTAACCTCACAGTTTGTGCTTGACTTCCTATAATTCTTTTGTTATCTTTATTATGTTATTCACAAATCGTCACACTTCGTGGCAATTTGCACCAAAAGAGCGTGTCCTAGGTCTAGGGCCCGCTCTTTTGGTTTTCTACCAGATTTTATAGAGGTATTTCTTATCAATCACTTTTCGGGATAATACCCATTTTTTACCTTAGTTTAAAAAAGGATATTTAGACAAAAGGAAAACGCCACACAAGTTGGCGTTTTCTAATGACTCTAATAGTATAGACGACCTAGATTAAAAGTCAATAGCAAATTGTTGATAACATATACAGAAAAGACCCATATTTCATGGGCCTTTTTGTTGTGGATTTAACAAAACGAAAGACCAGAAGCACAAGGGTTAATTTGATATATTACGAACGGATATAGCACTGTTAAAGCAATGGCAGTTGCTATGAAACAGATGATAAATACGACATATCTCTTTTTTATTCGAAGAAAAACCCGATAGTAGACATAAGCTAACCCAATAAAGATGATCCAAAAAATAGTGGTCATAATTCTAAAGATTGGTTTTACCGAGGCCACTTTTTCATTCTGCTGTAAAGTGTAGCCTAAAGAATTACAATATTTCGATGCAGAGTCTTTCATATCTTCGAATCTAACATTTGCACTACGCCAGCCGTTTATTATTTCTTCTTTTGCGTTAGGTGAATACCATTGGCACTCTTTTAGATTATCATTAATCAATAATTCTGGAGCGAGAGCTGCCTGTGCTTGAGAAACAGTACCTGTAAGGATAAGTGAGAGTAGAACAAGGATGAAATACTTTTTCATGTTTTTATAATATAATTTGATTATGAAGTAATGGTAAATAATTCTACAAATTTATCATAGGCAGGTAGATACTCGGCTTTCAGTAGGTCAATTCTGATATCGTATCCATTCCAATTACTAATAGTTACGCGTTCGACACTTTTTCCATCTGTAGATGTTACAGTCTGTCTCATAGCAGATGAGTATGTCCACACTTTTGTTTTGAGATCCTTTTTGTTTATGTTTATCTCTGTCCCTCCACCAGTATTTTTTTGTTGATTATCTACATAACCAGTCTGATAATAGGTTACACTAATAATTGGTTCAAAATTAGTTGACGACAATTCATGTCCAAAATCATATTCAGTGAATCTACTATCCGTTGAGATTGGTCTTACTGTCCATGAACTATTTTCAGGGTAAACAGCTGAATACAGAGCGTTTGATGATGAAAAAGTTTTATTCCATACCGGATTTATGATTGTACCATTTGACGTTACATCCAGATCAATTCCCACAGGTCCTCCGATCTGTGGGCGACTATTGTCGCCGCCATTTATTGAACCACTTATGTGGTAGTAGCCTATCTTTGTTGGCCTTACAGTCACTTTAAAACTCTGTTGCTGTCCATACTTTAGATCACCCCTCCATTCAGTATTACCACTAACAACTTGTATTTCTTTAGGCAAATTTATACTTACGCTAACAGCTGCATCTGATCTTGATACAAATCGAAATTCGAGAACCGCTGGTTTGTTTAATAACGGCTCATCTATAAAGCAGAGTTTCCCTACAAATAGTGGTTGCTGAGTCATTGCGTTTGCAACCGAAGCTCCGAAAAGATTATTGAACGCTGATTGATTACCAAGAACTCCAGGACATTTAAGGGTATATGTCTGATCAGGTTGTTCCGGAGGAAACGGATAAAATGCTCCTTTTATAAATATATAGACCACAATCACTACAATAAGCACTACGACGATTATTAATAATGGCACAACAAAACCTTTTTGAGAGTTTTTCATATGTGGAATACTATACCACAAGTTAGTCAAATGTGGTATGCTTAAAACCATGAAAAAGAAAATACTAATCTCGCTCCTAGGAGTACTCGTAATTATAATTTTATGTGTAATAGCTTTATTCTTATATGTTAATCAAGTAGAGAATATGACTATCCAAACAGGTAAGTATTTTGATGAGACCGGAAAAGAGCTGGGTATTTGTAAAATAGAGAGAAAGTTAATGAAATTGGCAGATGTTCCCAAGGCTACTACATATTATTTTACTTCCACTGGGGAATCAGTCGGTTTCTGTAAAGGAGATAGTACTGGTTCCTCAATTTCGTCATCGGGTCCTGCCAACCCTATTTGTTCTCCTGTGAGCTTACAAAAATTGACTGATAGCAAATTGTATCCTTACCTTACTCCCGGTCAAGCTGTAACTGCTAAATATCGATGTATCATATACAAGTAGATTTCAGAATAAGATACGACCAACAAGCTTTGACTGTATTGCACCCCAAAGACATATGTGTTAGCATTGTTCTTGTAAATGAAATCCCTTCTTCCCTATATACAGATCATACTTTCTGTTATACTAGTAAGCGCTATACTCCTCCAAAGAACAGGTTCACAAGTAGGTGGTGCTTTTGGTGGCGGTGACAACCTAAGTAGTGCACATCATACTAGGAGAGGTATGGAAAAATGGTTATTTAGAATCACAATAGTCGTAGCGATACTGTTTGCATTATCTGCTCTCATTAGTTTGATATAGTTTCCAATTTGCATTTCAAAATAAAGTAAAAGACTGTGACTGAAACAGAATCACAAAAAGAATTCCGCTTGAAACGCGGGAATAAAATACTCGATTATATCAATAAATTCTCTGCAACCGAGAAAGTGATTTTTGGTATATTAGTATTTATTGCACTTATTAGTACAATTACTATGACTTCGAAAGCCACAAATTATTTCATGGTAGAAATTCCTGGAAGTGGTGGTCGACTCCATGAAGGATTAGTTGGATTGCCTAGAACTATAAATCCTGTCTTATCTGTAACTGATGTGGATAAAGACCTTTCATCACTCATATATTCTGGATTGATGAGATATAGCGACGGTGTTCTAGATACAGACCTTGCAGAATCATATACAATCTCAAAGGATGGTCTAACTTATGATTTCAAATTACGCAATGATATTTATTTCAACGATGGAGAACCAGTAACTGCAGACGATATAGAGTTTACGATCCACAAAATACAAGACCCAAACCTCAAGAGTCCTCGCAGGTCGGACTGGGCAAATATAACGATAAAAAAGATAGGAGATAAAGACATTCAGTTCATATTGAAACAACCTTATTCTCCATTCCTTTCGAATACTACTGTCGGTATATTACCCAAGCATATTTGGAACAATGTTGTAGATGATCAATTTGTATTTAGCAAATACAATATAGAACCAATAGGTTCTGGTCCTTACAAGATATCTTCTATCGTTTATGGTAACAGTGGTATACCAACAGAATATAGTCTAAATACATGGAGAAAATACTATGGAGACAAGCCATATATCGACAACTTTGTATTTAGTTTCTTCTCCGATGAAGAAAATGCTGTATCAGCGATAAGTAATGGCAAAATAGATAGTCTAGCAGCGATCTCTCCTGGAACTGCTCTCAAATTGGACGAGCAATTGAAAGGAAGTCATGAGATAATATCATCATCATTACCAAGAGTTTTTGGCGTATTTTTCAATCAGAATCAGTCTCTTGTATTGGCTGATCTAAATGTTCGAAAGGCACTTGATATGTCTATTGACCGCAAGGCAATAATCAAAGATGTTTTGAATGGTTATGCAGATATTATCGATGGACCATTGCCAAACTATTTCTATGATTCTCACAATGATAAAAAAATAGTGAAAGATGACGATAATTTCGATCAATTGGAAAATATTGCTCTGGCACAACATCTCCTAGAGAAAAATGGCTGGAAGAAAAACCAAAATAATATTTATGAGAAAAAATCAGGAAAGACCGCTTCGACAACATTGGCTTTCGATATTTACACTGCTGATTCTCCAGATCTAAAACAAACTGCAGAATTGGTAAAAAATTATTGGACTCAACTTGGTGCTTCGGTAAATGTCAAAGTGTTCGAATCTGGAGATTTGTATCAAAACATTATTCGCACAAGGAAATATGATGCATTACTATTTGGTGAACAGATCGGTAAAGATAGGGATATGTATGCTTTCTGGCATTCTTCACAGAGAAATGCACCAGGATTAAATGTTTCTATGTATACAAATAGCAAAGTTGATACAATTCTCGAGAGTATACGATCAACAAATAATGATAAAATTAGGAATGATGGATATAACAAACTTGATCAATTGATAAAAGAAGATATACCTGCAGTATTTCTATATTCACCGAACTTTATTTACATTATCCCAAAACAATTAAAAGGTCTGAAATTGGACTTAATTGTAATTCCATCAGACAGATGGAATTCTATCAGGAATTGGTATCTAAATACCGAGAAAGTATGGAGTCTATTATCACAAAAATATGAATAATCAAAAAAACAATTACAATCGCCGTTATGTGCGACAAAATAGATCTGCAACAAGGATACTACATAATGATACAAATAGGATCAATGAGACAAATAAGACACCGTCTACAAATTCGCCAAACGTTACTCCTAACAATAACCCATCAAAACCACATAGAATAGTTATGGGTCGTGGAGCGAGGAAAATATTGATAGATAGAACAACAAAAACATTTGGGAGGCCGAAGGTTGAGCACCACATTGCTGGCGCTAGGATGAATATTATGCGCAAAGCTAGCCATCACGGTGGTAGGATGCCTTCTGGTCGCAATCTTACAACAAAGAAAACAGACGATATTATCCCACCTTTACAAGATGGAGCAATAAGGATCATTCCACTAGGCGGTGTCGAAGAAGTAGGAAAGAATATGACGGCGATAGAATATAAGGGAGATATTATTATCATTGATATGGGATTCCAATTCAAAGAAGAAGGAACTCCTGGAATTGATTATATATTGCCAAATACAAAATACGTTGAGGAGAGAGCTAGTATGATAAAAGGTGTATTTATAACTCATGGTCACTTGGACCATATAGGTGGTATACCCTATATCATGCCAAGAATAGGAAATCCGCCAATATATTCAAGACAATTTGGAGCAATCATGATACAAAAGCGTCAGACAGAATTTCCAAACTTGCCACAACTCGATATGAAAGTCTTGGACAAAAATGAGACGGTAGTTATAAATCCTTCATTGAAAGTAGAGACTTTTGCTATCTCACATACTATTCCAGACTCTATGGGACTCATCATTCACACAGAGATCGGTGATATTATATTTATAGAAGATGTTCGTGTAGATAATGTTAAGGGAATACCTACAGAAGAAGAGGAAAAACAATATTCAAGATTCAAAGATAAACAAGTTTTATTGCTCACTATGGATTCTACTTCTATAGAGAAACATGGCTTTTCACTTTCCGAAAGTACTGTTACAGAAAATATAGAACAAATAATCAAATCCTCTGGAAGTCGTATAATCATAGGTACTTTCGCTTCACAAGTAGAACGTATAATCAATATCATAAAGATTGCAGAAAAATACAATAAGAAAATTGCTATTGAGGGTAGGAGCATGAAAACAAATATTGAGATAATAAAACAGTTGAGACTTGCACATATAACCAATATAATTCCAGTAGAGGATATAGAAAAATATCCACCTGATCGCATAATTATGCTTGTAACTGGTGCACAAGGTGAAGAATTTGCAGCACTTATGCGCATAGCAAATAAAACTCACAAATATATCAAGTTAAGGCCAACAGATACTATCATATTGTCTTCATCTATAATACCAACCAACTATAGTTCTGTAGTCAAATTGAAAGACAATCTATATCGCTCCGAAGCAAAAGTAATCACATACTTAGATTCTGATATCCATGCTTCTGGTCATGGCAATCGTGATGAATTGAAATGGATCCATGAGCATATCAAATACAAATTCTTCATACCACTCCATGGCAATCACTATATGTTGCGTCAACATGCAGAATTGTCTATGTCTCTAGGTACTCCAAGAGAAAATGTACTTGTTCCAGACAATGGTTCTCTGATCGAAATAGATCCAAAAGGTGAAAAGGCTATTATACGCAAAGAGAAGGCTCCTTCTGGACTTGTATTGGTAGATGGCTTCTCTGTCGGTGATGCACAAGACGTTGTTATACGCGACCGCCAAATGCTTGCTCAAGATGGTATATTTATTGTATTTGGTATTATCAATGCTAGTACAGGTAAACTCAAGAAATCTCCAGACATCATTTCTCGTGGCTTCGTATACTTACGTGAATCACAAGACCTATTGCATGAAGTGAGAACTCTCATAAAAGAAACAGTGGAAAGATCTACACAAGGGATGAATCCAATCAATATTGATTATGTCAAAGACAATATAACAGATACTGTTAGCAAATATCTATTGCAAAAAACAGCCAAAAGGCCGATGGTAATCCCTGTCATACTCACCATATAAATCTGATATAATGTCTATAATGAAGACGACAATAACTGGCGCAATGCCAAAGAGTCATGTGGTTTACACGATTGCTATCATTGGCTTTATTTTTGCATTGCACATCGTACTTCCGATGTATTCAAATTCGAGCTTTTTGTCCCTATTTGCAGATGAGAGAACGCTTGGATTTATATATATGGCTGGTGCAGCTGTAACTATACTTGGTTTTCTCTTGGCATCTCCCATCATTCGCCGTATTGGTAATTACCGTATGGCTATTATTCTTATTATTGCACAAATGGCCATATTTTATGGCCTCATCACAACATCTTCATCGTCTACAATAGCAATACTTTTTATATTGCAATCTGCTATTGCTTCACTCATAGGACTTACTTTGGACGTCTTCTTGGAAGTCTATACAGATAGTGCCAATGTCGGCACAGTAAGAGGATTGTATACTGCCACTTTGAATTCAGCATGGATCATAGGTCCACTTATCGGTAGCATGATCATCGGTAATACAGAAAATTATCGCAATACATATGTTGTAGCTCTTGCAATGCTATTTCCCCTCCTCTATCTCATATATCGCAATTTTCCTAGATTTAAAGATCCAAACTACACTCACTTATCACCAGTCCAACTTGCAAAGCATATCAGACACAATAAAAACTGGATTAGACTATTTTCAGCAAATTTTATTATTCAGATCTTCTATGCATGGATGGTCGTTTATAGTCCTATCTATCTGAATAAGATCATTGGTTTTAGCTGGGAAGAGATAGGTATTATATTGGTAATTATGCTTTTACCATTTCCACTCATACAATATCCACTCGGCAAATTGGCCGATCGTAAATATGGCGAAAAAGAGATGATGTTTCTTGGTTTTGCTTTTATGGGCATTTCTACAATAGCTATTTCTTTTATTGGAACTTCTAGTCTCGTTGTATGGGCTCTAATGCTATTCTTAACCAGAGTTGGTGCAGCAACAGCAGAGATAATGATGGAAACATATTTCTTCAAGACAGTTTCAAATAGGGACACTGCAGCTCTCGGAATATTCCGTATTACTCGTCCACTGTCATACTTTATAGCTCCACTTATAATGTCTATTGGACTTATATTTATAAGAGATCAATACATGTTTGCGATTATTGGTATTATCACTCTTTTCGCACTATATCCAATATCCAAGATCAGAGATACAAATTGATATTATTTATTTTATAGAATACTTTTTCATTATCTCTTCTTCAACTTTTGCCCTTTCTGCCCCATATTTCATTATAGACAATTGTCTCAACTTATCCACTCGAGAAATATCTCCTTTTGGTGTTGGGCCCACTTTAACATTGAAAGGTTTCATTGGCTTTCCATTGACTAGAAGTTTGAGATAAGCGTGGAAATTGTCTTGATTGATAATATCTTTTGCCAAAAATGTCGGTACAAGTTGTTTCTCTAGAAATTCTGCATCATCCGATCCGACACGATATATGGCCATAGAACCAACGTTTCCAAATACAGCATTTTTTATCTTATCATCGAGTTGTCCTATGAATTGATGTGCAAGATTGAGTGATAGCCGATATTTCCTTGCTTCAGAGAGTATAACTGCAATAGAATCAGTAGTAATATTTTGAAATTCGTCTAGATAAAGATAGAAGTTTGGCATTTTATCTACTCGAGACAAAGCTGCCATAAGTATCTTGCCTACCAATATGAGACCTATCAAATGTGAATTGATATCCCCAAGTCTTCCTTTGGATAGATTTACTAGAAGGATCTTTTTATTGTCCATAACATCACGGAAATCAAATGATGATTTCTCTTGCGCTATGATAGGACGCATAATTTCATTTGCCAAAAATACGTCAAATTTGGATGTAATATAAGGAACAATATTTGCAAGTGATGCTTCACCACCTGCCTTCTCTGCTATTTCACGCCAAAATTGCACAATGATCGGATTTTTGCATTTTGATATTTTGAGATCTCGAAATGCTTTATTGGACATAACTCTCGATACATCGAGAAGTGTCGATCCACTTTCTGGATCTTCTATAACAAGTCCTGTAGCATTCCTGAAGTATTGCTCAAATATTGGCCCCATAGACTCCGGTACTGCTCCATAGAGTTTCTGAAATATTGAAAACATTTCATTTACAACAAATGTTTTTTGCTCTGGGAAACGCATATCGTATTCGAGCATATTGAGTGCCATTGGACGCTCTGTACTCGCTGGATCAAAATATATTACATCTTCATATCTCTCTTCAGGAATATTTGCCAATATATCAACTACATCAGAGCCATGTGGATCAATAAAACAAACTCCATCACCAGCCTGTATGTCTTGGATAATCATATTTTTGAGTAGAGTAGTCTTGCCTGTACCAGTCTGACCTATGACATAGAAATGTCGCAGACGATCTTCTGGCGTGATGAATATCTTTGTTTCTTGACCTCGAAAATTATTGACGCCTAGGAAGGTTCCACTTTGAGTAATTTCGATTGGAGCAGGGGCAATGCCAGAACCAGATTGTTTGAGTTGTGGAGCTGCATGATGTGTAGTAACTGAAGGAAAATGAATACATGTTGTAACTTCTTCTAGATTTAGTATCATTTGCTCGGTTTTATCATAGACTCTCATAGAAAATCTCTCTAGAATCTCTTCTAGTTTTTTTCTCTCTCCATTCTTCCACTCTATACGATTGCCGTATCCATGCTCAAATTGATTGAAACTTGACTGTATATCATTCAATATGCCAACAGCCTCTTCTTTGGTCGTTGCCGATGCAACAATACGCAGATTTGCAGATATAAAGGACTTTTGAGTTTACGAGTAAATTGCTCTATGGAAGCTTGGTCAATTGATTGAGAACGTTTGCTCTCTTCTTCTTTTTGCTTTTCTATTGTTTTCTCACTTTTGAACATACCCATAAATTCCTTGCTAAAAGTACCAACCATTGATCTACTTGTCTCCTCCAATGCATCTTTCACCTTCTTGCCTTTACGGATCTTCTCTATTGCTCTATTACATTCTTTGGAATATTCATCCTCTCTTCTTCCTATTATCAATTGTATAGCAGCGCCTTCCCCTTCTTTATTTATTTTGGAAAATGAATTTAGTATAGAATTGAGCGGATCAACATCAAATTCTTCATATGGCTTGAGTGGATAGATAGGATGCTTTGATAAATGACCATAAGAAGCAACAGAGACTCCATCGGAAGAGAAAATATTGTAATCATCTTTATGTTCATGAATATGCGCTCCGGGAAAGACTGATAATATTTGTTTCTCAAATAATTCTTTTCTATTTGAAGGAACTGAAGCATAAAATATCACCTCTTCGCTACCATGTGAATTTGCAATTTCGATAGAGAACCAGTCTGCATCTTTTCTATCACTATTTGCTTTGTTTTGAGATACAGAAAGCATACCTGCATAAAATTGTTCCATACCTGATATCAATCTGCTCAATTCGGATTTTTTATCATCTGTTTCGATTTCTGGCAAAGACACTTCGAAAAGTGCCATATGTAAAGGTTTCCACAATTCACTATTTGCTTTGAGATCAGTTATAGGATAGCCAGATGCAACAAATTGTATTAGAAAACGATGAAAGTCATCATAGAGATGAGGATTATTCATTTTTTCTACAATATGAATAGCATTTCTTATTCCCTTTTCTTGCAATATTCCTATCAATTCTTCTATCTGCTTATCGTGTGGCTCTGGAGAAAGCTCTAGGACTATTTCATTTGATTCATGATCTTTGAGAGAATATTCTGGTGCCAAGACTTCATTGGGTTTTGATTTTGAATATTCTTGCAATACCTCTCTCGCCGAATTTTTCTCTGAAACTATTTCTCCACTCTTTTCTGTATTTGTATGCCTTTCTGAAACGATGCCGCGCAACCGCGCCAACTCCTCTTGTGGAGTTTCCAATGGTTCACGACCTTCGAATGGTGTTGGATTCATTGTTATAATTATAGCATTTTCTATAAAATCGCAACTCGAACATGGTTTGATTTATTTGAGAATATTGACTGCGCGTTATTTTCAGCTAAGATTAAGGTACAATATCAATAACTATGCAAAAGATCAAAACAATCCATGCTCGAGAGATTCTCGATTCACGAGATGATCCTACTATAGAAGTAGACATTACTCTTTCTGACGGTTCTATTGGCCGTGCATCTGTACCATCTGGTGCATCTATTGGCAATCATGAAGCTGTTGAATTGCGAGACAATGATAAAAACCGGTATGGAGGCAAAGGAGTATTGAAAGCAATAGACAATATAAATACAACTATTCAGAAGGCAATCATTGATCAAGAATTTGACCAGAAGTCATTGGATGACAA
This sequence comes from Minisyncoccota bacterium, assembly GCA_041671485.1. Taxonomy (GTDB): domain Bacteria; phylum Patescibacteriota; class Minisyncoccia; order Phycocordibacterales; family PALSA-1337; genus C7867-002. The sequence continues at coordinate 35,067 of JBAZBL010000007.1, forward strand.
ATTGATTTCAATAGATGGTACTCCAAATAAATCCAATCTCGGTGCAAACGCAACCTTGGCTGTATCCCTTGCTTTTGCGAGAGCATTGTCCATAAGTTCAAAAAGACCATTATATGAATACTTCAAAGATATCATACGGAGGTCAGACCTCCGTATGCCAGTACCACTAATGAATGTCATAAACGGTGGCAAGCATGCAGAAAATTCGACCGATATACAAGAATTCATGATAGTGCCACATGGTTTTACTTCATTCAAAAGAGCATTACAAGCTGGTGTAGAAATATTTGATTGTTTGCACAAGATATTAGATGAGCGCAAAATGACAACAACCGTAGGTGATGAAGGTGGTTTTGCTCCACAATTACCATCCAATGAATCTGCAATAGAAATCATCATAGAAGCAATAAGTGGTGCAGGATATAAAACAGGCAAAGAAGTTAGTCTTGCTCTCGATATTGCATCAACAGTATTTTACAAAGATGGTATGTATGATTTGTCTAGGGATAAAAGGATATTAACAACAGAAGAAATGATAGGTTGGTATGAAGGACTTGTAAACAAATATCCTATTGTTTCCATAGAAGATGGTTTGGCAGAAGATGATTGGGATGGTTGGGCACTGTTGACAGACAAGCTAGGTAAGAAGATTCAGCTTGTTGGTGATGATCTATTTGCTACAAATCTCGCTCGCCTGTCCAAAGGCATAGAGAAAAAAGTCGCAAATTCTATACTTATAAAGCCAAATCAGATTGGTACTATTTCGGAGACTATACAAGTCATAGACCTTGCAAAAAAGGCTGGTTACAGTCCTATAGTATCACATCGATCTGGAGAAACAGAAGACGTTACAATTGCCGATTTTGCAGTTGGTACAGATGCAGGACAGATAAAGACTGGCTCACTTTCGAGAACAGATAGGATAGCAAAGTACAATCAACTCCTCAGGATAGAAGAAGAACTTGGAGACAAAGCTTCTTTTGCAAAATTTTTCGAAAACTGATAGATAAAACTATTTATCTAGATTATAATGCCCTATTGGCTTGCCACTATTTTCGTCTATTTCATATACTATAGGCATACCAGTTGCAATCTCTAGAGCAACAATATCTTCATCACTTATTTCATCAATATATTTTATGATTGCACGTAGACTATTACCACTCGCTGAAACAATAACTCTCTTCCCTGCTTTTATATCTGGCAAGATTTCATCATTCCAATAAGGAATAGTCCTATTCATGGTATCTTCGAGTGATTCGCCTCTAGGTAATATAGATCTATCCAAATCTTTGTATTTTGGATCAAAGCCAGGATATCTAGGATCATCTTCTTTCAATTGTGGTGGCTTCACAGAGTAACTCCTACGCCAAATATGTACTTGCTCTTTGCCCTCTATCTTTGCTACATCTTCATGCTTTTGCCCTTGTAGAGCACCATAATGCCTTTCATTCAATCTCCAAGAATATTTTATAGGCAAATCATTTTGACCAATTTCTTGAATGATTATCTTTGCAGTATCGATAGCTCTCTTTAGAACCGAAGTAAAAGCAATATCAAAAACATATCCATTATCTTTTAGTATCTTACCAGCATTGTGTGCTTCTTTTATACCCTCTTCATTTAGCTCTGCATCTGTCCAGCCACAAAATATCTTATTTTTATTGTAATCTGTTTGTCCGTGACGGATGAATACTACTTTTATCATATATTCAATATATCATGCATATGGTATTAGACAAACTTATTTCGAAATATGCGATTGATTATCAATATTGTAAGCCCAGTACAAAATACACCCAGAGACCAGCCTGCGATAACATCTGTTGTCCAGTGAACATTTAGTACTATGCGACTGAAACCAATGAGTAAAATAGCAAGAATTGAAACAATAAATAACAATTTTCTTTTTATAGGATCTTTAATATAAAAAGCAAATACATAAGCAAATGCAAAAAAGAATGTAGTCGCAAGAGCAGCATGTCCACTTGGAAAACTCGGATCACCAATGATCAATTGCAAAGCATTGTCGGGGCGCGCTCTCATAATAAAATTCTTCATACATATAGTGATTGCACCGGTTGAGACAACTGATATAACAAATATCAATCCTTCTCTCCATTTTTTTCGTAGGATGAATACGATGCCAATAACAATTCCCAATCCCAGAGTTATAGCAGTTCCACCAATCGTACTTATTATATTCCCAATACTCGCCAATGTTGGTGTAACATTATTTGCAATAAATATATTGACTGCAAGATCGAGATTCATATTGGTATTTATTGTATCATTTTGCTACTTTCACTGCTTCTTCAAATGCAATAGATAATAGTCGAGAAGCGCCGTCAGATCCCATTGTTATGCCATAGAGAACTCCAGCACGAGACATTGTTTCGCGATTGTGAGTTATGAGTATGAGTTGGGATCTTCTAGATAGATCTTCTATCATATCTCCATATTTCTTTGAATTTGCTTCATCGAGTGCTGCATCAGTTTCGTCCAGAATGATAAAAGGTGGAGGATTGACTTGGGATATTGCAAACAGTAATGCTATTGAAGTCAATGCCCTTTCGCCACCAGAGAGCATCATTAGTCCTTTGACCTTTTTCCTAGGCAGACTGACATTTACTTCTAGTCCCAAGTAACCTTCTTCTTGTATTTCATTTTCTTCATCAATACTATTTGCAATCCTCTCTTCAGACAATATTTCATCCAATTCCCCTATATCACTCTTTTTTCGTCTTTTTATTTCTCTTACTGCTTCCAATTCGGCCTTACCACCACCAAACATGAGTACAAAGAATTTTTGGAATTCAGCATTTATTTTCAAAATACCACTTTTGAATTCAAAATCAATACGCAGATCGAGATCTGTTATCATTTTGAGCAATTCTAACTTTGCTTTCGCCAGATCCTCCAATTCTTTCCCTAGAAATACATCTCTTTCTTCTGTCTCTCTATATTCCTTCATGACTTCATTGCCACCATAGCCACCAGCATCCTCGAGACGTATCTTTAATTTCTCGATTTGTCTTCTACGACTTTCTTGCGCATCTCGATCTATTCGGTCGTTCCCGTCGCAGGCGGCGACAAGTGTCGAACGAGGCGAAGCCGAATGTGAGACACTTCGTCGCGCCGAGGAGGGAACGACCGACAATTGGTCGGCTGACGCATAATCTAACACTTCCCTACCAATAATAATTCCTGCCTCTCCCAAATCCCTCTTCATAGATTCTTCATCATGAATCACTTTGTTTAACTCATTTGTAAGATCAGAGACTATATTTCGTAGTTCATTTTGTTTTGCAATTATTCTAAAAACATCTTTTTCTGCATCACGATTTGTATCTTTCTCTTTCTCTAGAGATTCTTTTAGACCCACATATTTGTCATTTATCTTCTTCTCTTCTTCTATTATAGATCTCAATTTCTTTTCCAATTCACCTTTATCTCTCTCCAATTTGCCAACTTCTTCTTTGAGATCTACATTGAAGAGTGAATCTATTACTGATTTGTGTTTACCGATAAATTCTTTGAGAGTCTTTATGATCTCAGAGAAGAGTTTCCTGGCATCATCAAAAATACTAAAGCTTTCGATATTTCGAACAACTTCTTCTAGGTCTTTCAAATATACAGTTTTCGATTCTTCATTTTTTATTTTATAATTCTCTTTTTCAATTGCCCTTTTATTTGCATTTATCTCTCCTTCTATCCTTCCAACATCCCTCATTATCTCTTCCTTTTTACTCCTTTCCTCTCTCAACCTTTTTTCGAGTTCTATCAATTCATGGCTTTTATTGTCTTTATTCTTAGAATTGGTAAGCACATCCTTTGCTTTTTCGAGTTCCTTTTCGAGAAAAGCAAGATCTTTCCTTGGCTCTGACAGTAGAGTGGTCAATCTCTCTTTCTCTGTTTTTACATAATAGTCTTCAATAGAAAAATATTCTTTGTATAGAGTAGTTAGCTCTTTGCGCATCTCTTCTGCTCTCTCTACTTTCTCAACTTGTTTTTTCAAGAATTTCAAATGTGGTGCAATCTCTCTTCGCAATGATTCTACTTGATTCATATTTTCTTCTGTCTTTTCGAGCTTCCTTAGGCTTTCAATCTTTTTCCATTGATATACCTTAAGACCGAGTGCATCTTCTATGATCTCTCTCCTTTCTCTCGTAGAAGCAGAAAGCACCCTATCTGCCTCTCCTTGAGATATGATATGGTGTCCTGTTGCTCCGACATGAGCATTTGCCAATAATTCAGCGATATCTCTCAAACGGACTTGACTGCCATTTAGTAGATATTCATTGGAATTATCTCTATGTACTATCCTCTCGACCATTACTTCATCAAAATCAATATCTTTGAATATTCTCCTAGAATTGTCGAAAGCAAGTTTTACATTTGCTCTATTTGCCCTCCCTGTACCCGATGAACTATCTCCCCCTCCATTCCAGATCATATCTTCTCCCCTCTTGCCTCGAAGAGACTTGATAGACTGCTCTCCTAGTACAAACTGGAAAGCTTCTGCAATATTGGACTTGCCCGAACCATTTGGTCCAACAATGCCAGTTATCGCTGAAGTAAAAGACAGCGACGATTTTTTGGCAAATGATTTGAAACCAGAAAGCTCAAGGGATTTGAGATACATGGCTATATTCTAGCATTTTCTCAAGAAAAAGCCCTCCAAAACGGAGGGTGTAATATCATGAAAGTGTGATCAGTGAGATCAAAACACCGGTAGCTTGCTCACCAACAGTTCGGCATTTTTCGCATTGGCTGATATGCATTTGCATGCAACCAGCTATGATCCTAAGACCACACGGCGCCATCTCGCAACACGGAACGACATGCTCTGCCATCAACCCCCTTGCTCGATCCTCATGGCAAGAACAATGACATTCGTATAGATCACCTTCACTGCAACATTCAACAATAGAATCCATAATTCACCTTTCTTTGACTGCCTTCAATTCAGTGATAAATATAACACAGATAAAAGAAAATCACCACCCCTTCACCTCGAGTGCCTTCTCTGCTGCTTTTTGTTCTGCCTCTTGTTTGGAAGGACCAGAACCAGTAGCGACTTGAACATCGCCTAGAAATACTCCCAAAGTGAATTGTTTATCATGGTCAGGACCAATTTCCTTCAGAGTTCTATAAGATGGAGTAATACCCACTTTGTCTTGTGCAACTTCCTGGAAACGACTCTTTGCATCTATCCAAGTTTTGTTTTTGACTATTTCTTCTATATCTATCGTGTTTAGCAAATGATTTGAGATAAAGTTGGCCGCAGCATTGTATCCACGATCTAGATATATAGCGCCTATTATTGCCTCTACTGCATTGGCGAGAATAACGGAGCGGGCACGACCACCATCTTTGGCTTCACCTTTTGAAAGCAAAATGTAGTCATTCAAGTTTATAGATTGAGCAACTTTTGTGAGACTAACGGTATTCACGAGAGCAGAGCGGAATGCTGTTAGTTCACCTTCAGCTTTCTTTGTGTATTTCCTGAATAGGAAACTTGTCACTACCAATTCCAATACTGCATCGCCTAGGAATTCTAGTCTTTCATTGTGTTCCATTCCAGAAACACGATTTTCATTCAAATAAGAGCGATGTGTACAAGCATTTTGCAAAAGCGAAATATCGTCAAATTCGACTCCTATTTTATCTGCAAATTCTTTGAAATCTGTTTTCATGTTTTTGTTTTTGATAATAGTTTATGTTTTCGTCGCGACCGTCGAGGCGGCGACAAATGTCGAACGAGCGAAGCGAATGTGAGACATTTAGTCGCGCCGAGGAGGGAGCGACGAAAAATCGATCATGTTTCTCCTTTACCCAAAGTCGTAACTGCCTTTGTAACTATTGGCAGAATATCATTATAAAAGTTTAGGTCAAGGATATCGGAGAGTTTGAACCATTTTGCATCATCTAGCCCTGGCTTTTCGGCTAGTCTCAACTTCTGGAATGATGACTCTGTCAAATAATAATGAACTTGTTTTCTGATCTTACCCACTTCTGGATCATTTGCTATATATTCATTCTGGCCTAGATCTGCTATTACAGAAACATCGAGTCCTATCTCTTCTTTGACTTTGGCAATTGTTCCCTCTTTTGGATCTATACCTTCAGGAATCTTGCCTTTGGAAAGAGTCCAATGACCAAATGCATCATGAACAAAGGCCATATATACGTCTTTGCCATCTCTTGCATATACGACAGCTCCACCCAAATGCTGTATTGGCATCTCCTCATATGGTACTTCAACCTTCTTTTTCTTCATTGGCGAAGCATCTTTACCTGGTTCGCCCAATTCTTTATAAACTGCACCCAAAACACCATTTACAAATCTTCCACTTGTATCTCCTCCATATGTTTTTGCGAGTTCAATAGCTTCATTGATTGCTACTTTGGCTGGCACTTCTTCTCTGTCAGAAAAAAGGAGTTCATAGAGACCTATTCTCAAAACATTCCTGTCCACTGTCCCCACCTTATCGAGTGGCCAGTCTGGAGCAGCCTTCTCTATCACATGATCGATTTCCTCTTGTTTTGCGACAATACCATTCATCAATTTGTCTACAAATGAAATATCAGTTATACCAGGAGCAAATTCTTTTATATTTCTAGATAATATAGCTTCTAAATCTTTGTTTCTGCGACCACAAAAATCCCACTCAAATAAAGATTGTAAAACGATTGATCTTGATAGATGGCGATTGGCCATTGTGGTTAAAGAACTTTTATCACAACAAGTGTCTGACTAAAAAATTTATTTGGCAGACTGTTCCTTTGCTTTTGCAACCTTTTTTGTGGCTTTTGCTGCGAGGTCAATGACCTTTCTTCCATTATACCATCCACAATTCATACAGATAGTATGACTTTTGTGCATAGCCTTACAATTGGAACATGTAGAAACACGCACTGCTTTGAGTGCATGATGTGATCTCCTATTACCGCGGTGCGAACGCGTTGCTCGCATTCTTACTACCATTCCAAAAAGTATTGCATAGTATATGGAAAGATGCAATGTTTGCACTTTGAAAAAGTGGTTTAAAAAAGCCGCAAGACTTTGATCCTGCGGTGTAAAAGTGAGTTGGCATTAAGCCATAGCATATTAGCTCATTGCCTTTAATAGTTAAATGGCGTCTACTATGCCAAGGTATCCACAAAACTCGATTTGACAATTGGAGGTTGAGGGTATATGATACCCACATAACTATAAAAAAGACCCTTATGCAGATACGTCTGCATCGGGGGCTTTTTTTATTTTGATAGTCTCAGAGAATTTGTGATAATGCTCATTAAGAAAAGTAATCTCAATATTCTTATTTCTCAATAAAAATGAACATCTATTCTCATCTGGAGCCAGTACACCTGCCAATGCAGAATTCCCCACAAGAAACTCTACAAGGCAACCGAAATCTCCGTCACCAGAAATCAAGATGCATTTATCGTATACCTTGGTGTAAAAATCAGAGACAGCCTTGAGTACCAGTTCAGCATCACAATTTCCTTTAATAATTCCGCTGACCGATACCGTTTGCTTGAAAATCAGAACAAAACCACACTCCTGAAGATATTCATAAAATGTTGTCCTCGCTGGAACCAAGCCAATGAAAAGATACATATTGATTGCGTTGTACTTCTGACGAAGCCATCCACGGAATTTCTTATAATCAATCTCATAGCTGAGCTCTTTTGCCCCACGATATAAATTATTTCCATCAATATAAATATTAATCTTTGGCATATAACGATCTTAACATAGATAAACCGTTAAATTCTATAATTCTTTTTTAAAAAAATCGCCCTTTCCATAATCCTCTCGCCCACCTCACCCCAATCAAAATACTTTTTGTAGTCAGTTGGATCAATCAGCTTTATCTCCGTAACATCACCATCTGGATCCGAGATAAATGGTCCATAAGACTCTACTAAACATACAGAGCGAGTTTGTCGCACTATTCGATCTGGTTCGTAGATGTCCTGATAACCAATAAATTTCTGGCTCAAAACCTTCATATTTGTTTCTTCTTTCACTTCTCGCACAACTGCTTCTTCGTATGTTTCTCCTTGTTCAATACCTCCTCCCGGTGGAGCCCAATATCCTTTCTCTGCTGAATAAACAACAACGAGTTTGCCATTACAGAAACAAAAAGCATGGACAGCTTGAAGTATTTTACCATCAAGATCTTTCAGTGGATCATCTTCACAGTAAACAAGATTGATCTTTTGACCTGAATGGTTGATGAGAGATGATTTGATTTTCATTTAATTCACTCAAACATCTATTAATTATTTTTTATTAAACCTCCTGAAATAGGTATCAATCTCATCACGAAGTTCAATTCCAACCCTCTCAAAGCAATCAAGTAAGTCTTTGTACATTCCCTAGCGATGTTTATCGACAGCCTCCTCAATTGCAGCCTTTAGAGTGATATCCATTACAAATGATAATCCGTATTCAACACTTTTTTTAGCAGTATATAGTTCATCATCATTCAATATTCTCCCGATTCTTCTAATCGCATCATTCTGCAAATCTCCAACTGTTATCGGATAAATCACCGTCACATTGTTTTGAGTTTTCATTTTTTATTTCTTAATTACTTTTTCAAAACTCGAATTGTAATCGACCAACTTTTCCCAATTGATTTTTCCATCATCACAAAAATTTTGTGAAAACTCTAGTGTAAGTTTATTTATTATTTGAGCATACTTCTCCATAAATTCCTCATTTCTCTCCTTTGCCTTGTAACCAATCGGCTCAACTATGTCAATATATAATTTTTTATTTCCAGAAATAAGTTCCCAGAATCTTTGTCCGCACAATTTCAAATAACCATTTTTATCAGGTTTATTATCTCTACCGAAACAACACCCATTAATAGCAACAACTTTTTTGCTAGTTTTTTTATGCAATAATTTTTTTGCATTCTCAAAATTGATTTTAAGCTGACGGATTTGGCTTGAATTACCCCAGTTCCAGCCTGCTTTGATTTCAATAATATATACTATCCCATCTTTTTCAAATTCCAGATCTATCCCTGTCAACTCTGATTTTTTAGCACCATATACTTTATCACAAACAAAAATCGCTAAACCCTCAATAAAGTCGCCAAAAAGTGTTTCCTCCTGAGATTGTAAAAAAGCATCTAAAAAGCCTTTGATCAAATCCTGGGCGGTTAATACATTCTTAGCCCTAAAAAGATATGGGTTTTTCTGTTTAAGAATCTTGTACAAATCGACCTTATTTTGTACATAATCTAATCTCCTTTGGTGGAAGATTGAAATATGTTCCTCTACATATCCATGGACTTCTTGCAGGTTAAATTTTTTCATACAGTTAATTTGTTATGAACGAATAAGGACGACTCTTTTTGTGCAATCTTCTTTTTAGCCATTTCAACGTATTCTGACATTATATCAATACCAATAGAATTACGTCCCATCTTTTGTGCAACTTCTGATGTGGTGCCAGAACCCAAAAATGGATCCAGAACAAAATCGTTTTCTCGAGTAAATAATTTGATAAACCATTCTGGTAACTCTTCCGGAAAAGCAGCACTGTGATTTTTGTTATTACAAACAGTTGCGAATTGCAAGACATTGCTAGGAAAAACCATGCTTCGTTTCAACCAATTGGAAATATTTTTACCAAACCCACTACCATTCTTAGAATTATCTCGTATTTTATCTGTTTCACTAAGATTTTTTAAACGTCCGTAAGCCCAATCACCAACTGGTATCATTACTGATTCTTGGTACATATTAAAATCGCGTGCTTTATTAAATTGCAACACTCGTTCCCACGAATCACGAAAACGATTTGGCCATTTACCAGGATAACAATTTTTCTTATGCCAGATAAATTCTTCAGTCCATAACCAACCCTGCTTACGCAATGCTAAAATAAGTTCAAGTACATAGGTACTACGCTCACCATTTTCTGCTTTTTCCTTGATATTTAAAATAAACGTACCAGTCGGCTTTAATACACGTAATAATTGTTCGCTAATAGGTAAAAACCACTCGACATATTTTTCAGTGCTAATACCGCCATAGGTATTTTTTCTTCTATCTGCATAAGGTGGTGATGTAACAATCAAGTCAATAAAATTATCATCAACTGTTTTAAGAATTTTCCGCGAATCACCAAGTAATATTTTTGTTGTTACATTAAGCATAATTGTATTATAACATTCTTGTATCTATGAAATACTCAACCAATTAAGGAATAAACTTACCTTTGTATTGAACCATTTTTCGCCATGCTTTGTAAAGATAGAGTTCGTTAACAATCTAAAAGCGGAAAAACAATATGAAAACAAAGATCTTCAATTCATTGGGTACGAGTCGTTCCAAGATTGCGGATTGTATACATAGATCTTTTATTGAGTCTGGTGTGAACTTTGCAACTGGGGTACCGTGTGGTGTACTAAAACATATCATCAGGAACCTAAATAATGACACGCGGGTACTCCATGTACCTGCCAATCGGGAATCAGAAGCAATCGGTCTAGCAGCTGGAGCCTATCTTGCAGGCAAGACACCGATAGTCTACTCATGAATCTTGGTTCTATAGTGACGATCGGTAATAGAAAACCTGAAAATCTACTGCATATTGTTATTGACAACGGTTCTTACGCTTCATGTAGCGAAGAAATATCAATGTCACAATCTGTTGATCTTTGCAAACTGGCAAGAGATGTAGGATATAGATACATTCACAACGCCAATAGCAAAAATCGATTGAAATATGCTATAGTGATGTTCAAGCAAGGGCCGGGGTTCATAAGAGCAAGAATTGAACTTGGGGGACGGCGAGATTTTCGCAGACCACTCAAACTAACTGGAATCAAGAAAAGATTCATGCGATTCTTGAATCAAAAACAAAACAAAAAGGATAAACTATGATGTTTCAAGGAAAGAAAATATTCAACGCGTCTTTCGACGCTTACGCCGGCGATTATCACGAGGTCCGGCCGGGATACCCAGCACGAGTCTTTGAAGATATCAAAGAGAAATGCGAGATCCACAAAGATTCCCGTCTCCTAGAAATAGGAGCGGGTAGCGGAATCGCTACTGTCGAGTTAGCAAGGTTCGGTTGTAGCGTTACTGCTATAGAGCCAGGATCTAACCTCGCGAAGATAGCGAGAAAACAGACAGCAGGATACAACAATGTCAAAATCATTGAGGGAACATTCGAAGATTTTCGGCCAGCCGAGAAATTCGATGCAGTTCTAGCGTTTACTGCATTCCACTGGATCAATGGGACTGATAAATATCAACAGGTTGTTGAGCCACTAAAGGATTCGGGTAGCTTGGTCCTAGTATGGAACAGTTTCTTCCAGGACAACTCGCTCGTGACAGATGAAGTCAATCTAGTGTACCAAAAATTGTTGCCTGAAACATATGGGGCAGACTCAAACACGGATAACATAAATCGCAATGTATTATCCAAATTGAACTTGCGAGAACAAGAGGTCTGCAGGAATGATTCGTTGTATACTGTGTTCTTGAACAAATACCTTACAAGGTATTCCTACGACGATCGAACATACCGAATGCTACTCAATACATTCCCAAAGATCGTTGAGATCGAAGATGTGAAACGTCAAGAATTCTTGACACAAGTGTCTGAGGTTATAAAACGACATGGCACAATCTCTGTGCCAGTTCTAACCACCGTCATAGCTTGTAAGATTAGGGACAAATTCCTTCTAGCTATGAGCAAAGATTGAAAGGAAACAGTATGACCGATATAGATACGGTGGCACGCTTGGCACGTCGTTATGATATGCCATTTGAAGATGTCTTGTTTATTGCATTGAATGCGAACGGAGTAAATCTCGAATGTAGTTATAATAGAATGCGCACTGCTCTGCGACTAACGAACGCTGAATTGTTCGGCTACGCCTCAGAACGGAATGAATTGGATTACTACTTCGCTGTACCAATAAACAACAACAGCCCTTTCAGGGTAATGGGCAACCAGTTATCATTGCAAGAGATAATCATAGGCCGAACGATAGGCCTGACAGAAGATATCTGCGACTCTCATTACCCGAGGAGGAACGGAACATCAATCAATCTTAATCCAAATACCCGTACTTCCTGCCATGGTTGCAAATTCTGCTATACAGCATACCAAGTGCCGTGCGACAGAAAGAAACTCAAAGACGCTGATGATTTGGAAGCTTTCTTCAATGGTTGGATGCAGGAACATTGTCTATCTGACCTTTCGAACTTGATCCAAGTCTCTGTCGTCACAGGATGCTACCAGAATGGCATGGAGATTTGCACTTTCTTGTTAGCTCTCAAAAGTGTATTGAGCCGACATAAATTCAAAGGCTCAATATTTTATCTCGGATCACAGATCTCTACCGAAAAGGAGCTCAGCTGTCTGACCACCTTACGGCCATTTAGCATTTGTTATTCGCTGGAAACATTCGAGAGACGAGAATTGTTGCGAGATAAAAAAAGATCTCTAACTATTCAGAGAGCTTGTGAACTCATGGATTGTGCCAAAGGGCTGAGATATGAGACAAGTTTTTCCTACATTGTAGGGATAGAGTCTCTAGACGTAATCGAAAAATATCTAGGTCACATGAAGGAACATGTCAATAAATTCCCTATCGTGAACACCCTACAATTGCACAAGTATCATGAAGTTACAATCGCAGATCCAGCCGCTTCGAATCTAGATTATTATCTGAAAACACGAAAACTGTTTGAACGTATCTTTTCTGATACGAAGATGAGACCTCTGGTCTGGGAAAACTACCGAAGCCTGTGGTTCTTGAAATTTGGCAATGAGCCACTTTACGGCATACGAACTCCTTGAACCAATAGAATAGTGTCATAATTGTGAGACTCAGAGGAGCGCGCCAGTCCGAACGATCGGGCTGGCTTTTATTTTATATTATCCCTAAATATAGATATCCCATATTTCCATCTAGTATACCACTGCTACTTGATGACTAATTAGTCCTTATGATAGCTTATATTTGGATAAGCCTTGGGTGAGGACTCTGTAAACTATAGTAGGATGTGATTCACTTCGGTGAATCACCTCTTTCAAACTTATAACATATAAATATTATAAAAATTCAAAAACAGGATTACATTGCGTTCAGGCGTGTTTGAAAACACTTCTGTGCTATTTCAATACTCGTGTACTCTCTTTTGATGAGTTAGACAAGATAACCGGACACAATCCAAAAAAATTCACATGGATGAGCAAAGCTATTCTGTGGTTATCTTCAAAAGGATTTCATGTCTACCACATAGAAAGTTTAGATTATGCCAAGTTCGCAAGATCAGGCAAAAAATACTTACGCACTATTTGGAATACAAAGACTTTTAAGATTCAAGATACGATGTCTGATTTAAAAGAAGAACAAAAAGATGCTACAAAATTGCTTACCAATAAACATATTACACTTCTCAATAATCGTTTAAATATAAATGACATACAATCACTGTTCAAAATTGGATTCTTCATTATGCTTTCTATCAATCCAAATATACTTGAAGGTAGTCAAAAATATGGCGCGCACATGGTTGTAGTAGCAGGATTCAAAAACAAGAAAGTAAGACTCTGTGATCCTGATCATGGATTCAAATGGTATGACGAGAGTACTGTAGGACGAGCTATGAATAAGAAAGATTTTTCAGTCACGCTAATATCAAGATGATTTTTATCTTTTATACTAATATTATATACCCAAATCAGTAATTTGTTAGTTTTACTATCCCTTTACTTCCCTCCTAAAACATGCTATACATAGTCCTAGATTGGCTCGCTCGTTGAAAACAATAACGAAGTGACTATTCTCACAATTTCAGGAATCTAAACAAAGCCAAGGGCAACCGAGGCGCAACAAAGGATCTGCTACTACTCTAGCGTGTGTTGGAGTAATTGGTGGATCAGAAAGGATCGTCATGAAAAAGATCAGTAGTTTGATCGTGGGGGTCTTCATGATCGCCGCGAATGCACTCATTGCGCAAAACGCAGTGGGTGAAGTTTCTTCGCTTCCTTTCGGGAGCATGCAGAAGGTGGAGTCCTATGCGGTGTCGAATGTATATGTCATTGGAATCTGGACATGGTATTTCAATCGGACCAATAATACATGGAAACCATACATGACTAGTACGAGGTATCCATCATATTTGGCGAACAAATTACAGATGGACCAAGAAACCATCGCCACCAAGTTGTCTAACATCCTTAGCAACTTGTTGAGTAACACAAACAGTAGCATCGTCAAGGATATGGGAATTAAGGCATATGTACAATGTTGTATGAGAGGAAACGGTCAATCAGCAATTTCCTTTGATACTTCATACATCTACATCACCCCCAACAAAGTAGGTGGTGTGTACTCTGTCCCAAACCTGTCATGGTTCAAGACGACCATGAAAAGTGATCTTCCAGTCTACATCCCGGGAACAACTTGGGTACGCATGGAAATCGGTTACTGGGGAGATCCCTTCCCATTTGAAGTGTTTGATCGTAGACTGGATCCATCAACTGATATCCTCCGTTCAGATGGATTTGTTTACCTCCCTGTTGATGTAATCACAGATTCGTCAACAGCATCTGGTATGTATCAGATGAAGATGTCAATCTTCACTGGGAATAAATTCCAAAGCTTCAATGGAGATGGAAGATTGTTATCAGAAAACTACATGACCCTCGGAATCAGAACCAACGGAACCTCGGTCATTGTAAAAGCGGTTGGTGGCGATTCTGGGAGAGCTTACTACCTACAACGATCATCCAACCTCAAAAACTGGACAAATGTGGGTGAGGTGAACATTGTGTCGCCCTTAGCACACTACTTCCCTCAAGGGGCTGTACAATCCTTCGTTATTCCGAAGACAAACGTCTTCGGATACTTCCGTACAGTGACGACCAATGTGTCGCCTTACTGAAGAGATGAGTTTGAAACGCAAGAGGCCGGCGAAGATCGCTGGCCTCTCTTTTTTTATTAATATTTTCTCTATATCTCTTCTATGGTGGGTTTTACTACATTGATTGTTATTGTATTACTATCAATAGTAGTAATCTGTGCAAAGATTTGGGAGATTGAACTAATTACACTTGCGATCAATGAAGATTTGGCTTTAGTGATTGATGGATCGCATTTCAATTTTACAATGTATTTTCCTTTAATTAAATCTCTAAATACATAAGATCCTTCATCATCAACCTCAACATCTAACCAATCCTGAGATTTTAAATATTGTATCGGATACTCATTATAAAATCCCGAACAAAAACGACTCTTTGTATCATACAGCACAACAACATCCACCCCTTCTCTCACCGTCTTTGTTTGAGTAGATTCATTATTAATTGGTTTGGCCATATCACTAAACCAAAGCAGTGGCTTTGTAGAGCCTCCTGTAGATGGCCCTGTGACTACTATAGGACCACAAGAAAGGTTAACTTGTTTAACTGGATTAGAACTATCAGTTACTGACAATAATAAATCTAAATAAGAACCAGCAGATAAATTAAATGGTGAATAGTGATATGGTGCAGTTCCACCTTGAAGATTTGTCACTATTGGATTAACAATTACCTCGGTTCCTGTTATGATAGTTGCAGTGCGGGGAGAAATTGTACACGTCCCCGTTATTCCTCCTCCACCATTATTATCATCAGTCACTGTAACTGAAACACTATCTGATGCTCGTCCAGATGGTCCTTTACAATCGATAACAAAAGTCATATTTTCGATTACAGTTCCAGAAATAGTATCAATCAAAGGAACTGATCCTACATAACCAGACCAATCATCTCCTTTCTCTCCACCGACAGTACTAAGATCACATGAAGTCACATTTTCAGAAGTCCATGAGACTTCCGATGAATATGATGTTTGACCATCAGGACTTACTTTTGGATCAGCTTCGATATTGACTGTAGGAGAATAGCAAGACGGATCTTTCGTATTATCTATAGACCTTGGACTTGATGTAGCTGTATTATTGGCTTTGACTGAATATGTCCATAAGGAATTAATTGCGGCAGTAGTATCGGTATATGTAGTACCTATAATATCCTTCACTGTTAATGATGGATTTGATTCAGAGCTTATAAAACGAGTAACCTTATAACTTGTTGCTCCTGGAATTGCGCTCCAATTCAATACAACAGATGTACAAGTTTTGGTTATGGTTAAATTATATGACGGTGGAGGAACAGGAGCAGTTACCGTCAAATTAAAAGTGGTGGAGTGAACAACTGGTGGTGCTGTAACATTCACCGTCGCGCTAGTTGGTAAGCTCGCGCCACCAGCTCCAGTACAAGTTGCAGTAAATGTAGTATTGGTAGTCAAAGCACCAGAAGAAATATTAGTACCAGAAGTTCCTGTTTGCCATGCTGAGCCAGCTTTTGTTACAGAGCAGGAAGTAGCGTTAGTTGAAGTCCAAGTAATATTTGAGGTAGAACCAGATGTGACACTGGTCGAACTTGCGGAAATAGTAACAGTTGGTAATGGAGTCACGACAACACTAACATTCTCCATCTTAAAATTCGTTTTTGCCCCATTTGTGACAGAAATCTCAATGTAACCACCGGTTGTTAATGGAGTAAAGACAACAGAGTTGGTACCACTCCGAGCTAGATGATCCAATATTCTAACTGCACCAGAAGCGAGATAAATATTACCCCGGCCACTAGTATCAGAGACAAAACGAATATTCGGAGCAGTGCCTGCTGGATTTGTTGGATTTAGCGTATATGTATAGGTAAGAGTGTATGGTTTACCGGCGGTCAAAGATATCCAGTTTGATCTTGCGCCACCAACATTTGCTCTGGATTCAATTGCCGAACTAATATTATTGCCGCTTGTTGTCAATGTTTTGGTACCATTCGGAGCATCATAAGGGTAAGAACTACCTTGATTGAAAGAAGTAATGAGATTTGATGCTTGACCATTTACAGGAATAGCAAAAGTAATCAATCCTACAAATACAAATATTACTGTAGCGAGAGAAATGAATAGATTTTTTCTATTTTTGAACATAATTAAATCGCATAATTCCATGAATAAATAACTGATGGATCTACAACAGCACCATTTACTGTAACAGAATATGTAGCAGAACCGATACCCGAACCATACGGGTCTCCAGGTACTGCGGGACAAATAATAAGATTATTATAAGTAATGTTGCCAAAACCGCCCTTGGTCAGAATAGTATTAGCTGGGACGGTAAAATTGTCTGGAGCCGAATCAAGATTACAAGTTGGACAACTCTTGGTAAAACTCGTTCTGGAAAAAGAAGCCTCGCTTGAATACCGATTATTAATGCTCATCTTGGCGTAAAATGAAGTTGTTACCCCATTACAATATCCAAGCGCGGTTGCATATTGATCTGGGAAACCGGGATTTACCACTTCGGATGTACCCACAATAGTTACTGGATATGTGCCGGGAGGAGTTAAAGCAGTCGTTAAAATATTTATTGTTGTCGCGCAAGTCATTATTCCGCTTCCCGAAGGCGTGCAAGAGGTGGGCGAGATAGAGGCCGTGCTCTCTGGTGGCAATTCAGAAACATTAAAAGTAACAAGACCTGTGGGAACCGAGAGAATTTTAGTAACAGTAATTGTGTTTGTAATTGATTGACCTTGACTGACACTTCTAGTACCTCCATTTAAAAGCGAAAAATCAAATGCACCGGTAGATGACGGGGGAGCAATGTTACATTTAAAATTTGATGATGGAGTGCTTGGTGATGGATAATACGACCATCCATTCGCATTACAATAATTACCACCAAGAGAATTGCTGATTGCCGACGGCACCGTTAAGTTTTTACAGAATGGCTCGTCGGTTGAAATTTCGCACTTGTAAGGTGCGGTTGTCTTCAAAACAGAAAACGAAGAATCAATTGAGCATTGAAAATAACGAGTATCTGGATTAGCTATTGTATCTGTTAGTGATTTGCAGTAATAAATCGGCTGACTCTGAGCGGAAACAACATAAGAGGTACCTATGTAACTCGTTGTAAAGACAACGAAAATTAAAGCGAGAAGCATAACTGGATTTATTTCTTTTATATTTTTCATATTATATAAATAACTAACTTTTATATTCACTTATTGAGAGCATTCACAACTATTTCCCTTTCTTCGGGTGTTAGAGAACTCCATGTCTTCGAAGAAATACCGCCAAACTGTTTCAAAATTATTTCTCTCTCTCCAGAAGACAAAACAAGCGAAGCGGTTGCCCTCTCTATGATCTTATCCGTCAATTCTTGTGGTGTTGTACTACCAAGATTTGTTAGAGGTATTATTTGCTTTGGCACTGCTAGAGTTTCAATCGTTGAATTGTCTCTATTTTGCCATACATTCACATATAGATAAGCGATTCCTATTATAACCAAAATACACAATACAAGTATTACAAGGGTTCTTGCATGATGCGTTTTTGGCGGAGCTAAGAATTCATTCATGTCCATAATAATATTCGGGCAATTTACCTTTGTATTATAACAGAGATTCAAGAGTGAAATACGTGATAAATGTGGATAGTGATACGGTGTATATTCAGAATAATAAACATCAAGGTTTTGACGAAGAATAAGGTCTGTGAGGCAATTTTATTATTTTCATGCTAATCTTAAACTGGAAATTAGAGATTAGGAGGTCAAAATGTTATTGTTATATCTTGAAGTTACACCAGAGGATGATCCTTCGGGTCAAAAAGGACTACGAGGATACCCTTGAATGATTTTATGTTTCGTCGTATACTAGCAAGTAGATGAGGTTGTCCACGTGATGGTGGAATACGCTCTTTTACGAAGAAACTTAGTTGTATCATTCTATGAAAAGTTTGATTCTACTCTGTGGACCCGGCTGTTGCCCAGCTTGTCCCGAAGTTCTTGAAGATGCTTCTGCCCCTGCGGAAAAACAGATCAAGATCAAGGACGATTTCGGAGCGACAGTATCGATGTCCAAGGCCCAATTCTCTGTTCTTATCAGGAATGCAAAGGACGGAAAGTTGGACCAGCACGCATGAATCTGATGTGGATCCAAACAAGGATGGTATTGCAATCCGCGATACCATCCCCTTTTGTAAATAATTATGGATATACCAACCTATATAAAGAATTCAATACAACAGGTTGAGGGTGATGCCAAGATTTGGATTGATGAATTTTTACAAAGATTGTCCACTAATGCCAATATACTTGAAGTAGGTAGTGGTACAGGACGTGATGCGAATTATATTGAAAAGAAAGGATATATAGTTATTCGTACTGATATTTATCCTGAGTTTATTGAGTATCAGAATGAAAAGTACAAAAAGAAAGTTCTATTTTTTGATTTAAAACAAGAGATCATTCCTGATAATTTTTTGAAAAAATTTGATGGCTTGTTTGTGAGATCGGTACTCAATCATTTCTCCTTTGAAGAAATAAAAGAAATATTAAGGAGATTAAAACTAGTTTTGAAATCAAACGCTTTATTCGCATTCAATCTTCCTAATAATATTTTTTCACAAAAAATAATTGACTATTTAAAACAAGAAAATTTTAATCTGATATCATTGAACATTTCACATAAAGATGGCTGGGTATATATCATTGTTTCATCTCCATATCCTCAAACCTCCTTGTAATAATCAAATACATTCCCTATAATGCGATCATATGAAAATCCTCGTCGTAGATGACGATATAGGCCTTGCTCAAATGATAAAAAATGCTCTTTCATCTGATGGTTATGTAGTAGAAACGGCAAATGATGGAGCCGAAGGATCATTCTTAGCAAGAAGTTATGGCTATGATGTCATAATACTTGATTATTCACTGCCAAAGAAAGATGGTATCCAAGTCTGTCTAGATATACGCAAAGCTGGCAAAACAACACCAATAATATTTTTATCAGTAGTAATGGATGTGTCACTAAAGATAGAGGCATTGGAGTCTGGTGCAGACGACTATATGACCAAACCATTTTCTATGGAAGAACTTCGCGCAAGAGTAAAAGCTATATCTAGAAGGCCAATAAAGATACAAAAACCTATAATTTCACTTTTTGATTTGTCACTCGATACAGAGAAGCAAACTATTCATCGTGGTAGAAAACTTATAAAACTGACCCGAAAAGAATTCAATCTACTACATTATCTAATGATAAATATAGGTGTAGTGATGTCGAGAGCAATGATAATGGAACATGTCTGGACTGCAGATAGTGATCTATTGTCAAACACTGTAGAAACTCATATGGGCAATTTGAGACGAAAGATAAATGGTAAGGGTAAACCAGATCTTATATTCAATATCCCCGGACGTGGATACATCATGGATACACCAGAGAATTTGAAGAAGTTCGTCTCCTGATATGCTTTGATACCGGTCTTACGCAGGTCTACCCTGAGTACGCAGGTCTACCCTGCGTAGGATTTCCTAACGTTTGCGCAGGATTTTATCGTTTCTTCAGCGAAATTTTATCAAAATTTTAGGAGAATTTTATCAAGATTTTATCGCTCTTTGTTACACTTCTAGTAGATTATGTGTCGACATAATCAATTATAAAGTCATTTTTTGTATTATGATTGCAGATAAATACGAGCATTTCGGCATGCTCGTATTTGTCGTATGTATTTTATGGAAATTAGAGTTTCAATCTTGCATTTCCTTTTGTATTTGCTTTCTTCAATTCCCCTTGCACATCTCTTGCAGCTTTCCTGTATGCACAAAAATCACAATCATCTCCTGCTTTGGGTGGATTTTCAGACATTAGACATGTTTTTATCTTGGGTAATATAGGATCTATCCAAGAAGGATCACCTTTGCAAGGAAGCAATACGACATCAAATTCTAGCTTTTTATCAAATGCTTCTCTATCTTTATTACCATTTACATATACAAAATATCCTGTAGGAGATACCTTGAAGCCATTCATGCGAAATAACCATTGATAAACTTCCATTTGTCTTTTGTATTGTTCGCCTAGTCTGCCTTCTAGCGTTATCTCATCTCTTTTTGAAGTTGCTTTATAGTCAACTATTATCAATTCTTCTTTCTTATTGACCCAGACATCGTCTACTCCACCCCTTACAGAGAGATTTGTTTCTCTATGTAAATATTCTATTCCCCTCCTCATCGAATCTCTCCATTCTTCCATTCTCGGATCGTCAAATGGCAAAGCATCTATTTTATAAGATTCCATGAATGGGTGGCGGGTCTTTGCAACTCTATGTATATCAAATTCTCTTTTTAGGAGTTCATCTACTGCTATATTTAGAGTGAGAGGAAATGAAGGTGGTCGCCCTACACCGAGTCTTTGATCGAGATAGAAACAGAGTGGACAGTCGATGAATAGATCTATCTTACTTCTACTTATGCGGTGTGGTTGCGTAGAATTGGGATCAAAGATCCCCCGTGTTTTCCTAGGTTTATAGTATTCGCTCATATTTGAATACTAACATGAAATCACCAATAATACTGTTACTATAATAAAATATGCTCCTACTTGTGTAGGAGCACTGCTTGGAACAAAGCCACTTGATCAATCTGGATTGGGCATAGCCAATCTCTGAACACAGACATCCAGAGTACCGAAGGAAACCTGTGTTCGAATGAAATCCAGAGCCAATTCGAGAGCGTTCTGTCGGTCTCTTATTTTCCCGACCATCTTCTTGAGCTCTCCCTCAACTGCCCATAGTCCCGGAAGATACCAGATCTCCCAGTATCTACCATCATCTCCACGACGAGATCTCATACATTCGAAGCCAAAAGATTCCAAAGTACGAGCGTTCCTTTGATATCCTTCTTCACTGTAATGATACCCACATAGGTGTTGAATGGATATTGACGGTAAAGTGTGGTCTTCCAATTTCTCGAGCTCAAACAGTTCAGGCGTAGTTGCTCTCTCTCCTTCACTTGGAGTTGGCCGGCGCCAGAACGGTAGCATCTCCGTATCCTCGAAAGGATGTGGCTGTGGTTGCCAACCATGAGTGAAAGATAGTCGTCCGTTATCACCACGGACATAATACCCACCACCCAACATCCCTTGCATTTTTTCGACTTCTTCTTCTGTCAGACCTTTGAATTCGACTGAGTCTGGGCCATGAGAGACGATTGAGACTCTCTTAATACTATCCATGTCATCATTCATGTGAACAACTTTCTGTTAAGGTTCTCTAATGTCAAATCTACTCCAATATGACTACAAGTCAAGATCCTTCAACTGAAGAAATCCGGAGTGATATCATAGTCCAGTGGCTTGCCCACTTCATGACCATATAGGAACTTGATGTGTAATTGCCAGCCCTTTAGAAGGCGTGGCAACCATAACACATCACTATTGATCATCCTTGAAAATGGTAACCTACTGATGGAAAACCATTTGATCCTGATAAATCCTTGTCCACAGATTACAGAGTCGATCAGCCATTCTGGGACTATAACTCGATATATACTGGCAACCCATTTGAGTTCCGCTGATCCCCAATCTTTATTGCCATGGGAAGTAAAGTATCCTTCCAAAAAACCAACTTTCCGGAAACTATTGAGTGCCAGTTTCAATCCTGTCTCTTCTCTGAGTTCTCTCTGAGCAGAATGTACCAAACTCCTGTCAGACGGTTCGACTGCCCCACCGGGCGGAACGAAACAATTACAACCGACGATGCGACGCTTCCTGCGCCTATCGGCAGATGTCTCTCGGGGCTTGAGTCCCAAGAGTAACCTAACTCTCGGATCGATCGGATTGCGATCAACAACAAGAACGATATTACCAATATGTGGTTTTGTATTCATAAAAAATCCTCTTGAGCCAGAATACACTTTAAATAATGAAAATACAACATTTGACTTAAATCCTTAGATATGATTATATTATTTACTAGAAAGAGAGGTGATACCATTGAAACACCGATACCATGGCTTTTCAGAAAAGAAAGGCAGACGGGCAAGACGACAACTACAGAGATGTGCTGGTAGCATATTGTACGAAGTCGCACTTATCTCTGGCGATCGTGCTGAACAATTGGTAATCGAAGCCTTCGACAAGGCTATGAATGAGAACAGGATTCCTGACTGGTTGTATAACTGGAAAAGACAGCCAAGGTTATTGAAAAATGATAGCATTGGCATAGACATTGTCTTCATGACAGAAGAAGGACCTGTATTCATCCAAGTAAAAAGTTCGAGAATTCGTGCAATTGAATTTCATTCGAAACATCCAAATAGCAATATCCGAGTTGTTGTAGTCAACATTCTGGACGATTGGCTAACTATCTTCGGCAAAGTGATCGCTGAAGTAGATATCGGATATCAACAACTCGTTCAGCAGGCGTCTCCGGCGTGAGACGCCTTTTTTTATCTACATTAAGAACTAATCTTGATTATTCCTATTTCTTTTCTGCAACTGTGACTTTCTTTATGACAATATTATCTATAGGTTTATCATTTGTATCGGTTTTGCTAGAAGCAATAGCATCCACTACATCCATTCCAGAAATGACTTTGCCAAATATCGTGTAATTGTGTGGTAGTGGATTGTCTTTGTGCATAATAAAGAATTGACTACCATTTGTATTTGGACCAGAATTTGCCATAGCAACCGTTCCTCGTACATAACCAGTCTTATAAGAAGAAGTTTCTGGATTGAGTTCATCTGCAAATTTATAACCCGGCCCACCAGTACCTGTGCCAGTTGGATCACCGCCTTGTATCATGAAATCTTTGATAACTCGGTGAAAGATGACATTCTCATAAAACTTTTTATTTGCAAGTGTGACAAAGTTCTCAACTGTTTTTGGTACATCAGCATCATAAGTCTCAAATACTATCGTACCCTTATTTGTCTCTACTGTTATTGTATGCATGAAGTTTTTTATGGCTTTATTATTAATTGTTTGTGATTCTGGACTAGTGACAGGATTGGTCCCAACACTTGCTTGCAACATTTCATTGGCTACTGTTGATGAAGCAGTAGAATTCATGATATCTTCCAAACTCATTGGATATTGAGAGTTATTGTCAAATACAAACCAAACTGCGGCGATTACAACGATTATTATAGCAACTATAGTTATTGTCTTTTTCATTTTGTTTACAGATAAGGATTATTTGATAATTTATAACTAAACTATATCTTCTCTCTTATTTCAAAACTTGTAAAGCTCTTTGGCTTTCGACACAACTACTCTCTTGGCTTCTTCTAGAGACGTATTGTTGAGTAGAGCACCTGATGCTGCTTTATGACCTCCACCACCAAACTCGGTAGCGATTCTTGACACATCGAAACGATCTGAATCCCTAGTGCGAAAACTTATCTTGATCTTGTCTTTTTCTATCTCAGTCATAAGCACACTTACATTCCAACCAATAACAGATTTCAATAGATTGCCTATTTCACTACCACTGACTGCATTCAAAGAAATATTTTTTTCTTTTACATCTTCTTGTGATACAGATGCTATAACAACATTCTCGTCTAAAAAAGTCTCAATAGAATTGAGCGCTGCTCTTTCGAAATATACAACATCTTTCTCATTGCTATTCTCTAATATAAATATTGCCTGTGGGAAATCTGGAGCAATCTTGGTCAATACACCAATAGCTTCAAACATCCTATGATCTGTCCCTTCATACTTGAAGCCACCTGTATCAGAATACATTCCCGTAAAAAGATTGATTGAAATATCGTGAGTCAATTCA
Organism: Minisyncoccota bacterium; assembly: GCA_041671485.1. Taxonomy (GTDB): domain Bacteria; phylum Patescibacteriota; class Minisyncoccia; order Phycocordibacterales; family PALSA-1337; genus C7867-002. Next base: position 59,763 of record JBAZBL010000007.1, read on the forward strand.
ACATTCCACTCATGAAATAGTTGAAACAGAGTAAAAGCCAACGCTTGAGAATTGAGGTCTATAAGATTTATATCTGCATAATTTGTATTTGTTTGGTGATGATCAATATTTATCGTCTTTATCTCCAATGGAAACTTCATATCTCCCCTACGAGATATCATACTTGGAGCAGCACTATCCAGAATTAAAAACAGATCAAATTCTTTTATATCTATTTCAAAAAAATTCTTTTGCATTATTGTCGAAGCGCCCAGAAAATGCATATAGGCTTGTGGAATATCTGAATCACCACTGATAGCAGTCACCTTCTTGCCCATCTTTTCCAATGCATATTTCATAGCCAAGACCGAGCATACAGAATCTGTGTCAGGCGAAGGATGACAATGTAGTAATATAGAATTGGCTTTTTGTATCTCTCTCAGAATAATAGGCGCTTTTTCTTTTATTATTTGTGATATTTCATTCATATAATTATCCTAGCATATTTGATATAAGAAAAAACGCGCCAACTCGAGGTTGACGCGTTTGGCAGAGTCTTTCTCCCTGCCTACTGTCCCTTTTTTCCGATCTTTATTTTGATGGGTGCCGGGCGAGCTTATGCAGGCCACGGTCTCGCCGTCGATATCTCCTTTCCGGTGGATTACCACCGGTGGTAGACCGACGGACAGAAGCGTGGTCGCAGTGCAAAGGAATCTCGTCGTCGAGACGAGCTCCTCTTAGCGCCGCGCCAGGCACCCGTTTCTTAACAGGATCCAATTAACGCTGATACAAAGTATGCAAAACTCTGTATCATCAAACCTACTGACCTATTGACCACCGAGGTCCAAATAAGGTCTGTAAGGTCTGATTGCGTTTTACGGCCTTTCAAGGAGTGAACTTCTCGAGTAAACCCCAGCGTAAGTTGCATCTTGACGCTTAGGAAGACCAAGAGAAGTTTCGAAACTCACTCCTTAACTCAAGACGTGGAATTCGCTGTCTGCGAACTTCCACGCCAAGAGCAAGCTCTAAGGCGTAATTCTTGCCTTTAAGGTCGCTAGCGTTAAGATGGGATCCAAAAAATCATCTAAACACGCGCTCCACTCCGACTTCTAGAAATAGAAAGCAGAGTGGAACACGCATTTATTTGATTCGTAAGATCAGATATCAATGTACTTAACTGCAGATAGTATAGCATACCCATTGTATTTGTCAAGCAATATTTTCTCAAATATTCAAAATATGGCCTTATTGAGCCATATTTATTTTATTTTGACAGGCCATTTTCTTGCCTTTTTGGAGGATTATTATATTTCCATCAATAGAAATGTTCCTGAATGAAAAATGTGCTATATTTATGCTATGCGCACATATATTCATGAACTAAAAGAAAATGTTGGAAAAGAAGTATCTATTTCTGGCTGGATAGACGTAAGGCGTGATCAGGGAAAAATGATTTTCTTTGAATTTAGAGATGTATCTGGCAAAGTTCAAGGTGTAGTATTGCCAAACAATAAAAAGACTTTGGAATTGTGCAAAGATATTCGTCCAGAATGGGTAGTCAATGTTATTGGTTTAGTGAATAAGAGACCTGATAAAAATATTCAGAAAGATAAATTAAACGGTGATATTGAGATAGAAGTAAAAGATATTGTAATATTAGCAGAAGCAAAAGAATTGCCTTTTGAATTGAATGCTGATGTCAATCTAGATACATACTTCGATACTCTTCCCTTCACTCTACGTAGACCCAAAGCCAAAGCAATATTCAGAGTACAAGCGTGTATCACAAGAGCATTCCGAGAATTCTATGATAGTAAAGGATTTGTAGAATTCCAAGCACCAAAACTGATTGGCGATGATGCAGAGGGCGGAGCAAATTCTTTCGATGTAACTTATTTCAAACACATAGCACACTTGGCACAAAGTCCGCAACTATACAAACAAATAATGGTTGGAGTATTTGAAAGAGTCTTTACACTGGGCAATGTATATAGAGCAGAGAAACATTCTACGACAAGACACCTCAATGAATATACTTCTATGGACATAGAAATGGGTTTTATCAAAGATCATGAAGATATAATGAATATTGAAAATGAAATGTTAGCCTATGTTTCAGATATCCTAAAGAAAGAATGTAAAGTTGAATTTGAATTATTAAAATCAACTATTCCTGAAGTATCAAATAAAATACCACGTATGACTTTGCGTGATGCACAAAAACTCATAACAAAAGAGACAGGCAAAGATTGCACGCAAGAACCCGACCTAGAACCAGAGCATGAACGTTGGCTTTGTGAATATTCTGCAAAAAACCTTGATTCAGAGTTTATATTTATAACTCATTTCCCTACAGCAAAAAGACCCTTCTATACTTATCGTGATGAAAAAGATCCTACTTATACCAAAGGATTTGATCTTTTATTTCGTGGAGTAGAGATAACGACTGGTGCACAACGAATTCACAAATACGATGATCTAGTATCATCACTCAAAGAAAAGGGCCTAAATCCAGAGAAATTCTCTTTTTATTTGCAGGCCTTCAAATACGGCATGCCTCCACATGGAGGATTTGGCCTTGGACTTGAACGCCTAACAGCCAAACTTCTAGGTATTGAAAACGTCAAAGAAGCAACTCTATTCCCTAGGGATATGAATCGCATCGACACTTTACTTTCGGAGTGATACCGTAATTACCTCTTCTTTTTTGCCGCCAACATCGCGTATTTTATAGCCAAACGTTTCTTTGTCTTTTTTGATCTAGAAGAGTGTGCTTGTACTGATGCTCTTTTTGCCATGATTTTATTATTTGAATTATTACTAAGTGTTAATATCATACATCAAATCTAAACAAATGCGAACATTTTCTGAAAAATCTAGTATATTTTGCTCCAAATATGCTATAATCATTTTCTAGATTAAACCTAGATAAAGGCTCAAAATTAACAAGATTTCTCGTATAAACTATGAAAAGGATCAAGAAATATATCAAAAATAAATATGTTATTGGAAGCTTGGTACTCCTATTTATTATAATTGTGATAATTTTGCGAAGTGGTAGTTCTAATAGTGGCTTTGAATATGCAGAAGTAAAGATAGGCAATGTATCTGAACGTGTAGGTATCACAGGACAAGTCATGCCTATAGACAAAGCCGATCTTTCATTTGGCAAAAGTGGCATCGTACAAACAATAGCAGTCAAAGTCGGTGATAAAGTCGAAAGGGGCCAATTGATAGCGACATTAGACAGTTCAACAGATAAAGCAACTCTTGCAAGTGCAGAAGCAGAGCTCGCTGAAATAACTAGAGGATTGAGACCAGAAGAATATGCATCCGATGAATCTGCTGTCAATGTAGCAATGATTGCTCTCAATAATTCCAAGAAAAGTGCTTTGGATTCATTTCGTGATGGTTATGTAAAAGCTCAAGGAGCTATCACAAATTATACAGATACTTTTTTTAACAATCCACAAAGTGCCAATCCAACAATAAATATAAGAACCTCATCATATACATTTGAAAATGCAATCAATACAAAAAGAATAAGCGTTACAGAAAACATAAATAAATGGAAGAAAGATATTGATTTATCTACAACAAATCCAGATGCTTTAGCATTACTTACAAAAGCAGATGTATACCTATCTATAATAAAGAGCTATATGAGTGAGCTTTCTGGCATCGTAAATGATTTGAATCCAGGCAATTCTGGATTGACTCAAGCGACAATAGATAGTTATGTAACTTCTATGAATAATGCACTTTCTGGTCTAAATCAAGCAATACTTTCTATTACTTCCGCAGAAACCACATTGAGGAATTCAATTATTGCTTATGATCAAGCAAA
>JBAZBL010000008.1:0-54641 GCA_041671485.1 Minisyncoccota bacterium
AGCATTCCATGATATTATTTTTCATGAAAAAGGCGTGTTAATTATGGCTTGTAATCGCAAAACTACATTCCATAGCTTAACACCGCCTTTTTCGCTAGTTATCCACAACACTCTTTCTTAGAGAACCCAAAAATCTTGCATTCCTAGGCAATGTGTGCTACACTGTCCCCAGCGTATGTTTCTCGTCCCTACGCGTTAGCAATAATGAACGAGAGTACCGCTAACGTATAACTTTTGTGAGCTTCTCCAGTTTGGAGTCAAGTGATCGCTATAAGTGATCGTGATTGCGGATAAAACAAATGTCGAAAAGACTATTCGTCGGCTCCATAGCATGGGGTACGACAAACGACGGTTTGAAGAAGCACTTCGAACAAGTCGGTGCCGTAGAGGAAGCAACAGTACTCACGGACAAGATGACAGGTCGTTCACGCGGTTTTGGTTTCGTCACTATGACGAACGATTCCGACGCGGACGGTGCGGTTTCGAAGCTTAACGGCTCCGATCTCGATGGTAGGAAACTCGTTGTTTCCGAAGCCCGTCCTCGTGAAGAGCGCTCAATGTAATTGAGTTATCTTTAATGAAAATGCCCCGAATCGCCTCGGCGATGAGGGGCATTTTTCGTATTCATAGATTACAACAACAGTATGCAATTATTTGAAAGTCGAGTACTGTTTGAGCGAGTATAAATTTCTTGGTAAAAGGCGTTGTTGTGTGGATTTGTTTACAAATCCACGAGCCTTTTACCTAGAAATTTACCGAGCGAGTTACGCAGACTTTCAAATAATTGCATATTGTTGTTGTCTTTAAATAACCAAAATATGCTAAAATACCCCCCATGAATACAACGACAAACACTCGCGTATTGCCAGTGATTTTTTTTACTGTTCTTCTAGATCTCATCAGTATAAGTATCCTTATACCCATACTACCATCACTTTTCGCAAATCCAGATTCACCTGCATATCTATTGGTAGCGGGTACACCAGTATCTTATGGATATATTATCCTAGGAATCTTGATAGGTACTTGGTCTATAGCCCAATTCTTCTCTGCACCTGTAATGGGTGAACTCTCTGATATATATGGTAGGAAAAAGATAATCGCTATATCTCTCGCTGGAGTTTGTCTATCACATCTCCTTTTTGCTTATGGAATACTTGTTCACAGTCTTACAATACTCTTCTTTGCAAGAGCTCTCGGAGGTATCCTAGGTAGCAACCTTGTCGTTGCTCAAGCAGTAATAGCAGATATTACTCCAGAGAAGTTTCGTGCTAGAAATTTCGGACTCATAGGTGCAGCATATGGTATCGGTTTTATACTAGGTCCAACATTGGGTGGACTATTGTCTGACGCAAGCATCATGACATGGTTTAATATCATGACTCCATTTCTGGTTGCAGCAGCATTGGAAGTTATAAATATAATATTGGTCTTCACTATATTGCCCGAAACTCACAAACCCTGTGAAGCCGAACATCCTTCTTGGTTCAAAGCAATAACGCATATCGTAACTGCATATTCAATGAAAAATCTTCGTGCAGTATTTGCTACCAACTTTTTCTTCCAAGCGGGTTTTGCATTCTTCGGAACATTCCTATCTGTTTACTTGATACATCGCTTTGGTTTTACACAAAAGGGAATAGGCTTTTATCTAGCATACGGTGGACTCTTCATTGTACTTGCACAAGCATTTGTCGTTCGATATATATCAACAAGGTTCAAAGATACTACTATATTGCGTTGGTCACTTTTTCTCGGATCTTTGAGTATTCTCGCTTATTATCTACCAAATTCTCTTTTGGGTTTGATGCTCATAATACCACTTCTCACTGTAACAAATGGTTTATCTATGGCTCATTTGCCTGCCATAGTAAGCAAGAGGGCATCGGCCAAAGAACAAGGAGAAGTATTGGGTATCAATATGAGCGTGCAATCACTTGCTTATGCTATACCACCTATTTTATCTGGTTTTCTTGCTGCGAAGTTGGCACCAGAAATACCTGTTTATGTAGGTGGAGCTGTCATATTCATTGCTTGGATAGTCTTTACTTTTGGAGTTCGTGGGGATCACGTCAAGGACTAACCTCCCGTCATCTTTGACGTATCCTTTTATGATATAATCTATCCATGTCACAAGATAAAAAATATTCACTTTCCAGAGAAGATATTCATGACAATGATATAAAGGGTCATTTGTCGAGAATAAATCAAGAATTTGCAGACGGCTTCGAATTCCTGAAAAAATATCCGAAATCAGTCACAATATTTGGTTCTGCACGAGCAAAACCTGATTCTGATCACTATAAGGATGCTCTAGAACTCGGCACTCGTATAGCAAAAGAATTGAAGTATGCAATTATAACTGGCGGTGGTCCTGGTATCATGGAGGCAGTAAATAAAGGCGCTTACGAGGCTGGCGGAGTTTCGATAGGACTCAATATCAGTTTGCCACATGAAAGAGGTACAAATGCATATTGTACTCATGCTATCAAATTTAGTTATTTCTTTTCTAGGAAGACAATGCTCACTTTTGCAGCCGAAGCTTTTGTATTTTTCCCAGGTGGCTACGGTACATTCGATGAACTTTTCAATATACTTACTCTTATTCAAACAGAGAAAATACCTCGCGTACCTATTGTTTTATTTGACTCTTCATTCTGGAATGGCTTCAAACAAGTTATGGAAACAAATATGGTCGAGAAATTTGGCACAATAAGTCCCAAAGATCTGGGGTTTTTCGAAATTGCCGATTCTATTGATCATGTGATAGATATCATACGCAAAGCACCGCTTTCTGAATGGTGGAGAAATATCAATTAATTCCACGTCAAGGACTAACCTCCCGTTGTTAAAACAAGGGGAGGTTAGTCCTTGACGTATGCTAGAATGTTTCTATGCTCAAATTTACTATCAAATCTCGTATAAAACATGGTCTTGGTCGCGCTGGAATCATAGAAACAGATCATGGCACGATCGAAACCCCTGCTTTTATCCCTGTTGCAACAAAAGCAACGATCAAATCATTGACTCCAGAAATGGTCAAAGATGAAATTGGCGCACAAGCAATTCTCGCAAATACATATCATCTGTATTTGCAACCAGGCGAGGAAATTATCGGGAAATCGGGTGGCTTGGGAAAATTCATGAATTGGAAAGGGCCTAGTTTTACTGACTCTGGTGGCTTCCAAGCATTTTCGCTTGGTCCAGCATTTGGCAAAGGTATTGGCAAACTTTCTACTTCGACCCATGAGAGAGAATTGGTGAGAAATGATACAGACAATACGATTCAAGCAAAGATAAATGACGATGGAGTTAGATTCAAATCAATTATAGATGGATCAGAACACTATTTTACTCCAGAGAAATCTATAGAGATACAACATGCAATAGGAGCAGATATTATATTTGCTTTTGATGAATGTGCAGAACCAAATGCTCCATATGAATATCAGAGATTAGCTATGGAAAGGACGCATGCTTGGGCGAGGAGGTGTCTTGCGGAGCATGGTTCCGAGGGTAGGCCCGCCTTCGGCGGGGTAGGCCTCGGGCAATCTATATTTGGCATAGTACAAGGAGGTAGGCATGAAGATTTGAGGCGTGAAAGTGCTAGAGTGATCGGTTCTATGGAAGAAAACGGTCTTAGTTTTGACGGTTTTGGCATTGGTGGTTCTTTCGATAAAAGTGATATTGGAACTGCTGTTTCTTGGGTTTGTAGTGAATTGGGAGAAGAGAAACCACGACACCTTCTGGGTATCGGTAGCGAAGTCGCAGATCTCATTCTAGGCATAGAAAATGGCATTGATACATTTGACTGTGTTGCGCCAACAAGGATGGCTAGGAATGGCGCGGCATATACGAGCATGTCGGAGGTCGCACCTCCGACATCAAAAAATAGGATAAATCTCACGAATGCTAAGTTCACGAATGACTTCTCTCCTATCGATCCTCAATGCAATTGTTATACATGCAAGAATTATACACGAGCTTACATATCTCATCTCCTAAGAGCCAAAGAAATGTTGGCCGCAACATTGATCTCGATTCATAATTTATATTCACTAGTAAATCTGGTAAAAAATGCTAGGGAAGCAATCCTTGAAGGAAGGTGGGATGAATTCAAAAAGATTCACGTCAAGGACTAACCTCCCGTCCTAAGGTAATCATAACTAGATTTCTCTTGGTCTGTATTCAGGCGGTGCTTGTTTGAGCCACCATTCTATATCTTTCATTGTTAGTAGTCCTTCTTGTGAACCTATGAATTGTGCTACTGACATAGGATTTATAGGTGCTATCATCAATGCTTCCAATGGAGTTTTTCCCATGCATAGTGCAGAGACAAATGTAGCCGAGAATGCATCTCCGCAACCAGTGCGCTCGAAGGCAATTCTTGGATCTGGATACATAGGCGTATAGTAACTATGGTCACCATCATACATATATGCGCCATTTATATTGTCTGTTATTATGACCAACTTTGGACCCATTTCTGCAAGAGATTTGAGCATTTCTTTTGGATTGTGATGCTCATCCGTCCCGTTTTGTCGAGATCCGATCTCGGTATTTATACCTAGAATTTTTTCTGCTTCATCTTTATTGACCAATAATACATCTGCCCTTTCATATATTCTTTTCAGCTTTTCAGTGCCAAGTCGGATCTGGAAAGTTCCGGGCTGGAAAGCTAGTTTTGTCTCTATGTTTGCCGAAAGATGATTTGCAATAGCTATATAATATGTAGAAGCATCTGTAGCTAATGATGTCAGATATATCCATTTTGTCTCTGGTATTTTGGGTAAATGATAATCATATTCTATATGATTTGTGAGAATAGTACGGTCATTTTCATACCAAAGTACAAAGTGATAATTGGTTGCTTTGCTGTGATGGGTTTTGACAAGAGAAGTGTCCACATGATTCTTGCGGAGTTCGACTAGACAGTCTTTGCCATTTTGATCGTCACCTATATTTGAAATTAATGCAGACCTAAGTCCCAGATGTTCTATTGCTACAGATACATTTGCTGCATTGCCTACTGCTTTTATTACTTTGACATATTCAAAAGGGACTTTACCACCAAATGGTAAACATATTTCGCAACTTTCCCTCTTTACTTTGCAGTGTATACTAGCTTCTTTGAGACGGATAAAAGCATCGGTTGTAATATCGCCAATTGCTACAATGTCAAATCTCTTTTGAAACATAGTGTAATTATAGCAGAGTTACCTTCACGCAGGGTAGTTCACTCAGGGTAGACCTACGCATAACATGCGCAGGTCTACCCTGAGTGAACCATGAGGCAATAATATGGTACAATATTGATATGAAATCATTGCGTGAATGTATAGTAGAAGCAAGAGAAAATAAAGTCGCTATTGGTCACTTCAATGCTTCAACGATAGATGGTATTTGGGCCATAGCTGATGCAGCAAAAGGACTGGACTTGCCAGTTATTGTAGGTCTGTCTGAAGGAGAGAGAGATTATATAGGAGTAAATCAGGCAGTAGCTATAATTAAAAGTATTCGCAAAGATAGAAATCAACCAATATTCTTGAATGCAGATCATACATATTCTCTCGATCGTGCTAAAGAAGCAATAGATGCGGGTTTTGATGCCGTAATATTTGACGGAGCAAGTCTATCTATAGAAGAAAATATCAAAATAACTAAGAAATGTGTTGAATATGCGAGAGAAATAAAGACAGAATCAAATCAAGAAATTCTCATAGAAGGAGAGCTTGGCTTTATAGGAACTTCTTCGAAAGTATTAGATGAGATACCTGTTGGAGTTGCTATGACAGAAGAGCAATTGACTAAAGCCAAAGATGCAGAACGGTTTGTGAGAGAAACAGGTATAGATTTATTTGCTCCTGCGGTTGGTAATATACATGGAATGATAATTGGTGGCGATCCATCTCTCAATATTTTGAAAATAAAAGAGATATGCAATGCTATTCCTGTACCTCTTGTGCTCCATGGAGCATCTGGCAATTCTCCAGAAGATATCAGGAAAGCGATTGAAGCTGGTATTTCTATTGTCCATGTAAATACCGAACTTCGTCTCGCATATAGAGCAGGCCTAGTCAAATATCTATCTGAAGATTCAGAAGAAGTTGCGCCATACAAATATCTGAAACCAGCAAAGTTGGCAATGCAGAAGGTCGTGGAGGAGAAATTGAAGATATTTAATAAATAATTTATAGATCGCGACCGTCGCAGGGGTGACAAATGTCGACTTTCGCGAAGCGAAACGAAGACATTTAGTCACCCCGAGGAGGGAGCGACATTATAGAAACAAATGAAATCAGTATTCATAACTCGCAAAATTCCTGAAATAGGAATAAAAATGCTCCGAGACAAGGGCTATGAAGTTGATATAAGTCCTCATGATAGACCACTTACCAAAGCAGAGCTGATTTCATTCTTGCATGATAAACCATACGATGCGGTTTTGACTCTTTTGAATGATATAGTTGATACAGAAGTTCTAGATGCTGCAACTTCTGTCAAAATATTTGCAAATTATACTATTGGTTATGATAATTTTGATGTAGAACAAGGGAAAAAGAGGAATTTTTTTATGACCAATGCGCCCGGTGGTGGAGCAAATCGTGTAGCAGAACATACTTGGGCACTCATTCTCTCTCTAACTTGTAGAGTCGTAGAAGGGGACCAATTCATGAGACAGGGAAAATATATAGGCTGGGATCCAATGCTATTTCCTGGTATCAAAATTACTGGCAAAACACTCGGTCTTATAGGGGCAGGTAATATAGGTACAGAAGTTGCAAGGATAGGGTCTATGGGATTTGGTATGAGAGTGGTTTATTCTGATATAAAAAGGAATGAAAAGATAGAAAGTTTACACAATGCTACATATTGGCCCAAAATAGATGATGTATTGAAACAAGCCGATATAGTTTCATTGCATACTCCTCTTACCACAGAAACCAAACATCTAATAAACAAAGATAGATTGGCAATAATGAAACCCGGTGCATACCTTATAAATACTTCTAGAGGAGGAGTTGTGGATGAGAGTGCCTTGTTTGATGCTCTGAAGGGGGGTAAAATAAAAGGAGCAGGCCTAGATGTATATGAGAATGAACCAGTCCTTACTCCGGGCCTTACAGAGTTGCCAAATGTTGTTCTGACTCCACATATCGCTTCTGCATCTATGGATAGTAGAGAAGATATGGCGAGGATTGCTGTGGAGAATATTATAGATGCATTGGAGGGGAGAGTGCCGAGAAATTTGGTGTATAAGGTATAGATTTTAGTTTTATTATTTAATTCTCAAAAATATCATGTCATCAGAAGTAGAATTTGAAGAAGATAAAATAGATTATGGTAGGCCACGTTCTAGTTCCGGCCAGAATAATCATTATATGAAGCCGGGTTTCAATAAGGAACAATCCAAGATGTCACAATGGCTCATTGACCATGGTATTGCAGGTACGCCGGTTGTGGCTCAAGCAATACTTATAGGTCTTGTGATTGTAAATATTGTCATTACCTATATTGTGGTGAAATACATGCTGTAGTCTCATTTATTATCAAGCAATATTGAATTAATTAATAATCAATGTTTAAAAACATGAAAAATAATAGGTTAGTGAGAGGATTTACTTTGATAGAGTTGCTTGTCGTTATTTCTATCATCGGCCTCCTCTCAAGCGTAGTTCTGGCTAGCTTACAGAGTGCGAGGGAGAAAGGCTCTATTGGGGCAGGAGTAAAATTCTCTACTTATAATTATAGAGCATTTGGGGCGAATGCTGCGTTGATGTGGAATTTTAATGAAACTACTAGTCCAACCACAAACGCCTTAGACAGTTCAGAATATAACATTCCTGGTATATTCTCTGCTTCTGGTGCTACGAGGGTTTTTGGTGGTGGTAATACACCAACAAATAATGGTAGTTCTCTGTCTTTGTCTGGTGGTAATGTTTACACTAGTAGTAGTTTCAGTATAGATTTGAGTAATTTTACTGCAAGTCTGTGGGTAAAACCATCCAGTATTTCAGGTCTTTTTTATCTATTGGATACTTATATGGTGAGTGCACAAAGACCATTATTTATTTATGTAAACGGAGGCACAATGTCAATTGGTGGTACGGGATGTAGTGTAACATATTCACCAGCACTAAGCTCGGTATTGGTACTTAACCAATGGCAAAATTTAACTGTTTCTTATGATGGGCAATTCTTTAAGATATATATTAATGGTAAGGAGATATCTAAATCAACAGCATGTACTACAAATAATAAGATTTTTTCTAAAATAACAGTGGGGAGCTATGGTGGAGGTGGTAATTTATATATGGGACTTATTGATGATGTAGCAGTATATACCCAATCTTTAACTGCATCCGAAGTCCAACAACTATATGCCGAAGGAGCCACCAAACACGGCATAGCGATAAACGAATAATTACGCAGGTCTACCCTGCGCATGACTGAGCACTGCAAATACTCTATATTAATGCTCTTTTTACCATACGCAGACCATACGCAGGGTAGACCTGCGTATTGATTTGCGATTGGTTGGGAAGTATGCAATAATAATCGCCATGTTAACTTTGGCTGTAGAAAAACGAGATGTGAAGACAGATGTTGAAGCTATTCGCAAAAGTGGCTTTATTCCCGCTATTTTCTATGGTCCAAAAGTAAAATCTACATCAATCACATTGTCTGCCAAAGAATTCGACAAGATATGGAAAAAGGCAGGTGAATCATCCATAATAATTCTCAAAGAAAAAGCAGGAGAAGAGCATGAAGCATTGATCTATGAAGTAGATGTACATCCTGTTTCTGGTATTGCAAGACACGCAGACTTTTATGTCATTGAAAAAGGCAAGAAAGTAGAATTATCTGTACCACTAGTATTTGAAGGAGTGTCACCAGCAGTCAAAGACAAAGAAGGTATCTTGGTCAAAGTTATCCGTGAGATAGAGATAGAGGCCGCAGCAAGAGACTTGCCACAAAATATCAAAGTAGACATTTCCAAACTAATTGAACTCGATGATGTCATATATGTCAGAGACCTAGTTGTGCCAAATGGAGTAGAGATCAAAGCAGGAAAAGATGAAGTAGTTGCATCTATAACAGAAGCCAAAGAAGAAGTCATAGAAGCACCAGCACCTATAGATATGTCTGCCATAGAAGTTGAATCCAAAGGCAAAGAAGTCAAAGAAGGTGAAGAAGTCAGTACTACCAAAACAGAATCCGATTCATCCAAGGCTCACGTCAAGGACTAACCTCCCGTTGGGGAACCCTGCGGGAGGTTAGTCTTTACGTGCACATGCTATAATAAAGTTATGCATATTCTGATCATTTCTATAGGTCGAGTATTTTTCTTTTTGTCTTTAGCTTTGTTTCTATTTATCGCCAATCAAAATATTGTTCATGCCCAATCGAATCTCACTTCACAACAAAGAGCAGAATTGGAAGCACAGTTAGTGCAGGTAGAAGCCGAGCAAAAGAAAGCCGAAGCAGATCTAAAAACTGCACAATCACAAAGCTCTTCTTTGTCACGTGATATAAATGTTTTGACAGCCAAGATCAAGTCTGCTCAACTCAAGATAAAAGCAAAGAATCTACTCATTCAGACACTGGGAAACGATATAGCTAGTAAAGAAAGTCATATAGAAAAATTAGAAAACAGAATCGTAAAAGGTAGAGAGACATTGGCGCAGATATTGAGGAAAACAAATGAAATAGATCAATATTCATTGCCTGAAATGGTACTTTCGCAGTCTACTATAACAGGATTTTTCCGAGATATAGATAACTTTGAATTTGTCGAACAAGGACTTCAGGATACTTTCGAACAACTTCGTTTGGATAAAGATGAAACTACTTCAGAGAAAGAATCTCTAGACAAACGCAGAAATGCAGAAATAGATGCGAGATATATTATACAAAGAGAGCAAAAAAATATAGAAGTAGATGAAGCAGAGAAAAAGAGACTCTTAAATGTTAGTAAGGGCAATGAAAAAGCATATACAAGTATTGTTGCAGAAAAGAGTGCAAAAGCAGCACAAATACGATCTGCTCTATTTGCACTGCGTGATAGTGTTGCTATTCCTTTTGGTCAGGCACTACAATACGCCAATTTGGCATATCAAAAAACTGGTGTTAGACCTGCATTTCTCCTTGCAATAATGACACAAGAATCAAATCTTGGTCAGAATGTTGGTTCATGCTTCATGACAAGCTTTGAAACAGGGGATGGTATAGGCAAGAATACTGGAACACCATTTGAGCAAGTTATGAAGGCTCCAAGAGATACAGAACCATTCAGGACAATAACAGATGCTCTAGGTATAAGCTGGTCTAATACACCAGTGTCTTGTCCTGTAGGAGGCACAAAATATTATCTTGGTAGGGGATTTGGAGGTGCTATGGGTCCTGCTCAATTCATCGCTTCTACTTGGATGTTATTCAAAGATCGTGTAAGTCAGGTCCTTGGAATCTCTGGTATGCCAGATCCATGGAATCCGTCCCATGCATTTACTGCTTCTTCAATTTATCTTAGTGATCTCGGTGCGGATGCAAGGACTTATTCAGGAGAAAGGAATGCTGCTTGCAGATATTATTCTGGCAAATCATGTGGAGCAATAAAGGGGAATACTACATATGGCAATAGCGTTATGGCTCTAGCAGATAGTATACAGAGGAATATGATTGATCCATTGCAAGGATATTGATCATGTGTTACATTGAAAGCTCAAAATATATGAAAAAAGACATTCATCCAGACAACTATAGACCAGTCATTTTTGCCGACAATTCAAGCGGTGCCAAATTCTTGCTCAATTCTACGATAAAAACCAAAGAGACTAGCAAATGGACAGATGGTAAAGAATATCCATTGCATCATGTAGAAATATCTAGTGCATCGCATCCTTTCTATACAAATCAAGAAAAGATAATAGATACAGCTGGCCGTGTAGAAAAGTTCAAAACTCGTCAATCCAAAGCGCGTGGTAAAAAATAGATGAATATAGAGGAATATAAAAACAATCCAAAAACGGCCTTTTTGGCTAGTCTTTATGAGAAGACTCTAAAAGAAGAGGTTGAAATCCGTAAACTTGCAGAAGATGATCCTTCTATGAAGGACCTTGTTTTGCATGATCTTGAAGCTATTTTGGAACAGAGGAAATCTATAGAACAACAGATGAATGGTATTGTTGCAAATGAGAGAAAAGATGAAGAAGAGGCGGATAAGACTATAGATGAAGTAGTTTTGGAAGTTCGAGCTGGTGTAGGAGGTGATGAAGCAGCTCTGTTTGCAACAGAACTTCTAGATATGTACAAGAGATATGCAGAGTCTAGGGGCTGGTCTCTCAGGATCATAGACGAATCAAAAAATGATCTAGGAGGATATAAAGAAGTTTCTATTGAGATAAAGGGGAATTCGAATTCTACTGAATCATCTGGAGATAGTGTATATGACAATTTGCGTTATGAAACTGGTGTTCATAGAGTTCAGAGAGTACCAGAAACAGAAAAATCTGGACGTATCCATACCTCTACTGCATCTGTAGCTATTTTGCCTATCAGGAAGAAGTCAAAGTTGGAGCTAAATCCGGCTGACTTGATTATCGAATTCTCGAGAGCTGGTGGCAAAGGTGGCCAGAATGTGAACAAGGTTGAATCTGCTGTTAGGATAGTCCACAAACCGTCTGGTATGGATGTTCGTTCTACTGTAGAAAGAAGCCAAAATGCAAATAGGCAAAGAGCATTACAGTTGCTAACTGCGCGAGTTGAAGCTATGCAAGAAGAGGCGGAAATGAAGAAGTTTGCTTCGGAGCGCAAAGGTCAGATAGGGAATGCCGATCGATCGGAAAAGATCCGTACGTACAATTTCCCACAAGATCGTGTAACCGACCACCGTATCAAAGAGTCTTGGCACAATATTCCAGAAATAATGAAGGGCAAAATAGGCGCAATAATCACCAAATTGCGAGAATTTGGGGCGTGATATCTATGGGTAAATAATCCATTGACTCAAACGGTATTTTCTGATAACTTACTAATACTATGTCAAACACAAGCGGAACTATAGATATGATGTTCGGAGCAGGAGCGCATTTTGGCTTGGGCAGATCGAGGAGGCATCCAAAGATATCACAGTATGTATTTGGTACAAAGAACCAAACAGATATCTTCGATCTAGAAAAAACCCAAGAATTACTCGAAAAAGCCAAGACTTTTATGATTACCCTAGCCAAAGAGGGTAAAACAATACTATTTGTTGGTGGCAAGAAAGAGGCAAGTGATATCGTCAAAATGTCATCTCAATCCATAAATATGCCATATATAAATGGCCGTTGGATCGGTGGCACACTCACAAATTTTGGTAATATCAGAAAGCGTGTCGAAAGGTATGAGACTTTACTTTCAGAAAAAGAAAAGGGTGAATTGGCAAAATACACCAAGCGTGAACGTATGCTAATAGACAAAGAGATAGAGAAATTGGAAAAGATGTTTCTCGGTATTGTATCTATGAAGAAATTGCCAGATGCTATAATCATTGTGGATCCTCGCCGTGAAAAAACTGCTATGTCAGAATCAAAGCTCATAAAGATACCAATCATCGCTCTTTCAAGTTCTGACTGTGATATATCAGACATCAAATATCCACTAGTTGGCAATGATTCAGCAAAGACAAGCATTTCTTTCTTCCTATCGGAGCTTATCAAAGTCTATCAAGACAATAAAATTATTACTAAATCAATATAAAAAATGATTACAACAGAGCAAATCAAGGATCTTAGAGATCAGACAGGTGTATCAGTAATGCAATGTAAAAAAGCCCTAGAAGAAGCAGGGGGTAGTATGGAAAAAGCATTGATAATCTTGCGCAAGAAGAGCGGTGAATTGAGAGCTAAAAAGGGCGATCGCAAATTTGGCTCTGGCACTATACAAGCATATGTTCATTCAAATGGCAGTGTTGCTGCTATGGTAGAACTCAATTGTGAGACTGACTTTGTAGCAAATAACGATGAATTCAAAGCTCTGGCACGTGACATCGCTATGCATGTCGCTGCAACAAATCCAAAGTTTGTTAGCAAAGATGAAATAACAGAAAATGACAAAAAGACTGTAAAAGAAGTCTTTGAAGCCGAAGTCAAAGACAAACCAAAAGCTATGCAAGAAAAGATTCTCGAAGGTAAACTCAATACTTATTTTTCGGAAATGGTTTTACTCGATCAACCATTTGTCAAAAATCCAGAGATTACTATCCAAGGACTCGTCGATGGAGCAGTACAAAAGTTTGGTGAAAAAACTGCTATTGGTAGATTTGTGAGACTCAAAGTTTTGGGATAAATCTTTCTCATCAATACAAATATATGTACGTCTTAATATCAATATTTTATATATCTCTTATAGCTATGATCATTATGATATGGCGCAAAAGCCATGAATTGAAAACAGGCAAGAGAACGGTTGTTTCGATGATTGGCCAAAGTACAGACAGTCTATTCAATTCGATTTATGATAAATTCAAGAGTCTTGCATCATATATAAACAGGCATACATTTATTGCACTCGCAAATTGGTTTGCATTTCACATCCTTTTGCATATTCGCAAAGTATATGTAGAGATAAAGCATCAATTCATGATGAATCCACATGGTAAAAGACTTATTGACGCCGTGCGTGGTAGGGGTGAAATCAAAAATCATGGTGCTTCTCTATACTTGAGGAGGATTGCGAATGATAAATAATTGCGCTATTCTCTCTTATGTGCCATCTTAGCTCAGTTGGTAGAGCGACTCACTTGTAATGAGTAGGTCCCCGGTTCGATCCCGGGAGATGGCTCCAAGTTTTGTATAGCATCTGTTTTAGAAGACGTGTTATACTACACTTATGCAAAGACAAATAAGAAATTGCGTGAAATGTAGTCGAGTATTAACTACTAGACATCAAATCAAGTATTGCTCAATTAAGTGCCAATCTGATCATAAATATAAAATCAATATTTCTTTATGGAAAAATGATAATCTTAGTAAGAAATTTTTGACAAAAAACATATCAGCCTATCTCAAAAAATATTTATTTGAAAAGTTTCAATATAGATGTTCATTATGTGGATGGAATAAAATAAATAAGACTTCTGGCAAAGTACCACTGGAGATTGATCATATAGATGGAAATGCTGAAAATAATATGGAGAAGAATTTGAGACTCATTTGTCCAAATTGTCATGCTTTAACTCCGCATTTCAGGAATCTAAACAAGGGCAACGGTAGGGCATGGAGAATAAAGATGATAGATAATAGAAAAGTGTTACAGAAAAATAAAGACTCGAAATAGTAGTAGTAGCAGGAATACTGATTTCGAACACCGAGATCGGATCTCGGTAAAAAGTGAAAGATATTGTTTTTTTTGCTATTATTAATCTGATGAAACTGGGTATTTACAAGCATTCAAAAACAGGGAATCTTTATAGAGCACATTTTATTGTCAAGCATTCAGAAACTTTGGAAGATATGGTAGTCTATGAAGCATTGTATGATAATGATAAGTCAAAGTATTGGGTACGCCAACTTTCCTCATTTATTGAAATCGTTGAAGTAAAAGGCAGAAAAGTACCAAGATTTGAGTTTATAAAAAATCATGAATAAAACCATGAGACATTTAATTTCAATCAAAGACCCAAAGGAGCAAGAAATGCTGGATATCCTAGACAAAAGGGACGATTTCAAAAGTCTGCGTATCAAGAGATTGCTCGCTTTGCCAGAACTCACGAGGAAAGCCAATTCTCCAGTGAAAATATTATTTGATAGGATATTGGATCTTCCTAGATTCAAGGATTTTGATATCGTAGAATTCCCAAAGATCGTCACAGTAGAACAAGATTTCGATTGGTTGAATACTCCGAAAGACCACCCAAGTCGTCGAGAGACTGATACCTATTATGTCACTGACAAATACCTCCTGCGTACTCAGATGACTGCATTCTGGTCTTTCTATCTGAAGGACAAAGAAGTATTGAAGAGACTAGAAACAGAAGGAGAGATAAAGGCATTATCACCCGGCATCGTATATCGCAAAGATGAGATAGATAGACACCATTTCCCAGCATTTCACCAGATCGATGGTCTCCTCATATGCAAGAAGTCCAAGAAGATCATTACCCAAGATGACCTCAAAGAAGTCCAGGCAGACCTAGCCAAGGGCATATTCGGATCAGATATCGAATATAAATTCCTCGATGATGATTTCCCTTATACGATAGAAAGTCTAGAAATGGACATCATGTTCAATAACAATTGGCTGGAAGTCAATGGGGCGGGATTGGTTAATCCAGTCGTCCTCAAGAATTTTGGATTGGATCCAGAAGTGTACAATGGTTGGGCTTTCGGCTTTGGTGATAGATTGGCCATGATAAAGATGGGAATACCAGATATTCGCATTCTTTGGTCAGATGATACTAGGATTACTAGTCAATTCAAGGATATTGATTCCAAATTCAAGGAAGTAAGCAAATATCCTGCTATTGTTCGAGATATTTCATTTATTGTAGATACAAGTACAGCTCTCAACAATTATTTCGAAATCGTGCGCGAAATAGGTGGCAATCTCATAGAAGAAGTGAAGCTCATAGACAAATACGAGAATGCCGACAAATTTGGTAAAGGTAAGACAAGTTATACTTTTCGTATTATATATCAATCATTCGAACATACACTGACCAATGATAAGGTCAATACTATCCATGACAAGATCCAGGACAGGACAAAGGAAGAATTGGGGGCAGTTGTAAGATAACTCACAAATAGAGCCATATTTGTGGCGTTTTGGAGCGTGCATTTTATCTTATAATCTGATATAATTAATTTCTAAAAGAGGTACTCTTTTTTCTTTATGGCAAAAAATATCAAAGAAAATAAATCAAAAAATAAAGCCAAAAATGCATCAGAGAATAATTCATATGATGCTTCTTCTATCACTGTTCTCGAGGGTTTGGAGCCAGTAAGGAAGCGTCCTGGAATGTATATAGGAACGACTGGGCCAGACGGATTGCATCATCTCATAACTGAAATATTCGATAATTCCCGTGATGAAGCAATGGGTGGTTTTGCAAATGATATAGAGATAGTTCTTCTGCCTGGCAATAGAGTGAGAGTTGTTGACAATGGTCGTGGTATTCCTGTCGATATTCATAAACAAACAAAAGTATCTGCATTGGAGACAATAATGACAACACTACATGCTGGTGGAAAGTTCGATCATCAGAGCTATAAGGTCTCTGGAGGTTTACACGGCGTTGGAGCTTCAGTTGTAAATGCATTATCTATATATTGCAAAGTCTTGGTCCATAAAGATGGAAGTATCTATGCGCAAGAGTATTCTAGAGGCAAAAGAAAAGCAGCAGTAAAGAAGATTGGCTCTTCAAAGCAATGTGGTACTATCGTCATTTTCGAACCAGATCAAGAAATATTCAAAGAAGGTATCAAATTTGAATGGAATCGTATCGTCACTCATATGCGACAACAGGCATATCTTGTGAAAGGATTGAAGATATCTGTTATCGATGCACGAGAACAGATCGCAACTTTTGGACAAGATGATGAATTGTTTTATATTCGTGAGACCGGTATTGAAGCCCCATCATATACATTTTTTTTTGAAGGTGGTCTTGTATCACTTATCAAATTTACAAATCAACTTCTAAAGCCAATACATAAAAATATTTTCTATATCGAAAAGGGTAGTGAAGGTGTTGAGACTGTAGAAGTATCACTACAATATGCTGATGACGTTTCTTCTAGGATATTGCCATTTGCAAACAATATATATAATACAGAGGGAGGCACTCATGTAACTGGTTTCAAGACTGCTCTTACACGATCGCTCAATACTTATGCAAAGAACAACAATCTTGGAAAGGGTGGTGAAGACACCTTTACTGGAGATGATGCTTTAGAGGGTTTGACAGCAGTTATCTCTGTCAAACTTAGAGAAGTTCAATTTGAAGGTCAGACAAAGGCCAAGCTTGGCAGTGTAGAAGCACAAAGTGCAGTCAATACAGTATTTGGTGATGCATTCACAGCATTCCTAGAAGAAAATCCAGATGATGCAAGATCCATAATAAATAAAGTTATTTTGGCTATGAAGGCCAGAAAAGCGGCAAAAGCTGCAAAAGACTCTGTTCTCAGGAAGGGTGCTCTAGAAGGCATGACTTTGCCTGGCAAATTGGCCGATTGTCAATCTAGTGATCCGAAAGAATCCGAGCTTTTCATCGTAGAAGGAGATTCTGCAGGAGGTACAGCAAAACAAGGTAGAGATCGCAAGATTCAGGCCATTTTACCTCTTCGAGGTAAAATATTGAATATAGAGCGTGCAAGACTCGATAGGATACTTTCTTCGGAACAGATCAAAAATTTTGTCTTGGCACTAGGTACAGCGATAGGTGATACTTTCGATATTTCTCGCTTACGCTATCACAAGATAATCTTGGCAACTGATGCAGATGTGGACGGCGCTCATATACGCACACTTATCTTAACTTTGTTATACAGATATTTCCGACCACTTATAGATAGCGGTTTTGTATATATTGCACAACCACCACTTTACAAAGTCAAAAGAGGTAAAGAAATTTTGTATTTCTATACTGAAGAAGAAAAAGTAAAAGCTTTGGGCAAAGAAGTCGATGAAGATCAATCCGTTTCTGGTGAGGTTGAAATAGATAGAAAAGCCGCCTCGACCGTCGTAGCGGAGACAAGTATCGACTTCGCCGAAGGCGAACGAAGATACTTGTCGAGCGAGGAGGGAGAGGCGGCGGTAAATAATAAAAAGATATCCATCCAGCGCTATAAGGGTCTTGGAGAGATGAATGCAGATGAGCTGTGGGAGACAACTATGGATCCAGATCGTAGGATATTGAAGCAGGTCAATATCGAAGATGCACAAGAAGCTGATAAAGTATTTGATATGCTTATGGGTGACGATGTACCAGCGAGGAAATCTTTTATACAGTCAAATGCCAAACTTGCAACTGTAGATATTTAATCATTCTTGCGTTTATCGAAAAAATATCATAGAATCTCTCTATTAAACTATATCTATATGAATAAAAAAACGAAAAAGGCCAATAAAGCCAATGTCCGTGTACATCGTTACAAAACCAATACAAAAAAAACGCCCACCACGCTTCGCAATAAGAAGCTATTGGGCCAGAGATCCAAATCCAAGAATAGATCAAATACCAATATTAAGTCAAAGAAAGGATCAGTCATTCGTCGACCTCTAAGTAAAGCAGATAAAGTAAAAGATTTTGAGATAAAAGCAGGCAAGCTCATAATCAAAGGTAGGGATAGAGGTTTTGTAACATATGATGAAATACTAAAAGAATTTCCACAAATTGAAAATGATATTCTACGCCTAGATGATCTATACAACAAATTTGTAGTCGCAGGTGTTGATGTATTGGAAGGTGGCGGTCTATTGGAAATAGAAGAATTGAAAGAGAAAGAGAAAAAACAAAGTTCTCACTATTCGCGTGGAGGTACAGACTCGGCATATGACTCTATACAAATGTATCTAAAAGAGATTGGTCAATATCCACTCATCAATGCATATCAAGAGAAAGAATTGGCAAAAAGGATACAGAAAGAGGATGAAGAAGCAAAAGGACTTCTAGCAAAAGCAAATCTACGTCTCGTAGTTTCGATAGCAAAAAAGTATGTTGGTCGCAGTCCAGACCTGACTCTACTCGACCTTATCCAAGAAGGAAATCTCGGACTATTTCGTGCAGTTGACAAATTTGACTGGGAAAAAGGATTCAAATTCTCGACTTATGCAACATGGTGGATTCGTCAAGCAATAACTCGTGCACTTGCAGATCAATCTCGTACTATCCGCGTTCCTGTACATATGGTAGAGACAATAGCAAAATACAAGCAAGTAGTGAGGAGACTTATGCAAGATTTGGGTCGTGAGCCACTATCAGATGAGATTGCAACAGAGATGGGAATAGACGTTGAGAAAATATATCAAATCGAAAAGATCGAGCAATCTGTTGTCTCTCTTGAAGATCCTGTTGGAGACGATGATGATGGTAAATCAACCTTAAAAGATTTTATTCCAGATGATCATATCTTATCACCAGAACAAGAATCATCGCGTAGAATATTACGTGATCAAGTAAATATGATATTGAATGATCTTACAGAAAAAGAGCGCAGGATCCTAGAGATGCGACATGGCCTAAATGACGGTATTACTCATACACTCGAAGAAGTAGGCAAAGAATTTGGTGTTACTCGTGAGCGTATCCGTCAGATTGAAGCCAAGGCTCATGAAAGGATACGTGCACATGAGAAGGTAAATCGCCTGAAGAACTACTAGTAAAGCATGTCATAATTGTTGATTGACTTCAGCACAATTTTTCATATTTGTCGCCATTGATTTTTATATTTCAAGTGAGAGAATTGGGATATGGAGGCAATAATGAAAATCGCATTGTTCAAAAGAAAGGAAATCCGCAAAGTCATTCACAACGATGAATGGTGGTTTGTTATCTCTGATGTTATTCAAGCACTTACTGATACGGTACAACCTAGTGGATATATCAAGGATATGCGTCGTAGAGATCCTGAACTTGCCAAAGGGTGGGGGCAGATTGCCACCCCCCTTACAGTAAATACAATAGGAGGACCACAGAATATACTTTGTGCAAATACTGAAAGTCTTTTTCGTATCATTCAATCAATACCATCTCCAAAAGCTGAACCATTCAAACGCTGGTTGGCAAAGGTTGGTTATGAACGTATTAAAGAGATTGAAAATCCTGAAATGGCAACCAAAAGGACCAGAATACTTTATAAACTGAAAGGTTATAGTGATGAATGGATCGAAAAGAGAATGAGAGGTATTGCTATTCGTGAAGAATTGACTGATGAATGGAAAGAGCGCGGTGCGCGAGAAAAAAGAGATTTTGAAATACTAACAGCTGAAATATCAAAAGCCGCATTTGGTGTTACTCCTAGTGAATATAAGAAGCTCAAAGGATTGAGAAGAGAAAATCTACGAGATCATATGGATGATTTTGAATTGATATTTACAATGTTGGGAGAAAGATCCACTACGGAAATTCACAGGAATGAAGATTCTCATGGAAAAGAAAAATTGAAAAAAGATGCAAAAATAGGTGGAGATATTGCTGGCGGTGCTAGGAGAAAACTAGAAGAAAAATTACATAGATCTTTAGTATCATCTAAAAATTATCTCAATATTAGAGAGACAGCTGTTCGTGGGAAAATATCAAAACAAAAATCAAATGATAAATGATCATAATACTACGTCGAGCTTTGATGGATTGTATAATTCCCTAAATATTGCCCAAAAGAAGGCCGTTCTTACCATCGAAGGACCTGTCATTGTGATAGCTGGTCCTGGTACTGGAAAAACCACGGTTCTTACACTTAGGATTGCAAATATACTGAAGAAAACTGATACTGCACCAGAAAATATTCTAGCACTGACTTTCACAGAGTCCGGTGCGTATAATATGCGTAGGAAACTAGCTGAAATAATCGGTTCCTCTGCATACAAAGTAAATATAAATACTTTTCATGGTTTTGCAGTAAATATTATAGAAAAGTATCCAGACTATTTTCCTAGGATTATCGGCTCAAGTGTCATAACAAATGCAGAACAGATAAAGATCATAGAGAAGATTATTTCAAAGTCCAAGAAAGTCAAATTGCTTAGACCATATGGAGATAAGAATTATTATGTATTACCAATACTGAAAGAAATACAAGTCTTGAAGCGTGAGAATATATCACCAAAGGATCTATCTTCTAGTATCAAAGAGAGCAAGAGTACGGTCACGTCGAAAACAGAGAAAGAACGCCATGAGAGACGAGTCCAGAAAAATAAAGAACTTGCTTTTGTTTATGCAGAATATGAAAAAGAGCTCATGACTAGGAAAAGATATGATTTCGAAGATATGTTGCTCGAACTTATTCATGCAATGGAGAAAAATATAAACTTCAAGCTTATACTCCAAGAAGAATACCAATACATTCTGGCCGATGAACATCAGGATGCCAATGCAGCACAAAATCGCATATTGGAGCTTCTCTCTGATTTTCATGAATCACCCAATCTCTTTATTGTCGGTGACGATAAACAAGCAATATACAGATTTCAGGGTGCATCACTAGACAACTTTCTATTTTTTACCGAGAAATACAAAGATGCTGTTGTTATTGACTTGGAGCACAATTATCGATCACATCAAGGAATCCTCGATGCTTCACACAGTCTGATCACAAAGAATCCGACAATTCCAAATCGTGAACATAAAAAATTGATATCATTGCAGATAGGTTCTGCACCAATATTTATTATCGAATGTGACAATATAGACGATGAACTCGAATGTGTAGCTGGCCTTATAGATAAGATGATAAAGAGAGGCAAGGATGCCGACTCTATAGCTATATTATATAGAGATAATAAACATGCAGAGCCAATAAGTATGTCACTCAAAGCATATGGTATACCACATAGGATAGAGTCTGACTATGACATTATGAATGAGAGAGAATCGGTGAAGATAATCACTCTTTGCAAAGCTATAAATGATCTAGGAAATGATGAATCATTGGCAAAAGTATTGTTTTTGAAAGAGTTGGGATGTGATCCTGGTGATGTAGCAAAGATTTGCAAAGAAGCTTCTATGGATAACACTCCACTTTATAAAATGATTGGAAAAAGAAACAATAAAGACAGTCTCAAATTGGCTTATAATAGAATAGTCGAATGGAAGAGAGAGGGAGAGATAATGCAATTTACTGATTTCCTGCATAAACTCATTCAGGAAACAGATATGATAAAATCAATTGCAATTGGTCCTGATTCTCTCCAAAGACTCGATTCCATACAAGAATTTTATGAGCATGCAAGGTCTATATCTCGATCAAAAAAATCTTTTTATCTTCGAGATTTTATAGAATATATAGACATAAGCAATGAGCACGGTATCAAATCAAAGAGAAATTATACCGATCATATAAATGGTGTACGACTCATGACAGCGCATAGATCCAAAGGCCTAGAGTTTGATAATGTATTTATTATTCATATGGTTGACGGAATCTGGGGTAATAGATCTTCACGCAATCTGTTTAATATCAAAGCAATCGAGCATGCGAGAAATATAGGACGTATAGAAGATGAAAGAAGACTTTTCTATGTTGCTATGACGAGAGCAAGAGAGAGTGTCAATGTAACATATGCTCTACGAGAAGGAGATCGAGAACTCATACAAAGTCAATTCCTAAGAGAGATTGATCCACAATTTACTTCATTTGAGAAACTTGATATCGATAGCAGGCCAGTTCATACATATAGGATTTTCCAGCCACAAGTAAATAAAGAAAATATTTCGATCCTAGAACCACAATTTATTCGTTCAAAATTCTTAGCTCAACCATTATCTATTACGCATATAAATAACTATCTAGAATGTCCATGGCGATATTTCTTCGTCAATCTCTTACGTATACCAGCATCGCAAAGCAAACATCAGATGTATGGTACTGCAGTCCATACTGTTCTCAAAATTTTTTTTGATGCATATAGAGAAGAGAGATATATGAATAAAAAGCAATTGATAAGTATTTTCAAACATTATCTTGAAATGCAGTCTATGAGTATTTTTGACAGGAAAGAGTCATATGAAAAGGGTAAAATGGCTTTATCAGGTTATTATGATGAATATCATAATAAATGGAATAGGGTATTGATAACAGAATATATTGTAAAAGGTATTTCTATAGAATTAGGAGAGAAAACTATAGTCAATCTTACAGGCAAATTGGATAAAGTCGAATTTATAGATGATGTGAATGTTATTGTTGTTGACTATAAAACAGGAAAACCAAAATCTAGAAGTATGATTGAAGGAACGGTCAAATCCTCGAATGGAAGAGATATAGGAAATTATAAAAGACAACTAATCTTTTATAAAATCTTATTGAATGGTGGATTTGATAAAGGAGAAAAACACAATTGGAATATGAAATATGGTGAAATAGATTTTATCGAGCCAAATGAAAGAGGAAAATACAAAAAAGAAAGATTTGAAATAATAGATGATGATATTGATAAACTAAAAAAGACAATATTATCTATGGCTCAAGATATTATTTCTCTCAAATTTATAGACAAAGGCTGTCACGACAAAAATTGTGAATATTGCAAACTAGCAAAAGCGATTATTGAATAGTATCAATAGCAGTCTTTATTGCTTGATAGGGTTGTGCTCCCATAAGGGGTATCTGTGTACCAGAAGGTGTAATAACTATAGAATATGGAGTACCAGATACGCCAATATTGATACCATCTAGATAGTCAGCTTCTACTTTATCTTTGAATTGTCCACTTGTCATACACTCATTGAATGAGACAGCATCAAGGCCAATCTGTTTTGCAATTTCGGGCAATAATTTCTGGTCTAGGCCTTCTGGTGTTTCAGAAGTGACTGATGGTGTTATATTGTACAAAGCTTTTTCATATTGCCAGAATTTATCATTACCACCGAGAGAAGATGCACATTCCAACGCTTGTGCTTCATTGCCAGCATTTTTATGCTTGATATATCCAGTTTGATCAGGCTTATCTAGTGGAAAATGGCGATATATCCAAGCAACTTCTCCTTTTGGTCCATATTCATCCATAATTTGTACCATAGTCTCATTGAACATCTTGCAATAAGGGCAAGCAGTATCTGAATATTCAACGATCTTAACCTTTGCATTTGGATTTCCTAGTATATGGTCTGTTGAAGATATAGGTCTTATCTCTACTTGAGTATTTATTTCTGTATCATCTTTTTGTTCAACAACAGGAATAGGCTTCTTAACCCATATAATAGCAATTGCTATCAATGCTCCTGCTATGATTATTGCACCTCCTATAGATACAAATGAAGAATGTGGTTGTTGATCCATATTGTTGTATTTATCTGATTAAAGACTTATTATATCATAATAATTAAAATGGCAGAGTGAATGTCATTGCACTTGAATCGTGCACTTCCCACTGACTTGTATCTAACTTCAATTCTTTTATCATCCCACTATCTCTATACTTTATAGAACTATTTGACATTGCATAGTCGTATATCTCTTTTGTAATACGTACATCATCAATGCAGTATTTGATGATCTTATCTATTTCTCCACTTTGCCACCAACGTATAGCGTCTAGTCCATTGCCACTTTTATTGACACCGAGAGTTGCAGTGGCGACTGTATCTAGTTTCAATCTTCTTCCCAATACCTTCTGGACCTCTTTCATGAGATCCAAACTTTTGATTTTGTTTATATCACCAGGATAATATTTGTTCAATATAGGCAAATCGAAATGTTCTCCATTCCATGTAATCAATACATCAGACTGTTCCAATATTGGCCATAGATCTTTGAGGTCTGTCTCTAGGAAACTCTTGTATTTATCGTCTTCTGTATCATGAATACAGACGACAGACATATCAAGAGCCACAGGGTCATTGATCCCTACGTCCTCAAATAAATTTTTTGTTTCAATATCGAGGGTTATTTTTCTCATTTTATGATCTTCTGTATCTCTTCTTCCATCATCATGACTTCTTCTCCTCCATCCAAATCTTTGACACGCAATTTGCCAGTCTTTACTTCTTCATCTCCTATGCATATCACTTTTGGAATATTTCTTTTTCCCGCATTGCTTATCTGATCACCCACCTTCTTTCCTGATAGATCAACTGCAATTCGAAACCCTTTTAGCCTCAATGATTGAGCCAAGTCCAATGCATATGAAGTATTTTCTATTCCAACAATGCATATCATAATATCTGTAGATGATCCTTTCTGGGCTATTGATCCATCTTCTTTTGGTATAGATCCATAAGTCTCCATAAGGTCTTTTGCTATGACATCTCCTGCCCCAAAACCGACAGCAGATATTTTATCATTACCAAATAATGATAAAAGATCATCATATCTACCACCACCAAATATAGAGCGACGATTGGCTGGATTCTTGTCATACACTTCGAATACAATGCCAGTATAGTAGTCAAAGCCACGCATAAGTGTCTGATCAAATATTACATTTGTAATACCTAGTTTCTCTAATCCAGCTATAATAGCTTTTATATTTTTTAGTCCAATATGTTCTTCTTTTGTTTGTGGTAGTCGTGAAGTAAATTCTTCGAAATTTTCTGAATTGAGCAATGTCAAGAATTGTTCGAACTTATCGCCCAGAATTTCTCTGCCTACAAGCTCGAAGTTTTGTGGTTGGAGTTTATCTTTCTTATCTATCAATTTTGCAAGCTTTTTTGCTTGTACTTCATCTAGGCCAAATACATCTCTTGTAATATAGTCCATCAGTCTTCTATCATTTACTCTTATTTCGAAGTCAGTATCACTTAGTCCATACATGCGTGTAATATCATAAGCGATATTTATAATCTCAATTTCAGCATTTATAGAATCAACACCAAATATGTCAACATTCAATTGCCAATGTTCACGCAAGCGACCTCTTTGTGGTTGTTCATAACGAAATAGGTTGGGGATAGAGTACCAACGTAGTGGATAAATAAGTTCTCGTCTTCGGCCTGCTATCATTCTCGCCAAACTAGGTGTCATCTCTGGGCGCAATGTTACTTCACGATCACCTCTATCGGTAAAAGTATATGTTTGTTCATTTACGATCTCATCTCCTGTTTTGGCTCGATATAGGTCGGCTGGTTCTAGTATAGAAGCACCGTATTCTTCATAGCCGTATTTCTCTACAATATTGCGCCATATACCAAAAATCTTCTTTTGTATGGCCATATCAGCTGGATAAAAGTCACGAACACCCTTATATGATTCTGTGGATAGTTTATTGAACATATATACATTCTAATTCAATGTTGAAGAACCATCAAGGACTAAATCCGAACTATGAGGTTTCCACATTACGAGGTCAGACCTCGTAATGTCAGAATCATGATAATTAACGCTGTCTCCTTATCACTTTCCAACGAGGTCAGACCTCGTAATTACAAATTTTATCGTTTCTTCAGCGAAATTTTATCAAAATTTTAGGAGAATTTTATCAGAATTTTATCTGGGGGAAGTATGATTGATGATTATTAGAGATAATTTTATCAATATGCAAAAAACAAAAAAGAATGGGTTTACTTTGATAGAGGTTTTGGTAGTTATAGGTATCATTGCAGTATTATCAGCAGTTGTTCTTGTAGCAGTGAATCCTGCTAGACAATTCAAGCTTGCCCGTGATTCACAGAGAACTAGCAATGTAAATACAATACTAAATGCTGTGCATCAGAATATGGCAGAACATAGAGGAATGTTTGTTTGTAGTACCACAACGCAAGACATTCCTTTAGTCCCAGAATTGATCACAAGCACAAGTACAAATGGTGGTGATATAGCGCCATGTATTGTTCCAGATTATATTTCATCTATTCCATTTGACCCATCTCTACAGAGCGCTTATTTCAAAGATATAAATGACTATAACACTGGTTATGTCATATATCGCGATACCAATGGCCGTATCACAGCGAGTTCAACTGGGGAATTGACCCCATCCATTTCGGTTACGAGATGATCTTACTTGTATTTATCCCCATAAATATCTTTGAGGAATCGTGCTTTTCCTATAGAGTTAGTACAATGTACGAAGAAAAGAAGAATATCTTTATAGTTTCATTGATTGCTGTAATACTCATTATTATCGCTATATTTGTACGGTCAGCTGACAATGTGAAGCAAGATGAAAGTAATATAGATCCTATTTCATCATCAATAAATAATGAAAACTATGTACCAGAACAAGCTTTTTTTGATAATACGATAATAGACGATGTACTTCCAAAGACAAAAGCACAAATACAAAAAACAAATACCAATTTAGAAAAGGCCACCGGTATAGGATCAATCACCGCAAGAGCATATCTTATAGGCAATGTTGCAACAGGAAAAATAATATATGAGAAAAATTCAGCTATTGATATGCCAGTCGCTTCTATGTCAAAACTGATCACTGCTATTGTTGCTACTGACTCCATGTCTTCTACGACTAAGATATCAATATTTGATCCAATAACTGTACCAATAGATCAGAGTGGTATAAATTCTGGAGAGTCTTTCACGTTGAATGAATTGCTGTATCCATTGCTACTAGATTCATCTAATATTTCTGCTGAAGCAATAGCTTCTTCGAGTGGAAGGGCTAATTTTATAGAACAAATGTCTGGCTATGCTTGGGAAGTAGGTATGCCAAAAGCATATTTTGCAGATCCATCTGGTATAAGTCCACACAATATTGCTTCTGCACAAGGGATATTTTCACTTGCACAATATTTATACAAATTCCGTAGAGATATATTGGAATTGACCAGAATTACAAACTATGAGGTAGCAACAACTAGTGATCATGGCTCACATATTTTCCGTAGTATTCATCCTTTTGTATATGATGAGCGATTTCTAGGTGGCAAGACAGGTCGTACACCAGAAGCAGGGGAGACAATGCTTACAATATTGGAAATTTCAAAACAACCAATTGCTTTTATAATTATGGGTTCATATTATGGCAATAGAGAAAATGATACTAGAATCATCATCAATGCATTGAAAAGTGGCACTATAAAATTCTAAAAAAAAGAAAGTCTCTTTTCAATATCAAATCAATATTAATTGACCAGAGTTCTGATAAGCTCTTTTGTTTCATTTGGCCCTTTGACTTGAATACAATCAACACCAGCAGCTTTCACTGGATAATCATTGCCACCTTGGAATAATGCATCACCAACAAATAGCATTTTATCCAAAGATAATTTCATATATTCTTCGAGCTTCCTTATGCCATAGCCTTTATTTACACCACGCCTTGTAATATCAACAGAAGTCATTCCTCCTATACGCACATCAAATTCAGGAATCTTTGTCTTCAACATATCAACTATTTTTTGTCTCTTACTCCTATCTCTATCCCAAGTAGATTTCGATTGGACTGGAGCATGTTGTCCGAGAGCAGAGAATGTTATCTGCGAACCTCTATCTTCTATTTGATCTCCAAATATTTTTTCTGGATTATTGAAGCCTGTTGACTTCAAAGTCTCATTTAGGGCTACCATAATTTTTTCCTTCTCTTTTGGTGACAGATGTTCTGAATATTGTTCACACCAATTGCCCTTCCAGACATATAGACGTGTACCAGATGCTGGTAATAGGAAAAGCTTGCTAAATTGTTCCGATGAAGTTGGGAAACCATACAAGAATTGTGTTTCAAATTGTCTCCAACCACCACCTGAAATAACCGCTACTTTCTTCTTGGAAAGAAGTCTGATGATAAGTTCAACCATATCTGACTCCAGAGGCATCTTACTTTCTGATAATGTACCATCCAAGTCAAACATTATAAGTTCTTTATTATTTAATTCCATATCTATATTTCCAATATCTTTAATATTGTATTTATTTTCATAGTTGCAACGCACGCAACACTGTCTGCTGCTCCATAGTACATATATGCTGTATTTCCTCGCACAACTAGTCCACAAGGGAATACTACATTTGGTACTATTCCTTTATGTTCATATTCTGCATGTGGCTCGAAGAGTGGCACTGCCGTGCGAGCTTTGATAATCGTTGGATCCTTGAGATCCAGAAGTACTGCACCAACCCTATATGTTGTACTCCAAGAGACTCCATGATATAAGAGTAACCAGCCATGTTTTGTCTTTATGGGTGGTGCAGCAACACCAACCTTACCTCCGTCCCACATACCACGCCGTGGGGATATGATTTCTATACATTCATCGACTTTCTCTTTCGCAAAGTCTAAAGATGATAAGAAATCTGCACATATACTTTCATTTACACGATGAAATATCATATATTTACCGTCGACAGATTCTGGCAATATAGCAGCATCTTTATTTGGTATATTTTCTGGAGTGATAGCTTGTGGCATAGACCATAGACTCCACTTTTTCTTAGAGAAATCATCTTTGCTAATATATGAAATTGCCACGCGCGGTGTAATACCATCATAAGCAGTGTATGCCATATATATCTTGTCATCAATTTCCATAAGACGCGGATCCTCACAACCATAACCTCTATCTCCACCATCACGGATTTCAAATCTTGCTCTAGGAAAATATATTGGTTTATCACTTCTCTCATCTATAGACAAACCATCATGTGATGAAGCATAACCTATTGTTGATACATCTATATCAGAAACAGCACGATACAAAATATGTATTTTGCCATCAATATCTATTGCAGCAGGATTCAATGTACCACGTGCTTCCCATGCAAATCCTGGTCTTGGAGCAATTATCGGATTGCCAGGGAATCGCAAAACATTTTTCTTCTCTGTTTCTGTAATACTTTTCAATAGATTTTCAAGAGGTATAGTGGCAAGAGCGCAATATGTATCTGTTGCACCATAATAAATTTCTAGATTATTGTCTTTTATCTTTGCTCCAGAAGGGAATATAACATTTGGTACTTGGCCAACTTGTTCATAATATGCTTCTGGTACCATAAATGGTCCTTTTGTACGACCTATTACATTCCTCGGATTTTTTGGGTCTAGAAGCACAGTCTCAATGCCAAAAACAACATCTTGCGATCCATATCTCTGAATATGAGCATATACCATTATCCAGCCCTTATCGGTCTTTACGGGTGGTGCACCGAGCTCTAGATGATCACTTGGTAGACGACGGATATGGATCTTGTGCGCATCGATATTCTTGTACCATTCATCCCAAAAGTCTTTGGACCATATATCTTCGATCTTATCTAATTCTGCATAACAAATATCAGATGGTGGATGATCTGTATTGACTGTAAGTAAAAGGCCTATCTTGCCATTGATCCTTTCCTCGAACATTGCAATACCTTTTGCATTGAAAGGAGTGATAGAGTGTTTTTCTTTTATTGTTTCCAGATCATCACTTATAGCAACAGCTGTTTTTATATTCTCGGCCGAGAATGGATATCCTCCCAGTGCAGTATAAAAGATATAATGTTTACCTTCGAAAGTTGTAACTCTAGGATCTTCACAGCCAAATTGATCGAATGATTGATCGGGATGGACAAGAATCTTCCTATCATCAAAATGTATACCATCATCTTCACTCTTTGCACACGCTATGACAGACATCTTTACATGAGGTTCCTTCAAGAGCTGTGGCTCTGACATTCCTCGATAAACTATATGAAGTTTTTTCTTATGAATGACTGGGCATCCATTGAAAGAGGCAGATGCTTCCCAGGGATGATCTTTTGTTGGAGACAAGATCGGATTGTGAGGAGAACGATTTAGAGTAAACATTGACTATATTCTACCGTATTTAAGCAACCACTCCAACATTTTATCTATAGGTGTATGTGCTACACAGATATGTTTATCTCCACCTCCATAATAAACATAAAGAATATTATCTTTTATTGTAGCTCCGCATGCATAGACTACTCCAGGTTTCCAATCATTCTCATACCATTCATTTGGTACAAGTATAGGAGCAGGTGAGCGAGCTATTACATTCTTGGGATCATTGATATCAAGCAAAAGAGCACCCATCTTGTAACCTATATGTGGTTCATCTTTACTCATTGCATGGTAAAGTACTAGCCAACCCTTATCTGTTTTGATAGGTGGTGGTCCTGCACCACGAATCATATTATCCCAGAAATCTATTCGTCCTGGTTGGGGACCATGTTTTCTAGGACTATCTATCTCTTTCATCGTAGCATTAATGTTATCAACATATTCAATTTTTATTTCTGGAACTATAGTGTGCAAGATCGCAAATTTCCCTTTGATCTTTTCAGGAAAGATTAACCAATTCTTATTTATTTTGTCTTTGGAAGAGATAAAGAATGGTTTGCTCCATTTCCATTTCTTTTCGAAGAAATCATCTGCCTTTATGATGGAAACACCAATACGTATGAAGTCCCAACCATCAAAAGCATTGAAAGTCATGTATATCTTATCATCTATATGTACAAGTCTCGGATCTTCACATCCACCCCAACTACCACCAGATGGATACATGATAGGATCTATCTTTTTCAAATCCACAGGCATTTCTTGTACGATATTTTGTCTCGGTTTAAGCATTGCGAATACTGGATAAGTCAATCTTTCATCTATATTTAGTCCATCTTTACTCGATGCATAACCTATACGAGATACTCCATCAGAGCCAATTGCGCGATATAGCAGATGCACTCTACCACTCTTATCTTGAATAGCCGCAGGATTGAATGTACCAACAGTTTCCCATTCATTGTGTGTTTGTGGAGACATTATAGGATTCTTGGTATGTCTTTTTATATTTACAACATTTGGCCTTTTTGATCGATTTACTTTCAGAATATAAGCCAGAATAATAATTGCTATTGTAAAAGCAATTACTGCTATAGAAAGTTCGATTTGTATAAGAGTCATTTTATTTTATTCTTCCATACCTGTCTTCAATTCTAGTGATATCACCTTCATCAAAATCACCAAATGATATTTCCAATATATTCAATTGTTCATTACCAGCTTCTACTCTGTGATTTGTATCTTTTGGTATAAAATAATTTTCTCCGGGAGAAACCGCTGTGACTTCATGCCCAACTGTTACAGTACCAGTGCCTGAAATAACATACCAAAATTCATCACGGTTTTTGTGTTTTTGCAAACTAAAAGCTTCATGAGGGTTGACTATTAGGATCTTGACTGTTGAGCGAGAGTTTCTCGTAAATTCAATAAACTCCCCCCATGGTCGCTTTTCGCGATATGTCTTAGGGGATTGCATTAACCATATTTTATCATCTAATACTTGTATTGGATTGTGTATAACTCCAACAATTTAGTCCTTGGTATTCTTACAAAGGCTATTTAGTGCCTTTATATCATCTTCTGACAGTTTTTCATCTTTTCCTTGATTCAGATAGTACATTATTGATCCTCTATTATCTACATGATCTATACCTAGAGCATGACCGAGTTCATGCGCCAATACACGCACTAATTGTGGCCTATCTTCAAATTGATATATATTTATCCTTTCTCCATATTTATCGTATATATATTCACCTTCACTAAATTGTTCTCCAGCCGAAGCTCCAACAGTATTGTAATTATTTACATTTAGATTGAGTTTATTTACTAGTTGATTGAGTACTGTAACGATAGAGTTGAGCGTATTTGCAGTTTCATTGAATTCTTTTTGTCTTGAATTGAGTAAATTTGCTTCAGCATTTAGATTTCTCTTTGTATTTTCTAGTATAGTAAATTCTTCTCTTGGTGCACCATCTCTATCATTCCAGTATTTCACATTATCATCAAATACTTTTTTCTTCACATTGAAAGCATTGATATCTCTTTCTATTTGTATTTTATCACTTTTATATTTTGCAAGGATTGATTCGTATCTTATCTTCAGCATTTCATAACTAGCCCTATCTTCTCTTATCACTATACCGATATTTGCAAGTTCTTTTGTAGCTTGCTGACGATAATCGTATATTAGATTTATCTTTAGTATTTTTCTTTTATTTATATTATCAATTGGTACATATTCAAAGAGTTTTTTGCCGACAGTGGAACTCCATATGCTATTTGCTTTATCAACTGCAATAGCAAATTCTGATTGTGATATATCGAAAGTCGTATCGAAATCTCCAAAAGTATATTGTATTGGTTTTGAACAAGCTGTGGTGGGGAATACAACTTCTATTGCATCTTGATAATACATATATACATAATCTCTATATAAATATCCCAATACCAAAATCATTATAAGTAGTAAAGTTGAAGTGAATTGTCTCATGGATAAATTGTATTGCCAAAAGTACTCAATCGAAAATATCTGCTAAATAAATATCAATATCTCTCTGATCCATATCATAGAAATTCTTTTTATTTTGATATAGATAAGTAGCGAGCTTCACTCCAACAAAACGCCAATGCCATGGCTCAAAGACATAATATTTATTATTTTCTGGATATGAAAGTTCAAAGCCATATCTGTAAGCATTTTTCAATAGCCATTCATAAGCTTTTGTATTTTCAAAACCGTCCAATTGTCCATTTAGACCCGTTGTGATGAAGTCAATAGTTGTGCCCAATTGATGTTCTGAATAACCTTGATCAGCAGAAAACTGATTGGCTGTGCCGGATCCGTATATAACAGAATATGTTGATTTCAATGCTTTTTGTTCATCAAATGAACGATATGCTGATTTTACATAAAGTGTTATACCAGCCGACTTTGCGTCATCTAGTAGTATTTTTAGTTTTGGCCATGCTTCTGACAAGAATTGTTCAGATCTTTTATCACTATATAGGAATTCATCTGGTATAACATTCAAATGTGCTGGCATATAATTTTCATTTAGAAAATATATTTTGGAATATTTTACCAAGAATTCTGGATCGGTCTCTGACAATTTCTTTAGCGTTCCTACTGTACCAGATATACTGCCAACCTCATTTTTTACTGCACTTATATTGTTGTTTGTATTTGAGAGATTGTTTGATAATGAATCTGATTTTGATTGTAGATCGGATATATTTTGTACCAGTGTCCTTATATTTTGACTCAATTCTTCTGTTGTTGAAGCAGTCTTATTTGCGAGGTCCTTCAATTGATCCGACAGAGAAAAGACTTGAATTGTCGAATATATTAATACACCAATAATACCCAATACTAAAATTAGTATTGATATGGCAATATACTTATTCTTGGCCATAAATTCTCTGAAGTGATACTTATTCATTGGTATGATATTTTACAAAGAAATTATATCATAAAAAGTGTGAACATATATTACTATATTGACTTGACACATACCCCTAGGGGGTATAGTATATACATATTATGAATACAACAAAACAAAAGCTTGTTCGCAGACTCAAAATTATCGAAGGACAAGTGCGTGGATTGCAAGAGATGCTTACAAATGACACTTATTGCATCGATGTGATAACTCAGACATCGGCAGCGAAGCGGGCTCTCTCGAGCGTGGAAGATGTTCTCATGAAAGATCATTTAGGCACTTGTGTAGTACATCAGATACAAAAAGGGAAAGAGAAAACAGTAGTTGAAGAAATCTTGAAAGTTTATCAACTCAAACACAAATA
Organism: Minisyncoccota bacterium; assembly: GCA_041671485.1. Classification (GTDB taxonomy): domain Bacteria; phylum Patescibacteriota; class Minisyncoccia; order Phycocordibacterales; family PALSA-1337; genus C7867-002. The sequence goes on from JBAZBL010000008.1 coordinate 34,186, forward strand.
AAATACATGAACATATCTCAAACATTTAAGATCAAAGGAATGCACTGTGCTTCATGTGCAGGTATTATTGAGAAAACTTTCAAAAAGACCGAAGGTGTTCAATCTGCTGAAGTAAACTATGGAACTGAAACAGCAAAGATATCATTTGATGAGTTAAAGACAAATCCACAATATCTTTCAGAAAAAATAGAAAAACTCGGTTATTCGTTAGAAATACCTTCTGCCAAAGATATGGGCATGTCTCTAGATGAACACTCTTCACATTTAGGGACCAATCAATCTAAGAAAGAAAAACTCGCAGAAGTTGCAGATATGAAAGTAAAAGTCTGGTCTGCTATCCCACTTGCATTTATTGCTGGATTTGTCATGACTTGGGATATTCTTGCCCAATATGGAGTAGCAATTGAAATGAGCTATACCATCAAAGAATTTTTTCATCATCTTCTCCCTATCTTTGCCACATATACATTGTTTGTAGTGGGTAAGCCATACCTCCTAGGTTTCTATCGTTTCCTTCGTTATGGGAAGGCAAATATGGATACGCTTATAGGTATAGGAACATCCGCAGCATTTTTATACAGCTTTGCGGTTACAGCTTTCGAAGAAGTACTTCGCCCTTTTATGAATGTTGATTATCAGTATTATGATGTCACAATTGTGGTCATTACTTTCATTGCCCTTGGGAAATATCTTGAAGCTCGATCGAAGATAAGGACTGGTGATGCCATTGAAAAGCTTCTTAATTTGCAAGCAAAAACAGCGTTGGTTATTAGAGATGGTAAGGAAATAGAAATTTCGGTGAATGAAGTAAAGCATGGTGATTTGATCATCGTTAAACCTGGTGCAAAGATTCCAGTTGATGGGGTGATTACTGATGGAAGTTCATTTATTGATGAATCAATGGTTACTGGGGAGCCGATGCCGGTCCAAAAGAAGATCGGTGACAGTGTTGTGTCTGGCACGATGAATACCAGTGGCTCGTTTACATTCAAAGCAATTAAGGTTGGTTCAGAAACATTGCTTGCCCAAATAATCAAAATGGTCGAGGAAGCCCAAGGAAGTAAGGCTCCGATCCAAGCTCTTGCTGATAAAATCTCAAGTGTTTTTGTACCGATTGTGCTCGTCATCGCTTTCGTTACCTTTGGTCTATGGCTCTTGATTGGTACCAGCCCGCTCGGCTTTTCGCAAGCTCTGTCATTCGGCCTCGTTTCATTCGTCGGCATTTTGGTAATTGCCTGTCCATGTGCGCTTGGTCTAGCTACCCCTACAGCGATCATTGTAGGAGTGGGTAAAGGCGCACGCGAAGGGATTCTCATTAAAGATGCTGCAACCCTCGAGAAATTACATAAAGTAGATACTGTGATAGTTGATAAGACAGGGACGATCACAATAGGTAAGCCAACACTTGTTGATATTGAAAATATTTCAGACTTGAAAGATGATGAGCTTATCTCTATTCTCGCATCACTTGAGAGAAAATCAGAGCATCCGATTGCTCATGCAATTGTGGATTACACATATAAGAAAAATTTAAATATAAAGGATGTTTCAAATTTTGAGGGAATACAAGGAAAGGGACTAAAAGGATCAATCGATGAAACTGAATATTTTGTAGGTAATGTAAGACTTATTAAGGATCTTGGTATAGTATTTGACACTTCAAAAATTGAAAAATTTACTGCTCAAGGTAAAACTCCTGTTATCTTAGCAAATAAAGAAAAAGTACTTGGTTTTGTCATGGTCGCAGATGAGATAAAGAAGGAATCGAAAGAAGCGGTCTCTCAACTTCATAAACTTGGAATAAAGATAATTATGCTAACTGGTGACGATGAAAAAGCCGCAAAACACATGGCTTCTCTTGTGGGTATTGATGATGTGGTTGCCCATGTTTTGCCACAGGATAAATTGGCAAAGATAAAAGAACTGCAAGCACAAGGTCGAATCGTTGCTATGGCTGGTGATGGTGTAAATGATGCTCCAGCTCTCGCACAAGCCGATGTGGGTATCGCTATGGGTACTGGTACAGATGTAGCTATTGAGTCTGCAGGCATTACGCTTCTTGGTGGCGATATTTCCAAACTAGTCAAAGCTATTAAATTATCAAAAATGACGATGCGCGGGATTAAGCAGAATCTATTCTGGGCATTCATTTATAATATTGTCGGAATACCGCTGGCGGCTGGAATATTTTACCCGGTTTTCGGTTGGCTACTTTCACCGGTAATCGCCGGGTTCGCAATGGCGATGTCGAGCGTGTCGGTCGTGGGGAATTCATTGCGAATTAAAGGTAAAAAGTTGTAGAATTATAAAGTAAGTCGATCGTTTATTAACAAATATTAACAAAAAATAACTAGTAAGTAATTTTATGAAAATATCAAAAGTATTGCATGTTATAAGTGTTGTTGTGGGTTTGGTGGGAGTGGTTACATTTATTGGAGCGGTTACAGGTGGTGCTGATAACTTTGTATTCGGAGTTACAAAACTAGACGCCTTACTTTGCGCCGGCATCCTCATTCTTATCGCCATCTGGAGCGGTATCGGTACGATTCATCATATGATGCTTGAAAAGAAGGGCGAGATTCTATGATCAATAATCACATGCATAATCATAATAATGACAGTAATAATAAAGACAGCGGACACAAAGGCATGATGTGGATGATGGTCATCTGCTGTCTTTTGCCAATAGTTGTTTTATCTGGTGGTATTGAATTTTTCAAGTATATCGGTTATAGTTGGATTGGTATCGGATTGGTTAGTGTCTTTATACTAGTATATCTCTTCAGGATGTGGCGAACAAAGCACGATCATAATTTAAATAGTCAAAATATAGAAAATCAGAAAGATAAAGAGGATCATAATAATTGTTGTCATTAATTTTCATGTTATCATTACCTAAAAAAATCATTGCCGCACTTGTCCTTACATCGTTTCTTACGGTTGTGATTTTTAGTTTTGCGGTAATGATGCAGGGACCAGATGGGCGCATGGAGGGTGATTGTCCATTTTCAGTAGTTGGTCTGTCAATTTGTCCTCAGGATACAGTTGCTGTGGCAATACATCACATTTCCGCATATCAAGCATTTCTCAATGTTTCTGTTAGTTCAGGTTTGACGGCGCTCATTCTCTCTTTGCTACTTGCAGTATGTGCCATATTCTTTATTTTCATTCGCTCGCTATTATTGGGATCGCCGTCTTTCGTGTGCGTTCCAAATGATTCTCCGCCTACCGGTTCATCTGGTCGGAAAATAACGCGCTGGCTTTCTCTTTTTGAGAACAGTCCATCTCTGAATTAAACCGCGCCCGCGGGCGTGGTTGACACTTACATCTAATCGTAAGCTTTTTGTGCTTATTCCTAATTCATTATTCACAATTCATAATTCTTCCTAATATGAAACCAAAAACAATTATCATCACCCTTGTCATTGTAGCCGTTATCGGATATCTTCTTGTCTTAAGTTATAAAAAAAGCGCCAGTACCACGGCGTCTGTTCAAGGTGTAGAACAAAGTGGCGCCAAAAGTCTGCTTAGTGCTCCAGAAGTAATCTATGACTTCGGCACTATCTCTATGAAGAACAATGATGTCACCAAAGAATTCACCGTGACCAATCCGACCGGCGAGGATATTACCGTTGCCACCGTATTAACCTCCTGCATGTGCACATCAGCATTTATCGTCGAACCTGACGGCACCACCAAAGGTCCATTCAAAATGCCAGGCATGGGCTATGTTCCTCCAGCCAATGAAATTATCAAAGCAGGTGAGAGTCGAGTCATCCGTGTTGTCTACGATCCCAATGCTCATGGTCCAGCTGGGGTAGGAGCTATTGATCGCTTCGTCACACTTACTGATACGAGTGGCGGTATGGTTCAGTTGGAGATCAAGGCGATTGTAACTCCGTAATAATATGAAAAAACTCATTATTATAGCCACTGTAGCTGTTATCGCCATCCTCGCTATCGTGGTACTAAAATACGCACCCGGCACGGCTGAGATGATCTGGACTATATCGCAAGGGGGCTCATGGCTCCTGCCATTGGTCATATTCTCGTCCATACTGGACAGCGTCCACCCATGCTCGTTCTCCATCCTCCTCATCACCATTGCATTCTTGTTTGGCTTGCAAATGACTAGAGGAAAGATATTGCAGATTGGTGGACTCTACATTGCCGGAATATTCGCCGCATACTTCACCATCGGTATCGGTTTATTGCAGGTTATCCACATCTTCAATGTGCCACACTTCATGGGCAAACTCGGTGCAGCACTGCTCATCCTCTTCGGCTTGCTAAATCTTCTAGGCGCCATCTTTCCGAAATTCCCGATCAAACTCAAAATTCCCGATGTGGCACATCGATCCATGGGCAAACTCATCAATTCCGTGTCACTGCCAGCCGCATTCGCACTAGGCCTCCTTGTCGGTCTTTGTCAATTTCCGTGCATGGGCGGACCATACCTCATGGTCATCGGACTTCTGCATGATCAAGTGACTTACTTCAGAGGATTTGGTTATCTAGTTCTTTACAACATTATTCTCATCGTGCCGCTCGTAGCTACTCTCTGGATTGCGGCCCAAAAAACTCTGATAGATAAAGTCAAAGAATGGAAAACTACAAACATGAAGAATGTGCATCTGTACGCAGGAATTGCAATGATTATTATTGGAATAGCGGTATTATTCATATAAAATCATGAATTATATAAAGCGATTTAAAATCGGGGATACCATTGCCAGACTTACTAAAATGCTTGGTATACCCCACTGTCTCAAATGTGAAAAACGTCGTCTTATTCTCAACGATGCTCAAGAATTAGGGCTAAGAGAGACAATCAAAAAATTAGCAGACTGTTGTAAAGAATAATCTCTCGACCATGCTCGAGATAAAAAAATATGGAACAACAAATTAAAGGGCTCAAATCACCATTACCATTAGCGATTATTATTGCTGGAACTATTATCGCAATAGCCATGCTCCTTAATTCATCAAGCCGTCAAATTCAAAAAACTGCGGCAAATTCTGTAGAGCAAAAGGTTGTGCAAGATCCTATCATCTTGGCACTTGAAGAAGTAGTAATTCCATCAAAAGGAGTAACATTACCCATATCATGGGGTGTTATGGGGAAGAATCTTATCAAAGCCGGTGTCATTAGGGGTGTGGATTTCCAGGCACTCTATGCTGACCGAGGCGCATTTACCGAAGAAGATGAGAGATTATTATTCGGTACCACAACCGGAAATCTCGTTATAACTCGAGATAATGCAGGTGTTCTACTAAATCTATTCTGGGCGTTGGGTCTCGCACAGAAAAATTCTATTCTTGAAAAAGGTGAAATGATGGATCCGAAATATGGTGGCGCTGGAAATTTCGCTTCAACTGGTGGTTGGACATTAGCGCAAGGTGATGCTATGGCACATTACAGCTATCATATGTTTTTCACACTAACTTCAGAACAGCAGGCTTTAGTGGAAAAAGTATCTCGAGGCATATATAGACCATGTTGCGGAAACTCTGTTCATTTTCCGGATTGTAATCACGGTATGGCTATGCTGGGTCTGCTCGAATTGATGGCATCACAAGGCGCAACTGAAGAAGATATGTGGAACACTGCTCTAGCAGTTAATTCTTATTGGTTTCCGGATACCTATGTCACGATTGCAATGTATATGAAAAACAGGGGAGTTGAATGGACTGAAGCTAGTCCGCAAGAAATACTTGGGGCGAACTATTCAAGCTCGTTAGGATATGCAAAAATTGCTACTCAAGTTGTGAAGCCACAACGACAGCTAGGTGGAAATGGGTGTGGTGTGGATGCTGGACAATCAGTGCCTGTTCCGACGAGACAGCAGAGCGGATGTGCGATATAATAGATACCTATTAATTAATAACCAATCAAATTACTATTATGTACGGATATACAAATTATGGGGGATGGGGTGCAGGGAATATGATGGGTTGGTTTGGAGGGGGAATCATGATGATTGTTTTCTGGACATTGCTTATTGTTCTGATTGTTTGGGTTGTACGTGAACTTCGCGGTAAACATATAGGCTCGAATTCATCCAATGCACTCAATATTTTGAAAGAACGTTATGCTAAGGGAGAAATTAACAAAGAAGAGTTTGAGTCTAAGAAAAAAGATTTAAGTTAATCCAATTTATGCCACAAAAAACCCTCACATTCCATGTCCATGGAATGCACTGTAATGTCTGTGTACTCATGATAGAAAGTGAACTTGGTAATCTGTCCAATATTACTCATGTTAAATCGAGTCTTAAGAATCATTCAGTTGAAGTTGAGGGTAATTTCGGAGATAAAACACTAGAACAAATTGCTGAAGAACTTACGATGTTTGTTAAGCCACACGGTTATACTGTTTCTATTGAAAGACAAATAAAAGAAAAGAAAGGGTCTGATTTTAAGATCGCTATCCCTATAGCTTTGGCCTTTGCATTTCTATTTGTAGTGCTTCAGAAAATGGGAATAGTCAATCTTGTAAGTGCGGGTAATGTTACCTATGGCACTGCATTTGTGATTGGCATTATTGCCTCACTTTCAACTTGTATGGCAGTTGTGGGAGGTTTGGTACTCTCTATGTCTGCAACTTTTGCGAAGGAAGGGGACCCCTCGACTAGGCTCGGGGCAAGTAAGGTTCGACCGCAACTCATGTTCCATATTGGTCGCATAGTATCATTCTTTATCCTTGGTGGAGTTATTGGTTCTATTGGCGCAGTGTTCACCCTCAATACTTCAGTAACATTCATCTTGAGTCTTATTATCGGTATTGTTATGTTGATTCTTGGTATCAATCTTCTTGATATATTTCATTGGGCAAAGAAACTACAGCCATCGATGCCAAAATTTATCGCAAAACACGCTCATGGAGTCTTGAAGTTTAATCACACACTTACACCACTCTTGGTCGGTATTGCTACATTCTTCTTACCTTGTGGATTTACTCAATCAATGCAACTCTATACACTCACCACGGGAAGTTTCTTGCAAGGGGGATTTACCATGCTTGTATTTGCTCTTGGTACACTCCCTGTCTTGGCACTTGTAAGCTTCAGTTCATTTAGCATTAGGAATAGTTCAAAGTCTGGGATCTTCTTCAAGACTGCTGGTCTGATAGTTATCATATTCGCACTCTTCAACCTTATCAATAGCTTGGTGGTAATTGGTCTCATACCACCTTTATTTAATTTTTAGTATAATAATATTTATGAAAGCAATCCTTATATCCATAGTAATTGCAATAATATTTATTGGTGGTGCTTTCATGCTAACGAATAATGATGGAGGGACAGGTTCAGTAGCTAATATAAATAATGTAAAAATTGTTGATGGAAAACAGATAGTCGAAATCACTGCAAGAGGTGGGTATCAACCTCGAAAGAGTATAGCGAAAGCAGGGATCCCAACAATTATTCGATTCAATACAAATGGGACTTTTGATTGTTCATCATCGGTACGCATACCAAGTATGAATATTTCAAAATTACTTCCTCAAACAGGATCAACCGATATTGATATTGGTAGCAAAGAAATTGGCATGCTCAAAGGGTCATGCGGAATGGGGATGTATCCATTCCAAGTTGAATTTATATATTAATTATCATCCTTCCTTTTTGACCTTGCCCTATCCAGCTCTGTCAAGAGTTTCTTGCGCAAACGAATATTCTTGGGAGTGATTTCTAGATATTCATCATCACGCATGAGTTCTAGGCCACGTTCAATGCTCAATTTGTAAGGAGTTGTAAGTATGATAGCTTCATCAGTACCAGAAGAACGCATATTGCTTAGTTGTTTGCCTTTGCAAGGGTTTACACCCATATCAATACCTTTGCTTACATCACCGATAACCATACCCTCATATATTTCCATTGCAGGCTCGATAAATAGGCGACCACGATTCTGTAAATTCCATAGAGAAAAGCCGAGAGCTTTCCCTGACATCATAGAAGTCATAGAGCCAGTTTCATGTTTTTCTATATCACCTACATGTGGCTTGAAACTAGTAAAGCGACTAGACATGATACCTTCACCACGTGTGTCTATTGTAAATGCATTTCTATATCCTAGAAGTCCGCGCATAGGAATATCAAATATCATTCGCACCTGATTGCTATGAGCTTTCATATCATGCATGATGCCTTTGCGTTTGCCGAGAGTTTCTATGATGCTCCCTGAATATTCCTTTGGCGTATCTATGATAACTTCTTCGAAAGGTTCCATTGTTTGTCCATTTTCTTCTTTTATAATTACTTTTGGTTGCGATACTTGGAGTTCATATCCTTCACGGCGCATATTTTCTAGAAGTATTGCAATATGTAGTTCACCTCTACCATAAACTGTGAAATATTCATTGCTAGAGAAATCTACTTTGAGACCAACATTTGTTTCCAATTCAAGTTGTAGTCTCTCGCGAATTTGTCTGCCATTCACATATTCACCTTCATTTCCTGCAAAAGGAGAATCATTGACTAGGAATTGTAGAGAAATAGTAGGTTCATCTACATTGATTGCGGGTAATGCAGGAATGTCTTTATTATCTGTAATAGTCTCACCTATATAAATGTCTGGCATACCTGCAACTATTACAATATCTCCTGATTCTGCTTCTTTTGTCTCTAGACGTTTTTTACCATCAAAAGTGAATAGTTTAGTTATTTTACCCGTAAATGACTTTCCATCTATATCTTTCACCCAAACATTCTGGCCATCCTTTATGGTGCCAGTATATATACGACATATAGCTAGGCGCCCCAGGAAGTTATCATAACCTAGATTGAATACTTGGGCAGTTAGAGCAATTGGGGTGGAAAGTGGATCGCTTTCAACTCCACCCGCTTTTGTATTAGCAGGTGGTACATGTTCGATAATTGTGTCCAGTAGTGGTGTCAGATCTTTTGAATCATCTGTCAAAGATTTCTTTGCAATACCAGTGCGACCTATAGCGTAAATAGTAGGGAAGTCTATTTGTTCATTATTTGCACCTAGTTCCATGAATAGTTCCAAGACTTCATCATGTACGCGCATAGGATTGGCAACTGTTTTATCTATTTTATTTATCACTACTATTGGTTTGAGACCTAGTTCCAATGATTTCTTGAGAACAAAACGCGTTTGGGGCATTGGTCCTTCTTGTGCATCTACGACTAGTAGAACTGTATCAATAGCACGGAGTATGCGTTCTACTTCGGAACCAAAATCGGCATGCCCTGGTGTGTCTACAATATTGATCTTTGTACTTGCTCGTCCCGAGCCCGTCGAGGGGTAAATAATAGATGTATTCTTTGCATATATAGTAATACCGCGCTCTTTTTCGAGTGTATTTGAGTCCATAGAACCCTCATCTCCATGACCACATTGAGCCATGATGGCGTCAGTTAGGGTGGTTTTGCCGTGGTCAACGTGAGCTATTATTGCAATATTTCGTATTTCCATAATGTATTTGTATTTTCCGTAGAAAATAAAGAGAGCCCATGGCTCGTATGTATAGTAAAGCATAGAAATGAGAGGGAAGTCAATACCTTATAAAAAATTCAGCGCCACCTTGCGGTAGCGCTGTTTGAATTCTATGGTGGTCTTCTTTCTTTTAGGCCACCACTGGACGCGGGTCAGCACATTCGGTCAGCTGACCATCGGTGTCAATCCGTTCCCAACGAGTCTTGTAGGACAAGACCTTGCCGGCGAGACTTGTTGAGTAGTTTTCGGCGAGCGGATCTCGCCCGTTTTGGTGCCGAGGGTTATCGTTGACGAGGTCAATCAGGCGACCTTCCGCCAGTCTGACTTCATGGCCAGTATTTCCCTGGAAGTGACCGCCATTGCGATGGTCGTAGGCGGTGGCGCGGAAGACGGTTTGGGCATGTACGGCCCACCTTACTTCTCGCCAATCACTGGCGTATGCCCAGCGAAGAGCCTTTGTGAAGTTGCGATCTGACGGCCTGTCAGATCCTCTGATGAGGACGACCTTATCGCCGATTGGCGGTAGGTCGATATCACAATTCTGGTCAAGGACGATCTGTCCAGCGGGTGTAACCCGCAAGGAGCCACCTTCATTCCTGTGGCAGAAGATCTGTGCCGGGGATCCATTCTGTGTGAAGAAGTATACGTCACTTGGCACAGTTGACACAGTGCCTTCAACGATACCATGCTCATTGACTGGAAAGTTTTTTGTCATGTCTTGCCTTTCTTTTGTTTCCTTGTGACTCCTCCATAAGAAGGGAAAATAGCGGTTTTTTGTATTATACCGCTAGCATATGCCTATTTACTGCCGTGTGGCAGGATAGCTTTCATGTCAAAGGACTACGCTAGAAGGATAGCATAGTCTATGTAGTTTGTCAATACCTTCCATTCTCTATTTCTTAGCAAAGCCTTCAAGTGCCCTCAATGCTTCTATTGGTATCATATATACAACAGTATTTGATTGATCAGAAGATATATCGTTTATGGACTGTAATGTTCTTAGATGTAGTGCTCCTGGAGTACTAGAGAGCATTTGTGCAGCTTTGGCAATATTTGTTGAAGCTGCGAGTTCTCCTTCGGAATTTATGATAACAGCCCTCTTTTCTCTTTCTGCCTCTGCTTGTTTGCCTATAGTTCTCTCCATATCTGCTGGTAGACTGACATCCTTCAGCTCAACATTCTGGACTTTGAGTCCCCAAGCATCTGTTTCTTTGTCTACTATCTCTCTTATCCTCTCTGCTATCTTGTCTCTACTAGAGAGGAGCTCGTCTAGTGTAACTTCTCCGACAATATTTCGCATAGTTGTTTGTGCATATTGAGATATTGCATATTGGAAATCTTCTACTTCAACGATGGCCTTCTCTGCATCACTGACTTTGTAATATATAACAGCGTTTACTTTTACAGTGACATTGTCTCTTGTTATTGCATTTTGATCTGGTACATCTACTGCTTTTACTCTCACATCTACTTTCTGATAGCTCTGGATGATTGGCCAAACAATCCTCCATCCAGGCTCCATGATAGAAGAGAATTTACCCAAAGTGAATTTCACTCCTCTTTGATATTGATTGATCTGGCGAATACTCACTATTATGAGAAATAGTATTACATATATGATTGTATACATGGTAAATGATATTTTTATCTGACTAATAAACTGATTGTAGCACAAGCAAACAAAAAAGGGATCAAGCAACCTGCTCGACCCCTTTGGTGATGAGGTTTGGACGCCTTCACCAAGACGCTCAGAAGGGTGGCGTGACCAACTTGTAGGCGCTGTTCGAGCCGCGCCACAAACAAAACCTCTATGCTAACCCTAAACGAACAGCGAAATAATCTAGTTTTATTATAATCGAAATGTATATTGTATGCAAATGCAAAATAATATAAACTCAATATCACTTACCAATACCCGCTTCTTTACTGATCGTCTTCCAATGTTTTTTCAAATCCTTCGCCAATGATTGGATTTCTTCACGGCCAACTTTCGCCTTGTCCTCATATTCTCTTGCTATAGAGTCAATGATTTGATGATATGCAGATTCGCTCATATCACGAGCATCTTCGAGTCTTTCTACAACATCAGCCTTCATCTTTATTGCCCAAGCCATTGTCTTCTTTTGATATATTTTGCCTTTTGGACCGAGGAAGAAATATGCAGCAGCTATACCAGCGAGACCAGCACCGATAGCAGCATATTTTGCTGTGTTGGAGCTCTTTTTTATTGTTTTCTTTTTCATTTGTTTATGTTATTAAATGCTAATAATAAATTATTTCTTCGCACTATCATTATTTGATCTTGATATTCGTTTTTTTCGGAGTGGAGGAAAGAACATTCGGAATACCATATTGTCTTCGAGGCGTTCCTTGAGTTCAGATATAAATTCTTCTGAATCGTTATAACTACTTTTCAGGGTTTCTGAAAGTTTGTAAAGATTTTTCCCAGCTTTGATGAGATATACCAAAAGGACAGAAACTAGGATCGTAAATACAATCGTTGCTATAGAAGATATAAAAAAGAAAACATCAGCTTTTAGTAAGGATTCCATGGATATAGTATAACATAGAAAAAACTGATTATTTTTGCTCTAAAATATAGTTCTAAATTAGTAATTTACTCGAAATATCCTTTTTATTGGGTACAAATCAAGAGTTTCGAATGTTGAACAATGTCAGAGCCTGTGTTTATGGTGTTGTATTAGCTTTTGTTGGAACTACTGGATTCGAAGGGATCGTGACATTGATTGTCGTATCGCCAGTTGGTACAGCTGAAGAATCTAGGTTTTGTGGTCGATTGCGAAGATAAGGGAGACCAAATATAACAAAAAGTATTACAATAAGGACTGTGATCAATATGCCGACAATAACTCCTACTCCAGAATTGTCACTGACCTCTGGTGATGAAGGTGTGTTTATGATAGTTGTCATAGTGTGTAGAATAATTAGTGAATAATAAACGATTGAGACGATACAGCGCAACTTAATATCTAGTTATTATTAAATAATTATTAAACGACTTCTCTTATTGTAACATAAATAATTATTCTTTTGTTGGGTCAATACGAATTTTGACAAAAGAAACCAACGGATTTTGAAATCTGTGTCCACTTTATGGGGTACAGATCACTGGCTCCCGCTCGTGGACATGTTCAGAACTGCCAACTGGCACAAAATCAAAAGAGATTTGCAGTTTAGCGGGGTTTTAGATTGTTTTATGAGGTGACTGAATTATTCTTGTTTTGTGAAAAGATGATAGAATGTGCAGTAATGAAAGGTAAAAATATAGATGAAAGAGTAAAAGATTATCTTGAAATCCGTATGAATACAGCGGAGCTCTATGCTAGTTTCAAAAAAGTATATAGCCCAGCACTTGCCGGGGACATTCATTTTACCTCAGAAGGATTCAATCATCTAATTTACGAAAGGGCGAGAAAAGAAAGAGACAAAAGGACACAAATACTCAGGTTTGATATGCTAGAAAAGGCGAAATTTATCTTAGAGACATCTACGACCTATCAAGAATATGAAGAAGACATGGAATATCAAAGGGTAAATAGGCATGGTAAATTTATTGGAATGAATGTTGCCGTACGATACTGGGGTTTTGTAGCGATTGTGAATAAATTTCGTGTGAAGGTAGTTGTAAGACAAGTTGGAAATGGAAAAATGGAATTTCAAAGCGTAATACCAGCATGGTTTATAAAACAATACCGAGAGATAAAATTAATACAAAATTCGACTGGAACGGGACTTGTAAATGAAAATGATGAGGAAGTATTAAAAAACGCCACTGAAAGTGACGTCCTTTAATGTGCCTGTCTCCAGCTCAGAAATTGGCCAGATAGGTCTGACGACCCGCAGACACATATATAATTTACATGATTACAATGGGAATTGCAAGAAAAAAAGTGTATAAATAATAAATATGGCTCAAAATATAGACATCCCCAACCTATCTTTGGCTCCCCGAACATGAGATTATTATAACCATATTCTCGGACGTAGAATACATGTCTAACTTGTACAATCAGTTGTTATTTATGAAGGAGATGGGGAGGGAAAGATTTTAGTCTAATTGAGCCGGGCAGTTTGAGCTTAAGTGTGCTGTCAACATATTGACAGAGTCGTGTTTTGAATGTAGTTTGATAATAGAAATTGCGACACACTTTGACATACAATTTGCGCCTAAAAAATTCTAGAAAGTAGATTCCAATGAAAAGACTTTTAGCCCCCCTAGACATTCAATTAGAAATAACTGAGTGTTGCAACCAAAATTGTAGACACTGCTACAATTACTGGCGTCATGAACCACCTCAGACGAGGAATGAGCTGAGTGTATCTGATTTTTCTGTGATAGTGGATCAAGCCGCGGATGCCAAAGTTGGAACAATTACATTCACCGGCGGTGAACCAATGTTACACAAAAATATAGTCATTGAATTGATTACACAGGCTAGCTCGCACAAGATCGATACGGGTCTTAATAGCAATGCTACATATATCGACCTTGAAACAGCTAGGAAGCTATCTGAAAGTGGCTTGAATCACGCGCTAATATCATTGCTTGGGCCAGAAAATGCCCACAATGCGATCGGGGGCGGATCAGCCGATTTTGTGAAAACCATCAATGGCATTCGGTCTCTTGTTGAGGTTGGTATACCAGTGGCTACAAACATGGTCGTATCAAAATTGAATCTCGGCCTTGTTCGTGAGACTGCACATATTGCAAAAGACATTGGTACGCGTACTTTTTGCGCTGGTCCAATGATTCCATCTTGCTATCAGAACGTTCCTCTCTGCCTATCACAGGATGAGTGTATTCATTGTCTACGGGAACTTATTCTTGTCGGGCGTGAACTCGACATGAACATCGACGTTCTCGAACCACTACCGCGTTGTTTGTTTAGCGGTGAAAACGAAGCAGAGTTTATTGAGTTGTTTGGAAATAGAATTTGTTCTGCCGCAGTCACTTCATGCGCCATTTCATCTTCTGGAATGATGCGTCCGTGTATTCATTCTGATGTCAACTTTGGAAGCGTATTACCAGATCACTTATTAGGTGCTTGGAATTCCATGTCGTCATGGGCTTCGCCAGACATGCTTCCTGATGAGTGTAAGAAGTGCAATGCTCTCATGATTTGCGAAGCTGGATGTCGCATGTCATCGAAAGTGTGTACTGGTAACTATAATGGTCATGATATGTATATGACTAAACCAATTATGGACATTGAAAGAGCTAAACTCAGGCCCAATCGTTCATTCACTGTTCATATCAGATCTGATGATTTGCTCGAGTATAATGAATGGTGTATAGTTAGGGCTGAATCAGCAGGGTATATCGTCTATCTAAATAGTCGTATTGAGTATATGACACCCTCAGGATTTCAATTCCTTTCAACAATAAAACCGTTGGGCAGGTTTTCACCCAGACAATTGGCTGAGAGGTTTAGCTATCCTGAGAGTGAACTCATTCAGGTTCTCGAACGACTCTTAAGTGTAGGCGTTCTGCAAAAAGTAAAAGATCATGAAAAAGAGTAATAGTTCCTTAGTGCATGAGTTTTTTCTCAGCACACACGTGGTTCTTAACAGGACCTACGATGCCAGTCCAGGGAACGCGCCGGCCCGCATCAGTGACATGGTACAAGGCAATAATTCATGTCAATCGTGTCAATGCGTTACCTGTCAGAACACCGGCTGCAACAAGTAAGTTGACGCCTGAGTTTAGTACAGATCGGTAAAGGCTCATCTTTACCGATTTTTTATTTGTTATATAATGATCAATATGCAAAATATTACGATAAAATGGACTGGGGATGATAGGGTGAAGTTAGAAAAAATAGCTCTTAAGATTATATGCGATCTACAGGATGTTTTCAAAATGGATAAATACCCGGAATTCACAATCTATATACACAATAATAGAGAGAGCTACGACAAAAGACTCAATAAACAATCTGAATCATGGGAAGTTGGTAATGCTTCTATGAATGGGGTGATAGACATCTTGCACCCAGATTCGTTGGAAAGGTATTCGACTCACAGTAAAACTGAATTTGATTCAATCCTTAAACATGAAATTGTACATATCTTATTAAGGACTCTAGCTAATAGCAATTATATACCATATTGGCTCAACGAAGGATTGGCCAATGTTATTTCGATGGAAGAAAAGAGCAACCAAGACTCTTCGTTTTATATAGATACAAATTTTACCTCAAGACTATCTTCAAAAAAAGATTGGAATAGTCGTGTTCAAGATGGTGCATATACAATAGCGAGATTGTTTACACAATATCTTGTGAAGCATTATTCCTTGGAGAAAGTATTAGCTTTGGTGAAGGATCTGAATAAAAATTTCTATGAGCCATCATTTCGAGAAAAATTTAAGCATCATTTTGGCAATGATCTAAGTGATGTTGAAAAAAGTTTCGTTCAGGAATCAAATCATTAATAAGCACAAACATCACTCATTCTTACTGGCAAAGTTGTAACACCTATGTTTGAATCCTGTTTGGGTCCACATAAAAAAACGTTGCAAGCAAACGAGATTCTACTATGCTCCGTATGGTGGATGTATTCAGAACTGCCAACTGGCGCAAAATCAAAAGCAATTTGCAGTTTAGCGGCTTTTTTGGCTCCCACATTTGAACGAGTTCCGAACCGTAAAATGGCAGGATTTGTTTGATTTTCCCGAGACTTCGCTCAATCAGATGAGGCAATTGCTGGATCAGCCGGAATGGGTGGTTTAATTAGGTAAAGTGAACTATACCCATTGAATATTACCCTAGATTTGCAGGTTTATGCTAGTTGTTGTCTAAATGGACTTATGCTATAATATGCATTATTGTTCCTAAAAAGCGGAATAATATTGATTAAAATGCAGTATTTAGACTTAAAGACACAACTAAAGAACTACCCAATCTTCTCAATAAAGGATATCGAGAAGGTGGATTTGTTGTTCCATAAGCAAAGATTGAGCGAGTGGCAAAAGAAGGATTATGTAAAGAAGATCTGCAAGGGTTTTTACATCTTTTCTGATTTGCAGATCAATGAACCTACACTATTCACTATCGCAAATAGAGTATACGAACCGTCTTACATTTCACTTGAAATGGCGCTATCTATTTACGGATTAATTCCTGAAGCAGTCTACGGAGTAACGTCAGTCACTTCTCAACGTACCAAGAACATGAAGACCCCTGTTGGCGATTTTATCTACAGACATGTACAGCCTGAACTTATGTTCGGATATGAACTCCGAGAGTATAGTGGTCATCACTATCAGATTGCGGAAATAGAAAAGGCAGTCTTGGATTATTTATATTTCAATTCAAAGGTTAGTGATGACGAATCCTTTGAAGGAATGAGATTCAATACTTCTGAATTAAAAGAGAAGCTAAATATTGAAAAGTTTAATAAGTATTTAGAAGCCTTTCATAATAAGTCTTTGGCTCGTCGGGCAAAGAAGTTTTTAACATATATAAATAATCATGCTTAGTCTCAAGAATATAGAACAATACTATCCGGATAATCAGAAGCCTTTCAAGAGAAATATTTTGAGAGAGTATTTGCAGTATAAGATTCTGGAGATTATCTTCAATTCAAAGTATGCACAGGACCTCATATTTCTTGGCGGTACGACCTTGCGTATTGTGTACAACAACAGTAGATTCTCCGAAGATCTCGACTTTGATAATTTTAAGCTTACCGAAGAACAGTTCGATGATCTTGCCAATGAAGTAAAGAAGGGTCTTGAACTCCAAGGCTACGAGGTCGAGATAAAGAATGTATTTAAGGGTGCATATCGTTCCTACATAAGAATGCCAAAGGTGTTGTTTGACAATGACATGTCCGATCTTCAAGAAGAAAAGATAATGATTCAGATCGATACTGTCTCTCACGCTTTTGATTATAAGAAGGATACAAAGATACTCAATAAGTTTGATGTTTTCACCCAGATATTTACTACCCCTATCGACATTTTGTTATCACAAAAGATTTATGCGGCGTTAAACCGCAAGCGAGCAAAGGGTCGTGATTTCTTTGATATTGTTTTTCTTATACCGCAAACAAAGCCAAATTATGCATACCTAAAGGCAAAGCTTGGAGTAAAGAATGCGGAAGAATTAAAAAAGATATTGCTCGAGCAGACATCAGATCTTGATTTTAATGCTCTCGCTCAAGACATCGAGCCATTCCTTATCAACTCTGAAGACAGCAAGAAGGTGAAGATGTTCAGGGAGTACATTAACTCTATTGAATTTTAATTATATGAAAAAATCAAAAAATAAGAGAAAAGAGTGGAAAGGTGATGATGATTGTGCGATTTGTCAAGCCATGGAGAGTGGTAAAGCAGACACTTTCGGTGGCTTGATGAAGGCCTTTACTGAACAAAATATCAAAAATAGTCATATAACAATGAGGATACAAAATAAAAATGATCTTTATTATGATGCCATGGATCTTTTGAATATGGGTGATTTTTCAAAAGCAGAAGAATTACTTTTGAAAGCAAAAGAAATGGATCCAGAATATATTCAGACATATGTCGGATTGGTATCAGCTTATGCTAGGGACAAAGATAAAGAAAGAAGAGAAGAATGTATTCAAACCGCATACAAAAAGACTTTAAAAGCTTTTCCTAAATGGCCGAAGAAGATGGAGTGGGGAGTATTGGAAAATAGAGCCCCATTAAGAGCTATTGGTTACATGGCTGATCTTTATTGGGATAATAGTGAGTATGAAAAAGCAGAAGAATTATTTAGATTGATTCTTAAATTAAATCCAGGTGATAATCAAGGCATAAGATATGAAATATCTGCAATGCTGGCTGGTTTGACTGGTCTAGAGTTGAATAAAATGTTCGATGATGCTAACAAAAACCAAAATTGGAATAAACTGGAGAGATTGGTTAGTATTCAAAATAAAAAGTATAAGTTCTGGAAAGAACAAAGACAATAAATGGCTCGCCCTACTCAACGATTTCCGAACTTTTGACTGGGCAAGCGAATACAAATATCCGACGGTAGTTTTAGACCAAATGAAAGAAATGCTGGCCAAGTACGCGAATGTATAACCCATTCTTGCCCCGTGTTTGCCCTTGGGGCGAGCGGTTCGACCGGAGTAAGAGATTTACACCAATCCGAAAACCAAAAACGATTGTGAACGAGTTTTGAGACTTTAAAACGATTTGCTTAACTTAAGCAAAGTTAAGCAAATATGACTCAACACTAGACTTATTCCGAGGGCAAGCGTATGTTCTTGCTTGCTATGGAAGACGATGATATTGAGGCGATTCTTCGGGACGCTAAAAACATAAGAATGCCACATCGACGCGGATCATTTAATCCGTTATCTTCTCTTCCGGAACCTAAAGTCAAAATCAAACAAGCAATCAAGGAACGAATCAGACTATTGGCCGGTGCTTATATCTCACTGGCCGGATTCGTGGACGATGACGACATACGGTTTGCCGAGGATAATCCGAAGTCAAAGAAAACTCGAGCGATATATCTCAAAGTGCTTGAGGATATGGAACTGGCGAAAAAAGAAATAAGGGAATTTAAAATCTTATAGTAATTCCTCAAGTTCGACTGCGTCGTCCTCGTCCACTCCCAAATCTTCCATAATCTCTTGAACACGCTCGGCCGTATCTTTATCAAGATCGTGACTTTCCATAAGCTCGGCTACTTCCTCGTCCGGAGCTTCTTCGGCAGGTTCTTCTTTAATTGAATCGTTGTCGTCTGACATATTATTTCTTTTTATTTTGGTATTCCAACAATTTCTCGGCTGGGGAAATACCACCGAGGACTTTGTGCGGAAAATAATTCCAAGCGTCAGTTACGAGTTCGAGAACATCGCTCAATTCCGAAGCATCTCCGCCACGATCAAACATTGCCACAACTTTCATCATGTTGTCGTTATCTTCTTCATGGAAAATAACATCCCGGACGTGATCTAAGGTAAAGTCGCTCTCAGTCTCCTTGAGCATATCCACTAGTTCCTGTTCAATCTCTTTCCGGCGTTCCAAAATTTGTTGTTTTGATTCGGTTTCCATCTTATTTTTTTGGTTTTATGCCCTTAGTAAAGGTCCCTGTGTCATTGGCCTGAGGTAAAACAACCGGCTCAGTATTTGTCTGTTGTGGCACAGTTTGAGGTTGAGCTTGGGGAACCGGTGATTGTACAGGCTGATTATTGTTATTATTTTCTTCAGACATAAAATTGAGATAATTTGGATAAAATTAATAAGAGCGACCCTAAGACCAATACAACAACTGAAACCTTAAATAATATAGCTTTTATTTTTAGTTTTCTGTAATTCTTATCGGTAGCCGATTCGTTGTCACTAATTAATTGCAACAAGAGCTGTTTCTCCTCTTTATTTAGATATTCTTGATTCGATGACACCTTAACAGAAGCGAAAGAATAATCACGTGGCCAGCTTATTATAATTAATAACAGTGTTGAAATTAACAAAAATATTATTCCGGCAACTCCTTCATAAAGCTTGGAACCGGCTAGTTGTGGTGGAATAATAGCCAGATAACCGACAATAATTGCGATGGTAAAACCCATAAGTGTCCCGGACTTTTGGTCAAGGACGTTATCAGCATCTTTTACGGTATCAAACCTATGTCGTATCGTATCGAGTATAATTGAAAATTTATTGTTTTCTGGTTCCATATTTTTAATTTGATATTACGGTTTTTATTTCAACATCTTCTGCAGGAGTGGGAGTAGTGGGTGCTTCTAGTGACACGGTACTTGTTTTTGCCAACTCAACAACATTATCATCTAAAACTTTATAGACCATTGGTATATATTTTTTATACGAAGCTTCGTCATTGCCAACAAATACAACTTTGTCTTTGTCCTCGAGCTTGAGGTCTTTAAAAGTCTTACCGTGTTTTTGCCAAAACGTGGCAAGTTTAGCCTTATCTAATACTTTGGTGAATTCATTGATGCTCGGTACATATTTCAATCCA
>JBAZBL010000009.1:0-22828 GCA_041671485.1 Minisyncoccota bacterium
GCAATTCTGGATTGAATCTAGCGACAATAGATAGTTATGTAACTTCTATGAATAATGCACTTTCTGGTCTAAATCAAGCAATACTTTCTATTACTTCCGCAGAAACCACATTGAGGAATTCAATTATTGCTTATGATCAAGCAAACTATCAATTTACTCTGAAAAAGGTTGGCTCTTCAGATGAAAAAGTTCGCTCTGGACAAGCAAAAGTCGCACAGATGAGGGCAGAACTTGCAAAGAATATGATCCTCTCTCCTATCAAAGGCACAGTTACAAAAGTATCACCAAAGATAGGCGAATTTGTGTCATTGGGACAAAATACTTTCACTGTACAAAGTGTCGGTGAATACAAGATCGAAGCTTATGTTCCAGAAGCAGATATAGCGAAAGTTGCGATAGACAATGATTCTGATGTCACTCTCGATGCTTATGGAGCAAATACTATATTCCCTGCTACAGTCACAGCTATGGATCCAGCTGACACAATTATTGAAGGTGTACCAACATACAAAGTTACACTTGTCTTCAAAGAGTCAGATCCGCGCATTCGTTCTGGAATGACAGCCAATACAGAAATTCTGACTCATAATGTCAATAATGTTCTTATAGTCCCTTCTCGTGCAATCACTGATGAGAATGGCATGAAGACTGTTCGTATCGTAAATAAAAATAGTAAAGATTTTGAAAAAGTTGATGTTGTCATTGGACTCAAAGGATCTGATGGTATGACAGAGATTGTCTCTGGCGTGAATGAGGGAGACAAAGTCGTTACATATGTTAAGTAAATGAATATCATAGAAGTCAAGAATTTGAAAAAGACGTATCATGACGGCAAGACAGATACCGTTGCTCTTCAAAATATCAACTTCTCTGTACGTCAGGGAGAATTCTTGGCAATTATGGGACCATCTGGATCAGGCAAGTCAACACTTTTACATCTATTGGGTCTTCTTGATGAACCAAGTTCAGGTCATTATCTTTTTAATAATAAAAATATCTCTTCATATTCCAGAGATGAATTGGCAGATATAAGGAATCGTGAGATAGGGTTTGTATTTCAGATGTTCAATCTACTACCAAGAACAACTGTACTCGATAATGTGAAATTACCTCTCAATTATTCCAAAATATCTGAAGATAAATGGGATAGTTTGGCAAAGAAAGCAGTTGAAGATGTAGGACTTAGTCACCGTATGCATCATACTTCGGCCGAACTTTCTGGTGGAGAAAAACAAAGAGCAGCTATAGCCAGAGCTCTCGTAACAGATCCTGATATAATATTTGCCGATGAACCGACTGGAAACCTGGATTCAAAATCTGGCAAAAATGTAATGTCTATAATCCAACGCCTAAATATGGAGCATGGCAAAACTGTCATCCTAATTACTCATGAAAGCTCCACAGCAGAACATGCAGAGAGAATTATCCGACTGATAGATGGTGAAATCGAAAGTGATACAAAAGTAAAAAATCGTCTAACTTTGTCTGATGAATTCGTGAAATAATGAAAAGGCAAGAATCAAAATGAAAAATGACATATAAACATACATCAAAAACTGCAATCAAAGGATTGACGACAAATAGTTCAAGATCTTTTTTGACTATTCTCGGTATTGTCATAGGTATTACTGCAATCATGCTAGTGATATCGCTTGGAGCAGGTGCGCAAGACTTGATATTGGGGCAAGTACAAGGACTGGGCACAAATACAATTGCAATAATTCCAGGAAGAGAACCGACTGGTCCATCTGATATGTCATTCTTGTACAGTGATTCCTTGAAAGAAAGAGACCTCATTGCACTCAAAAATCGTTCAAATGTTCCAAGCTTGAAATCTATAATGCCAACTGTCTTTGGTGCTGGAACAGCGTCTTATGGTTCAAATGCATATCAAATATCTATTTTCGGTGGAACAGAGCTGATGTCCGAAATATTTGATCTAAAACCTATTGGGGAGTTCTTTTCGGCAGAAGATGTAAGTAGTCGAAGTGATGTCGCTGTATTGGGATCAAAAGTTGCAGAAAATCTATTTGATAGTGACGATCCTGTAGGCAAAAAGGTAAAGATAAAGAATAGGAATTTCAAAGTAATTGGAGTTTTACCAGAAACTGGCGGTGGATCGCTATTCAATTTTGATGATATGGTCCTTGTACCATACACTACTGCTCAAAATTATATTCTGGGACAGAAACATTTCAGTCGTATTATTATTCAGGCCGAAAATGACTCTCTAGTACCTTCAACGGCCAATGATATTGAGATTACATTGCGTGAACTTCATGGTATAACAGATCCATCCAAAGATGACTTTGCTGTACAGACTCAACAAGACCTTGCAGATAGATTAGCAACCATAACAAATGCCCTTACATACTTTTTGGTAGCAGTGGCATCTATTGCCCTATTTGTGGGTGGTGTAGGTATTATGAATATAATGCTCGTATCAGTAACAGAGAGAACAAGGGAGATCGGCTTGCGCAAGGCTTTGGGGGCTACAGATCGTGATATCTTGTCACAATTCTTGCTAGAAGCCGTACTTTTGACTGCAGTTGGTGGCATTATAGGCATCATACTCGGCTCTGTATTGGCATTTCTCATATCCATAGGACTTTCCAAGGGTCTGGGTGTAAATTGGTCTTTTGTATTCCCCTGGTTTGGAGCTTTCTTGGGACTCTCTGTTTCGGCTCTAATTGGCCTTATATTTGGTGGTTATCCTGCCAAACAAGCTGCTTCCAAGAGCCCTATAGAAGCCTTGCGTTATGAATAGAGTTGTGATAAGATAGTACTGCAAGGTCGAATTTTAAAGCCTAATTTGACGAAAGAAATAACATGGAACCAAATAAACCAAAGCCAGCTCCAGCACCAGATCAGAAGCCAACAGATCAGCCAACTGCCTAAATAAGGCAAGTTTAAAGAATGCCAAAATACCGTCTTCGGCTTTGCTGATGGCGGTATTTTGATATGATTACAATATTATGAAGACAGACAAAGACCTTGTAGACATAAGAAAATCCACAGATGAACAATTGGCAATTATGCTGAAAAAGGATGTAAATGACAATGCCTTCCATGAATTACTCTATAGATATACAGACAAAATCATAAATTTCGCCTTTCAATATACAAATAATCGTAATGATGCAGAGGATATAGCACAAAATACATTTTTCAAGGTATGGAAGAAAATACGAAGCTTCAAAAATGGAGCTAAATGGAAACCTTGGTTATATACCATAGCTCGTAATACTGCCATAGATTTTACAAAAAAGAGAAAAACCTTTTCTTTTTCTGATCTAGACGATATAGATGCTGATATAGCATTTGGAGATACTCTAGTCGATCCAGAACCTCTGCCAGATGAGATCTTCTCTCATCACAATCTCTTGGAAGAACTATCTCATGTAATGGAAAAGATTCATCCAGATCATCGTACTGTACTCATCATGCATTATCATGAAGAAATGACTTTCGATGATATAGCAACTATACTCAAGAAACCTATGAATACTATCAAAAGTTGGCATAACCGTTCTATTATCAAGTTACGAAATCATCTATTGCACCAAATAGACTAGAATAGTCGTACTATATATTGAAATATATGGGATACGACAATACATATAGCAAAATATTTGAGATATATAAACGGCCAAAAAGGTCGGAAAATGTTATCCGATCAGTTATGTTTATGATACAAAAAGCTAGATCAAGAAGTCTGAAAATTCGTGCTTATTTCTCTGGTACTTTGATCATATTGAGTGCATTGTCCATAATTCCAGTGATCAATTATGCTTTTACTTCTGTATCACAATCAGGATTTATACAATATGTATCTATATTTACTTTTGAATGGATATCTATGACTCAATACTGGAAGGTCTATACCCTTTCCCTATTGGAATCAGCCCCGATCATAGAAAGTATAGCTCTATTGTCGATATTTCTATTATTTATAATATCCGTGAGAATGTTCAGTCGTATTATCAATTTAATGTCATCAAATTATCAGTTAAATCAATAATTACAATGAAAATAAAAGACTTCATACAATCATCTATTTATTCGAAACTTATAACTTCATTAGCAATATTACTTATAATCCTTATTATATTTGTAGTAGGAATGGGTATCGGACACTATAGAGCAAATTTTGCTTGTCGTATAGACGATAACTATCGCTTGGGACCTAACAATTCTCGTTCGATATTCGCACCATTTATGCATAATGCCGATGAGCGAAACCCTCATGGTTCTATCGGTGAGATCGTCCTTGTAAATCTACCAAATATAATGATCAAAGATCATAATCTAGCTGAACAAGCTATAGTTATTAGCCCTAATACAGATATCAGAAATCTACGTAGTGTTGCAACAACAAGTGATCTAAAAGTAGGTACACAAGTCGTTGTATTCGGTGAACCAGACCAAGACGGACGTATCGTAGCAAGTTTTATTCGTATAATGCCCACATCACCGTCTATTGCTTCTAGCACCCAAGTCCGTCAATTCCAACGTGGAAGATAATATTAAGAATTATTAAATAAAATAAAATCGGATGAAAAAAGCATTCAATAGAGTCAAGATATTTGCGAGTAAACACAAGGTTGCCTCCGGCACAATAGCAATAATTGTAGTTATTCTCCTGTATGTAGCATACCATGCTCTCTCAAATACAAGTACACTTCCACAATATTCGATCACAAAAGCGCGTACTGGTACAATCACTCAAACTATTACTGGCACTGGACAAATATCGGCTTTGAGACAATTAGACTTGACTAGTCAAGCTTCTGGGAAAGTGTTGTCAATAAAAGTAAAGGTTGGTGATAGAGTTCATAAAAGCGACTTGATTGCGACAATAGACTCTACTGATTTCGCTTTTAGTCTACAAAGCGCAAAGTTGTCAATGGAAAAACTCATCCAGCCACCAAAGGCAACTGACCTTTCTAGTGCAGAAAATACACTTACAAAAACCTATGACGATACATTCAATACTATATCTTCGACCTTCTTGGATCTGCCAGACATAATGTCAGGCATGAAAGATCTATTGTATGGTCAAGGCACTTGTCTATCGGATCAACAGTCACCATATCTTATATCCTCTGCTAGAGAATATAGAGATCAGGCTGGCCAAAATTATGATAAAGCCAATAAACAATATACAAGCGTATTATCTCAATACAAAAATATTAATCGTTCGAGTGCTACTTCTAGTATAGAGAAACTATTGGCTGATACATATTCAATGTCAAAAAGTATATCAACTGCACTACAGAACATGCAAAATACGATAAATTATATAATTACAGTTCAGCCTGAATATCAATCTAGTCTTGCTTCATCTGCTACTAGCAATGTGACATCATGGTCAAATACCATGAATAGCAATGTTTCTGGTTTGCTCTCGGCACAAAATACAATACAAAGCAATAAAAATTCTCTAGCAAATCTCATAAATGGAGTGAACCCACTTGATCTCGAATCACAGAAACTATCATTGAAGCAACAAGAATTAAATTATCAAAATTATTTTGTTCGCTCTCCATTCGATGGTATTGTGGGCAGAATACCTATAAGAGTCTATGATGAAGCAGGTGG
This sequence comes from Minisyncoccota bacterium, assembly GCA_041671485.1. Taxonomy (GTDB): domain Bacteria; phylum Patescibacteriota; class Minisyncoccia; order Phycocordibacterales; family PALSA-1337; genus C7867-002. The sequence goes on from JBAZBL010000009.1 coordinate 5,602, forward strand.
TGGAACAGTCATTGCAACAATTCTAAGTGATCAAAAGATCGCTTCGATATCGCTAAATGAAATAGATGCTGCCAAGGTCAAAGTCGGACAAAACGTTGATATTACTTTCGATGCTATCGACAGTCTGATAGCTACAGGCACAGTCTCTGAAGTAGATCTTGTCGGTACAGTGAGTCAAGGAGTCGTAAGCTACGGGGTCAAGATAGCGGTCAATAGTATTGATCCTCGTATTTTGTCTGGAATGAGTGTAAATACAACTATCATAACAAATGAAAAGAATGGAGTGATCGTTGTTCCGTCGAGTGCAGTCAAAACACAAGGACGAATTAGTTATGTACAAGTATTCGACAATCCTGTATTGCCCACCTTATCAGATACAGCGCCACTCACAGCTTCGACAAGTAGAGCATTTATTCCGAGGTCGAATACCAGCTCAACAACAAATCCAAACAGAATATCATCACAAAATCGTACTGTTTCATCGGCTACTATATATTCTGCAACAATTCCTAGGGATGTGACTGTAACAATCGGCGATACAGACGATACAAATACAGAGATAATAACCGGTCTATCTGAAGGTGAATGGGTAATTACAAGAACTGTTTCTGGTAGTTCCAGTCAAACAACAACCGTAGCTCCAAGCATACTCAACACACTAGGCGGTAGTAACCGTAGCGCAACAGGAGGAACATTCAGAACAATATCTAGATAATAAAGATGTATTGATTGAAAGATAAAGACAATGATAGAAATCAAAAATATTAAGAAAACATACCAGACTGGTTATACAGAAACGCATGCATTACGTGGTATATCATTCAACATAAAAACTGGTGAATTTGTAGCTATCATGGGACCATCTGGCTCTGGTAAATCAACATTGATGCATATCATCGGAGCTTTGGACACACCAACTTCTGGCTCATATACACTAGATGGTAAAGATGTTTCCAAACTATCAGACGATGAATTGGCCGAGATTCGTTGCAATAGGATAGGTTTTGTCTTTCAATCATTCAATCTCTTGCCACGCGCAACAGTCTTGAGAAATGTCACTTTGCCACTTATATATGCAAATAAGAGAGAGGGCGAACGAGAAATGTTGGCTATCAAAGCGCTGGAAAGCGCGGGCATGGACAAAGACAGATTTCATCATAGATCCAATCAATTATCTGGTGGACAGATACAACGTGTAGCCATTGCTCGAGCTTTGGTAAATGATCCAGCTATAATATTGGCCGATGAACCAACTGGTAATTTGGATACCCAAACAGGTAATATCGTCCTTGATACATTCCAGAAACTAAATAAAGAACTAAAGCGCACCATCATCCTCATAACACATGAAAAAGAAGTCGCTGAATATGCCGATCGTATCATCCATATCCGTGATGGATTGATCGTTGAAGATGGAAATAAACATAAAAAAGAACTATATAAATAAAATGACTACCACAGACATCATTCACGAAACAATATCTGCTCTAACTGCGAATAAGGTTCGCACATCTCTTACTATGCTTGGTATAGTTATCGGTATAAGCTCGGTTATCACTATGGTCTCCATAGGCCAAGGAGCACAAAGTTCTATTGCACAAAGTATAGAGGCTATAGGTTCAAATCTGATTCTTATAAATCCTGGCGCCCAGCGTGCTTCTGGATATCAGGTATCAGCTGGTCGTGGTTCTTCGCATACACTCACTCCGGCTGATGCCACAGCGATCGAAGAAAATGTTTCCAATATTCAAGCGGTATCTCCAGAAATATCTGGTCGATATCAGATCACTGCAAAAGGCACAAATACAAATACCCAAATAGTAGGAGCTACACCATCATATGCTACTGTACACAATATACAGATAGATGAAGGTGTATTTATATCTGACCAAGATATTCGCAATCGAACAAAGGTGGCAGTTTTGGGCCCAACGACAAGAGACGACCTCTTTGGTATCGATGCTGAAGCGATGGGACAAGTCATACGTATCAAGGGCATTCAATTCAAGATTATTGGTATAACAAAGTCAAAAGGCGGTGGAGGTTTCGGCAATCAAGATGATATGGTATATACACCTTTACCAAGTTCTCAAATGTTCTTATTAGGAGATTCGAGTTATCTGACAAGTATAGCAATATCAGCAATAGATTCTTCGACTATGACAAATGTCCAAAATGATGTCACTACCCTTCTTCTAGAAAGACATCGTATCGGTGATCCTACTCAAGCTGACTTCAATATCATGAATCAAGCCGATATCGTATCGGCAGCATCGAGTGTGACTGGAACATTCACAATACTTTTGGGGGCTGTAGCTGGTATATCGCTCCTTGTTGGTGGTATTGGTATCATGAATATGATGCTAACTACAGTTACAGAAAGAACAAAGGAGATTGGTTTACGCAAAGCGATAGGAGCAAAACGTCGTGACATAAATATTCAATTCCTATCTGAAGCAGTTGCTCTTACTATCTTTGGCGGAATGATCGGTATTATCTTGGGATGGACAGCAGCATATATTATTACAAAACTAGGTGTCCTCCAAACATCTGTTTCTCTTTCTTCTATTCTACTATCTTTCGGAGTTTCTGCCGCTATTGGAATCATCTTTGGATATTACCCTGCTAGAAGAGCTTCCAAACTCAATCCAATAGAAGCTTTGAGATATGAATAAACAATATCTTGATTGTCATTTATTTGATACACTTATTGTATTATGAAAACAGTATTGATTACTGGCATTAATAAAGGCATTGGTAAAGCTCTTGGAGACAAGTTTCTAAATGAGGGTTTTGCTGTTATCGGAACTTCTAGAGATGGAAAGAGTGATTATTCTCAAAAAAATCTGAAAGTATTTCTACTAGAATTGACCGACCATACTTCTATTACAAATTGTGTCAAAGATATACAATCCTCTATTAGCCAACCACCATATTCTGGAAAAATAGATATTCTCATAAATAATGCTGGTGTTTTATTGGACGATGAAGAAAAACATGTCATTGTTGAAAAATTACGACAGACGTTAGAAGTAAATCTGTTTGGTACAATCGACTTTACAGAACAGATAATCCCAATGATTACGGAAAATGGACATATCGTCAACATGTCGTCACAGGCAGGATCTTTGGGAGATATAGAAAATTTTACTCATTCACATGCACCTCTACGATACCCAGCTTATAAGATATCAAAAACTGCATTAAATATGTATACACGCACACTAGCACTTCGTTTGAAAGACGAAAATACTAGCATAGTCGTATCATCAGTACATCCTGGTTGGGTCAAAACAGATATGGGTGGAGATGAAGCACCAGTTTTACCTACTGAAGCAGCAGAAAATATCTACAATCTCGCAATATTGAGACCAGAGACTGGGCAATTCTGGTTCAATGGAAATAAATTCCCTTGGTAAATGTGACTTTATATTTCAGTGATTTGTTCTTTACTATTCACAATGATCTCTGCTTTGCCTTTATAGACCTTGATAATACCAGTAACAGTAATTTGTTTTCCTTGTAATTTTGATATCTCTTTGAATTTATCTGCATCGGACGCAAATATGACAATGGAGAAAGGACATTTGCTACTGATTTTGCAATAATCAATAAATATTGTATCGCTACTAGACTTATATACTTTGACGATTGTACCTCTTACCTGTGCGTATTTGCCTACATATTGCAATGCTTCCGTATAATCTATTTTTACCATTTCACCAACAGCACTGTCCTCTCCATCATTGTCAGATAATACCCTCTTTACTATATTTAGATATTGTTTGTGAATAGATGGATCTGTACCTATTTCCAGTACTTCATCATTTGACTCTGTTGCTGCTCCTGTCCAATTGTAACTACCAGATGCATAAGCTTTGTCTGTTACAAGTACTTTCAAATGCATTATGCCATCCAAATGCTTCTGGGTTACAACTGGGACACCTGCTGAACGTAGATTGTTTACAACTTCTTTATTGGCACCTTCTGTAGCAATATGATCGGTAATACCCTTCACATCCACTCCTCTACTCTTGGCACGCATGAGTGCTTCTCCTATATTCTTTTGCGTGAAGTAATAGATAGCAAAGTACGCATATTCTTCGGCATTATCAATAAGTTTTATTATTTCCTGATCATTTTGTCTTTGGTCGAGACTATATATAACTCTTGTATTTCCTGATAGATCGTTAGACTGGAATATTGTCAGACAAGTAATCGTAAGAATTACTGTTAATAATATTGTAAGTCCTATCATCAATACAGACTTTTTATTTGAGAACAAGAAATCACGGACTTTCATGAAGAAAATATTCATATGAGTGATATTTATTTAATAATAAAGACCTCCTTTTGAGGTCGTACACTTTTCTTTATCTGGTTACTGACCAATACCAGAATCAAGTTGATGCTGTGATCATATCACAAATCTGATCCTTGCAATAGTTTTGGTTTATTCGAATTATTCGTCCTAGGAGGTGGCAATGGTGGCAATTCTGTATCATCAATGATTGTTGTATTATTCCCTCCTGTATCTTGATTCGTTTGACCCTGATCGATAGGAATACCGTTCTCTATTTCATCCAATTGATCTGTAATCTGATTTACTATTTCTTCTGCTTCATCGACAATAGCTTGCTGTTCTACAATATCATTTTCAGTAATAACAATATCTGGTATCAGATCTGATATTCCTGGTATTGAAGAGGTATATTCTGGAGTTGAATCACTGTCAGTTGTTTGATTGCTATCAATCGATAATGGTGGTAAGGATGAAATATTTATTATGCTAGAATTTGTATTTTCTATAGTTTGTTCAATAGAAGAATTTAATAGAGACATTTGTTCTTCTGTAAGACCTATATTTGAAGAAGTATTGATAATATCTTGTAATTCATCCAAATACGTCTCAATTATTTTCTTATAAGTGTCTTTAGTTGACTGCCATATATCTAGTTCTCTATTCGATGGATCTTTTCTCTTATTCAACCATTCTTTGAACGTCTCTTCTATCTGCATTCTCTTTGCTTCGATTTTTGCTTGAATCTTCGAGCTGACACTGTCTCTTTTTAGTATAGAGTCTGCAGATAATATAATTTTCATACTACCAAATTTATTTTTCTCAGATTCTAGTGCCAGTGTCGCCTCTTTCAAATTATATTTAATCTCTTGAATTGTAAGTTCAGTCTGATTGCCAAGGACATCTGTTGCAGATGAAAGTATCTTATTACCTTTTTCATTTTGATCTTTGAGATATGAGTATACAAATATAGTCCCACCCAATATCAGAAAAGCGACAAGAGCAAATATTGACGGAGCAAGTATATCTTTATTTGGTATTTGCATATTATTTACTGATCAGTATACACGATAAAATTTTTCATTTCACCTATTATCAATACTGGTAATTTAATTAACCTATTATTTCTTATTATATCTATAATCCCCTTCTTCGGCTTACCAAAGGCAAAAGCATATAAACTGTCACACTTTTTCAAAGCATTAAATGTCAAAGTGATTCTCTTAAAAAAGGCCGTATCATAACCACAAGCAAATTCTGTTAAAGATGTCGAAATTGCAGGTGAATCTGACAATATGCCAGCAATATGGCCATCATTACCTATTCCCAATTGAGCTATGATAAGATCAGCAATATCCATAGCTTGCATTACATTCTTGGAATAATCCGAAATAGTCTCTTCAAATGATAGTCCTTGAAGTACTGTCATGCTATTTATATTAGAGAAATCAAAGCCTGCATCTTTCAACTGTTTCCAATTTGAATCTGCATGATCAATATCACCAAATCTTTCATCGGTAAGAGTTACTGTTAAATTTTTGATATTATGAACAGAGACTTCCTTGTGAATCATATTCATAATCTCTACCGATATAGGTATATTTGAACCACCAGAAAGTAACCATAAAACCTTTTTATTTGAATTTAAACCAGAAATAATTTGACTTGCTACTTTTTCAATCCCTGCATTTGCATTTTCTGTCTTTATTATTTCAATCATATTTAGTGACTTACCAACTTTTGTCTTAAATCTTTGATCTTTGATTTTTAATCTTTGATCTTGCTACGGCATGCCCACCAAACTGCTTCCTAAGTAATGCCACAATCTTATTTGAAAATTTTTTTTGATTCTTGGGATCAGCAGATTCGCGTCTCACTTCTAGAGAATCTTCTATGACCCTCACATCGATACCCCATTCTTTGGCAGTCTTTACTGTCCATTCTCCTTCCCCATTTGCATCTATTTTGCCAGAAGTATTTGCAATATCTTCATGATCGAAAATATTTCTACATAAGTCTATGAGCCAACTGCGCACAACTGAACCTTGTTGATATATTCTAGTGACATTGGAAAGATTGAGTTTGAATGGACTAGCCTTCAATACTCCATAACCCTCACCTATAGCTTCCATCATACCGTATTCGATACCATTATGAACCATTTTTGTGAAATGTCCTGCTCCAGCTTTGCCTAAATATGCATAGTTATTGCCAGAAGAAAGTGCCTTTATTATTGGCTCAATTACTGACCATTTCTCTTTCGGTCCTCCAACCATGAGTGCAAAACCATTTTTCTCACCCCATACACCGCCAGATGTACCACAGTCAAAGAAATGTATTCCCTTCTTGGACAGTTTCTCTCCACGTTTCATCGAATCTTTGAAATATGAATTACCACCATCTATCACAATATCACCTTTATGCAAATATTTAGCCAAATAATCTTTGCCAAAAATAAAGTCATCAACTATCGAATGTGGCAACATCACCCAGAATATTCGTGACTGTTTATTTCTAGGATCCAAAGCATTTACAGCATCCGCCAAATCATTCATGCCCAAAATACCAAACTTTTTTATTTTTTTTACTGGCTCTGAAGATCTGTTCCATGCTACTACCGTGAATCCTTTTTTATGCAATCTCTTTGCTATCTGCATACCCATACGTCCGAGACCAAAGATTGCAAGTTGTGGTTTTTTATTCATAATATTTTATATTTAAATTCCATGAGCAAATAATACTATGAAATATAGAAATACTGCACCGATAAGTGTCATGACTGTTGTTAGGATCTTGGAATGACTATGATGTCCTTCTGGTATAAGATCACTAGCACCGATGTACAAGAAGAATCCTGCGAATATAGCAAGAATAATCGCAAGTACATTATCTTTGACAGAGAAAGCAAAAGTGAGTAATGCGCCGACAACAGGAGCAAGTCCAACTGCAATAAGCCAACTCTTTGCATTTTTGACCTCCCCCCTATTTTTCAATATAACACCAACTGTATTGATACCATCGGAAAATCTATGCGCTATGACTGCTATAGCAACGATCGTGCCTATACTAGTCGAAGCTTGGAAAGCTAGACCGATAGCAATACCATCTATGAGACTATGCAGACAAAAGCTGGCCGCGCCAAGTGAACCACGTATTGTATTTGGTTTTGACGATGAGGTATCGTAGAGTGATTGCTGTTCATGATCATGTTTGCGATCACAAAGTCTGTGTTGTTCATGAAAAGAAAATAGTCTGTCTAATACCAAATAAAATAGAAATCCACCTGCAACAATAGACGTTAATACTTCTATATGATAAAAAGACTGACCAAGTTCGATTGATTCTGGTATGAGGTCAAACAGTGCTGCGCCAATAACTGCTCCAGCAGAAAAACCCAAGATAAGATGCAATTTGTCCCTCATCTTTAGTGCTATCATTCCGCCAAGAATGGCTGCAATAGAAGCAATTATCGAGAATATTAATATCATATTTAGCCTCAAAAATATCTATTATTGATACATTTTAAGTATTGCATGCAAGATGGATTATGACAAATAGAGCCCTGACCAGAATAGGTCAGGGCTCTATTTGTCATAATCTTCGACGAACCTGCTAGATCCATGTCTCTGATCAAGAGGCGAACCATATCAACTCCATCTCTCGAATCTTCATCCTCATCAACCGTCTCTACCGCCAAAGGTTTCTTTTTCATATTCTTTTGTCCTTTCTATGACAATGTTCTATGTTTACCCTATACTCCTAGAAAATAGAGAAAAGTCAATGGCAAACAGTGATATCCTAATTTACAAATTAAATTATTGAAAGATGTAATATTATTTCTTTCCTAATGATTCTAGGAGTAATTGCGGATATCCTTTTCTGATCTGGATACGATCAACATCTTTTATACCCAAAGTTTCCAAGAATTTAATACAAGCAATCTTTGCTTCTTTTGTGTTTTTGAAGTCTCCCTTTGCTTCTGCTTCTATAAAATAACCCAGTCCTTCGATATGATCCAATGCAACTTCTATATCTTTACACATCCAATATTCTCTTTGCTTTTTGATAGTGACAACTTTCTCAAAATCCAAGAATTTCAAAATTTTCTTGAATTCTTTTACATTGGAAATCTCTGTTTCATATTCTTCGGCACAATCTTGTTCACCACTTTTATCTTTATTCACTGATCTATCATATTCAAAGATTACTTTATCTGGATTTGTCCTTATCCTTAACCATTCAATGGGATGTGGTTTCTTCGCAAAGAAATCTCTTTGGCAAGGGATATAATAATCATCTATTTGCTTTATCTTTTTTACCAATTTTCCAATATCAGAAACCTTCTTTTTTATTTCATCAAAATTGTTTATCTTCACCTTTATTTCGACTTCTATATTCATATATTTATTATTATGTGTATTATATCAAACCTTTTGATATAAAGATCAATTTCTCCTTCCTTTTCCAGCTCTTTATTTCTATTTCCATTCTTCGTGCTTCTCGAAGAGTAAGAAAAGATTTGTGATATACCATACGTACAGGTCTTCTCATCTTGGTGTAATGTGCTCCCTTTCTTGAATTGTTATGTTCATATAGACGGCGAGATAGATCATTGGTGCAACCAACGTAAAGTGTTTTGTCTGAACATTCTAAGATGTATACGTAGTGAGACATAGAATACTTGCCATCACATTCGAGTGAATTTTAGTGATTTAGATATGTAATGGTCAATTGCAAAACTGTAGCAAATGAGACCCAAAGGAGATAAGGAATGTTGGCGTAGACTATCCATCGAAGATCGGCTGATGCATTCCAGAGAGCGATCAGTGCCCAGATAAGTGTGCCGAGGACTAGCAATATGTCTATAGCGGATAGTAAATTATTCTTTAGTCCAAATTGTAGTGGTGTAAATGCAAAGTTGAAAAGTAAATTGAGAGCAAATGGTAATGCAACCATCCATGCCAATTTACCTGAAAATGCCTTGTAAAACACAGTCCCAAAAGAAATTGCAATGATCACATACAGCACCGTCCACACCGGCCCGAATAGCCATGATGGTGGAGACCATGTAGGTTTGATAAGTTGTGAATACCAGTTGTAAGTGTTCATAAAATTATTCCAAACATATTGATTCTTTTGAAACTGTTCCCCTAAGTACTTGTTCAACACATCCTGTTACTAATTCTTCGGAATAGCAAGTCCTGACAAGATTATTGTACCAGCCCGGTGCAACGCCAGTTAATCTCAACGGTTTTTGTTTCTTCGCTCACCACACACGCAGGATTGCAACCCTGTTTTGTGGTATTCAGATTTGCGTCAAACCACCATGTTTTAGAGTTTTCATTATAAATTCCTGGACCCAATGCTTCTCCGCCCTTGATACAAGATTTTTCAGCGATACTGCGAGCTTGCGATTCGGAAAGCAAACTATTTACTGTCGAACACTCTGCAAATTCACAATTTGGACCTATACGACCTACTGCGGAGCCATCGGGACAAAGCTTTGCCTCCATAGTACAAGCAATCTGCTCGATCGGTGCCGAGTATTTAGCAATCAAAACCACACTAACGAGGATAACAATAGCAATCATTGGCCAAATTATTTTTTTCATATTTTTTATATTTTATTTAAATGCATAAGCCATAAGCACAATAGTCAAAATATTGAGAACCAATATGGTTTTATTATACACCTATTTACAGTATTAAACTTGTTTTCATGGTTTAAGATAGTGGCTATATGTGGATAACTAGTTTTGGACTTTCTAGTTTTGTTCTAGTATACTATAAGTATATAAATTAGAAAATAAATTACCAATCCATCTTATGATTACAAAGAAACAAAAAAAGTTTTTGGACTATATTCAAGATTACACACAAAAGAAAGGTATTAGTCCTTCTCATGATGAGATAAGGAAGCACCTCAAGCTAGCTTCTGTTTCCACAGTTAGTCACTATATGAAAATCCTCCAAGAAAAAGGTTATATTAAGCATGAGAAAAATACTATCAGATCTGTTGAGATTGGGAAAAAAGAGAGTATTTTAAATATACCATTTAAAGGTTACATAGCTGCAGGACAACCAATAGAAATCATTGAGGAATATGAGACTATTCCAGTTCCCAGAAGTCTTTTTTCTAATGGTGACCTCTTTGCATTGGGTGTTAAAGGCGACAGCATGATTGATGAAGGTATTTTTGACGGAGATACAGTAATTGTTCGCAAACAAGATACTGTTGAAGATGGAGAGACGGCAGTAGCGCTAATAAATAATAATAAGGTAACTCTCAAAAAGATTTACAAGGAGAAAAACAGAATACGTCTACAACCAGCAAATCCTAATCTTAAGCCTTTTTATGTTAATGAAGTGATAATTCAAGGGAAAGTTATTTCTACTTTTAGAAACATAGAGGAACAAGAAGCAAAAAGTGGGGGAATAAAATTAAATAATATTTATAGATCAGATTGTGTTGAATTTATGAAATCAATGGATGAAAATTCTATTGATTTAACAGTAACTTCTCCTCCGTATGATGAACTAAGAGATTATAAGGGCTATAGTTTCGATTTTGAAAATATTGCCAAGCAGCTCTATAGAGTTACGAAAAAAGGTGGTGTCGTTATATGGATAGTTGGAGACCAAACAACCAAAGGTAATGAAACAGGAACTTCTTTTAGGCAAGCTCTATATTTCAAGGAAGTAGGTTTTAATCTTTTTGATACAATGATTTATCAGAAAACTCCGCGAGGCGCAGTTGGGAGTAATAGGACATACTGGCAAACCTTTGAATACATGTTTGTTTTAAGTAAGAGTATTCCAAAGACGATAAATCTCTTAAGAGACAGAGAAAATAAAGATGAGAGAAGTAGTGATAGTGGTACTAAACGACTTTCTGATGGTTCATTATTAAAATTGAAAAGAGCAGGATATTCTAAATATGGCCGAAGAACGAATGTTTGGAAATATCTAATAGGAAAAGGGCATTCAGCTAGTGACAATCTTGCTCATCAGCACCCAGCTATATTCCCAGAAAAGTTGGTTCAGGATCATATAATAAGTTGGTCAAACCCTGGAGATGTAATATTTGATCCAATGTGCGGATCTGGTACAACTTGCAAAATGGCAATGGAGAATAAAAGAAATTATATTGGATGTGATATCTCCCAGGAATATGTTGAATTAGCAAAAAAGAGATTGAAAAAATAACGTTATTAGTTCTCTTTTAGGAGAAAGTTTAAATTAATTTATTTGAGAGTACCTTGTATCCATTTTATTGCACGTTGTAGTATATTCACATCATCCTCCATCATCCCCATACTGTTATTACACATTCTGCAAATCCATCCTCTTATCTTTCCAGTATTATGAAGGTGATCTAATACAACATCATTTTTATATTGTCTTATTATTGTTCTATTACAAATCTGACAGTGGAAAGGTTTACCTATAGGTGGTGGTGGATAAATTTTTTCAAATTTCTTTCTATCTTTTTTAGACATAGGTTTTTTCCAACTACGACAATCCCTACACTCACCTCTCCTTGATACCTTACCACGAATAGTTTTTTGATTTTTTTCAAATTTAAAAATACTTTTCTTCTGCTGGCATCTTCGACATATCTTTGTCTCATTGAAACAGGAGTCACAAAAACCTCCATTGGTTGCCTTGTTTAAATTGCACTCAATACAGTATTTCGTCTTCATTTTAGAAAAAATTAATATCTTTTTTATAAATTTTTTCCATATATTTACCTTACCACCTCCCTATCTCATCGTATTATCCATCATAATTCCATTTGCAAAGTAAAACCCAGTCTCGCTCCCTCGACTTCGCTCGGGATAAACAGGGACAGGCAAGAGATCATACGTATACCCCTCTCCATAAGAAACCCGCTCCGCAGACGAAACTTGTGAGCCGTCATATCTGTCTCCTTGGGCAAGCTCACCCACCGTACGCCCATCTATGATCGGATGCCCGGGAGAGACAAGAAGTGTTCGCCCATCTTTCAATACAAGCTTTACCATTTTGTGATCTGGCGGGACAGTGTTCTTCCCTACTTTTTCGACTATTCCTATCACGCGCTCACCGGACTTCGTAACCGTATAGATAGACGCGCCGATTTGGATATCTTGCACAGCAATTGCACCCTGTGGTGTATCTATCAAAGTATTTTTTGCGAGACAGATCGGGCACATGAGCTGATATCCTTTGGGTTGACAATAATACGGTGGAGGCGGATCATCTTGTCTAGCAACTGGTGGACCACAACTTTGAATACATTCAAAACCTGCCGAACAGTCGGAATCTTTTTGACACGATCCGGGTATAATTGCGACTTTAAATGTAAATTTATAATCTTTTGCTTGAATTGAAACTGTAGATTTGTTTTCTGGAAGAACATTCTCGAGAGTCACCGTACTTCCTCCGATAGATGTATTTCCTCCTTCTTTCAATTCCACAACATTTATTATTCCGTCCGTTTCAAGTTTTATTTTTACCAGAATTTCTCCAGCCCAAACACAGACTACATCATTCGGACATCTACTATCTGATATAACTTGTAAAGGTGTGATATATACTCCATTATTTAATATTTTTTCATTTATATTTACAGGTGTGACAGTCCCATTGATTCCTGCAAATACGACAGGAATCTCCAATGCATCATCATATTCAGATAACCCTGAAGGATTGTCTTTTTTCAAAATCAAAGAACCGCGATTGCTATATGTATCTTTGTCTATCGTGAAAGTTAGCGTGGCCTTGAATGGAACAAATTCTGTAGTCATCCAATCTCCACCGTCTGGCGGATTTGCAGTGGCAATACCTTGAGCAACGATCAGTCCATCCCAATTGACGAGAACTACAGGAAAGCTCGCTTCAAAAAACCAGTTTCCGCGCGCTTCTCCCGTAATCACGAGTGGACTCGAAATCGTCTCATTGGGGCGTGGAGTATTGATGCGTATGAGATTGTCTTTTTCTATTTCATTGCCTATGAATTCGGTGAAGGTTTGCTCGTTAGCTCTGCATTGTCTTGGGTAACTTTCCATCACAGGATTACCTGCAGATACACATTCCTCAAAAGTGTTTATAGGTACAACAGAATGATCGCCAAAGAGCCACCACACGCCCACGGCAACTATGAGAACTATGGCAATAGTGAACGAAATAGCGTTTTTCATTTAGACCTTGATTATCCCACAAATATTCGCTTTTGACCAATGATCTGAAGCCAATCAGTTTTGCCTACCCTGCTACTATTTTTGTAGATGATGTTCAAATTTAAATCTTTCAAATATTTCTCCAATTCTTCCATTCGATAATAACTAAAAAATCTTTCATAATCATATCCATAATCATTTTCTTTCAGTACATCTTCTTCTTTTCCACTTGCATCAATACCCTTAACTCCAATGTACAGAAATCCTGCATCATTAATTACAGAAATTAGTTTGGTAATCACTTCGAATATATTATTTTTTGGTATATGTAATAAAGATGCTTGGGCAAAAACACCATCAAATTTCATATGTAGATTTTCTATATCATTCATATCCATAACATAAAATAGAACATCAGGAACTTCTCGTTTTGCAATTTCTATCAGTTTGTTTGAAATATCTATACCAGTCACTCCTAAGCCTTTTTCACTAAGATACTTTGATTTCAATCCTGCCCCACAACCTACATCTAAAATGGAGAGATTGGGTTTCAATAATGATACAAACTTGTTAGTACCTTCAACCCACCAATCATCATTTTTATGATCCTTGAACCAATCCTCCGCTATTTTGTTGTATGTTTCTTTGAGATCCATATTCTGATTATATCAAAGTTTGATGCCAGAGTATTTACTGGCCGTCCGGTACTACGTGGGAACTAATTTTATTGAAAAATAAGAGTTAATTTACAATTCTCCTTTATCAATAAAATTGACTGAGTATTTTTCAGCTAATTTTCTGAATAAGCCTTTAAGTTTTAAATAACCAATTCCTGTGTAAGAAGATGTTTCCAAAGAATATCCTTTTTGTTTAGCAAATCGAAATATCTCTTCAGCTAATTTTGAGGCATAACCTTTTTCTTGATATTTAGGATCAATTGATAAAAACTGAATCCAATAATTTCTATCCTTATATGGATCTTTTTGTAATTTACTTAGACCAATAATATTATCTCCTATTTTAATAACTGGAAAATGGAAGTCTTCTTTATTGATAGAAGTTCCTTCAAGAGCAGAGTATTCGAAAACCCCACCTTCTTCTTTTGAAAGAAATCTTTTATCCTGTGGTAAATTTTTGCCTCTATAAATTATTTCTATTAAAGCGTCAGTTGTTAAAGTCGTTAAAGTCGTTAAAGTTTCTGTAGTAGTAGCTAATTTTTCATTTTTATTTAAGCTTTCCATAATTTGATTATATCAAATTGATTTGCTGGCTGTGTAGGATGTTATCCGAACTGATTTACTTACTATTTCCTGAATAAATCAACATATTCATGTAACTCAAAAGAACGGTTTCTAGAAAAACCGGTAATTTCTTTAAGCATAGAAGCTTTCTCAAATCCTTCCACTAACTTTGCAGCTGTTGGGAAAGTGATCTGTAATTTTTTGGCAATTTGATTGACATTCATGATCGGCTGAGAAAATAGAGTGACCAGAAGACATTGACCGAGCTCTGCACGACGCCCAAATTTCATTATCTTTTGCTCACATTTTTGACGCAAGACAATTATCTTTTCGAACGTTTCTTTACCATTCTTTGCAGTTTCAATTACCCCAGAAAGGAAGAATTTAATCCATTGTTCAATATTGTTCGATGATCGAACCAATGTTAATGAATCATAATACGACCCGCGATGCCTCTCAAAGAAATCAGACAAATAAAGTGTCGGTTTCTGAAGAATTTTCTTATCTACCAGCTGAAGAGTGATCAACAATCGTCCAATACGCCCATTACCGTCGAGAAATGGGTGAATAGTCTCAAATTGATAATGGCTTATAGCTACTTTGATAAGAAGTGGAATATCAAGATTCTTATTATGCCAAAAAAGATCCAGATCAGAAATTAGTTCTGTGACTTCATTTTGATGTGGTGGTACAAAGAATGCATCCTTAAGATTCGAGCCGCCGATCCAGTTTTGACTCGTACGCATTTCACCTGGTGTTTTATTTTCCCCTCTAACATGGGAAAGTAACATTTTGTGCGCATTTCTCAATAGACGCATCGACAACGGAAGTGTTGATAGTTCCTTGATTGCAAAATTCATTGCATCAATATAATTATGCACTTCTCCCCAATCATCACGCCGTTCAGGCTGAACATCCTCCTTTGAAAGAAGCACCTCATCGATATTTGTCTTTGTGCCTTCTATACGACTAGATTTTGTTGCTTCTTTTGCAATATGCATCTTGATGAAGTAGTTTACATCTGGTACAAGTGTTGAGTACGCATTCAGTTCGCCCAAAAGTCTCATAGCCTCATCTGAAAGCATGTTTATCTTCTTGTCATCCCAATCAAATTGTTTGTTAACAGGAAAAGGACTGAAGCTTTTGTACTCCTGTTGCTGCTTATATGTCCCCGCCTTGAAAGTTGATTTCATAAGTTTTAATACTAATTTCTATACTTAAAGTTTAGCACATAAGTCTTAATAAGTAAAACTGTACTAAAAGATACTCCAACTGCATTATATATGAGTTCGAAAGTTCCAGACAGGTATGTTTTCAAGCGTTGTAAAATCAGGCTAAAAATTATTTGCTGACTGACTTAGATGAAGTTAGAACACAGAATCAGAACCTAGTCAAATCAATATACGCCTTCTTTCAAAGGTTCACTGGCACTCCATATGACATTTTCCCTGGCTGGTTGAGCCGTGAGGACAGTGTAGATCATTGGCGTAATTAACAAAGATGTGAGTATTTGCCGAGAGCGGCAAACAAAAACAATGTGTGTTCTCTTGTCCGTTACGCGGTAACAGGCGTTCCGGACGTGATATTGATAGGCAAACCTTCTTTGACCAAGTCCTGAAAGTTCTTCATATTCTGCTGCGCCGAGAAATTAAGTATCTCGATACCGATGATGTTCCCCTTTTCGCCCAAATCGACAACCACGCCGTTTTTCATTTCCACGGTTTTTGCCACCTTGCCTTCGTTGACATTCAAATAGGCTGCGTCTGCGATTGTATCGTAATTAAATTTCATGATGTTGTGTTAATTACTATAGATAGTACGCGGTGATAATGAGGAATTGGCAAATGGCTGATAATGAAGACGGTGCAAACATGAATATATTACCACAAGTGTCTTGTCGCGCCTAGCCAAGGTTGTAGTTTATGGGGGAGGATTAAAATTGCCCTTGATAGCAAATCTTCCCGTCTTTGTCCTGTCCCCCTGCGAACATACCATCACGGCACAATGTCCATATCAACCACAAGGACATTGTTCACAGGAATCGTCGACTTGTGAGTGCATAACAAAGCACCGCTGTGTCTCTAACGCCGAACATATTCGACATCACTCGAATAGAAAGACTCCTCAAGTCAATAAATTCAAAGCTTGGGACAATGGAAAGCATCATGATCAACAATGATGAAGAAATCCGAGAAAGCGAGAATGAAATGGCAAAAGGAGGACACTACGAGGAATGCTTTGCTGACGATGAAGACGATAACAAATAGTCGTTAGCTTCGGTTCCGAGTGAACGCAGCATGATGAGATACTGGTTTTGCTTTGAGCAAATTATAGATCGGGTTCGATTGTCTAAGTCTCCTGATTTTATAAACACCTCAACAGAGCCATAAAACATCGTGCTGTGTCTCCTGAACAAAATCCGAACTTTTTTCCAAAACAATCCGAGTGAGGACTAATCTGTGCGCCTCGTCCGCTCCCTGCGGTCGCGGGAGCAAAAACCAAAAATTTTCCTTACTTTTCTTATT
>JBAZBL010000010.1:0-17940 GCA_041671485.1 Minisyncoccota bacterium
AACAAGATCAAACTGATTAAAAGGATTTCGTATGGTTTCCGCAATTTCGAAAACTATGTTCTCAAAATCACGCTCGCATTTTTGCCATTTTTATTTCTGAATCTTCCACACTAAACTTCATAGAACCACTTGTGTACTAAATGAATACATCGGTAACAAGTGGGATTTTCCTTAAGCAATTATAGATTTACAATATATTAGTATTTTCCGTAATCCAATAACAAAATAGCTTGCCGTTAAGCCCTGCTATACACTTTACAGAGCTTGACTTTCACTATGTAATTATGATATAATACCAGACAGAATAGCTGCCAACTGTTCTAGATTGCATGAAGTATTTTTACAGGTCACAAGCTTATAAAAATGGGCTACAACCCCATGGTCTAAAATTGGCATGAAAGGTAAAGCACAATGAAAATAAATAACGGAGAAATTGAGAGCTTGATGCGCGTCATGGCCGAAAGCCTCCGCCAACGCTGGGAAAAGGTAATGATCCAAGGTCAAAGCCTGCTCACAGCAAAACAAGAACGAGAGACGGCTCTCGCCAAAATCAAGCAAAACGACACGAAGAGCAACCTAATCCAGAAGATAATGTTTGGGCTCGGAGGGCTCGGAGCTCTCTTTGTCCTGGCGATCACGTATCTTTCAAAATGGGGTGTCGTTGACCCTATCTGGGTTGCAGTGATACAGGGTATTACGTTTTCGATGGTCGTTGCATGTATCGTATGGTTGTGGTGCTTGGATAACAAGAATCAGGCCGCTCGACAAAACATCTCCAACTGCGACGAAATCTTTGCCCGACTTGGCAGATCCGTGAATTCGCTCAACTGCCTAGGCCAAGGCAATCCTTACTGGGATGTAATTGATGAGCCGCATGTTAAGGAAAGACTGGTCCGAGCAGCTTACAGGATCCTTGATGCGCAGGCAGACTTTGAAACGATCCGAATCGTGCCGAACGTAGCTCGCTTTAGCGTCATTCACACAGGCAATTGGATTGAGCATTGCGAAGGAATGTTCGATCGAATTTTGAACGTTGCGACGCACGACTTCGGTTTGACGCTTGATAAGGGAGAAATCTTTAAACAAGCGTCCGCGCAGCTCGCGAAGGATAATGCGGAAAGAGCCACCGCGAACAGCTAACCTTCATCCAAGAAAGGGGTAACCCTTGAACAAAGAACTTATCGGGCTGATTTCCGGTATTCTGATCGTGGTGAGTGCAATACCTTACTCGATCCGGACTTACCAGAGGAAGGTTCATCCGAACATCACGAGCTGGAGTTTGTGGACATTCATCGGTCTGGCACTTTTGCTCACTTACAAGAGCTCGGGTGCCAAAGCAAACGTCTGGGCTGCTGTATTCGGATTTACGAACCCACTCATTGTCACTCTGATTGCCCTCAAAAGGCAGTACGAGCGGACAAAACTGAACAAGTTAGACATTGTCTGCCTCATCTTCGGCATCATCGCACTAGCAATGTGGCTGTTTATGAAGGAGAACAAGGAGCTTGTTCAATACGCGCTGTATGTAGCCATAGTGGCCGACAGCTTCGCAAGTCTTCCGACAATAGCATTTCTTTGGAAGTCGCCTGATCAGGACAGGCCGTTTGCGTGGGGATTCTTCTCCGCTGCTTATAGCTTGAACTTCTTCGCTATTTCCGACTTCACGCTGGCAAATCTGATTTTGCCAATCTACATGACAGTCGGAAGTTTCTGCATCACTGTTCCGCTCTGTGTCTATCGGTTTCGCAAGAAATCGCCAGTCATGGATTGGATTTAACCTCAACCAAAGAGGGGAAGTCGGCTAATCACTTTACCGCTCACGAAGACCGTTTCGGCTTTCGTCGAGCGGTTTTCTTTTTTTATCGTTTTTATTTTCTGTTATCGACTTTCTGAAACTCCAATGCTTTTTCAGCTGGTGATATTCCACCTAGAGCCTCATGTGGAAAATAATTCCACGCGTCAGTAGCCAGTTCGAGAATATTATCTAATTCTGAAGCGTCTCCACCGCGATCAAACATGGCCACAACTTTCATCATGTCATCAGTTTCATCTTCGTGAAAGATAGTGTCCTTAACATGTTGCAATGAAAAATCGCTCTCTGTTTCCTTGAGCATTTCTACGAGCTTTTCTTCGATCTCTTTACGGCATTCTAAAATTTGTTGTTTTGATTCAATTTCCATTTATACTTCGAATTATTATTTCTCTATTACAATTTTTTCTTTAGACTTTTTCTATATCATAATATTTATGATTATATGAATAATCTCCAGAAATTCAGAGGTCAATAATACCCCACAATATACAATGTTATCTTCTCGATAATATTCTTTGTAGTTTTGATAAACAGATTAAGCATTATCAGTTCCTTTCTTGCCTACATGACGCCTGGAAACAACAAATACATTTGAGTATTTCTTCGGTGTACGTGTCTTTTGGCCTTTTCCAGATGGTTTGCCCCACATGGTTTTTAGTCTGCGTAAACCACGTCCACTCTTTTGTTCTCCACCTCCATATGGATGATCAACAGGGTTCATGGCAGAACCACGTACTGTCGGCCTTATTCCCATCCAACGAGATCGTCCTGCTTTACCTATATTAACTAGACGATTTTCTTCATTGGAAACAGCACCTATACATGCCCATGAATCTTCATGAATCTTTCTAATTTCTGTTGATGGCATCTTTATATCCGAGTAACTAGAATCATTTGCTATCACCTGTGCAAATGAACCAGCAGAGCGAACCAATTTTGCACCACTTCCAGGTTTTATCTCAACATTGTATACAAAAGTTCCAATTGGAATACTTTTGAGTGGTAGACGATTCCCCACTTCGATAGGGGCATTTGGAGATACGATGAATGAATCTCCTACTTTCATTGTTTTTGGTAGTAGAACATAACGTTTCTCTCCATCTTTGTAGAAGATCAAACCTATATAACCAGTTCGAAATGGATCATATTCTACGGTTTTGACAATTCCTGGGATATTTTTCTTATCATATAGAAAATCGATACTTCGAAATAGCTTTTTATTGCCACCTCCCTTATGGCGTACTGTTATCCTACCATGCCCATTGCGTCCCATATCTCTCTTTAGGCCACTTGTTAGTGGTTTGTATGGTTCACTTGCAGTCAAATACTTTTTGAAAGGTAAAACCGTCATATGTCGACGTGATGCAGTTGTTGGTTTGAATGATTTCATTGAAGTGTGCGAATTAACGAATTATGCGAATTACGAATGGATACGAATGATTATATAAAGTCGATTTTCTCACCTTTTTTGAGAGTTACAATTGCTTTTCTCATGCCCGAAACAGTTCCTTTCTTGCCACGTACAAAAATATTTTTTGCACCAACATTTATCATTGCAACTTTTATAGGATTTACTTTGTACAAAGCTTTTATTGCTTTTGAAACTGTTTGTTTATTTGCATCTCTCTTTACCTGGAAAGTATATACACCACCCTGACTCAAAATACCTGTTTTTTCAGTTATATGTGGACGTATGATAGTCTCGGCTGAAGTATCGAATGAATCAATAATATTCCTAATAACTGGTGCTTGAATGGCTTTATTGACGACTTTATTTGCTATAGGAATGACTTTTTCTACCTTCTTAGACCTTGACTCTTTATTTTTACCTGCCTTCACGGCCTTGGATTGAGAAAAATCCTTGTCATATTTCTTATGTGTTCTAAATCCGAAGAGTGGCATGATATTAGATTAAAGATTAAAAATCAAAAATTAAAGATGGTATAAACAATGTTTATTGAGATTGCTTTACTTTGGATGATAACAGTTTCAATGCTGTTTCTGGGTCGTTGATTATCAGATATTTATGATTCAATACTGATACTGGATTTATATTACGAAATTCTTCTATCGAAACACTGCCTATATTATTGAAACTCTTTTCAACTATTGGTTGTTTTGTGCTTGTAGCAATGATGGCAACATTCTTGGTTTTTGTTGCCAATCTATCATAACCCTTGATTTTCGATAGTGAAATCAATATTTGTTTTGCTTGTTTTGTCTTTGGTTCGGATATATTCATGGCATCAACAAAAAGAAGCTCGCCTTCATTGAACTTTTTTGATAAAATTGTTAGTAATGCTTTGTTTAGAGCCTTTTTATTTATCTTGCGTGTATAATTTTTGTCATTTCTTGGTCCATGCGTAGTACCACCACCAACCCATATTGGTGAACGTGAGGAACCGTGTCTAGCACGACCTGTACCCTTCTGCTTCCATGGCTTCTTGCCACCACCGCGAACCTCACCCCGAGTCTTTGCATGGGCTATATTCATCCTAGAATTGGAATTCATAAGTCTTATAACTTCATGAACTAGATCAGCATTCCAAGGAATATCAAAAATGCCTTTTGGAATCTTGGTCTTTCCAATTTCTTTACCTTCTTGGCTGTATAATAATGCTTCCATGAAAGAAAAATGCTCCACAGAGCTGTAAAAATATACTAACAGAATGAGGTATTTGCGTCAAGGATTATCCAACAATCTCAATGAGAGTTCCCCTTTTGCCTGGTACAGCACCAGTGATATATAGTATACCTTCATCTGCATCAATATGTGCAACTTTCAATCCTTTCACAGTTATCCTGTCGGATCCCATTCTACCAGCCATTCTCATACCTACTGGGACACGAGTACGGAGACCTCCACCTATAGAACCTGGTTCACGTTCTGAATGTTTTTGCCCGTGTGTACGAGGACCGCCAGCAAAACCGTGGCGTTTTACTACACCTTGGAAACCCTTTCCTTTGGAAATAGCGCTGATTGTTACTGGATCACCAACCTTGAACTGTGACAATTCGATTTTGTCACCAACTTTTAGATCAACCTTTTTATTATCTATATCACGAAATTCAATGAGTGATGAGAAATTGCCAAGGTCTTTGAATTGACCCTTTTGTGCTTTATTTATACGCTTTGGATTTCTCGATCCTTCTCCGACTTGTATTGCTTCATATCCATCTACTTCTTTCGTCCTCACCTGTGTCACTATATTTTGAGGTGTACTAAGCAAAGTAACTGGTATTGCTTTACCATCTTTATCATATATCTGGGACATATTCAATTTTCTACCAAGAATGAATTTCATATAAGAATGCGGAAATTTCTGATAATCACATCATCTTTACGTCTATATTGACCCCAGAGGGTAAACTCAAGTTTTGCAAAGCTTCTATAACCTTTGGATTTGGACTGATGATATCTATCAACCTTTTGTGAACTCTCATTTCGAACTGCTCTCTTGCATCTTTGTCTATAAATGAAGATCTATTCACTGTGTATTTCTTGATCTCTGTAGGCAATGGTACAGGTCCATGGACTTCTGCATCGTGTCTAGCTGCAGTATCCATAATCTGACGGATAGATGCATCGAGGATTTTATGTTCATATGCACGAACTCGTATCCTTAGATGTGGGATCTCTCCTTCAACATTTATCTTTGCCTTTTTGATACGAATAGACTTTTTACCAATTGTTGTTTTTGTATTTGCCATTTGATTGATTGCTGATTTATTGAATGATTGAATGGTTATTATTTACGAAGATATCCAATCATTCAATTTTCAATCTTCAATCTATGTTATTTATGCGACTACCTTGGTTACGACTCCAGATCCAACAGTTTTACCACCTTCACGAATAGCAAATCTCATTTGGGCTTCTAGAGCAACTGGTGCAACAAGCTTTACTTTGAAACTAACAGTATCACCTGGCATAACCATTTCGACTTTTTCTGGAAGTGTTACTTCTCCTGTTACATCTGTAGTACGGATATAGAACTGTGGCTTATAACCAGCGAAGAATGGAGTATGACGACCACCTTCCTCTTTCTTCAAAACATAAACTTCAGCTTCAAATTCTGTATGTGGTTTGACAGATCCTGGCTTTGCTAGTACTTGTCCACGAGAAACATCATCTTTTGCAGTACCACGGAGGAGAATACCAGCATTATCACCAGCAATACCCTCTTTTAGAGATTTATTGAACATTTCTATACCAGTAACTGTTGTCTTTGTAGTATCCTTGAATCCTACAATCTCAATTTCATCTCCAACATTTACTTTTCCACGTTCGATACGACCAGTAACAACCGTACCACGACCTTCTATAGAGAAAATATCTTCTATAGGCATTAGGAATGGCTTATCAACTTCGCGTATTGGCTCTGGGATAAATGTGTCCAGTGCAGTCATGAGTTCATCTATCTTTGCTGTCCATTCTGCATCGCCTTCGAGAGCTTTCAAGGCTGAACCACGGATAACTGGAGCGTTTTTACCGTCGAATTGATACTTGGTCAAAAGTTCACGTACCTCTTCTTCGACTAGATCGATAAGATCTTTCTCTGGTACGAGATCGCATTTATTCAAGAATACAAGTACCTGTGGCACACCTACTTGACGAGCAAGCAAGATGTGTTCACGGGTCTGTGGCATAACACCGTCTGTTGCTGCAACCACGAGTATAGCTCCGTCCATCTGGGCGGCGCCAGTAATCATGTTTTTGATATAGTCTGCATGACCAGGAGCATCAATGTGAGCATAGTGACGATTTGGGCTTTCATACTCGACGTGTGAAAGTGATATCGTAACTGTCTTTGTAGCATCACGGACTGTACCACCTTTGGTAATATCGGCATAAGCCTTTTCTTTGGCCATGCCTTTCTTGGCTTGTACAGCCAAAATAGCGGCTGTCAAAGTAGACTTGCCGTGGTCAATGTGTCCGATTGTACCTACATTGACATGGGGCTTGGAACGATTGAATTCTGCTGCCATATTATTTTATTTATTGCTTTGGCTTCCATCGCATGTCCGCTCTATAGAGCGTGAACGCGGCGAACGCCAAAGTTAAATTTGTTAAGTTAATAAAACGCACAGAGTGCGTACGTGAGTCATCATAGCACAATCAAGATAAGACGGTCAATATCTCTGCATTGCCCTTGGTTATGACTACAGTGTGTTCGAAGTGAGCACTCATTTTGCCATCTGCCGTGCGATAAGTATAACCATCTGTATCAAGAATCACATTCTTCGTGCCTAGATTGAACATTGGTTCTATAGCCAATACCATTCCTGGTTTCAAAATATTTCCCTTTCCCTTTTCGCCCCAATTTGGTACATATGGCATTTCATGAACACTGTATCCAACACCATGACCAGCCAATTCTTCTACAATGCCATAATTATGGGCCATGGCAAAATTTTGTATTGCATTACTTATATCACCGATTTTTTTACCAGCTTTTGCTACTTTGATACCGGCCATCAATGCTTCTTTGGTTACTCGCAAAAGCTGTTCCAATTCTGGTCCAATATTTCCAACAGGAACAGTGACAGCCATATCAGTAAAAAGCTCTTTATGATTTAGTCCCAGGTCTATGCCAACAATATCTCCTTCTTTCAGAATTTTATTACTTTCATTTGGTATGCCATGCACGACTTCATCATTTATAGATACACAGAGTGATGCTGGATATGGTCTCTTTGCTCCTTTCGGTTGATAGTCTAGAAAGGCCGACTTATCACCACCTATAGCGATCAATTCATCGGCTTTTTTATTCAAATCTCCTGCACTTATACCGGGCATCACCATTTCGGCCAATTCCTTCAAAATAGCGGCATGTCTCTTGCCACCCTCTCGGAGAATACTTATATCTTCTTTTGTTTTTATCGTAATCATTTACAATCAAACTACTACAACCCCACCCTTTTCACAATATCAGTATGAATTTCTTCAATAGTTCTTTCCCCATCAATATCATGAAATATATATGATGAATTGTTTTTGAAAAATTCTATTGCTGGCACAACATCAGCATCAAACCAATCTAATCTCAAATTTATATCCCTTTTATTATCATCAACCCTCTTGCGTGCCAACATTCTTTCCTCTGACCACTTTCTGGAAACATTAAGCAATATTACATTTACATCTTTACGATTATAAAAATTAAGGGCAGTATCGAGAACTTCTGCTTCATTGAGTCGTCTCGGGGTCCCATCTATAGTCATATGTACTTTTTCATTCATATTCTTCATGAAGAAGTCTGCCCACAAGTGAATAGTCAAGAATTCCGGCTGTAAACCGCCACTTTTGTATATCTTATTGGATAATTCATGAGTGTAATTGCCACCTTTGATAAATTCTCGGAAAAGCTCACCTGTCTCCAAGTGTACAATAGGTATTTCTGGTGTCTGTTGCTTGAGCACTTCTTCCAAGAGATCTACTTGTGTGCCTTTACCACAACCAGAACGACCGACGAAGATAAATGTTTTTAGATCCACGTTTTGATTATAACTTAATATTATTCAATTTGTAATATTACAAGTTATAAAGACAGGATCTATTTAATAGGATTGGCAACTTTTCCCATAAATAATATCTCTCCTGTACTGCTATCTTGTATCATGAATATAAATGGATGATCTGCTCTAAATTCAGGTATTGGATTGCCCGGCCCAACACTTGTTGTATTAACCATAATTACAGCCGTCGCGGCGGCAGCTTCTGTTCCTTCTTCATTTACTTCAACAAATGCTTGATGTATGACTTCACTTATAGACAGATTCTCGTCTGTCTTTGTTCTGTCAAACATTCCAGAGAAATCCGATAAATCTGGATCAAAAGCACTTGGCATTCCCATATCTTTTAGATCTTTGCCCATAAAGTATTTCGTCTCAAATTTGAACTTTGGCAAATAAACATTTACTCTTTGCTCATTTAGAGATGTTCTCATCTTATCAATGAATGCCTTATTCATAATCTTCTCTAATACACTGATATCGTTATCTTTGGGCAATATGATAAACATCGATAATTCTTTTCCTTTATAAGGTAACTCAATGGCCTGAACTTTATCTGTTTCCGTGTATTTGAATTTTGCTTTTTCTCCTACAAGAGACATCATATCTGACTTTACAACAGTTGTTCCTGTATTGAAGTCTTCTTCTTTGGTCTCTTTCTTATCGAACTGTAATACCCAGGTACCTTTGAAATATATAGCATTTGTAAGTACAAGCCTTGTCGTCTTGTCTACCAAACCGACTGGTATAAGGTTTTTTATCTTATTGTTTGTCTGACTTTCAACCCATGCGTTTATGGTCTTTCTGGCACTTTCCCAGTTATTCTTGAAATCAAGGTTCGTCACTCCTCCCCCATAGTAATTCTTGACTATTGTCAGATAATCATTGAGGAATTCAAAGTCTTTTTCAGCCCAAAGAGCATTGGCCGTCTTCAAAGTATATGGCTTATTCTTGGCATTCAATCTATTGTAGATAGAAGCCATTCCAGCCCTTCTAGCATCAGTATTCTCTGGAAAATATAGAACTTTGGCCATTTCAGTCGCTGTCTGACCCCGAGCAGCCTCGTAAGTCATAGCCAATGCCGTTGTAATGCTATAAGGTGAAAAGAAAATGTTTCCTTTTTCGATTGATGAATAACGTGAATACAGATCTATAGCAAATTGATTGTTTGCATCTACTACAGCAGATATTTCAGACTGGGTTGCCTGACGAATCTTTATTGGAGAAACGTTTATATCTGAAGTCGTTGCAATAAGATTATTATTAGATGTATCAACGGTTGATGTCGATATATTTGTATTAATATTTTGTTGTTCTTGTACATCTTCTTTTTCTTTATTATTCAAAATGACTGACCACAATACAACAGCAACGATCAAAATTAAAGATATCAATACGAAATTTTTCATAGAATTTATAAAATATAATAAATTAGTAATTCTACCAAAGTATAACCCTAATACTCCCTCATCGCCACCTGTGCTTCAATTTTCTTCAAAAGATCTATGACAACTGAAACAACTATGAGAAGGGCTGTGCCACCAATAGCTATAGATTGATCACCCGAAGAAAATGCTTGTATGATGAGTGGCAAAACAGCAATAATACCTAGAAATAGAGCTCCGACGAGAGTGATCCTGGTCACTATATTCGCTAAATGATTTTGTGTATGTTCACCAGGCCTAATACCAGGAATAAATGCTCCAGATCGTTGAAGATTTTCGGAAATCATTTTTGGATCGAAAGTAACTGCCGTATAAAAATACGTGAAAGCAACAACCAAAACAAAGTACATAACTCCATATACTAGTTGATTGCTAAAGAAATTGAATATTGACGTAGCCAGGCTAGCAATTGTTGTATTTGCAACTTTAGATAGAGGTCCTGCTACCATTTGAGGAAGGATAAGTATAGACAATGCAAAGATGATCGGTATAACACCTGCTTGATTGAGACGCAATGGCAAATATGTCGAAGCACCACCATAAACTTTATTTCCCCTAACTTGTTTTGCATATGTCACCGGCACCGAACGTTCGGCTTCTGTTATATAGACAACTGCAGCAACAACCACAACTGAAACAATCAATAAAGCCAAATAAACTGGCAAGAGTGATGGATTCCCAGAAA
Source organism: Minisyncoccota bacterium (assembly GCA_041671485.1). Lineage (GTDB taxonomy): Bacteria > Patescibacteriota > Minisyncoccia > Phycocordibacterales > PALSA-1337 > C7867-002. The sequence goes on from JBAZBL010000010.1 coordinate 10,460, forward strand.
GCTTTGTATAGGATTGAATAATATTTGTTGGCAAACTTGACACAATGCCAGCAAAGATGATGAGAGATACACCATTACCTATGCCAAATTCTGATATAAGTTCACCCAACCACATGAGTAACATGGATCCAGCAGTTATGATGACTGCATTATAAGCCAGAGAATTGAAACCGAGCTGTGGCAATACATTTTGTGATTGCAAAAGCATCATAAAACCAATAGCAGATATAAATGATAGTGGCACAGCAAGAAGTCGAGAATATTGAGACAGTTTCATTCTCCCCGCTTCACCTTCTTCATGCATCAATGCTTTCCACTTCGGGAACATCATAGTCAAGAGCTGTATAACGATAGACGCTGTGATAAATGGACCAACGCCAAGCATTACTATAGAGAGATTTGAGAGACCTCCACCAGAAAAAATATTGAATATGCTAAAGAACTGACTAGAAGAAAGCAAATTCGCAAGGGCTGTTGTATCAACACTTGGAACAGGTATAGTTGCAAGGACTCTAAACAATACTAATATACCAACAGTAAAACCGATCCTTTTGCGCAAAACAGAATCTTTGAGAGCAATCATGAATTTTTCGAAGAAGTTCTGCATATATAAATCTCAAATATTAAAACTAAAATTTTAAATCTTTGCAACGATCATGACTACAAACATCAAGCCTCGACCGAACCTCCTGACTTTACAATCTTCTCTTTTGCCATAGCCGAAATCTTGCAACCAGAAACCTTCACTATCTTTGTCAATTCTCCATCACCCAATATCTTTATAACTGGCATTCTACCATCCTTATGCGAAACTATACCTTTTTCCAAGAGTGAATTTGGTGTAACCGATTCTCCTGCAATGAAGTTTTCTTCTATAACTTGAAGATTTACAACCGTAGCCTTTGTCTGTATTGATTTATTTTGGTTGACACCACGACCACGTAGTTTTGGTAATCTCTTTATGATGTCCCTCCATTCTGGCCTTCTTTTATTGCCGGCTCTCGCTGTTTGCCCTTTGCCACCACGTCCACCGGTCTTGCCACGTTTGCCACCACGAGCAACGATCATGCGCTTTTTATTTGGATATGCCCTTTTTAGTTGATTTGTCTGCATTTTAGTATTTATTATTTGGGATTTACTAACGTTGCTCTCGAACTTTTGATCAATTTTGATAGTGCTACAATTGTGGCTTTGGCAATATTTACTTTATTCTTTGAACCAGACATTATCTTGGCACAAACGTCTTTTATACCTGCAAGTTCAATGACGGCTCTAGCAGAACTACCAGCAACAATACCACGGCCGCGTGCTGGAAAAATCTTGATGCGAGCGCTTGAAAACTTTGACTCGATTGCATGAGGGATAGTCATCTGTGCCGAAAGAGGAACTTTTATCATATGTTTCTTTGCTTCGCGAGTTGCCTTCTCTATAGCGAGTGCAGTATCGGCGCCTTTGCCTAGACCCACTCCTACTCTACCCTTCTTGTCTCCAGAAACAACAGCAACACTAAAGTTATATCTACGACCTCCTGCCACAACACGAGATACTCTTCTCACATCAATAGTCTTTGAGTCGAATTCTGGCTTAACCCTCTCCCTACCTTCACCTCCTTTACCATGTCCTTGAGAAGGTCTTGTGTTTTTGCCACTACCATGTCCACCTCTTCTCGCTGTGTCTCGCATACGTTTGCCAAGTGTAATCTTGCCTCTTGCTATAACTGGCAATGCGACAACGTCAGCTATATCGGTATCGGCAATAACTACAATATCTTCTGAGCCAGATTCTTCATTATTTATTTGTATATTTTTGTCTTTCATTTTGTTTAAAATTTCAAACCACCCTCTCTTGCACCTTCTGCGACCGCCTTTATCTTGCCAGCATATAGATAACCACCTTTGTCAAAAACTACTTCTTTTATCTTCGCCGCCAAAGCTTTCTTTGCAATACCAATACCAACTTCTTTGGCCTTTTCTCTTGGCACTTTACCTTTTGCTTCTCTAGAATTGAAAGAGACTAGTGTATTCCCCTTATCATCATCTATTATTTGAGCATAAATATACTTATGAGATTTGAAAACTGATAATCTTGGTCTATCTTTTGTACCAGAAATCTTCGCCCTCACTCTACTGTGGCGTCTTTCAAACTTTTGATTTTTTATTTCTAATGCACTTTTCATATTGTTATTTATGGATCATTATCTATATAGACTAAGCAGTCTTTTTACCTTGTTTTCTCCTTATAATTTCATCTGCATATCGAATACCTTTGCCCAAATATGGTTCCGGTTTCTTTGTAGCTCTTATAACAGCGCTCATCTGACCGACTTTTTCACTATCTATACCAGACACGGTTATATTGCTCTTTTCACATACAATCTTCAAATCTGTTGGTATTGGGATATTTACAGGATGTGAAAAACCAACATTCAAAACAAGATCTTTGCCTTTGACATCAGCTTTGAAACCTATACCTTCGATTATTAACTTCTTTTCATACAATTTATTTACTCCAGCAATCATATTTTTGGCATGTGAAGCATAACTACCCCACAGAGATTTGGCTAGCAAAGTGTCTTTGGCTGGTTCAAATATAACTGTATTGTTATCAATCTTGATAGAAACTTCATCTCGAAATTCTTTTTTTATTTCGCCCAGTGGTCCTTTGACAGTGAATATGCCATCTACAAATGACGCTTCTGTTTTTGGGGGCAATGTTATTGGTTTTTTTGCAATTCTTGACATATATTTATATAAATCTAGTTTTTGACATTACCATATTTTGAACAATATTTCCCCTCCCACTTTCAGTTTCCTTGCATCAATATCGGTCATAATACCTTTTGGTGTTGAAATGATGGTATTACCAAAACCACTTCTATATGTACGAATATCTATGGATTTTTGATATATTCTTCTCGAAGGCTTGGATATCCTCTCTACGCCATGAACTCTTGGTTCTCCTTCGAAATAAACAAGACCTAGTAAAATATCTCTAGTGTCTTTGACCTTTTCTACAGATGATAAATATCCTGCTTTTTTCAGAGCATGGACAACATTCTCGATGAATTTGGATTGCTTTACAATAACAGTTGCTTTGCCAACTGCGCTTGCATTCTTTATCTTTATTATTAAATCTGAAATTTGATCGGTAATCATTTTATTGGAATATATTACTATCTATCATTACCATGAAGACTTCTTTATACCTGGTATCATACCTTCATTTGCAAATTCTCTAAAACAGATCCTACACATATCGAAATCTCTCAAATATCCTCGTTTACGGCCACAACGAAAACAACGTCGCACGACTCTCGACTTGAATTTCGGCTTCCTCTTCGACCTTGCAATCATTGCTTTTGTTGCCATAAATGAAGATATTTATTGAAATTGACAATTAAAATGAGATTGGTTAGTTTTCCTTTGTCTTTGGCATACGACTTTATCGTTTGCCAATATAACGTAGGACATACTTCCAATCATTTCCCCAAAATCATCCCTATGAGGTAAATGCATACTAGCAGATATCAATGTAATTAGTCAATCTATTGAATAACCCCACCCATTTTGCGCTAAAATGTTTAATGGGTGCAATATGTATGTGAGGTTAGTCACCCTTTATGCTGTGCACAACTCTATTTGACAATTCTGCCTCGCTTGATACCCTATTGGTAGTCCCTTTATGGATAAAGAAAAAATACGGCTCAATAGAGCCATTATTCATTTGGGAACAATACAGTATTCTAGATAGATAGTTACGGTTGAATTCGGTACGAAACTCTACATATGCAATATAAGCCACACTCATACAATTCTCCAAAAGGTCAGAAAAGATCATCTCCTATATGGATGACCGTTTTGACTATGTCTATACTCGCTTTTGGTGTTTTCATAGAGACCGCCCATGCAGGTCTTTTTTCTTTTGTGAAACCTATGCTCGGAGAATCACAAGTTGCAACAAAACAATCAAATACAAATAAAATATATAATTTACAAAATCTTGCCCTTTTACAAGCTGCAACAAATATAGATCCAAATCCAAATAAGGTTGCAGAGATAATACCACTCAATAAAGGTGATATCTTGATCGCAGATATTGCGAGTTCAGAAATAGATAATTTCAATGATTATAATACTCAAATAAGTACATATATTGTCCGTGAAGGAGATACTGTTTCAAGTATTGCAAAGATGTTCAATGTATCAGTAAATACAGTGTTATGGGCCAATAATCTTGCCAGTAAATCGGTCTTAAAATCAGGAAATAATTTGATAATTCTTCCTGTATCTGGGATTTCATACACCATAAAAAAAGGTGACTCTATAAGCACAATTGCAAAGAAATACAAAACAGATGTAAATGATATTTTGAATTACAATGATATTACGATTTCAAGTCCATTGACTGTTGGAGAAACAATACTTATACCAGATGCAGAACTTTCTGCTTCTGACATTGCAGGATCAAATTCTTCTAGCCAAGTTTCAAAGAATAGTTATCCATCATATTCTGGATATTATACAAGACCCATTTCTGGTGGAAGAAAGAGTCAGGGTCTTCATGGTAACAATGGAGTTGATTTGGCGGCACCTATTGGTACTCCTATCGTGGCTTCAGCTCAAGGTACTGTAATAATAAGCAAGTCTAGCAGTTGGAATGGTGGATATGGCAACTATGTAGTTATATCTCACCCAAATAAAACACAAACCCTATATTCTCATATGAGTACTGTTGCAGTATCTGTCGGTGAACAAGTCGCACAAGGAGAAACAATTGGCTATATTGGCATGACAGGACGCACCACGGGACCCCATGTACACTTCGAAATCCGAGGTGCAAAGAATCCTTTCTAGTTGTTTGCTGATTTGTCTATATTTAATATGATTATCAAAATAATATTTTGATAATTAACACACTTGACTAAATCGCTTTACTTTGCTAAAGTAGCAGTATGGACTGGAAAAGCAAAGGAAATCAAAGGTTAATTCAAGCAATCTTGGCTCTTAAAACAGAGAACGAAACCGGGCGATTTTTACGTGATTTGATGACAGAAAAAGAAATCAAAGAGTTTGCAAAGCGACTAAAAGTGGCGGAGATGCTTACAGAGAAAATACCATATTCAATAATTGAAAAAGAAACCGGCTTAAGTTCGACCACCGTTGCCCGTGTTGCGAAGTGGCTAAATGGTAAAGGCGGTGGCTACAAAACAATTATCAACAGACTTCATCATCATAACTCTATCCAATCACGGAGAGGGTTGTCTTGATATAAATTTTATCTCGCATGAAGCTAACCCCCTCCGTAATTGGAGGGGGTTTATCGTTTACCTACCTATTACAAAATGGTAAACATGTTCATTGAAAGGTAGAGATATGAAAATCGGAGAAAGAGTGGTTCTGAAAGATGATGCCGTTACAGTCCTGAAGGAAGCACGGGACGAAGGAAGTCTTTGTCTTAAACGTGCCCTTCAAATAAATTCTGGAGGTGTTACAATAAAAAACCGATGGAAGACAAGTTGCGATGAACCCTACTGGGTTTCATTCGGAGAGACTGGCAACTGGGCGTATCCCGAAGAATGCTTCAGAAAAGTTGAAAAGGAGAAAACTATGCAGAAGCTCATCAGTTACTTCACGGACGGAATTTCGTCGGAGACGCTCCAAACAATTGGAGCCGAAGTCGAAACCCAGTTTGTGGATAAGGACGGCAAAGCCGTCCAAACCCAAACGTCCCAACAAATGTTGGACTACCTCGCCGAAAATGGTTGGACAGTAGATTGTCGTAAAGGCAATCTAATAACAACCCTTGTTGATCAGGACGATAACAAGATTTTCTACGAGCTCGGCCGTCACAACATAGAGGTTTCAACGACGACCTCAACTCCCGCTTGCGTCCTTGATGTCACGCGGAAATGCCTTGCTCAACTCTACGAGTCCGCTCGTATGGTTGGCGCGGAGCCATACTTTGCACCGATATTACACGGCGAAGAAGATCTACTGATCATTCCCGACGAGAGAGATGCAATCTGGTTGAAGTTGGACGGACGAGACGCACTTGCTCCGCTCGCGCGCACATCATCGGTTCAGTTCACAATCTCGGTTGCTCCAAAGGATGCAATGGGAATCTTGAACAGGTTCGGGGAGCACATCGGTTTGTTCTTGGCGGATTTTCCGCAAGATGCGGTTTGGAAGCGATACATCGTGGACTCGTCCGCAAAATATCTTTCCAACCGCTACGGAGGTCCTCTAGCGTTTGAATCGTTGGAGGATTACTGCCGAGCTCTTGCTCGACACGATGTCGTGCAAGGAGTGCGTCTCGTGCCGTTTCAGGATGTCAGCAATCTGGAGGTGTCTCTCTACCTACGCAGTATTTGGTGGCACTTCAGGCTAAAGCGTTATGGCAACACCTTGTGCATTGAAGTTCGTCCCATGGCTCGTAGGGCAGACGAACAATTCCAACAGCAACTAGATAAGGTGTTGGCAATCGTCTGCGCGTAGCGCAAAAACCTTGTGTGGTCTAACGACTACACAAGGTTTTCTTTTTCTACGCCTAAAAGAAAAACTTCGTCGCCAACTTTTGTGCTATTGTGAGCAAAAAGTATTAGACTTCGCTTTGAAGTTTTTACTTCTTCTTGTCCGTCAATTCCGATGATTTGATTTTCTCGTAACACCTCAAAATTCTCAAATGGCTTCCACAAAGTGAATTTATCAGTTTTTGCAAAATATTTTTCAAACATCTGAACATAGGATTGATTTTGCGAGACAAGATTATTTGTTATATGGCCTTGTGCTTTTAGAAAAGCAAAAATACTTTCCTCGGCTACTTTTATAGATTGTGGGTCTTTCATATATCCACACTCCAAACATGTTCCGATTTTACCAATACTGTTCATGTAATAATCGGTTCCACCAGGTTCTACTTTGTCGAAGCCGGAAACAACAAGATCAATTGGAAAGTATTTTACAATTTCCTTAGCATTAGCCTCACAAATAACAAAAGTTTTACTATTTGGAATAGAGCTCGCGTGAATATCCAAAAGCACGTCCGCTTTGTTCAAATAGTTTTTTAGAAATTGAGCGCGGCCATATTCATAACTGTTCTTATCATTTATTGAGAGTAAGTCATCATTTTTGAACATCCTGTTCAAATTAACTTCTGTAAAGCGTTTATTCACCTCTATCGCGCGTGGATTTCCATAACCAAACAAAATAGTCCCGCGCTCAATTTCGAGAGTAGGTAAAATATTTTCCAATGCCTCCACTCCACAGTTTTCGTCGCCATGCACACCAACAAGAACGATACTCGTCGTTCCTTTTTCTTTACCACTGAGTTGTGTGATTTCTTCGAACATTACCACCACTTTAGTAAAGTAAAGCGATTTAGTCAAGCGCAAACGGTTCTCTAAGAAAGAGTGTTGTGGATAACTAGCGAAAAAGGCGGTGTTAAGCTATGGAATGTAGTTTTGCGATTACAAGCCATAATTA
>JBAZBL010000011.1:0-4362 GCA_041671485.1 Minisyncoccota bacterium
AATAATAGAAGAAGAAAAAGATTGGTTTGAACAATTGGCAGTAGGAAATTGGGATGGCGAAAAAATTAAATGGATACGTATTGAAAATGTGCCGGACGAAATATCTATCCGATCAGCGCAATTTATCCACCTTAAAGGTTTTAGCTATCCTATTCTCGAAGTTTACGGACAGACTCATATGGGATATGGAGCTCTACATCTGTACGAAGTTGATGATCAAAAAGCTCGTCAAATATTTGAAACATCTGCGGTTGATATTCAGGATGATTCGATATGGAACCCGGACAATTTTACAAAATATGGATATTATACCTGCGGGGAAACATACGAATTGGGTCAGTTGTACGCAACATACGAGGATATAAATGGAGACGGAATTGATGATCTTATCTTGTCAGGGCAGACAAATGTAGATTGCGAAAAGTTACTTGGAAAAAAGGACGGATATATGGATCATGAGGAAGTTCGCGTCGCCCAATTAGCTGTTAATAAAAAATTCATTCTTAGAGAGTAGTGTTCTAATAACGTCCCACAGCGCGCACAAATAATTTATGATAATATATCACCATGACTAAAAATATTGAAAATATAGCCGAAACTATTAAACCTACTCTGAACAAATATGGAGTTCGTTATGCTGGATTATTTGGCTCTCAAGCCCGTGGTGATGCTAGACCAAATAGTGATGTGGATATTTTGGTGTCGCTAGGCGATAAAGAGTTCTCTGTTTGGGATATTGTAGGTATGAAAAATGAATTATCAGAGAGCTTAAAAAAGCAAGTTGATTTAATTTTTGAAAAGGCAATTGTTCCATATTTCAAGGATTATATTTATCGTGACTTAAAAATTATATATGGATCAAGATAATAACAAAAATGACAAAGCATATTTGTTACTGATGCTTGATGCTATCGCCAAGATAAAAGATTTTACGAACGGTATGTTATTCGATAATTTTTCTAAAGATGGTAAAACTCAAAGCGCTGTTATTATGCAGTTGCAAGTTATCGGAGAATTGGCAAAAAAGGTTCCCGAGAAAATAAAAAGTGGCATAAACATTCCATGGAAAAACATGGCTGGTTTTCGTGACATGATCTCACATGATTACTTTGGACTAGATCTTATGTCGGTATGGCATACAGTGGAAGATGAAGAATAATCCCCACTATTGCCAAAAATGTGGTAATATATTTGATATTTGCATTATGAAGAGAAGAATAATCAAATTTATTGTTTGTCTACTATTATTAGGTGCTGCTTTTTATATTCCACTATTTAAATTTAACTTCGATGTTGCCAGTATTATTACCGTGACTTCACTTTTATTTGCTATCCTAGTTGGATTTTTTATAGCAGCAGCTACATCAAATTATCTCGCTTTACAATCCTTAATAGCAAACGAAGATGCTGGTCTGATAGCAATATATAATTATTGTAATATAATCGCTCCAGAAAGAATTTCGAAGGTGGTTGATATTATTGATAGATATGCTATAGCAGCTCTAAGTTTTGAACTCACTGAATACGTCGATCGAACGCAAACAGAGTTTGATGATCTAAACAAAACAGTAGAAGAAATTGACTTTAAAGATGGCAGAGGTGAGCAATTGATACAGTCTTTATATGAGAAAAAGAATGATCTTTACAACACTAGGCAAAACATTGCTCTTGTCGCACGACGTATAGTGACAAAGTCCCATTGGTTTGTCCTTGGTTCTTTGGCAATACTCATAGATCTTTTAATTCTTGCAATTCGCGATGGTAGTTTTCTTTCTTCGCTCACTACGGGTATATTATTAATAGTTACCTACATCACGTTATCTCTCTTGAGTGATATAGATAATAATCATTTTCTCGAACAAGCTTTTAGTTATGACAATTCACAGCAAGTTTTTAAAATCCTTGGTAAACCTAGGTATTATGCAGAAAGCTTTCTTAAAAATAGTAGAATTACAAAACCAAAAGGAAGTTACAGAACGGGCTATTACAATAGTCCCACTGATAATGTAATAAGATTTGTGGACAAGCCGGAATAGCAACGGAGATCTATAAATAACAAGATCAGGCCATTGACTCCGTTCCGATATCGCCACAACACGCACAATGACCATCCTAGGTATAGAAACATCATGTGATGAAACTGCTCTTGCTCTTTTGGAGACTAGGGAAAAGAGTGGCGTTTTCGAATGTCGCGTGATCAATTCACTAGTACATTCCCAAGCAGAGCTTCATAGCGCTTATGGTGGTGTATATCCGAACTTGGCCAAAAGAGAGCATCAGAAAAACCTTATGCCACTTCTGGAGAAATTATTGGAACCTTTGTATGGCAATGATTTCATGGAAAAGAATAATGGCATAGATCTAATAGCAGTCACAGAAGGACCAGGTCTCGAACCTGCTCTTTGGACAGGTATTGTATTTGCACAAGAATTGGCTAGTAAATGGAAGGTTCCAATTGTTCCAATAGATCATATGGAAGGACACATTGTCGCTTCCCTTTTGGAATCTGATATTCCTCAAGGATCATGGCAAAGACTCAAAAATCTACCATTGCCAGCAATTGCACTACTCATAAGTGGTGGCCATACTCAATTGATAAATATCAATTCAATAGGAGACTATGAAATAGTTGGCGAGACTCTCGACGATGCTGTAGGCGAAGCATTCGACAAGGTTGCGAGATTGCTCGGCTTGCCATATCCAGGAGGCCCACATATTTCCCTTCTTGCCAATCAAGCTCGTGATCAAAATATCCAATCACAAGTAAAATTACCTAGACCAATGATAAGTAGCAAAAATTTTGATTTTTCTTTTTCAGGTTTGAAGACTGCAGTCCTATACGCAGTAAAAAAAGCACAAGAAAGTGATCAATTTACAGATGAATACAAGAAGGGTTTAGCCCTAGAATTTGAACAAGCTGTATCTGACGTACTTGATGCCAAGCTTAGGAATGCAATACAAAAATACAATTCCCTATCTATTATCATAGGGGGTGGTGTAAGTGCAAATCATCTTCTTCGACAAACATTCGAGAAAACTGCAAATGAATTTGATATACCAATATTTCTGCCATCAAAACATTTGAGTGGTGACAATGCTCTTATGATAGCCATAGCTGGAGCATTACATGACAAATCATCATATAGTACAGAACTTCGTGCACATGGAACGAAAAGGTTAAGTGTAAAATAAAACAAAAATACCCCATATCTGGGATATTTTTGCTTCTAAGAAATATTGGATATTAGAAAATCTTTCCAAATATATTGACTATAGAATTCCAGAATCTTTTGAAGATAGATGCTTTGACAACAGAAGCAACATTTTCTTCACCAATTACTTTATCACCTAGAGTAGGACCAACTGGTACAATATCCTCATCACCAACTCTTATACCATCATCATTTATGATGCCAGTCTCTCTGTCACTAATGTATTTGGCAATAATAGCAGATTCATCTGCATTCAATACAAAAGGTCGGTTACAAACAATCTCGTTTACCTTCTTTACTGTTGTTATATACACCATACCAGATGGTCTTGTTGCTTCCCATGGACCCATAACTGAATTCAAATATTTCCTTTGGAAAGCTTCTACACCAACTTTCGTCTGTTCATTGAATGTGCCTGTTACTGATACATTCAAGCCTTCTATGTTCTTGAGAAAACTCTGTAGCTTTACGACTTCATCTTTTGGATTTGCCCAATCTATTCTCATATACTTTGTGATCAATGGGCAAGAAGTTGTTGCAGGCTGACTGATAAGTACAGGAGTGGCAATAGAAACATATGATCTTCCTCCACTGGAACTACCAGAGCTACCTGAATAAACTGGGCTACCGCCACCTCCTGTTGGAGTATCATTTCCACCTGTATTACTTCCATTACTATTGACTGTCATATTGTCATCATTACCATTTGAAATAATGTCAGCTTGACCAGAAGCTACTGTATTATCAACAGCTGCTGGTACAGAAGAACCTACATCATCACCTCCATTTGTTATTAAAGAGGTGGCTTCTGATGCACTATCATCCGTAGTAACTGTTGGAGCTAATACAGTATCATCATCGCCATTAATAGCTTGAGCCAAGGCCTGTGAAGCAATGACAAAAGACAATATGGCTATCAGGGTTGTAAATATAATTCGGTTTTTCATGATATTTTGGTAATAACTTGATTACTTGTTAACAATAAGACCCTACCATATAGGCAAATCAATGTCAATAAAAACAGGTTCTCTAAGAAAGAGTGTTGTGGATAACTAGCGAAAAAGGCGGTGTTAAGCTATGGAATGTAGTTTTGCGATTACAAGCCATAATTAACACGCCTTTTTCATGAAAAATAATATCATGGAATGCT